>DASXKH010000001.1:0-39977 GCA_036496915.1 Solirubrobacteraceae bacterium
ATCGGCGCGGCGCTCGCCAACGCCGCGGACCGGGCCTATGCGTCCGTGCGTGAGCCGGCGGAGGGCACGATCCTGACGGTCGCCCGCGAGATGGCGCACAGGATCATGACCGACGTCGCGCACAGCCCGCGGGACACGCGCCTGGGTCCGGCGACCGACCCGACCACGCAGGACGTCGCGATCGCCGACGCGCTGGAGCGCGCGGTGGCCACCGGGCAGGACTCGGTCAAGCGCAGCCCCGAGCTGCTGGCGGCGCTGCGCGAGGCGGGTGTGGTCGACGCCGGCGGGTACGGGCTGACGATCATCTTTGCGGGGGTGGTGGCGGCGTTGCGCGGTGAGGAGGCGCCCGACCTCGACCACTACGCACCCGCCCAGATCACCCATCCCCACCACGTGTCCGGCACCTATCGATTCTGCACGAACTTCGCGGTCACCGGCAGCGGGCTGAGCGCGGGCTCGTTCGTCGAGCCGTTGGAGGAGCTGGGCGACTCGGTGCTGGTGGTCGGCGACGCGAGCACGCTGAAGGTGCACCTGCACACCGACGAGCCCGAGCGCGCGACCGCAGTGTTCGCGCAGGTGGGGGAGATATCGAGATTGGACATCGCCGACATGCGCTTGCAGGTCGCCGAGCGCGACGAGCGCTTGCTCGGTGTGGGCGTCGGCAACGGCGTTGGGACCGCCGATCGGCAGGAGGCGCCGGCCCTCCGTGCTCGCTGCGGGACTCTGGCGGTCGTCAGCGGCGATGGGCTGGCGCGCATGTTCGCCGAGATGGGCGTGTGCGCGATCGACGGCGGACCGACGATGAACCCCTCGACCTACGAGCTGCTGGCGGCGATCCACGAGGTTCCGGCCGAGGAGGTGCTGGTGCTGCCGAGCAGCCCCAACGTGACGATGGCCGCCGAGCGGGCCGCGGAGCTCTCGGACAAGCAGGTGCTCGTCGCCCCCGCGGCCGGTCAGCAGGCGGGCCTCGTGGCGGCGGTCGCGCTGGAGGCCGACCGTGGCGTTCGCGAGAACGCGCGGGCGTTCGAGCGAGCGCTCGAGCACGTGAGCACGGGCGCGGTGGCGCCGGCTGCCCGCGACGACGCTCAGGGGCGCTTCAAACGGGGGGAGGCGGTCGGGTTCCTCGGCGAGGAGGTCATCGCCTGGGGCGATCCCGCACAGACGCTCGGCGCCGTGATCGTGAGCCTCGCCAGGGAGGCTGAGCTGATCAGCTGCCTCACCGGCGAGGGCGCTCCGCTCGCGCCGGCCGAGGTCGCTGCGATGGTCGACGGCGAGGTCGAGCTGGAGCTGCGCGACGGCGGCCAGCACGCGTACTGGTGGCTGCTGGCAGCCGAGTAGCGGCCCTGACGACCGCGACGCTCGCCATCATGCAGGGTTGCGGATGTCCCTCCTCGCCGCGGCCAATCCCAAGTCACCGCCCGATCGGTCGATCGTCCCGCGAGCGTTCGCCTCCGGCGAGGAGCTGACGCGGGAGCGGCTGCTCCTCGCCCCGGTGCGCTGGCCAAGGCCCTCGCGCCTGCAAGAGGATCTGACGATCGCGCTGGACGTGGCGCCCGGCAGGATGGCCGACGGGCTGCAGACGCTCGGGCTGACGAACGTGGGCGCGCTGCTGGAACACCTGCCCAGAGACAGCCGGGACGCGCGTACGGTCAGCGGCCTGAAGGGAGGCGAGGCGGCCACGGTCGCCGTGCAGGTGCGGACGATCTCCGCGCGGCCGGTGAGACGACGGGGGATGAAGCCGCTGGTGCAAGCGAGCGTGTTCGACGAGACGGGCACGATGCGCGCGACGTTCTTCAACCAGCCGTGGCTGGTCCAGCGCTACAAGCCCGGCACGCGTCTGGTGCTGCACGGAAAGGCGACGGCGCGCGGCACCTTCAACGTCGCCCATCACGCCCTCGGCGCGGACCTCGGCGCCGACCTCGCCGCGGACGAGAGCGACGCGCCGGGGGAGATCGTCGCCCACTATCCGGCGACGGAGGGTGTCAGCTCGACGCAGATCCTGACGCTCGTGCGCGGCTGCAGGGCAGCGCTCGCGGACGTGCCGGAGGCGCTCGGCGCAGCCGCGCGGGTGTCTGAGCATCTGCCCGACCGGGCGGGCGCGCTGGCGGCGATGCACTTCGCGCGCACATCCGAGGAACGCGAGGCGGGACGGCAGCGGCTCGCGTTCGAGGAGCTGCTGTTGACCCAGCTCGTGTTCCTGCGCCGCCGCGCCAGGCGTCGGTCTGGTGGGGGCGCACCGGCGCTCGACGGCCCGTCCGCCCTGAGCGAGCGCTGGCTGAAGAACGGGCTGCCGTTCGCATTGACGGGCGATCAACGCCGGGCGATAGCGACGATCGACGAGGACCTTGCGCAGGAGCGGGCGATGCAGCGTCTGCTGCTGGGGGAGGTCGGGAGCGGCAAGACGGTCGTGGCGGTGTGGGCGCTGTTGCGCTCGGTCGAGCATGGGTTGCAGGCGGCGCTGATGGCGCCGACCGAGACCCTCGCCGAGCAGCACTTCGCGACCCTGCAGCAGCTGCTGGGAGGCGAGCAGGCGAACGTGACGTGCGCGCTGCTGACGGGCTCCACGCCGGCGCGTAGGCGTGCGGATACGCTCGGCAAGCTGGCCGGCGGTGAGTTGTCGCTGATCGTGGGCACGCACGCGCTGATCGAGCCCGACGTCGAGTTCCGCGCGTTGGGAGTGGCGGTGGTGGACGAGCAGCACCGCTTCGGCGTGCGCCAGCGCGCCGCGCTGGACGCCAAGGGGGGTGTGGGAGCGAACGGGCAGCGGATCGCGCCCCACGTGTTGCACATGACGGCGACGCCGATCCCGCGCACGCTCGCCTTGGCTAACTACGGCGATCTGGACACGACGATGCTGCGTGAGCTGCCCAAGGGCAGGCAGCCGATCGAGACGCGGATCGTCTCCGGCGAGTCCGAGCGCGAGCGCGCCTACGAGCAGCTGCGCGAGCAGTTGCGCGCGGGCCGGCAGGCGTATGTCGTGTGTCCGCTGATCGAGCAAGTGCAAGACGGCGAGGGTGGCGTAGGCGTGGGCGTGGGCGTGGGAGCGCAGGCGGAGCTGCGGACGGCGACCGCGGAGCTGGAGCGACTGCGCAGAGGCGAGTTGAGAGATCATCGCCTGGTGCTGTTGCACGGCGGCTTGAAGCCACGCGAGAAGGCACAGGCGATGGAGCAGTTCGTCTCAGGCGCAGCCGATGTGCTGGTCGCGACGACCGTGATCGAGGTCGGGATCGACGTGCCGAACGCGACCGTCATGCTGATCGAGAACGCCGAGCGGTTCGGGATCTCCCAGCTGCACCAGCTGCGGGGGCGTGTCGGGCGCGGCGAGCATCGCTCCGCCTGTCTGCTGATGGGTCCGCCCGGAGCGGCGCGGCTGAGGGCGATGCAACAGCACGCCGACGGGTTCGAGCTCGCCGAGATCGACCTGCGGCTGCGCAGCGAGGGCGAGCTGATCGGCGTCAGGCAGTCCGGGATCGGTCAGCATCAAGTCGCGTGCCTGCCGGACGATGCGGACCTGTTGGAGCGAGCGCGCGCTCACGCGGAGGCGATCGTGGCCGCCGACCCGCGCCTGCGACAGCCCGAGCACGCGCTTCTGGGCGACGCGCTGGAGTGCGCGTTCGGCGCCGAGGCGCTCGAGCCGATCCCCGCGTAGGAAGCACATCGCATCGGCAGAGAGCGGATCTCGGCCCAGATCGCGCCCGCCTCACAGCGCGCGTTACGGTGCCTGGATGAGGGTGATCGCGGGCCGCTATGGTGGCCGCAGGCTGACGGCGCCGAAGGGCAGGACGACCAGGCCTACCTCAGAGCGAGTGCGCGAGGCGCTGTTCGCGATGCTCGGTGACGTGCAGAGCGCACGCGTGCTGGACCTGTTCGCGGGGACGGGCGCGCTGGGGATCGAGGCGCTCTCCCGGGGCGCCGAGAAGGCGGTGTTCGTCGAGTGCGACCGGGCCGCGATCCAGACGCTGCAAGTCAATCTGGCGGCGCTCGGGCTGGGCGATGCGCAGGCGCAGCTCAGACGCGAACGCGTCGAGGACGCCCTCCGGAGGGCACGGGAACGCAAAGAGACATACGATCTGATCCTGATCGATCCTCCATACGGACAGGCGCTCCAATTGGGGCCGCGGCTGTCGGCGTCGCTGGCAGGGGTGCTCGCGCCGCGGGCGCGCGTGGTGCTTGAGCACGATCGCCGCAAGCCGCTGGGTCTCGGGCTGGCGCTCGAAAAGGAGCGCCGCTACGGAGACACCATCATCGCAATCCACCGTCACGCATGACCGAGAAAACCCAACGGATAGCAGTCTGCCCGGGCTCGTACGACCCGATCACGAACGGCCACCTGGACGTGATCGGGCGCGCCACGATGCTGTTCGACGAGGTCGTGATCGCCGTCGTGAACCGCTCGGTGCGCAAGGACAAGACGCTGTTCGGGATCGAGGAGCGTCTGGCGTTCATCGAGCAGGCGACCGCCGGCATGGCGAACGTCCGCGTGGAGCCGTTCAACACGCTCGTGGTCGAGTTCGCCCGCAAGGTCGGCGCGCGCGCGATCGTGAAGGGTCTGCGGGCGATATCGGACTTCGAGTACGAGCTGGAGATGCATCAGCTCAACCGCCGCCAAGATCCGGAGATAGAGTCGGTGTATCTGATGGCCAGCTCGCAATACAGCTTCCTGTCCTCCAGCGGCGTGAAGGAGCTGGCGATCTTCGGCGGGCGCATCGACGATCTGGTGCCCGCGCCGGTGGCGGCGCGATTGCAGGAAGAGCTGCGACGTTGACGAACTTAGGGCGCAAGCCGACTGGAGATCTGCCGCACGAGGAGCGTGGTCTCCTCCCCACACAACCAATCCCGCCGCCCGCAACGGGCGCGGACGGAGATAGTCTTTAGCCCAATGGATGTCCTGGTACTGATAGACAAGCTCGACGACCTCGTGCACAACGCCAAGCCGGTGCCGCTGACCGACCAGGTGCGCGTCGACAAGGAGGAGATCTACGACATCCTCGACCAGATGCGCGCGACGATCCCCGAGGAGATCAAGCAGGCGCGCTGGATCGTCAAGGAGCGCCAGGAGATGCTGGCCGAGGCCAAGAAGGAGGCCGAGCGGATCCTGAAGGAGGCGCGCGAGCGCCAAGACCGCCTGGTCGGCGAGGAGGAGGTCACCAAGCAGGCCGAGCGCGCCGCCGAGGACATCGTCGAGGACGCCCGCGCGCGCGAGCGCGAGATCCGCCTCGGCGCGGAGGACTACGCGGACGAGATCCTGAACACGCTCGAGGTCAATCTCTCGAAGTTCATCGCCGCCGTGCAGCGCGGCCGCGAGCGGTTGCAGGGCAAGGACGAACCCGCCGAAGTGGGTTAGGCGCGGCAGGGTGAAACGCCCGCGCCGGCGCGAAACTCCCGCAATTGGGTAGGGTCTCGCGCGTGGACACGCGCGCAGCGAAGCACAAGCTGAAGGTCGCCCGGACGCTGCTGGGCACAGGAATGATCCAGCCGATGCGCCCGGACAAGGTGGCGCGCACGCTGGCGGCGCTGCGTCGCTGGGGACCGACACCGGCCGCGGCATATACGGCCTCGGCGATCAGGTATCCCGAGCGTCAGGCGCTGATCGACGAGAGGGGGACGTTGACGTTCGCCGAGGTCGCCGGGCGCACGAACGCGCTCGCGCGAGCTCTGCAGAGGGCGGGCATCCGCGAACAGGACTCGGTCGCGATCATGTCTCGCAACCATCGGGGGTTCGTCGAGGCGACGATCGCGTGCTCGAAGCTGGGGGCGGGCGCCCTGTATCTGAACACGGCGTTCGCGGGTCCGCAGATCGCGGACGTGATGCGCCGCGAGGACCCGGTGGCCCTGATCTACGACGAGGAGTTCGGAGATCTCGTGGCCGAGGGTGGCGAAGGACGCAAACGGTTCGTCGGCTGGCACGAGCCGGGCGAACGTGCGCTGGCCGAGTCCGATCCGTCGTTGGAGGATCTGATCGACACGGAGGTCGATGTCCCGCTCGATCCGCCGGCTGAAAAGGGGCGCGTGGTGATCCTGACCTCGGGCACGACGGGCACGCCGAAGGGGGCGGCGCGCAAGCAGCCCGACTCGATGGATCCAGCGGCGGCGCTGTTCTCGAAGATCCCGTTGCGCGCGCGCGAGACCACGGTCATCGCGGCGCCGATGTTCCACTCGTGGGGGTTCGCGCACTTCACGCTCGCGCTGCCGCTCGCCTCGACGCTCGTGCTGCGGCGCAAGTTCGATCCCGAGGACACGCTGCGCGCGATCGCCCACCATCGTGCCACGGCGCTGGCAGTGGTGCCGGTGATGCTGCAGCGGATACTGGAGCTGGGCGAGGAGACGATCGCGAAGTACGACGTGAGCTCGCTCAAGGTGATCGCGGTCAGCGGCTCGGCGTTGCCGGGAGAGCTGGCGACGCGGGCGATGGACGCGCTCGGGGACGTGCTTTACAACCTGTACGGATCCACCGAGGTCGCCTGGGCGACGATCGCCACGCCCGAGGATCTGCGTGCCGCGCCCGGGACCGCCGGTCGCGCACCGATGGGAACGGCGGTCAAGCTGCTCGACTCCGAGGGCCGGGAGGCGGCGCCCGGCGAGGGGGGGCGCATCTTCGTCGCCAACGAGATGGTCTTCGAAGGCTATACGGGGGGCGGCAACAAGGAGATCGTGCGCGGGCTGATGAGCACCGGCGACGTCGGGCACTTTGACGCGAGTGGGCGGCTGTTCGTGGACGGGCGCGACGACGAGATGATCGTCTCGGGCGGCGAGAACGTGTTTCCGCGCGAGGTCGAGGATCTGCTGGCCGACAACGATCAGGTCGAGGAGGCCGCGGTCGTGGGGGTGAGCGACGAGCAGTTCGGGCAGCGGCTGAAGGCGTTCGTGGTCTTGCGCGAGGGCGCGCGGCTGGACGAGGAGGCGGTGAAGGAGTACGTCAAGGCGAACCTCGCCCGCTACAAGGTCCCGCGCGAGGTCGTGTTCCTGGAGCAGCTGCCGCGCAACGCGACCGGCAAGGTGCTCAAGCGCGAGCTGATCGCCCAGGCGTAGCGCTCGGCGAGCCAGGCGCTAGCCTGGAGCGGGTGCCGATGCAGACGCACACGTATGACCTGGCGGGCCTGCGGCTCAGCCCCGGGGAGGGGCGTGGCCGGCTTGAGCTGACGGTGCCCATCGACGCGCTCGAGCTGGGCGGCGAGCGCTACGAGGCCAGGCCGGCAACCGTGCCGGTGATGCTGGACGTCTCGAAGCTGATCGGCGGTGGGTACGCCCTCAAGCTGGAGTTGAGCGCCACGCTGCTCGGACCGTGCATGCGCTGTCTGAAGCAGGCCGCGCCGGAGGTCACGGTGCAGGCGCGCGAGGTGGACGTGCCCGGTGAAGGCGAGGAGCTGGAAAGTCCGTACGTGACGGGCGAGATCGTGGACGTGGCGGCGTGGGCGCGCGACGCGTTCGCGCTGGCGGCGCCCGTGCAGGTGCTGTGCAAAGAGGACTGCAGGGGATTGTGTCCAGAGTGCGCGGCGGACCTCAACGAGGCCGGACCGGAGCATCGACACGAGCGCGCGCCGGACGCACGCTGGGCGAAGCTGAGCGAGCTGAAGGTTGACTAGCGTCGCGACTCGAGACACTCCTGCTCGCGCGGAGATAGTGGTCGCCGTCGACTGCAACGGAGCCGACCTCGGTCCGGCGGAGGTCGCGGCCGGCGCGGCGATCGCAGCCCGCGAGGGCGCGCGGACGATCCTGTTCGGTCCCGCGGAGGAGCTGAGAGCGGCGATCCGAGATGCGGATCGCGACGCGATCGAGGTGGTGGATGCGCCCATGTCGATCGCCAAGAGCCCAGATCCGGCGCGGGCGGCGCGGGCGAATCCCGACTCCTCGATCGTTCAGGCCACACGGGCTGTGGCCGAGGGCAGGGCTCAGGCGCTGGTGTGCGCGGGGGGAACCGGAGCGGCGCTGGCGGCCGGGCTGTTCAACATCAAACGCGCCCGCGGGATCCACCGGCCCGCGCTCGCGCTGGTGCTGCCGGTGCCCGGCAGGCCGGTGACGCTGCTGGACGTCGGCGCGAACGCGCAGGCGCGCGGTGAGCACCTGGAGCAGTTCGCGTTCATGGGGGTCGCCCTGGCACAGACCGTGCTCGGCGTGGAGCATCCGCGTGTGGGGCTGCTGTCCAACGGCGAGGAGGCCGAGCGCGGCAGTCCGCTGGTGATCGAGGCCCACACCCGCTTGCGCGCGCGCATGGACGCGGGCGCCGGCGGGTTCGAGCTGGTCGGCAACGTCGAGGGCGGGGACCTGGTGTCGGGCGCCGCGGACGTGATCGTGACCGACGGGCTGACGGGGAACATCGCGCTGAAGACGATGGAGGGCGTCTCGCAGACATTGCTGCGCGCGATCCGCGACGCGGCGATGTCCTCCACCCGGGCAAAGCTCGGCGGGCTGCTGCTGACGCCGGCGCTGCGCGGGCTGCGCGAGGAGATCGATCCCGAAGGTCAGGGCGGCGCATACCTGCTCGGGCTGGGCCGGCTCGGGGTGATCCCCCACGGAGGGTTCGCCCGGCGCGGGTTCGCGCAGGCGATCCTGCGCGCCCGGCGCGGAGCGAGCGAGGATCTGATCGGTCGCACGCACGCGGCGCTGACGCTGGCGGGGGCGCTGCGCCGGGCCGCGCCCGTGTCCGCGTCTATCGCTAGCCTGCCGGACAATGACACGTGAGGAGGTGGCGGAGCTGATCAGGGGACATCTGGCCGACGAGCTGGACGTGGAGCCGGGTGCGATCGACGAGGGAACCCGGTTCAAGGAGGATCTGGAGGCCGACTCACTGGACCTGTACACGTTGGTGCAGGAGCTGGAGGACAGTTACGGTGTGCGCATGACCGACGAGCAGGCGGCCACGATCGCCACCGTCGGGCAGGCGGTGGACTTCGTGTTGGCGCATGCACCGGCGTGATGTCCGGCGATGAAGCTGCTCGGCACACTGCTGGACGAGCTCCCCGAGGAGCTCGAGCGCCAGGTGTTCACGCACGCATCGTGGACCGAGCGCCGCGAGGACTCATATTCGCGGCTGGCGTTCCTCGGCGACAGCGTGCTCGGCCTGGCGATCACCACGCACCTGTACCCGCGCTTGGAAGCGGAGCGGTTCGGGGCGGGGCGGCTGACGAAGATACGCGCACAGGCGGTGTCCGGCCCGAGCTGCCGCGCGGTCGCCGAGCGGCTGGGGGTGCCCGAGCGGCTGCGCGCCGCGGCGCCCCAGAGCGCCGCGGGCGGTGCGGTGGCGCTGGTGGAGACCGAGCGCGTGCTCGCGTCGGTGATCGAGGCGGTGATCGGCGCCTGCTATCTGACCGCCGGCTACGAGCGTACCTCCGAGGCGGTCGTGGAGGCATTTCAGCCGGAGATCGAGCAGGCGCTGGAGCACCCGGTCGACTTCAAGTCCGCACTGCAGGAGCTGCTCGCGCGACGGGGCTCGGTCGTCGCCTACGAGATCACCGGAGAGAGCGGCCCGCCGCACGAGCGCACCTACGATGTGGTGGCGCTCGTGGACGGCGAGACCCTGGGCTCGGGGTCGGGCAAAAGCAAGAAGCACGCCGAGCAAGAGGCCGCTCAGCAGGCCGTGGACAAGCTCCAGGCGGCGCAGTGAGGTTCGGCCCATGCGACTGAAGTCGCTCACGCTCAAGGGCTTCAAGTCCTTCCCCGACCGCACGCGCCTGGACTTCGGCCCGGGTGTCAGCGTCGTCGTCGGGCCGAACGGATCGGGCAAGTCCAACGTGACCGACGCGGTCCTGTGGGCGATGGGCGAGCAGTCACCGCTCGCGGTCAGGGGCCAGTCGATGCAGGACGTGATCTTCGGCGGTGGGCGCGGCGTGCAGGCGCGCAGCGCCGCCGAGGTCGAGATCGTGCTCGACAACTCCGACGGCACCGTCGATTTGCCGTTGAGCGAGATCTCGATCGTACGCCGGCTCGATCGCAACGGTGAGGGCGGCTACCGGCTCAACGGCGCTCGCTGCCGTTTGACGGACGTGATCGAGGTGCTCTCGGACACCGGTCTCGGAAAGGAGCAGCATTCGGTCATCTCGCAGGGTCGCGTCGAGGCGATCGTGACGTCCAAGCCGCGCGATCGCCGGTTGCTGATCGAGGAGGCCGCCGGGCTCGGCAAGCACCGCAAGCGTCGTCGCCGCGCGCAGCTGAAGCTCGATCGCACCCAGGAGAACCTCGATCGCGCGCTCGACGTCGAGCGCGAGGCGCGCACGCGGCTGCGCCCGCTCAAGCGCCAGGCCGAGGCGGCCGAGCTGCACGAGCGCTTGGAGCGTCAGTTGCTGGAAGCGCGCTGGACGCTCGCGTGCGAGGCGCTGCGCGCACGGGGCGTCGATCTGCGCGAGGCGGAGACACAGGTGCGCGAGGCCCGCGCCGGGCGCGAGTCGGTCGAGGCGGACCTCGAGGCGATCGTGGCGCGCCGCGGGCGAGCGGAGAGCGCGCTGGCGCAGCGTACCGAGCGTCACGACGCGCTCTCGCGGCGCGCGTACGAGATCCGTTCCGCGCGCGAGCGGTTGCAGCTGCGTGGCGAGCAGACACAGGCGAGCGCCATCACGCTCGCCGAGCGTGCGAAGCGCATCGAGATCGAGTTGGGTGCCCTGACCTCCCCGATCGACGGCTCAGAGGCCGTGCCGGGTGTGGCTGACGACGAGGATCACGAGGCCGCGAGCGCGGATCGGATACGCGGCCTGGAAGCGGAGTTGGCGGAGCTCGAGCGCGAGCGCGAGCGTGAGATCGAGCACGAGGTGCGGGAGTTGCAGGCCGAGCGCGAGCGCGCCACCGGGCTGGCGAGCGAGCTGGGCGAAGCGGTCGAGACCGCACGCGAGGAGCGCGCGCAGGCGGACGTCCTTGCCGAGCGGGCGCGCGCGGAGCTGCGCAACGCCGAGGTCGCGGTCGAGGCGGCGCGCAGAGAGGCCGCGGCGGTTGGCGCCGAACTGGCGGCGGCAAATCAGTTCCTGAGCAGTCACGCCCGCCACAGTGGCACGGGAGGCGGCGACGCCCGCGCCCTGAGCGACGCGCTGCAGGTGAGTGACGGCTATGAGCTGGCGCTCACCGCCGCGCTCGGTGGACGCCTGGACGCGGCGCTCGTGCGCGACCTGAACGGCGCCACCACGCTGCTGGACGGCGCCGGTCCCGACGGCGCCGGCGCGCTGCTGGCGGGCGACGCCGCGGACATCCCCGCGCAGCAGGACGCGCCGGTGCTGCGGGGCGACGTATCCGGCGATCGCGCCGCGCCGCCGGTCCCCGATGCGATCAGGCTGATCGAGCTGGTCAGCGGATCGAACGCCGCGCTGACACTGGCGCGGCGGCTGCTCGGCGACGCGTGGGTTGTCGAGAGCCTGCGGGACGTCGGCGAGGAGTTCGCCGGAATCGCCGTCACGAGATCCGGGCGCGTGCTGTTCGCCGCCTGGGGCGAGGTGCGCCAGGTGAGCGAGGGCGGCGCCGAGCGGGTGCTGGCACGGCGCAACGAGCGTGAGCGCCTGATCGCATCCAGCGAGGCGGCGGTGCAGGCCGAGCACGTCGCGCAGATTGCGGTGCAGAGCGCGCTCGAGGCCGTGCGTGGCTCGGGCGATGTCCGCGCCCAGGCCGAGGAGGCGCTGCGCGAGTCAGAGCGCTCGCTCGCCGAGGCGAGCGAGGCGGAGCGGCGCGCCGGGTGGCTGATCGAGCAGCGTCGCAGCGCTCCCGAGCAGGGTCCGCTGGCGGTCCGCCGCGCGCAGCTGCAGGGCGAGCTCGCCGCCGAGCGCCGTCAGGCGGAGCGACTGGCGGCCGAACGCGCCCAGCGCGAGCAGCGCATCGCACGGCTGCGCGCGCGGCGTGCGGCCGACATCGCGCTCGAGCCACGTGCACGGCGCATCGCCGCGGCGCTGGTGCTCGTGGCGGAACGCGCCGAGGGTCTGCTGGCGCAGTTGGAGGAGCAGCTCTCACGCGACCAAGCGGCCGGCGAGCAGGTCGCGGCCGAGCTGCGCGCGTGCGCCCAGGAGGAGGCCGAGATTCAGACGCGCCTGCGCGCGCTCAGCGAGGCGGTGACCACCGCCGAGGTCGCCGCCCAGCGGTTGCGCGATCAGGCCGGTGAGGCCGCCGAGGAGCTGAGCGCGATCGCCGAGCGTCTTGAGCGCCCGCTGCCTTCGACCGACGACGAGGACGCGCAGCAGCCGCTGCCGCCCGAGGAGGCGAGCTCGCTCGAGGCCCGGGTGCAGCGGTTGAACCGCCGGCGCGAGCAGCTCGGCCCCGTCAATCCGCTCGCGCAGGAGGAGTACGCCGAGGCGCTTGCGCACGTCGAGGAGCTCGAGACCAGACGTTCAGATCTGGAGACCGCGCTGCGCGAGCTGAGAACGCTCATCAGGGACACCGACCGTCAGATCTCAGAGACGTTCGAGCAGACATTCGCCGCGGCCGCGCGCAATTTCGAGGAGCTCGTCGGTGACGTGTTCCCAGGCGGCAGTGGACGGTTGCGACTCGTTCGTGACGAGCACACCCCCCGCGCGGTTCTCGGCGGACAATCCGCTGCCGCAAGCGCCGGCTCAGACGGAGATGCCTCGGAGGGCTCTGATGCCGGATCTGACGCCGGAGAGGCCGACGCCGAGGCCGAGCACGAGCAGGAGCGTGCTCGCGGCGAGGGCGAGCAGGAGGACGCGATGGGTGTCGAGATCGAGATCACGCCGGCGGGCAAGTCCACCAAGCGCCTGTCGCTGCTCTCGGGCGGAGAGAAGTCGATGACCGCGCTCGCGTTCCTGTTCGCGGTGTTCCTCGCTCGCCCCTGCCCCTTCTACATCCTCGACGAGGTCGAGGCGGCGCTGGACGATCTCAACCTCGACCGCTTTCTCGCGCTGCTGCGCCGCTACTCCGACCGGGCGCAGTTCATCGTGATCACCCACCAGAAGCGCACGATGGAGGCCGCCGACTGGCTGTATGGGGTGTCGATGGGTGGCAACGGCGTCTCCAAGGTCCTCTCGCGACGGCTGCCGCCGGAGGCGGTCGCGGCCGAGGTGAGCGGCGAGCCACGCGCCGATCCTGCCGAGGCGCCTGTAGCCGAGGTCGCCTGACCCTACCGGGGACGCGATCGATGCCACGCGACTGGAGCGAGCTGTTCATAACCGACTCGTCCTCCGGCGAGCAGCCCTCCACGGCGTCCGATCGACCCCGGCGAGGCCTGTTTCGACGTCTGCGCGAAAACCTGTCGAAGACCCGAGAGGCGCTGGGCGGGGAGATCCAGGCGACGTTGTTCGGCACGCTCGACGCCGAATCCTGGGAACGCTTGGAGGAGGCGCTGATCCTCGCCGATGTCGGCGCCCAGACGACGGCCTCGATCGTGAGCACGCTCGAGGCCGAGGCCGACCTCGGCGAGCTCGGGGCACACGGCCCGGACGGCCGGGTCGGCGAGGCGCTGAGCGAGCGGCTGATCGGGCTGCTCGCGCAGACCGCGCGCGTGGGCGAGGCCCGCATCGACATCCGCCCCCAGCCGACCGTGATCCTGGCCGTGGGCGTGAACGGAACCGGCAAGACCACGACGATCGGCAAGCTCGCCTGGCATCTTCGCAACGAGCTGGGCGCCACCGTGATGCTCGGCGCGGCCGACACGTTCCGGGCGGCCGCGAGCGAGCAGCTGGCCGGCTGGGCGCAGCGAGCCGAATGTGAGATCGTGACCGGCCCCGAGGGCTCCGATCCGGGCAGTGTCGCGTTTGAGACGATCGCCCGCGCTCGTGCCGAGGGCGCTGACGTCGCGATCATCGACACGGCCGGGAGACTGCACACCCAGGATGACCTGATGGCCGAGCTCGGCAAGATCCGCCGGGTGATCGCCCGTCAGCTCGACGGCGCCCCGCACGAGACCCTGCTGACAATCGACGCCACCACGGGTCAGAATGGGCTGCGCCAGGCCAGGATGTTCGCCGCCGCGGCCGACGTCACCGGGGTTGCGCTGACCAAGCTCGATGGAACCGCCCGCGGCGGGATCGCGCTCGCGATCGCGGCTGAGCTGCAACTTCCCGTGAAGCTGATCGGGATCGGTGAGACGGTCGAGGACCTGCGCCCGTTCGACCCTGAGGAGTTCGCGCGCGCGCTCGTCGCACCGGAGTAGCGGGTTCGCTGCCGGGTCCGCCGCACAGGAAACCGCCATTCCGAGCGATTCGGCCCCTCCAGAAAGCGGCGAGAAGGATGTGCGCCCCGCGCCGAGGGGTAACCTGAGAGGCATGTCGATATGGATCGTGTGGCTGATCGCGGCGTGCTTGCTCGGGATCGGCGAGATGCACCAGGGCGGGTTCTATCTGGCCCCGTTCGCGATCGGCGCCGGTCTTGCCGCGGTCGTCGGTCTGCTCGGTGTGGGGGCGCTGCTCAGCACGATCGTGTTCGTCGCCGCCTCGGGCATCGTGTTCGCCACGCTGCGCCCGGTCGCGCGCAGGCATCGTCGCCTGCCTCCCGCGATCCGGACGGGCGCGGCTGCCCTCATCGGTAAGCCCGCGGTGGTAATCGAGCGGATCGCCAACGGCGAGGGCGTGGGATGCGTGAAGATCGACGGCGAGGTGTGGACGGCGCGCAGCTACGACGAAGACGAGATCATCGACGCCGGCGAGCGGGTTGAGGTCGTCGAAATACGCGGTGCCACTGCGCTGGTGATGCATTGAGCCCCAAGACAAACCCACAAGGGAGCTGACCATGGCCGCATTGATAGTCCTCGCCGTCGTCGTGCTGTTCGCGCTGGTGGTCGCGGCGCGCACGATCCGCGTTATCCCCCAGGCACGAGCCGGGGTGGTGGAGCGACTCGGCCGCTACAGCCGCACATTGGAGCCGGGCCTGACGATCGTCACGCCCTTCATCGACCGCGTCAAGCCGCTCGTGGACCTGCGCGAGCAGGTCGTCAACTTCGCCCCGCAACCGGTCATCACGGAGGACAATGTCGTCGTCGCGATCGAAACGGTCCTGTACTTCACGATCACCGATCCCCGCTCGGCGACCTATGAAATCGCCGATCCGCTGCAGGCGATCGAGCAGCTGACGGTGACGACGCTGCGCAACGTGATCGGCGGGCTGACGCTCGAGGCGACGCTGACCTCGCGCGAGAACGTCAACGCCCAGCTGCGCACCGTGCTCGACGAGGCGACCGGCAAGTGGGGGATCAGGATCAACCGCGTGGAGATCAAGTCGGTCGAACCGCCGCCTGACATCAAGACCGCGATGGAGAAGCAGATGCGCGCCGAGCGCGACCGCCGCGCCGCGATCCTCACCGCGGAAGGGGAGAAGCAGTCGCAGATCCTCACAGCCGAAGGCGCCAAGCAGGCCGCCGTGCTCAACGCCGAGGGCGCCCAGCAGGCCGCCGTGCTCGACGCCGAGGGCGAGCGCCAGGCGGCGATCCTGCGCGCCGAGGGGGAAGCGAAGGCGATCGACACGGTCTTCAAAGCGATCCACGAGGGCAAACCCGACCGTGAGCTGCTGAGCTACGAATACCTGCAGATGCTGCCCCAGCTCGCCGAAGGCGACGCCAACAAGGTGTTCGTCGTCCCGAGCGAGTTCGCGCAGGCATTCGGCGGCATCGGCGAGGCGCTCGCGCGGCGCACACCGGGGTCTGAGCCCGAGCCGCCACACCCGCCCGCCGCTCTGCGCGGCGTCCGCCGGCGAGCGCCTGAGCCACAGGACCCGCCCACGGGCGGGACGGACTGAGCAGCGGCCCCGCGCGCCGGGGCTGCGAGAATCCGAGCCGTGTTCGACGCCCTCGCAGAGAAGCTGCAGGCCACCCTCTCCGACGTGCGCCGTCATGGCACGTTGAGCGAGCAGGACGTCGACGCGGCGATGCGCGAGATTCGCCTCGCGCTGCTGGAGGCGGACGTCAACTTCAAGGTCGTGCGTCAGTTCACCGCGCAAGTCAAGGAGCGCTGTCTCGGCGCCGGTGTGATCGGCGGTCTGAACCCCGCCCAACAGGTCGTCAAGATCGTCGCCGAGGAGCTCGCGGCGCTGATGGGCGGCGACTCGGCCGGGCTCGTGTTCGCCGCACACCCCCCGACCGTGATCCTGATGGCGGGGCTGCAGGGCTCCGGCAAGACGACCGCCACGGCGAAGCTGGCGCTGCACCTGCGCTCAGAGCGCGGCTCTTCCGTTGCCGTGGCGGCCTGCGACACCCACCGCCCGGCGGCCGTCGAGCAGCTCGTCAAGGTCGGCGCCCAGGCCGGCGCCGCGGTGTATGAGCAGGGGACCGAGCGCGACCCGGTCGATATCGCCACCTGGGCCCTGGAGCGCGCCACCCTGGAGGGCAAGGACGTGCTGATCGTCGACACCAGCGGGCGTCTGCACGTGGACGAGGAGCTGATGGCCGAGCTCGTGCGCATCCGCGCCGCGGTCAAACCGACCGACGTGCTGCTGGTGCTCGACGCGATGACGGGCCAGGACGCCGCGTCGGTGGCCGAGAGCTTCGCCCGGGAGGTCCAGTTCGACGGCCTGGTCATGAGCAAGCTCGACGGCGACGCGCGCGGCGGCGCCGCGCTGTCGGTGAAGGCGCTCACCGGCAAGCCGATCATGTTCGCCTCCACGGGAGAGAAGCTCGACCAGTTCGAGCGCTTCCATCCCGACCGCATGGCTCAGCGGATCCTCGGGATGGGCGACGTGATGAGCTTGATCGAGCAGGCCGAGCGCCAGTTCGATGAGGACGATGCGCGCCAATTGCAACGCAAGCTCACGCGCGACGAATTCGGGCTCGACGATTTCCTCTCGCAGCTGAAGACGGTTCGGCGGATGGGGCCGCTGACGAACCTGCTCGGGATGATCCCTGGGCTCGCCGGCCATCAGCTGCAGAGCATGAAGGTCGACGAGCGCGAGCTCGACCGTGTGCAGGCGATCATCCTCTCGATGACCCCCGCCGAGCGTGCCTCACCGGGGCTGATCAAGGGCTCACGGCGGCTGCGCATCGCGCGTGGATCGGGCACCAGCGTGCAACAGGTCAACCAGCTCGTCAAGCAGTTCGGGCAGACTCGCAAGCTGATGAAGCAGGTCGGGCGGGGCAAGATGCCCGATATCGGGGCGCTGATGCGCCAGGCGCGCTGAGCGCTCGAGCGCGGGTGCGTCCGGCGTCCGGCGTCCGCGACGCGTACCGTCTAAGCTCTCTCCTGATTAATCAACACAAGCAGCGACAAACGGCAAAATCGATCGGCGGCGTAAGACAGCGGTCTGGGCGCGGATCACAGAGAGGAAAACGTGTCGGTAAGGCTCAGGCTCACGCGAGTGGGCGGTAAGAAGGACCCGATCTGGCGCGTGGTCGTAGCCGACCAGCGCTCGCCACGCGACGGTCGCGTGATCGAGACGATCGGCCAGTACAACGCGCAGACGAACCCCTCCACGATCGCGATCGACGAGGAGCGTGCCCGCAGCTGGCTGGCGCGTGGGGCGCAGCCGACCGGCACCGTGCGCAAGCTGCTGCGCATCCAGGGCATCACTACTTCGCCGGCCGACTGACGCTCCTGCGAGCCGGGCACGGACGGTGGACACGCAAGAGGACAGCTCCGACCCCGGCGAGACTCCGCGCCAGCTGCTCGAGTATCTGGCCGAAGGGCTGGTCGACGAGCCCGAGGAGGTCTCCGTCGATAGCTTCGAGGAAGACGACGGCACGATCGTGCTGGAGCTGTGCGTAGCCGATGGTGACTACGGCAAGGTGATCGGGCGCGGCGGACGCACAGCCCACGCGCTGCGCACGGTCGTGAAAGCCTCCGCGACCGGCGCCGGACGCCGGGTGCTCCTCGACATCGTCGACTGAGGCGCCTCGAACGCTTCGTCAGGCAGACCCCGGACGCCGGTGAACCCCAGCAGCTCCGCTCCCGATGAGGCTCTGTCCGCGGGCAGGGTCGGTCGTGCCCACGGCCTCGACGGCAGCTTCCACGTGACGGGCGCCCGTCCGCGCCTGCTGGAGCTTGGTGGGGAGGTGAGGATCGCCGGCAGAACCGCCGCGATCGAGCGCCGCGCCGGAACCGACCGGCATCCGATCCTGCGCGTCAGCGGTGTCGAGGATCGCTCCGGCGCTCAAGCGCTGCGCGGGCAGGCGCTCATGGTGGCCGTAGCGAACGCGCCGGCGCTCGCCGAGGACGAATGGTGGGCGCACGAGCTCGAGGGCTGCGTCGTCGTCGACGGGGAACGGCGCATCGGTACCGTGACACGGATGATCGAGCTGCCCTCCTGCGAGGCGCTGGAGGTCGCTGTGCAGACGGGTGGAGCGCTGCTGGTGCCAATGGTCAAAGACGCGATCCGCAACGTCGACGTCGCCGCGGGACGCATCGACGTCGACCTGGGCTTCATCGGGGAGTGAGGGGAGCGTGGAGATAGACATATTCACGCTCTTCCCCGAGTGGTTCGAGTGGCTGAGCGAGCAGCGCCACGTGCAGAACGCGCTCGCGGCGGGTTCGAGCATCGAGTGTGTGAACTTCCGTGAGAACACGCCCCTCAGCGCCGGACAGGTGGATGACACCCCATTTGGCGGTGGCGCCGGCATGGTCCTGCGCGTGGACGTGCTGGACAGTGCGCTACGGGCTCGCTACGGGATCGATCCGGTGTCTCTGCGCAAAGATCGTCGTGTGATCGCGCTGACGCCGGGTGGACGGCTGCTCGACGACGAGCTCGCCGGCGAGCTGGCGGCCGAGCCGGCGTTGACGCTGCTGTGCGGACGCTACGAGGGCTTTGACGAGCGCATTCTCGAGCACTTCGCGACCGAGCAGGTCTCAATCGGGCGCTATGTCCTCGCGGGTGGAGAGCCGGCGGCGATGGTCCTCTGCGACACCGTCCTGCGCAAGCTGCCCGGCGCGCTCGGTCACGACCGCTCGGCGATCGAGGAGTCCTTCAGCCCGGCCCTGGAAGGGCGTCCCGAGTATCCGCACTACACCCGTCCCGCTGAGTATCGCGGGTGGCAGGTCCCCGAGGTGCTGCTGTCGGGCCACCACGAGCGAATCGCGCAGTGGCGAGCGCAGCGCAGTCGGGAACGCGACGACGCGGGCGCCGGCCCTGACCCGCAAAAGGGTCCGGGCGGGCGCTGGCCCTGACCCGCAAAGGGTCTGGAGGAGTGAGGACGCCACGCGTTCGCGGAGGCGGACGCCACGCGTTTGCGGGGCTGGGGGTTAGCCCGGCGGGCGCCGGCAGTGCGGTCGTCGCGGCGCGCGATGCACGGCGAGCGCCCGCGCGAGACCGACCGTCCGCTACCATTCCTGACCGCGCCGACCGTCGTGCCCTTCTCGGGGGATTGCGAAGCGGTTGTTCAGGCGCAATGCCTCGCACCCCTTTACGTTATGAGCAGCGTTATCGAAACCATCGAGCGCGCGCAGTTGCGCCGCGTCCCTGCCTTTGCGCCGGGCGACCGTGTCAAGGTCCACTTTCAGGTGATCGAGGGCACGCGCCGGCGCGTGCAGGTGTTCGAGGGCGTGGTGATCAAGCGTCAAGGACACGGCGCCCGCGAGACCTTCACCGTGCGCAAGCAGTCGTTCGGCGTCGGCGTCGAGCGCATGTTCCCGGTGCACTCTCCCAAGATCGAGCGCATCGAGCTGGCGGCTCGTGGGGATGTGCGCCGCGCGAAGCTCTACTACCTGCGTGACCGAGTCGGCAAGCGCGCGCGTGTGCGCGAGCGCCGCTACACAGGTCCCGAACAGGCCGTCGAGCCCGGCCTGTTGCACGAGGAGCCCGACGGAGCGACCGACGCCGAGGGCATGACCGCGGAGGAGACGGTCGCCGAGGGAGTGCAGGCGGTGCAGGACAGCGCCGAGGTCGAGCGCGCCGACGCGGTCGCGGCTGAAGGCGAGACGTCCGCAGAGGCAGAGCAGCGGGATGACGAGCCGGCGCAGGCCGGGACGGTCGAGCCTGGGGGGGCTGAGACGGAGGCGACCACGCCCGCGACGGCCGAGTCCGAGACAGCCATCGGCGATTCTCCACCCCCCGATGCCGGCGACACCGAGGGGGGCGCGCTCGCCGGCGACACACCGGCGTGAGCCCGCGCGCAAACCCCGGCGTGAAGGGTCTGCGCCGGCCGTGACTCCCAAACGCACCAAATCGACCACGAGCTCGCTGATCGAGCTGGTCGTGATCGTGCTCGTCGCGCTCGGCCTCGCCCTGGCGATCCAGGCGTGGATCGTCAAGCCCTACCGCATTCCCAGTGGCTCAATGGAACCGACGCTCGCGGTCGGCCAGCGGGTGCTCGTAGATCGCATCGGGACCCACTTCAGCAAACCGCACGTCGGCCAGATCACGGTCTTTCATCCGCCCGAAGGCGCCCAGCAGCAGGAGTGCGGCCCGGTTCCGCACACCGTCAAACTGGGTGGCGCCGCCTGCTCGGAACCGATTCCCAAGGAGGACACGGGCGTCAACTTCATCAAGCGCATCGTCGCCGGGCCCGGCGACGTGATCTCGATCCACGAAGGTCACGTCACACGCAACGGCCAGCCCGAGAAGGACTCCTACATCCGCCGGTGCGAAGGCAGCGCCGAGTGCAACTTCCCCGTCCCGATCAGGATTCCGGCCGGACACTGGTTCATGATGGGGGACAACCGTGGCGAATCCGACGACAGCAGGTTCTGGGGACCCGTCCCCACTTCATGGATCATCGGCGAAGCATTCGCCACCTACTGGCCCCCCGACCGCATCGGATTCTTCTAGCGGGCCGTATGCCGGCGCGCTACTGCGTCCTTACCGATCGTCGATCAGATGCGATCGACCGATCGGCCAGCACGCGTACGTAGTACGCCACGCTCCCTGCGTCCTTGTATCGCTTGGCCTAAGGCCCGCTAGTGGCGCACCGACGTTAGTGGTCGCGACGTGAGTGGAGCGCCTGCCCAGCGATCATCAGTGGGCTCTGCAAGGGCTCGACGCCGCCGCGCGCGGGCTCGCACCAGCGGGCGGCGGCTGTTCGCGTTCGACCGTCGCCTCGAGGTGTCGCTGGTCGCGGGCGCCGACGAGGCCGGCCGGGGCTGTCTCGCCGGGCCGCTCGTGGCCGCCGGGGTGCTGTTCGACTACGACGCGTTGACCACGCGCGAGCTGCGTTCGCTGAGTGCGCTCAACGACTCCAAGCAGCACTCTCCGCAGGCGCGCGAGGAGCTGTATCCGCTGGTGTTGCGCTGTGCGGCCCGTGTCGCCGTCATCTCACGCTCTGTGGTGGGCATCGACGAGCGCGGCCTGCACGTCACGAACCTCGCGGCGCTGCGCGACGCGCTGCGCAACGTCACCGCCGGCGTTCCCGGCGAAGTCATGTGTCTTGTGGACGGGTTCTCAGTCCCCGAGTTCGAGCGTCCTCAGCGCGCGATCGTCGACGGGGACGCCACCAGCGCCGCGATCGCCGCCGCCTCGATCGTCGCCAAGGTCACCCGCGATCGGTACATGCATCACGCCGATACCGAACACCCGGGCTGGGGCTTTGCCGAGCACGTCGGCTACTCCACGCCCGTGCACCGCGACGCGATCGCCCGCCAGGGTGTCTCGCCCCTGCACCGCATGTCCTTCCAGTCGCTGGCCTACCAGCAGCTGGCGCTCTGAGCGCCTCTCGGGGTCAGCCCGGGAGGTCGAGAACGAAGCTCCTCCATCATCGCCGCGACGTCTCGTGCCTCGCGCACATAGGCGGGATTGGCCATCAGGCGTCGGGCCTCCGCTGCCAACCCGTTGCGCAGCCGATCGCGCGCGGCCGTCTCGCGGATTGCCTGCCGTGCCGCCTCGGAGCGGCTGATGCCCCGGCGACGAGCGATCTCATCGAGCGCCTCCTGGCCGTCCCGTCCCAATCTCAGTGACAGTGGGGAAGGGGCGCGCGACACACGAGCAAGCGTAGCGCGTATTGCACTACGCAGCGTATGGATATGCATTCTGAGCGACGGCGTGGCGAGGTCGGATCGAGGACCCGGCGAGCTCGCGTGGGGGGCGGTTCTCAAACTCACCACGCCCCCTCCACGTGATCCAGCCGCAGCAGCCGGTCTTTGCTGTCGATCATCACCCCGATTGCGTCGAAGCGGATCGTGTGAGCTGTGGGGCGGATGTGCTTCTCGTCCATCAGCCAGGCGGTGGCGAGCTTGCGCAGACGGATGCGCTGGCGGGGACGCAGCCAGTGCAGCGGCTGCTGGTCGGCCCGGGGTCCGCCCGGGCGGACGTCCACGCGCCGAGTCTTGACCTCGGCAAAGACGAGCGTTGTGCCATCGAACGCGACCAGGTCGATCTCGCCGTACCGGGTGCGCTCGTTTCGCCCCAGCGGGGAGAATCCCAGGCGGTGCAGGTGCTCGGCAGCGAGCTGCTCGCCACGGCGACCGAGGGTATGGCGCGGGTCGGCGGGCTTGGAGGACTCCTCGCCCGCTTGTGATCGCGACCCGGAGGTGCTTGTCGTGCGCATGCCCAGCACGCTAGATCGGCAGGTATGACCGCAGGCGCGCATATGTGACGATTCACGCGCAACCGCGTCACAAGTCTGTGACGGCAGGGCTTCTGGGGATGCGCTCGGTGGAATGTGCGTGCGCTGCGGGCGCGTGGGAGCCGATCGACGCGGGCGGACGCGAATGGGCGCGCTCGCGTAGCCTCCCGGGCGCATGGACGATGCTCTCGACAGTCCCCCCGCCGAAACGCCCGCGCCCGTAGCGGGGCCCGCAGGCGCCGCGACGAGCGCCGCGGCGGCCGCGAACGCTCAGCCGACCGCCGGTGCTCCCGATCCTCCCGCCGGAGGGCCGGGGTCGATCGACGGCGTGAGCGGGTTCATGGGGATGCGCTGGGACGACCCGCAGACCGTGCGCCTGGAGATCCGCCCGCAGCTGATCAACGCGGGCGGGCTGCTCTCGGGCGTGGTGACGTATGCGCTGGTCGACTACTGCATGGGCTCGACGCTGTGGGCACAGACGACCGCCGAGGAGCGGATCGCGACGATCGGCATCTCGATCAACTACGTGCAGACCGCCACGGAGGGGGAGATCGTGTGCTCGACCACGCTCGACCGGCGCAACCGCACCACCGCGGTGATGCACAGCGAGGTGCGCCACGAGGACGGCCGTCTGCTCGTGACCGCGATCGGCAGCTACACGATCTTTCCTCGTCGCCGCCGCGCCGCGCCGCGACCGGGCTGATCGCGATGGCGCGCGGCGGGCGCGAAGCGGCGGCGCGGGGCGAGACCGGGACGGACACGGCCGCGAGACGCGCGACCCCGGCCGCCAGACGCGCGACCCCGGTCGCGCTCACGATCGCCGGCTCGGACTCGGGCGGTGGCGCCGGGATTCAGGCCGACCTGAAGGCGTTCGCGCGCTGTGGCGTGCACGGCTGCAGCGCGATCACCGCGATCACCGCGCAGAGCACGGTCGCTGTCTCGGCGATCCATCCGGTGCCGCCGGAGATCGTGCTCGCACAGGTGCGGGCGGTCCTGGCGGACATCGGCGTGGACGCGGTCAAGGTCGGGATGCTCGGCAACGTGCAGGTCACGCTCGCGGTCGCGCGCGCGCTCGACGAGCTGCCGGCGGGCACGCCGGTGGTGGTCGATCCGGTGATGGTCGCCGAGTCGGGCGCCCGCCTGCTGGATGAGGACGCGCAGGGTGCGCTGATCGCCGAGATCGTGCCGCGCGCGAGCGTGCTCACGCCCAATCTGCCCGAGGCGCGGGTGCTGGCTGGGCGTCCCGCCCGCGCGGGCGGCGCGCTGACCGAGAAGGAGGAGGACGAGGAGGCGCTCGAGCTGGTGCGCGCGGTGCTCGCGCTCGGACCGGGCGCGGTCGTGCTCACCGGCGGACATCGCGCGCGCGCCGTCGACCTGCTGCTCGAACGCGCGCGGCACGAGGAGGACGGCGAGGCGGCGGTCGTGGAGATCCCCGGCGAGCGCCATCGCGACGGCGCCGCGCACGGCTCCGGGTGCACGCACTCGGCGGTGCTCGCGGCGCGACTCGCGATGGGCGACACGACGCTACGGGCGGCCCGGGTCGCCCGCGCCCTGGCGGGGGAGGCGGTCGCTCGTGCGCTGCGCGACGTGGGCTCCGGAGCCGGCCCGGTCGACGTGGTCGGGCTCGAGCGGATGCGCGACAGCTGACAACCGGGCCTTCTCGCCGTGCCATAATCGAAGGACGATGAGGCGCCTGCGCATGAAGCCCGGTCTGCGATGAGATTCTTGCGTCTAAAGCCAGGTTACGGTGAGATCGTCCTCGCGGAGGGCGACGTGGAGGTCGCCGAGCAGGAGCGGGCGCTGATCGAGGCGTTCAGGCGCGAGCTGGACGCGGGCATGTGGGCGGCCGTGCCGACCGAGACCAGCGACGGGCGACGCGAGGCCGAGCTCGTCAAGAGCTTCGCCGAGGTGCCGCGCGACGCCGAGCGCGTGATCTTCTTCCCCCGCGCGGCCGGCGGCGCGCGCTAGCGAAACAGGGCTGGGGCGACGGACGATGCTGCTCGGGCTGGCGACCGCGGGGATCGTGTTGAGCGCGCTCGTATGGGAGCTGAGCCGACCGAAGGTCGCGGTTCGTGTCATGCGGGCGCGTGCACGCGCCCGGGAAGGTCACGGTCTCTTCGGCTCGTCGCGTGGTGGAGCGCGCGAGCTGGATTACGACCCGGGCCGGGAGCGCCGCGCCGAGCAGCGCGCCCGCGAGCTGCTGCGCTCGTGCGTGAACGAGCACGAGTGGTCGATGTATCGCGACCTGGGGTTCCTGCGCGTCTACGGGCGCTCCGGCGAGCGCTACGCGTACCTGATCTATCCCCACAAGCCGATCGTCTCCTACGTGCCGCGCACGGGAGCGCTGCTGAGCGAGTACTGCGTCGCCTTCCCCGACCACTCCCGCCCCTACGGGAGCGCGCGGCTGCCGGACTCCGACGACGTGCTCGCGAAGTGGATGGCGCTGCGAGCGGACGAGCGCCGGCTGATCGCCGACGCGAACATGCACCTGCCGGGGCGCCAGGTCGATCCGCAGCGGGTCCGGCGCGATCTGCAGAGGCTCGCGCGCTGGGAGCACGAACAGGCCGGCGGCGGCGCCGCCGCGGCGAGAGAGCGCGCGGTCGCGTAAAAGAGCCGCTTTGCAGATAGGCGGCGCGGGTCGGGGGCGAGATCACGCATGCTGTGGTGACCGGCGCCGGCTGGGCTGTAGGGGGACGACTGCACGCGTCTCCCACCCCAAAGAGCCCGCCCCGATAACCTGCCGCGCACGATGAGCTTCGACGTCAAGCACCGCAGCCGCGCCCTGACCGAGGGGCCCGAGCGCGCGGCCGCCCGCGCCTATCTGCACGGGATCGGCTACAGCGCCGAGGACCTCGCCAAGCCGATCGTGGGGGTCGCGCACTCGTGGATAGAGACGATGCCGTGCAACTTCAACAATCGCGTGCTCGCCGCGAAGGTCAGGGAGGGCATCCGCGCCGCCGGGGGGACGCCGATGGAGCTGAACACGATCGCGATCTCCGACGGGATCACGATGGGGACCTCCGGGATGCGCGCATCGCTCGTCTCGCGCGAGCTGATCGCCGACTCGATCGAGCTCGTCGCCAGCGCCCACGCGTTCGACGCGCTCGTGACGATCTCAGGCTGCGACAAGACGATCCCCGGGACCGTGATGGCGCTCGCGCGCCTGAACATACCCGGGCTGATGCTCTACGGCGGCTCGATCCGCCCCGGCCGCTACAAGGACCACGACGTCACGATCCAGCAGGTGTTCGAGGCCGTCGGTGAGTTCGCGGCCGGGAAGATCACCGAGCAGGAGCTGCACGCCCTGGAGGAGGCCGCCTCCCCCGGAGCGGGAGCCTGCGGGGGGCAGTTCACCGCCAACACGATGGCGATGGCCTTCGAGGCGCTCGGGATCTCGCCCGCGGGCTCCGCGATGGTCCCCGCCGAGGACGGCCGCAAGCTGGCGGTCGCGCGCGAGTGCGGCGAGCTCGTGATGGAGGTCCTGCGCGCCGGGCGCCTGCCGAGCGAGGTCATGAGCAAGGGGGCGCTCGAAAACGCGATCGCCGCGGTCGCCACCAGCGGCGGGTCGACCAACGGCGTGCTGCACCTGCTCGCGGTCGCGCGCGAACTGGGCGTCGGCTTGCAGATCGACGAGTTCGACGCGATCTCCGAGCGCACCCCGCTGCTGTGCGACCTGCAGCCCGGCGGACAGTACGTCGCGGCCGACCTCTACGAGGCCGGCGGGGTCCCGTTGGTGCTCAAACGACTGCACGAAGCGGGGATGCTGCACGGCGAGGCGATCACCGTGACAGGGAAGACGATCGGTAAGCACGCACAGGACGCGCAGGAGACCGCCGGCCAGAAGGTCGTCAGGCCGCTCAGCGACCCGCTCAAGCCGACCGGTGGATTCGCGATCCTGCGCGGAAACGTCGCTCCCGACGGCTGCGTGGTCAAGCTCGCCGGGCACGAGCGGCGCAAGCACACCGGACCCGCCCGCGTGTTCGACGGCGAGGAGGCCGCGATGGCCGCCGTCCTCGCCAAAGAGATCCAGGCCGGCGACGTCGTCGTGATCCGCGGCGAGGGACCGGCCGGCGGCCCGGGAATGCGCGAGATGCTGTCCGTGACCGCGGCGATCGTCGGCGAGGGCCTGGGGGAGACGGTCGCGCTGATCACCGACGGGCGCTTCTCCGGCGCCACGCACGGGTTCATGGCGGCGCACGTCGCTCCCGAGGCCGTTCGCGGCGGACCGATCGGGGCGCTCGCGGACGGCGATGAGATCACGATCGACGTCGACGAGCGCCACATCGACGTGGCCCTTGGGAATGAGGAGATCGCGCGGCGAGTCAGTGCCTACGAGCAGCCCGCGCGCGCCGACGAGCACATCGACGTGGCGATCCAGAAGTACGCCAAGCTCGTCGGCAGCGCCGCCGAGGGCGCAATCGCGCGCTGAGGCTCCGATCGCGAGAGTGCAGCCGGTCGCGCTTTGGGTGGGTGAGCCACAGCCAGCCCTTGCATCGGCTTGCGGTCGGCGCCGCTCACCGCACCCGCCGGCATAACGCAGGCGCCTGTGCCGGCCGTCCACGGCCCGGACTTCCCCAAGGGGGAAGATGTCTTCCTGGGCGAGCTATGGTGCGCTCTTGACAAGCGGGGGGTTTGACGCTATGGTCATACCTGTTCATGGCATTCCAGTGTGGAGTGCTGGGTATTTATAGATCGGGTTTGGGTCGGTCTCTGGATCGATTTCAAGCGCCTTGGCGGCAAGACCTTTGGGAGAGGGTTCCGGATCGCAGATGAGGGGTTGTTTTCGCGTGTTTTCTTCGGGGACAGATGTGATGAGGGTCGCTGTGCGTCAAAGCACGGCCATAGGTAGATGCGTCAGCAGCGCTGACACATCTCTCTCTCTCTCTCTCTCTCTCTTGTCCCAGTAGCACCCCTGATCTAGCCGGCGGATACGGCCGGTTCTCGGGCCCCCTCGCGGGGAGGGGCGCGTGATGGCCGCGCGCGCCGTCACGAAGGTCGCCGTGCGGCGAGGCAGGGCCTCTTCGCGCGTGCGCGTGTCGGAGATGCAGCGCTCGCGGCTGCTGAGCGCCGCGGTGGCGACGATCGAGGAGCTGGGCTGGCCCGGCGCGTCGGTCGGCCACATCACGGCGCGTGCGCGGGTGTCGCGGCGGACGTTCTATGACTTGTTCGAGAATCGCGAGGATTGCCTGCTCGCGGTCCTGGATGACGTCGTCGAGCGGGTGGAGCGCGAGCTTGCCGCCGCGGGTCTGGAGGGTTTGTCGTGGCGTGAGCGTGTCCGTGGGGGGCTGTGGACGATCCTCTGCTTTCTCGATCGTGAGCCGGTGTTGGCGCGGGTGTGTGTCGCGCAGGCGCTGCAGGGTGGGCCGCGGGTGCTGGAGCGGCGGGAGCGTGTCTTCGCGGGCCTGGCGATGGTCCTGGACGAGGGTCGTCGTGATGGTGAGCGTGCGCGTGGGTGTCCGCCGTTGATGGCGGAGGGTCTGGTCGGGGCGGTGTTCGCGATCGTGTACGCGCGACTGTCACGGCAGGGTGAGCACGGTCCGCTGGGGGATTTGCTGGGGGAATTGACGGGGATGATCGTCCTGCCTTATTTGGGTCCCGCGGTGGCGCGCCGCGAGCAGGATCGTCCACCGCCGCCCGTGCCGTTGATGCGGGATATGGGCGTATCGAGTGTGGGGGAGGTAGCGGGGGTAATCGAGCAGGACCCGTTGCGGGGTGTGCCGATGCGTTTGACGTATCGCACTGTGCGTGTGCTGGAGGTGATCGGGGCGAATCCGGGTGTGAGTAATCGTGTTGTGGGGGAGCTTGCGGGTGTTGCCGATCAGGGTCAGATCTCGAAGTTGTTGGCGCGGTTGGAGCGGTTGGGGTTGATCGAGAACACTGGTGCGGGTCATGCCAGGGGCGAGGTCAACTCGTGGTCGTTGAGGACTATCGGCGAGCAGGTTCTGGAGGGCCTGGGCACGGGTGCCCATACCCGGGCTCGGGGAAAGGCTCTCCCTCGGCAGAGAACGGCTTTTGCTCGACGGGGAGAGGTTCTTGCTCGATGAGACGTGTCATTTCACTAACAGGAGGTAAGGGGCTGATGTTCTCGAGGATGCGTGGCCGTCGTGTGAACGCCACGAGTATTGTCGCTGTGATAGCGCTGGTGCTCGCGATGACCGGCGGCGCGTACGCCGCGGGCAAGTATGTGATTACCTCTACCAGGCAGATCAAGCCGAGTGTGCTCGCGCAGCTGAAGGGCAAGCCAGGTCCGGCCGGCGTCAAAGGCGCTAACGGTGCTCTGGGTGTGGCCGGCGCTCAGGGTGCGGTCGGCGGGCAGGGTCCAGCCGGTCCCGGTGGTCCGCAGGGTCCGGCGGGTCCTGCCGGTCCCGCGGGTAAAAATGGTGAAAACGGTAAAAACGGCACGACTGGCTTCACGAAAACGCTGCCTAAAGGTGCTACCGAGAAGGGGTCCTGGACCGCTCAGCTGGATGAAGGCGTCAAAGGGGGCGTCGCGTTGGCGTCGGTGTCGTTCGTGATCCCGCTCGAAGGATCGCTGGACCATGAACACGTGTTCTTCGTCAAACCCGAAGAAGCCTCAACCACGCAGTGTCCTGGGTCGGTGGAAGCACCGGAAGCCGCCGCAGGGGATCTCTGTGTCTACGCCGGCTTCATGCCCGGCCTTCTTCCCGATGAAAACGGCGTGATTCACAATCCGGGACTGGAACAGGGCAAAGCGTTCTCGGAAACCGGTGCTGGGGAAAGCGGCGCGTTCTTGCTGTTCCAGCCCGAAGGAGCGGAAGGCGGGTTCGCCTACGGAACCTGGGCCGTGACCGCACCCTGACCCAACACGCCAAACCCGCCGGCGCGCGCTCTCCTGACCATACACCGTCAAACCCCAGGAGAGCGCGACCCGGCAAACGACGCGACACTTAGCAATGAGACTCCAAACCACCACCAGAACACACCCACCACGCCGCCACCAGGCACGCTCGGCCGGCCAGGCGTCCCTCGCCTCACGCGCATTGGGCCTAGCGGCGAGCGTCGTCGTCGTACTGGCCCTGTTGAGCACCGCCGCTGCCCCCGCGGCGTTCGGCGAGCGTGCACACGCATTCGCCTCCAGCTTTGCCGGACCCGGCACGGTAGCCGGAGAAGCCGGGTCGCTGAGCCTCGCAGCAGAGCCCACGGGCGAAGCGCCGGGGAGCGGACTGGCGGTCAATGACTCAACCCATGACGTGTACGTTGCCGATACCGGCAATCGGCGCGTGGACGAGTTCACGTCCGCCGGCGTGTTTGTCCGTGCCTGGGGCTGGGGTGTCGTGACCGGTGCAGAAGAATTGCAGGTGTGTACGACGACCTGTCAGGTTGGTCACTCTGGAGCTAAACCCGGGGAGTTTGAAACGGCCTCATACATAACAGTGGACAACGATCCCGAAAGCGCCTCCCACGGCGACGTGTACGTGGGCGATACAGCAAACAAGATCGTCACCAAGTTCACTGCTGCGGGCGAACTGGTTTCATCGTGGGGCACCGGTGGCCAGCTCAAGGGCTCCCCGACCGAGGCCTTCAACTCCGGCTTCGCCGGGCTGGCGATCCTCGGTGTCGCGAGCGATGGCTTGGGCAACCTCCTGGTATACAACGGGCACGAAAGGCTGTTCAAGTTCACACAAGACGGCACATGGACCGAAACGTTCAACGCAGCCACACAAGGTGGTCCCGGTGGCGGCGGCATCGCGGTTGACCAGGCGTGTAAATCCAGCTGCGCGCTGATCACACACGAAGGCGGCGGCCGCATCCAACAGTTCGCCCCGGACGGTACGAACACTGGAGTGGTGACAACGGGCGGCCAGGCAGCTCAGGGCATCGGGATCGACGCCGGCGATGAAGACGTCTACGCGGTACGCAGTCGCTCGTTGATAGAAGACATCCCCGGCTGGTGCGTGCGGATTCCGTCGCCGACGGGCTGTGTGCCTTCGCAGATCTTTGGTGAAACGCAGCTTGGCAACGGAACTGGGCTGGCCGTCGACTCGAGCTCCGGCGCCGTGTACGCGGCCGACGCGACTGCCGAGTCCATCAGCCGGTTTGCGGTCGTACTTGAAGCCTCGATCGAACCCGCCTCCGCGATTCACGCGCACGACGCCGTGCTGCACGGGCTGGTCAATCCCGTTGGGACAGAACTGTCGGCGTGCCGATTCGAATACGGCTCCACTCCAAACGAATATTCGGCCAGTGTGCCGTGTGCGGAGAGCGTCGGCTCGATCGGCGTGGGCAGCTCGCCGGTGCCGGTGGAAGCCACGGTGTCCAATCTCACAGGAGGCACGAAATACTACGTTCGGCTTCGCGCCGCGAACGCGACTGTGGGCATGACCAGCGAACCGGACGAACTCACAACCGCAGTGACGCCGGTCGTAGTCGAAGTCAAGACCTCCGGCCTGACAGCGACCGGCGCAACGCTCGAAGCCGTCGTCAACCCGGAGGGGATCGCCGCGAAATATCATTTCGAATACGGAGAATGCCCGCACGGCGCGTGTTCACCCGAAGTGCCGTTCGCTGTGACGACGCCCGAAAGCGAAATCCCTGCCGGGTCCAGCAACGTTACGGCGTCCCAACCGGTCGCCAGCTTGACTGCCGGGCAAACCTACCACTTCCGGATCGACGTAAATGGAGAAGCGGCGTTCTCTCCAGAAGGCGTATTTGTACTTGAGCCGCCCGCGCCGGTGTGCTCATCAGAACGCCCCGCAGTCGACCATAACTTGGCCGATTGCCGCGCCTACGAGATGGTGACGCCACCCGGCAAGAACGGTGCCCTTATCAACAACGGCGCGTTTCTCCAGCCACCGGCCGTGTCGCTGAACGGGTCGCGCGTCCTGATGCAGAGTATCCAGTGCTTCGACGCTCCCAGCTCATGCACGGCCGTACGCCAGCAAGAGGGTACGACTTACTCGTTTGAACGAGCGCCGGCTGGCTGGCTGACGGACCCCTTGGCTCCACCGATCGCGTCGGGGAGCTCGGTGCTGACCTACAACGCGGAGACACGCGACGTCTGGTATACGAGCTCAAGCACCCAACCTGGATTTGAAGACATGTGGGTCCGCGAACCTGCTGGGAGCGTGCGAGACCTCGGCAGGATCGCAGAAGGTCCTGGCCAGCAGATCGAAAATATCGGCACGGCCCTCTTTGTCTCCACCAGCGACGCCTCGCGAGTGGTGTTCGAGGGAACCGGCCTGTGGCCGTCACTCGAAGTCGAACCCGGACTAGAGGTATGGACGTACCCAAGCACGGCCTCCGGCCGGCCGCAACCAGTAGCGGTAACCGGCGGCGCCGGCAGTACCAGCTTGATCAGCGCCTGCGGGGCGCGGCTCGGCGGCAACACCGAACCGCACAGCCTGTACAACTCGCTGTCTGCTGACGGTGCGGCGATCTTCTTCTCGGCGGCCCGGTGCCCGAGCGGCACGGGCTCGAACACTGGCATCAAAGTGCCGGCGGTCACGCTGTATGAGCGCGTGGATGGCGACTCGACGGTGCTCGTGTCCGGCTCAGGCTCGCCAAGCGAGTGCAACACCGCCTGTCAGAACTCACCACCCGGAGATGCTTCGTTCGAGGGCGCATCCGTGGATGGCTCTGACGCGTTCTTTACCGATACGCGCCGGTTGACCAACGAAGCAAGCGAGGATTCCCACGAAGGGGACAGCGCGCATTTCGACTGCGCTGCGACGGTACCGTCATCGTCTGGATGCAATCTGTACGAGTTTGTGTGTCCTGCCCACTGCGACAACGAAGCCGAACGGAAACTGATAGACATATCGGCGGGCGACGCCAGCGGGTTGGGCCCCCAGGTACAAGGGGTTGTTGCGATTCCGCCTAACGGTTCCGATGTCTACTTCGTCGCCCACGGGGTGCTGTCCGGCGCGAGCCCGACCGGCGGTGAACCTGTCGCTGGGCTCGACAATCTGTATGTGTATAAAGCTTCCGAAAACGGTGCCCCAGGGCATCCCACGTTCATCGCGACTCTGCCGTCTTCGGACAATGACATCTGGCACAAGCAGGGCGGGATCGGCATAGCCAACGTCACGCCTGACGGTCGTTTCTTGGTGTTTACGAGCCACAGAGCGCTGACTTCAGACACGTCGCGTCACGAAGGGCCGGCACAGGTGTATCGGTATGACGCACAAACGGAAGAACTCGTGCGCATCTCGATCGGTGCAAGCGGTTTCAACGACAACGGTAACGCCGGCACCGCCGACGCGCGGATCGCGAGCGCATTTCAGTCGTTCGCCGGTGGCGCCGGGCCTGCCTCGTCGAACCCCTCGGTGTCCGAAAATGGCGAGCTCGTCTTCTTCCAATCACCGACCGGTCTCACTCCTGATGCGCTGAACGACACAGCGGTGATCGGCGACCCCAAAGTCTTGGCAGAAAACGTCTACGCATGGGAGGCTGACGGGGCGCAGCCGTCGGCGAGCGCGCCGGCGTGCGGGAACCCCGCCGGCTGCGTTTCGCTGATCTCCGATGGGAAGGATCGCAGCGAAGGCACCGATCAGCACGGGAATGCGAGCGCTGTCGAACTGCTGGGCACGGATGAGTCTGGGCGCAACGTGTTCTTCTGGACCGCTGATCCCATCTTGAGACGTGACACGGATTCGCAGGTCGATCTGTACGACGCGCGGGTCGATGGCGGTCTGCCTGAACCTGAACCCGAACCGGGATGCGCGACCCTCTCCGCTTGCCACCCGTTCACCCCTGATGAAGGCATATTGGGTGTCTTCTCCAGTGGTCTGCCGTCGGGTCTTGGCAACTTCAACGGAGCACCGGCAGGCCCGGGCAACGCTACGACGACACGCGAGCTTGCTCCGGCGCAGCGTCTTGCACGGGAAATCGAGAAGTGCCGTGTCAAGCACGGTCGTGCTCGGGGCTCCTGCGAACTCGTTGCACGTGCCCGGTATCGCGAGCGCAAGCTGGTGCTGGCGTTGACGGCGTGCCGGCGTGACCATGGTCAGGCGCGCAAGCACTGTGAACAGGCCGCACGTGCCAGCTACGGCAACAAGACGTCGCGGCGGTCCAAGGGCAAATGAGCCGGCTCCGTATCTCTGTCGATCTGTGTTTCGGCCGGCCTCTGCGGACGGCCATGCTGCTTGCGTGCGCGCTGCTCGTGGCGTCCGTCGCTCCGTTGAATGGCGCCGCCACCGCGAGCGCTGCGGTTGGTGCTCCTGCATGGTCGCTGCGCTCGGCTGCGTACCCGTCCGACTTCACGGCCGCTGACAATGCGCTGTGCGAAGCGGAAGTTGCGCGCAACGCTGAACATGCGCTGATCTTTTGTGACACCTACATGGTGGTCGCGACGAATGTGGGCGCGAAAGCGACGGGCAACGCGACCGTGTTCTTGAAGGACGCGCTGCCGGCTGGGCTCGTGGTTCAACACGTGTCGCTGTTCCTCGAACAGGCAGGTAATACTGGGACCGACCTCGGGACCGCGTCTTGCACGGTCGCGGCAATTGTGGAATGCGCGGCGAAAACTGGTCATCCCGTGCCCCCCGATGCAGCGTGGCGCATGTATGTGTCCGTGACCGTTTCACCCGCTATGGTGCCGGCCTCCCTGACGAATGCCGTATCGGTGTCGGCAATTAACACCAGCACAGTCGAAGCGACAGGAACCAACACGGTGGAATCGGGACCCCCTCCATTCGGGCCGAGCCTGTTCGAAGCCGGCTTTCGCGGTGTCATGGGCGAAAGCTATACGGCCGCCGGCGGACACTCCTACGAGCTGAACACTGTCATCGGACTGGGAAGCATCGTGCGTGAAACGGCACTCGACACCACCGCAGCCACCAGCATCGAGGATCCGCGAGACATCATCGTGGATCTTCCAGTTGGTATGACCGGCAGCGCGGTGTCGGCGCCGCAGTGCACGCTGGCGCGACTGGGATCGAAGGGTCCGACGAAAGAAACAGGTTCGTCGGGGTGCCCGCCGGAGACGATCATCGGCCATGTCCGTATCCTCCCGGAAGGACAGGCCTCGGCGAACACGCCGATCTACAACCTGGTGCCGGAGCACGGTTATGCCGTCGAGCTCGGATTCATTGACCTGACGAGCAGTACCCATGTGCTGTACGTGAGCCTGGCGCCCTCGGATGAAGGCTACGTACTCCGGACCACCACCAGGGAAATTCCGCAGATCGCGCTGACGGAAATCGTCGCGAACGTGTTTGGCAACCCGACACAGCGTGATGGGGTGAGTAGCAGTCCTGGGCCGGCGACGTTCACGAGCCCGTCGGATTGCTCGGGTAAGCCGCTTGTGACGACGGTGCTGATGGATTCCTGGCAGCACCCGGGCGCCTACAATCCCGATGGCACGCCTGACCTTGCGGACTCCAACTGGAGATCGAGGAGTTCTTCATCGCCTGCCGTGACCGGTTGCGAACAGCTCGCTGGCTTGTTTGAACCATCGGTCGCGGGAGCACCGACAACCGCACGGGCCGGTGAGCCGACCGGACTCGATTTCACCGTCTCGGTTCCCCAGAAGACCTCTGCAGAAGGCGAAGAACGCTCGACCCCGCCGCTGCGCGACACCACCGTCACGCTGCCGGAAGGAATGACCGTCGATCCTTCCTCCGCGAACGGTCTGGGAGCGTGCTCGCTAGAACAGGTCGGTATCAGCGAAGCCGGAACTCCGAACGCTGCGCCTCCGGCGTGCCCGAACGCGTCAAAGCTCGGTACGGTGGAAGTCGAAACGCAGGCGCTCCCGAGCGAAGTCTGCAAGGCGCCACAGACCCCGCTCGAACAATGCCCAGGAGCTGAAGAACGCGAACACACTTCCCTCTCCGGTTCGATCTATCTCGCCAGGCAGGACGAAAACCCGTTCGGGAGCCTGCTCGCGATCTATATCGTGATCGACGATCCACGTACCGGCGTGATCGCCAAGATCCCCGCCAAGCTGGCGGCTGATCCGATTACTGGCCGTTTGACTACCACGGTGATCGATACTCCTCAGTTCCCGTTCTCGCAGCTGCGGACGCATTTCTTTGGTGGGGATACTGGTGCGCTGACGAACCCGCCGGAATGTGGCTCGTATTCGATCGTGACCAGTTTGACGCCGTGGTCGGCGCCGGAATCCGGGCCTTCAGCCACCCCGAACACGTCGTTTGGGATCAGCCAGGCCGCGGATGGTGGCGCGTGCGCTACCCCTGGCTTCGCGCCTTCCCTCCGGTCCGGTACGACCAACAGTCAGGCCGGTGCCTACAGCCCCCTCAGCGTCACGCTCTCTCGCCAGGACACAGAACAGGACCTGGGCGCGATCAGCGTCACGACACCCCCGGGGTTGCTGGGGTCGTTGAGGAATGTCGTGCAGTGCCCCGAACCACAGGCCGCCAAAGGCGAATGTGGTCCTGAGAGCCTTATCGGTGAAGCGACCACCGCTGTCGGTGCCGGACCGCACCCCTACATGGTGCGTGATGGCAGGGTGTATCTCACCGGCCCCTACAACAACGGCCCGTTTGGCCTGTCGATCGTGGTGCCCACCACGGCCGGGCCGTTCACCCTGACGGGTAACGGTGGCTTCGGGCGAGAGGTCGTCCGCGCTTCGATCCGTGTCGATCCGCATACCGCGCAGATCACGGTCCTAAGCGACCCGTTGCCAACGATCATCCAGGGCATCCCGTTGCAGATCAGGACGGTCAACGTCACGGTCGATCGTCCGGGCTTTACGTTCAATCCCACCAATTGCAGTCAGCTGTCGTCCAGCGCGACGTTCACGAGCACCAAAGGCGCCACCAGTACCGTGTCGAGCCCGTTCTACGCCTCGAATTGCGCGAGCCTGCCGTTCAAACCCTCCTTCACGGCTAGCACTGCGGGAAGGACGAGCAAAGCGAGGGGTGCGAGCCTGACCGTGAAGGTGGGATCGGGTAGTGGTCAGGCGAATATCGCGAAAGTCAAAGTCGCGCTGCCCCTACAACTGCCGTCGTGGTTGCCGACGCTACAGAAAGCCTGCGTGGACAGCGTCTTTGACGCGAATCCCGCGGCGTGCCCCGCAGGGTCTGCTGTCGGGATAGCGACCGCGAGCACGCCGGTACTAGCGCATCCTCTGACTGGTCCGGCGTACCTGGTCAGTCATGGTGGTGTCGCGTTCCCCGATCTTGAGATCGTGCTCCAGGGCGAAGGCATCACACTGGTCCTGGACGGTAATACGAACATCAAAAAAGGGATCACGACGAGCACGTTCAACACCGTGCCCGACGCTCCCGTCAGCACCTTCGAACTGGTCCTCCCGCAAGGTCCTGGTCATGTCCTAGCGACGAATCTCCCCGTGAGCGCGAACAACAGCCTCTGCGGACAGCACCTGACGATGCCCACAGAAATCATCGGCCAGAACGGTGTCGTCATCCACCAGAGCACCACCATCACCACCACGGGATGCCCCAAGACCAAGTCCCTCACCCGCGCCCAGAAGCTGGCCGCGGCGCTGAAGCTCTGCCGCAAGCGCGACAGGGCCAGGAAGCAGAGGCGCACCACCTGCGAACGCCAAGCCCGCAAGCACTACGCGCCAGCCAAGAAGACCAAGAAGCTGAAGAAGAAGTAGGCGCGGGCGGTTCGCAGCTGCCCGCCCGGGCTCGGCCCTACTCCTCGAGGAAGTCCCGCAGCAGCGCGTTGAACGCGTCCGGGCGCTCGATCTGGGACATGTGACCGGTGTCCTCGTAGACGACCTTGTGCGAGCCGGGGATCAGCTCGGCGTAGACGGCGGCGTCGCGGACGGTGAGCACGCGGTCCTGGTCGCCCCAGACGATCAGGGTGGGGCAGGCGATCTCGGGGAGGCGGTGGCGGAAGTCGTAGTCGAGGTTGGCTTCGAGGGCCTGGATGAAGCCGGGCTTGCCGGCACCGCGCAGCTGCTCGGCGGCGAGCGCCGCGGGCAGGCGCGTGGGGTGGCGGGTTACGAGGCCGAGCGTCGCGTTGCGCAGCAGCGGGTGACGGGTGACGGCGTCGGATTTGGAGGCCATCCAGGCGGTGTAGGCGGCGACGATGCGCTCCGCGCGGTGCAGGGCCGGCAGCGCGCGCATCCCGCGCGTGTTGCGATAGGAGCTGATGCCGGCGGGGGAGACGAGCACGAGGCGCTCGACGCGCTCGGGGAACGCGATCGCGAGCTCGGCCGAGATGAACCCGCCCATCGAGTTGCCCACGAGCGTCGCGGCGTCGATGCCGAGCTCGCCGAACAGGCCGTCCAGCAGACGCGCGTAGCCGGAGATCGTGATGCGCTCGTGCGGCATCGGGGAGTGCCCGAAGCCGGGCAGGTCGATCGCGATCACGCGGTGGGAGTCGGCGAACACGGGCAGCTGCTCGAGCCAGTTCGGCCACGAGCCCGACAGTCCGTGGACGAACACGAGCGGGGGACCTTCGCCGAGGTCGATCGTGTTGACGGGCTGCCCTGCGACGCTCACCCAGCGCTGGTGCTCGCGCCAGTCGACGTCGAGCCATGGAGAGCGTCCGGACGGTCCGTAAGCATTCGGCGCATGATGGCCGTTGCTGGACGCCGTCTCTACGACGTTGCCACTGGAGGGCTCCATCTGCATAATCTACTGCCTTGCCGCCGGAGGGCTTGCAATCCGACGCTCGGGGCGCGTCGGGGACCTGCGCCGGGTCGAGGACGAAGCTCGACGGGCGGGCGGGGGCATGATCACGGATGAGAATCGCAATCGACATCGACTCGACGCTGCACCACTACTGGGACACGCTCTCGGAGATCGCCGTGCGCCGCTTCGGGATCGAGCTGCCCTACGAGGAGCAGCTCACGTGGGGCATCACGCGGTTGAAGCCCGAGCAGCTGCGGATCTGCATCGAGGAGAGCCATCGCGACGAGCGCATCCTCGCCGGCGCCCCCTATCCGGGCGCCGTCGAGACGGTGCGCCGCTGGCACACGCAGGAGGGGCACTACATCCACGTGACGAGCCATCGCGACCCGCGCTGCGCGCCGGCGAGCGAGCGCTGGCTGCGCGAGATCGGCTTGCCGTTCGACGACGTGTGCTGCTCGTGGGACAAGGTCTCGCGCTGTCAGGAGCTGCGGATCGACCTGCTGATCGACGACAGCCCGCTGAACCTCACCGTCGCGCTCGAACGGGGGATCGCGGCCGCGACGCTCGCGCATCCCTGGAACCGTGACGTGTGCGAAGAAGAGGACGTGCTCGTCGCCGATGACTGGCCCGGGCTCGCGCGCGCGCTGGAGCCGTTGTTGAGCGGACGGGACGCGGAGGTCGCGGCGGCGGGGTAGGACGGGGAGGGGTGCGTGGTGGGGATGGGAGTGTCGGCGGAGGCTCCGTATCGCCTGTTTCGCCGCCCGGAGGCTGCGCCGCGCTCCTTGTGGCTGTGTCTTTGAGGTCGGTCTACGGTTCGCTCTTGACAAGCGGGGGGTTTGACGCTATGTTCATACCTGTTCATGGTGTTCCACGGTGGAACGCCGGGTATTGATAGATCGGGTTTGGGTCGGTTTCTGGATCGATTGCAAGCGCTTTAGTAGAGGCATTGGGAGAGGGTTCTGGATCGCTGATGAGGGGTTGTTTTCGCGTGTTTTCTTCGGGGACAGATGTGACGAGGGCCGCTGTGCGTCAAGGCACGGCCGTAGGTAGATGCGTCAGCAGCGCTGACACATCTCTCTCTCTCTCTCTCTCTCTCTTGTCCCAGTAGCGCCCCTGATCTAACGGCCGGTTCTGGCCGGTTTGCAGTCCCCTTCGTGGGGAGGGGCGCGTGATGGCTACGCGCCCCCTCACGAAGGTTCCCTCGCGGCGCGGTGGGAAGTCTCCGCGCGTGCACGTGTCGGAGATGCAGCGCGCGCGGCTGCTGTCCGCGGCTGTGCTGACGGTTGAGGAGCTGGGGTGGTCCGGCGCGTCGGTCGCGCACATCACTTCGCGGGCGCGTGTGTCGCGACGCACGTTCTATGACTTGTTCGAGAATCGCGAGGATTGCCTGCTAGCGATCCTGGACGATGTCGTCGAGCGGGTCGCGGGTGAGCTTGCCGTCGCGAGCATGGAGGGATTGCCGTGGCGTGAACGTGTGCGCGCGGGGTTGTGGACGATTCTCTGCTTCTTGGATCGTGAGCCGGTGTTGGCGGGAGTGTGTGTCGTGCAGGCGTTGCAGGGTGGGTCGCGGGTGCTGGAGCGGCGTGAGGAGATCCTTGGGCGCCTGGCGGTAGTGCTGGACGAGGGTCGGGGCGGCGCCGGCGGGGCGGCGTGTCCGTCGCTCACCGCTGAGGGTCTTGTCGGCGCGACGTTCTCGATCGTGTATGCGCGGCTGATGCGAGGTGAGCGTGAGCGGGGTCCGCTGGGGGATTTGCTGGGGGAATTGATGGGGATGATCGTCCTGCCCTACCTCGGCGCCAGGGCGGCCGGCCGCGAGCAGGCGCTTCCATTGCCGGTGGTGGCGGTGCCCGCGCGTGCCGCGCAAGAGCGGCACGCCGCGAGCGTGGTGGAGCGGGACCCATTGCGGGGTGTGCCGATGCGTTTGACGTATCGCACTGTGCGGGTGTTGGAGGTTATCGGGGCGAATCCGGGTGTGAGCAATCGTGTTGTGGGGGAGCTTGCGGGTGTTGCCGATCAGGGTCAGATCTCGAAGTTGTTGGCGCGGTTGGAGCGGTTGGGGTTGATCGAGAACACTGGTGCGGGTCATGCCAGGGGCGAGGTCAACTCGTGGTCGTTGA
>DASXKH010000002.1:0-34269 GCA_036496915.1 Solirubrobacteraceae bacterium
CCGCGCCGGTAAAGCCCGGCGTCTGTCCGGCTAGCGCGTCGATGTCGATCACCTTCGCCAGCGGCTTGCCGCGCGTGTGCACCTCGAGGATCTTCGCCCGGCCCTTGCGATCGGGGCGGTCCACGGCGATCTGCCGATCGAAGCGCCCAGGCCTCAGCAGCGCCGGATCCAGGATGTCAGGCCGGTTGGTGGCCGCGATCATGATGATGTTGTCCTTCGCCTCGAACCCATCCATCTCCACGAGCAGCTGGTTCAGCGTCTGCTCGCGCTCGTCATGGCCCCCGCCGAGACCGGCGCCGCGATGCCTTCCGACGGCGTCGATCTCGTCCATGAAGATGATGCACGGGCTGTTCTGCTTGGCCTGCTCGAACAGGTCCCGTACACGCGATGCGCCCACCCCGACGAACATCTCAACAAAATCCGATCCCGAGATCGAGAAGAACGGCACGCCCGCCTCGCCGGCGACCGCGCGCGCGAGCAGCGTCTTGCCGGTGCCCGGAGGCCCGTACAGCAGCACGCCCGTCGGAATCCGGGCGCCGAGCGCCTGGAACTTCTTCGGGTTCTCCAAGAACTCCTTGATCTCGTGCAGCTCCTCCACCGCCTCGTCCACGCCGGCGACGTCGCGGAAGGTGATCTTCGGCGAGTCGGCCGACAGGCGCTTGGCGCGCGACTTGCCGAACGACATCACTTTCGAGCCGCCCCCCTGGACCTGGTTCATCAGGAAGATCCAGAACCCCAGGAAGATCACGAACGGCAGGATGTACGTGAGCAAGCTCAGCAGCACGCTGCTCTTTTCCGATTCGATGTTGAAGTTGATCCCGGCCTTTTCGAGCTGTGAGATCAGCTGCGGCGCCGCCTGTTCGACGAAGCCGATTTCGTACTTTTCCTTGTTGCCCTTGCTGTTCAGCTGGACCTGCAGCGCCTTGCCCTTGTTCTTGAACTCGACCGACTTGACTTCGCCCTGCGGGATCTCCTTGGCGACCAGGGTCTGGTAGCTGTGCGGGCGGGAGTCGTTCGAGCTCGGGCTGACCAGTTTCACGGCCAGGAACGCCAGCACCAGCACGATGAGGATTGGGAACGCGGCGCTCTTGAATGAACGGCTCATGGCGATATCACGTGGTTTCTGGCGCCGGTTGTCGTCGTGGCCGCCAGTTTCCTAGCGTACCACGCAACGTCCGATTTTCCGGGCGTTACCTCGCGCGCCCGGAGGGCGCGCGTCCTATCGACGGGCCGGCCGGATGCCGGCACGAGCATCCTCCGCCTACCTCTGCAACGCCGCGACGAAGGGAAGGTTGCGGTGGCGCTCGGCATAGTCCAGCCCGTAACCGACGACGAACTTGTCCTCGATCTCAAAGCCCACGTACTTCGCCTGCAGCTCCACCTTGCGCCGCGCCGGCTTGGTCAAGAGCGCACACACCTCCAGCGTCCGCGGGTTGCGCGATCCGAGGTTTCGCAGCAGATACTGCAACGTCAGCCCCGAATCCACGATGTCCTCGACGATCAGCACGTCGCGGTCCTCGATCGCGACGTCGAGGTCCTTGAGGATTCTCACCACCCCCGAGGAGTCGGTCGCCGAGCCGTAGGAGGCGACGGCCATGAAGTCGACCTCCACCGGGATCTCGATGAAGCGCATCAGGTCGCTCAGGAAGAACACCGCGCCCTTCAGCACGCCCACGAGCAGCAGCCCCCGGCCAGCGTAGTCGCGCGAGATCGCGGCCCCCAGCTCGCGCACGCGCGCCTGCAGCTCCTGCTCGCTGACCAGCACCTCGCCGATCTCGCCTGTCAACGGGGAGCCCGCCGGTGCGGGGGGCGGGACGCTCGCCGTGGTCGGGACGCTCACCAGCGGGAGTGTACGCCGCGGGTCAGTCGCCGTTCGCCGCGCCGCCCTCGCCGGGCGCTGCCCCCGCGCCCCCGTCCGGGTCCTCCGGCTCCTGCGCTGGGTCCCCCGACTCCTGCGCTGGGTCGCGAGCGCTCTGGAGCCCGGAGCCCCAGTCGCCGGGCTCTCGCGACTCCTCCGGCGCCCATTCGCTGGGGGCGAGCTTGACCATGCTCAACTCCCCCGCAGCGATCCGCGCGCCGACGTTGCCGCCGACGTGCAGCTCCGCGGCGCCCCCGCGCTTGCCCAGCGCCAGTATCTCCCCCACCCGCGCCCCCGCCTGGGGCACGAGCGCGCCCGCGGCGTCCTCCGCCAGGCGCACGACGACCAGCCGCGCCAGCGCCGGGTGCAGCTCGGCCAGACGGTCGATCGCGATCGACTCGTGCCCTTCCAGCTCGGTCGCGACGAGCCCGTCGAGCAGGTCGGTCTCCTCGCGCAGCAGCTCCGCCGTGCGCCGCACGTTCTCCTGCGCCGCGGGATGCACCGCGCGCAGGGCCGGCACGAGCAGCTTGCGCACGCGCACGCGCGCGTACTGGATGTCGTCGTTGCTCGTGTCTTCGCGCCATGACAGCCCCCGCGCCCGGCAATACTCGGCCGTCTGCTCGCGCGTCACGCCCAGCAACGGGCGCACGAGCCAGCGCTCGCGCGCGGACATCCCCAGCAGCGCGCGCCTGCCCGGCGAGGCCGCCAGCCGATACAGGATCGTCTCGACCTGATCGCTCGCCGTATGTCCCGTCGCCACCGGCGCGTCCAGTTCGGCCGCGAGCCTCCTGGCCACCTCGTAGCGGCGCTCGCGCGCCCACGCCTGCAGGTTGCCCGTGCCACGTTCGTCCTCGCCCACGCGCACCAGCTCGAGCCACACCCCCAGCCGCGAGCACAGCTCAGCGCAATGGCGCTCGTCCTCGTAAGAGGCTCTGCCGCGCAGCCCGTAGTTGACGTGCAGCGCCCGCACGCTCTCCGCCCCCCGCACCGCCACCGCCACGTCCAGCAGGCACACCGAGTCGCGCCCGCCGGAGATCATCGCCACGACCTGCCCGCTCTCGCCCAGCAGGCCCTCCGCCCGCACGCGCTCATGCAGTCCTTGCGGTGTCACAGTCCCAAAACGCCTCCTTCGCGTCGCCGGCAGGGGAGAGCGGCGCCGGTCACTGTGTTCGGGGGACCGGCTGTCGGCTCACCCGCCCAACCACACATCCGCGCATGCCACACCGCGCTCACTCCTACTCCCCGCGTGCCCGGGCCAGGAACAGCTCGGTCGGATGGTTGAAGCCCTTCAACACCACCTCGCCGATCAGCTCGAACTCCAACCCGTCCTGCCGGCCGGCGGCCTCCACGACCGGATGCGTCACCAGCACCTCCCCGCCCGCCGCCCGCGCCACCACCCGCGCCGCGCGGTTGACCTCGCGGCCGTAGTAGTCGCCGTCGCGATACAGCGCCGCCCCGCTGTGGATGCCGATCCGCGGCGGCGGCGAGCCTTCCGGCAGCTCCCCTCCGAGCCCCACCGCCCAGCGCGTCAGCGCGCCCGCGTCCGCGCCCACGACCATCACCTCGTCACCCAGCGTCTTGATCACGCGCGCATCGATCGGCAGCGTGTGCTCGACCGTCTCCACGAACCGCTCGACCGCGTCCACGGCCCGCGCCTCGCCCGCTTCCTCCGTGAGTTTCGTATAGCCCGCGAGGTCCGCGAAGGCGATCGCCACGCGCATCCGCCCCTCCTCGGCGGTCTCCTCGTCGTTCAGGTCGGACTCGATGTGGCCGATCACGTCCTGCTCGACGAAATACCCCAGCAGCCGTCCGTGCAGGTAGTTGATGAACGGCACCGCGAACGGCAGCATCTCGCGCGTCATCCCCTCCATCGCCTGCGCCACCTCGACCCCCGGCACGCCCTCGCGCATCAGCGGCTCGTGCAAATACAGATGGAACAGACGCACCTCCGCGTCCGCGACCTGTGCCATCGCCTGTCCGTACACGCGCGCGAGCTGCAACAGCGCCGGCAGCGGCAGCCCGGCGTTCAGCACCTCCGCGCCGTAGCGCAGCACCTCCAGATCGTCCTCGGAGAACTCCTCCAGGGTGAGCGCGTTCTGACCCATCGCCGCCACCAGCCGCTCGATCAGCGCCGGCTCCAGCCCGATCTCCCGCGAGGCCTCCTTGAGCGTGTAGCGCGCCTCGGTGCTGGGCAGCAGTTCGTCGATGTACCCAAACGCCAGCTTCCCGCTCTGGCTCGCCTCCCTGATCTTTCCCACCGTGTGCCCGCGCTCGCGCAACCGCGCCACGATCCGCACGTGCGAGGCCGCCGCCTGCGTCCACTCGCCCTCGTACTGGGGCACCAGCCCGTCCTTCACCCAGCGCCTGACCGTCGCCGGCGTCACGCCCGCGCGCGCCGCGACCTGCCCCAGCGTCAGCGCCGCGCCGGGAGCCCTCTCCTCGCCGGGAGCATCCTCGGGAGGCGTATCGGGAGACGTGGCCATCGTCCGAGCAGTCTAAAGTCGCGGCCCGTGTCGCAGCCCGAGCCCGCTCAATCGGCCGATCCCGTCAATCCGTCCCCGCCCCGGGCGATCCATCTGCGCCCCACCGCCGAGCTCGCCGAGCGCGTCCTGCTGCCGGGCGATCCCGGGCGCGCGCTCGCGCTCGCGCAGGTCCTGATCGACGCCCCGCTCATGTTCAACCACCACCGCGGCCTCTGGGGCTACACCGGTCCCGCGCGCGCCGACGGCGAGCCCCTGACGATCCAGTCCACCGGCATGGGCGGCCCCTCCGCCGCGATCGTCCTGCACGAGCTGATCGCCCTCGGCGCGCGACGCGCCGTGCGCGTCGGGACCTGCGGCGCGCTCCAGCCCGGCCTCGCGCTTGGTGACCTAGTGATCGCGCGCGAGGCGATCTGCGCCGACGGGACCTCGCGCGCGCTCGGTGCCGGCGAGCGCGTCAGCGCCGATCCCGCGCTCACCGACGCGCTGAGCGCCGCCGCGCCCGCCGGCGCGCATCGCGGCGCGGTCCTCAGCGTCGATCTCTTCTACGACGACTCCCCGCGCCCACCCCACGCCGCCGCAGACGCCCTCGCGATCGAGATGGAGGCCGCTACGGTTTTCGCCGTCGGCGCGCGCGCACACGTTCCGGTCGGCTGCCTGCTGGCGGTCTCCGACACCTTCGACGCCGCCGGCACGCGCACCCGCATCGACGACCACGCGCTGCTGGCCGCAGCCGAAGTCATGGGCGCCGTGGCCGTGGGCGCGCTCGGCGCCCTCACGCGCTGAGCACCGCCTCGACCCTCGCGGCACCCGTTCGCTTTCCTTGTTCGCTCACATCGGCGTTCGCGGCCGAGGGAGCACCGCTACCGCAATCAGGCCGACTCGATGCGCAACTCCCCCACGCCCTCGAAGCGCCGGCGCCGGCAGAACTCGACGAAGTCCTCGAGCCCGTCGCGAATCGCGCCATAGACCACGACGTTGTTCTCACCTGAGGGCAATCGGCACTCCGCCGTGCCGTACGCGAACGCGAGCTCGCCGGCAGCGGGATCCCAGGTCAAATCGCCGGGCCGGGGCAGGCGCACGGCGTTCTCGCGCTCGACGCCCAGCTCATACGTACGCGCGCTCATCACCATCTCCCCGCTCCAGGCGACGTGCACGACGGGAACCTCGAGCGGCAGCGCGGCGAGCACGGCCGCGGCGGTGCGCGGCGCGCCCCGATCGAACAGCACGGCCCTCGCGGCGCCCGCATCCCAGGAGAGGACGATCGGAGTCTCGCCGCGGCGGATCGATTCCCAGCGCTCCCGCCACCACCACGACGCGACGTCTCCGCTCATCGCCGACCGTCTCCCACGCGCGCCACCGGGCCGGAGGCGGGGCTGCGGGAATGCGGGCGGACCTCAGGCACGACCGGCGCCCGCCTCGCTCGTCTCGCTCACGTGTGGCGTCTGGAGATGAATCATCTCGTAGCAGTCGATCCGCGTGTCGATCAGGTTCTCGCCCCACAACCCGTCCCACGGCGGCAGGCCGCGCTGCGCCCGCGAGGCGCGGGCCGCAGCGAAGTCCTCGATCGAGCGCACGCGATAGACGGCCCAGTAGCGCTGGCGACGGGGACCGAGATCGCCGGCGTCGGGCAGGACCCGCAGGCGCCACCCGCCCTGGAAGCCGGGGTGGGAGATCAGTTCGGGGAAATGCACCTCGTCGTACCAACGGTCGAACTCGCGCTCGCGCTCGTCCGAGCCCTGGAAGTCGGTCTTGACGATCGCCCAGAAGGGCGCGTCCACCTCCTCGGGGGCGATCGCGGCGAGCGTGCGGTAGTAGGTGCGCTCCCAGTCGATCAAATGGCCGCCGACGTACTCCTGCCACTCGCCCCACGGGGCGCCGTGCGAGCGCGCGAGCGCGGCGTTGAAGGCGCCGACGGAATCGAGCTCATAGACAGCGTAATAGCCGTGCTCGTGCGGATAAGTCTGGGCGGGATGATCGAGCGCCCGCAGCCGCCAGCCGCGCCTGAAGCCCGGCTGGGCGACCCATTCGGGCACATGCTGTTCGTTGTACCAGGCGTTGAACTCCTCCTCGCGGCCGCGGCCGACGTCGGAGATGGATGCCCTGACGACGCTCCAGAAGCGCGGGGCGGGTCCGCCGGCGGGCTCGCTCGAGGTCGTGGAGGGCGCCATCGGGGGATCTTACGCCGGATCCGACACCCGAGCGGGTCCTCTCGCCGCGGCGCAGGCCGCCTTCCCGCGCGCCGCGATAGGCTCCCGCCCCATGCAGATCGAGGGCAGCTCAGCGATCGTCGTCGGCGGGGCCTCCGGGCTCGGCGAGGCGACCGCGCGCCGCCTGCACGAGCAGGGGGCGATCGTCACGATCGCCGACCTCAACGCCGACAAAGGCGCGGCGCTCGCGAGCGAGCTCGGCGCGGAGTTCGTCGCGTGCGACGTGCGCGAGGAGGAGCAGGTCCAGAGCGCCGTCGAGCAGGCCGCGAAAGCGCCGGGCGGGCTGCGGATCGCCGCCTGCTGCGCGGGAATCGGCTGGGCGCAGAAGGTCGCGGGCTCGAAGGGCCCCCACCCGCTGCTGCCGTTCGAGACCGTCATCCAGATCAACCTGATCGGCACGTTCAACGCGCTCCGCTACGCGGCCGCCGCGATGATCGCCAACGAGCCCTCCGCGGAAGGCGAACGCGGCGTGTTCGTCTGCACCGCCTCGATCGCCGCCTACGACGGCCAGGTCGGCCAGATCTCCTACGCGGCCTCCAAGGGCGGCATCGTCTCGCTGACGCTGCCGGCCGCGCGCGACCTCTCGCAGTACGGGATCAGGGTCAACACGATCGCCCCGGGCCTGTTCGACACGCCGCTCTTGGCCGCATTGCCCGAGGAGGCCCGCCAGAAGCTCGGCGCGGGCGTCCCCTTCCCGCAGCGCCTCGGTCAGCCCGCGGAGTACGCGCAGCTGGCCTGCCACATCGTCGAGAACCGCATGCTCAACGGCGAGACGATCCGCCTGGACGGCGCGCTGCGGATGCCGCCTCGCTGAGGCGCGAAGTCGGTCTTGCTGCCGCGGGCGGCTCGATGCGTCGCAGACAATACGATGCATCCCGAGCCGCGATGAGACAGAATGCCTGTATGAGCGCCACTCCCCGCAAGACCCGGACGAACCGCCCACCGCCTACGACGACGTTGCGTCCTCGCGGATCTTCTCGGTCGCGGTGTCCATCCACTCCGCCAGGAACGGGCCGCAGGCGTCCGCGTCCAGGGGGCGGGCGAAGAGGAAGCCCTGCCCGCTGTCGCAGTGCTCGTCGCGCAGGAGCGAGAGCTCGGCCGACTGCTCGATGCCCTCGGCCAGCGTCTCGATCGAGAGGGACTTGCCGAGCTGCACGAGCGTGCGGATCAGCGCCTCGCCTTCGGGATCCTGACCCATGCTCGAGATGAAGGATCGGTCGATCTTCAGCGCGTCCACGGGGAAGCGCTGCAGGTAGGCCAGCGAGGAGTAGCCCGTACCGAAGTCGTCGATCGCGATGCGCACGCCGAGCTCCTTGGCCCGGGTCAGCCGCTCTGCGGTCTCCTCGGTGTTGCTCATCAGCGTGGTCTCAGTGATCTCGAGCGTCAGAGCGCTCGGATCGAGGCCGCTGCGCTCCAGCGCTTCCGCGACGGCCGGGACGAACCCGTCGGCGTCGAGCTGGCGCGTGGAGACGTTCACGGCGATACCGACCCCGAAGCCCGCCTCGCGCCAGGCGGCGCCCTGACGGCAGGCCTCCGCGAGCACCCACGTCCCGATCTGGACGATCAGGCCCGTCTCCTCCAGCAGGGGGATGAAGTCATCGGGCTGCACGATCCCGCGCGTGGGGCTCGACCAGCGGATCAGCGCCTCCATCCCCGTGGGGGTCATGCGCTCCAGATCGAATGTGGGCTGATAGACGAGGAAGAACTCCTCGCGCTCGAACGCCATACGCAGGTCCATCTCCAGTTCCATGCGCGACTGGATCGCGTCCTGCATCCCGGTCTCGAACACGACATAGCGGTTCTTGCCCGACCACTTCGCGCGATACATCGCGATGTCCGCGTCGCGCAGGAGATCTTCCGCGCAGCCACGGTCGCCCGTGGCAATGCCGACGCTCGCGGTGACCGTCAACCGATGCTCGGCGCCTGAGAGCTCGAACGGCTGCGTGAGCGCGTCGAGCAAGCGCTCGGCGATCAGCTCGGGACCGGCGTCCAGGGACATGCCTTCGGCGACGATCACAAACTCATCCCCGCCAAGACGTCCCAGCGCGTCGATGTCACGCACCACGACCTGCAACCGCGCGCACACCGCGCGCAGCAGCTCATCCCCCGCGCCATGACCCAGGGTGTCGTTGATCGACTTGAAGTTGTCCAGGTCGATGAACAGGGCCGCCACGGGGGCCCCGCTGCGACGCGCGCGCACCAGCATCTGCTCGACCCGGTCGAGGATCAGCGTGCGGTTGGGCAGACCCGTCAGCGGGTCGTGCGTGGCCAGGAACGCCAGCTCCTCCTGCCGGCGCGCGAGCTCGTCATGCGCACGCTTGCGCTCATCCTCGAAGGACTGGCACATCCGCACCAGCGTCACGTCGAGGCTGCGCTGCAACATCGCCAGCGCCCCCGCGAGGACCTCCGGGTCGAGCTGCAGCTGCTCGCTCGCCTCGCACACCAGGTCTTCGGCGGCGTCGCGCCAGCGCAGACAGCGCTTGGTCACCTCGTTCAGCGGCGCCGCGCGCTGCGCCGCCAGCTGACCGAAGATGCTCCACGACTCCTGTCCCACCTCGCGCGCCGCACCGGCGCCCTCGCCCTCCATCCAGCGCGCCACCGCGATCGTGGATACCGCTCCGACGCGCGCGAAGCTGTCTTCGACGACCTTGTCCAGGATCACGCCCGAGCGCTCCGAGCGAGTCAGCATCCCAGTGACCACGTCGTCCGTGCGCGCGTGCAGCGCCTGACCCAGGCGCTGCAGATCCCGCTCGTAGTCGGGACCGCCGGCGGCGATCGATCCCCCATATTGACCCTGCATAGTCGGACGGATCGGCTCGTCACGGACAGCCCTTTAGGCTTGCAACGAGATATAGACCTTCCGTTTGCGCCCTAGCCCAACCGCTGCACCAGCATCGCCATGCCCATGCCACCGGCGACGCACATCGACTCGATGCCGTAGGTGGCGTCGAGCGTCTGCAGGTCGTTGAGCAGCGTGGTCATGATGCGCGCGCCGGTCATGCCGAAGGGGTGGCCGAGAGCGATCGCGCCGCCGAAGGGGTTGAGCTTCTCGCGATCCAGGCCCAGCTCCTCGATGCAGGGGACGATCTGCGCGGCGAAGGCCTCGTTGATCTCGACCACGTCGACGTCCTCGATCTTCATGCCGGTCTGCGCGAGCAGTTTCTGGATCGCGGGGATCGGGCCGAGGCCCATCACCTCGGGGCGGATCGCCGCGACGGTCGAGGCGACGATGCGCGCTTTCGGCTTGAGGCCCAGCTCGCTCGCCCTCTCCTCGCTCATGATCAGGAGCGCCGCGGCGCCGTCGTTGAGCGGGCAGGAGTTGCCGGCCGTGACCGAGCCGTCTTCTTTGAAGACGGGCTTGAGCGCCGCCAGCCGCTCCATCGTCGTGCCCGGCCGCGGGCCGTCGTCCTTGGTGACGACCGTCTCGGGCACGTCGATCTCGTTGCCCTCCTTGTCGACGTCCTTGTGCGCCGGCACGGTGACGGGCACGATCTCGGAGTCGAAGTGGCCGGACTGCACCGCGGCCACGGCGCGGGTCTGGGAGACGAGCGCCCATTCGTCCTGCGCCTCGCGGCTGACGTTGCAGCGCTCGGCGACGTTCTCTGCCGTCATGCCCATGGGGATGTAGACGTTGTAGGCGGCGCCCTCGGAGCCGTCCACGGCGTGGTTGAACTCGAACTGGCTGCCCCGGCCGGTGCGCGAGACGGCCTCGACGCCGGCGGCGATGTAGGTGTCGCCCTCGCCGGCCTTGATCGCGTGGAAGGCCATGCGCGTGGTCTGCAGCGAGGAGGCGCAGAAGCGGTTGACGGTGCAGGCGGGGACGTGGTGGTCGATCCCCGCGAGCAGCGAGGCGATGCGCCCGATGTTGTAACCGGACTCCCCCTCGCCGTAGCCGCAGCCCATCATGATGTCGCCGATCGAGGTCTGCTCCAGCGCCGGATTGCGCTCGATCAGCGCCTTCAGCGGGATCGCCGCCAGATCGTCAGCGCGGACGGTCTTCAGCGAGCCCTTGGCGGCGCGTCCGATGGGCGTGCGAATAGCGTCGACGATCACTGCCTCTGGCATCTGTGGCTCTCTCCTTGGGTTCGGGGACGGGGAGACTATAGGTCCAGGCGGGACACGCCGAGCTCATCGAACCCCACATGGTGCGCGAGCTCGTGCCGGACCGTGCGCACGACCTGGTCGCGCAGCAGCTCGGGCGAGTGCCCGAAGTCGCGTCGCAGGGTGTCTCTGAAGATGACGATGCGGTCGTGCGTGTCGTCGCGGCGAGTCTGGCCCCCCTGATACAGCCCGTAGGCGCCGCGGCGGCGACCGCCGTCGGAGATCACGACGGCGACGTGGGAGAGCGCGTTGCGCAGCAGGTCGGGGAGGTCGTCGAGGGCGTCGCGCACAAGCTCTTCAAAGTCCTCGTCGTTGAGCGGGTCGAGCTCGAGGAACTCGAGTTCGTCGGGGTCGACCGCGAGACCTTCGCGCGCCAGCTCCTCCGAGCGCAGCACGATCTGATCGAACTCGGTCTCGGACTCGGGGTCGCGCCAGCCCCCCAGACGCACGGCCACGAACGCGGCGCAGCCGATCAGGACGGCCACGACGACGATCCCGATCGCGACGTCCTCGACCGCGCGCACGGCGCCGACCGTGCTGAACCCCTGCCCGACGACGATCACGATCAGGCCGAGCGACAGGGCGATCAGCGCCGCGAAGCCCGCGCGGCGCACTTGACCGGAGGAGCGCTGTCGTGAGAAGAACGACCTGCGCACCTGACCCGTCCTACTTGAGCGTGCGGGCGATCACGAGCCGCTGGATCTCGTTCGTGCCCTCGTAGATCTGTGTGATCTTGGCGTCTCTCATCATGCGCTCCACCGGGTACTCCTTGACATAACCGTAGCCGCCCAGCACCTGCACCGCCTCAACGGTCACGGCCATGGCGGTGTCAGAGCAGAAGACCTTGGCCATCGAGGAGTACTTTCCCCGCTGCGGATCGCCACGATCGGCCAGCGCGCAGGCCTTGTACAGGAGCTCGCGCGCGGCGGCCGTGCGTGTTTCCATGTCGGCCAACTTGAACTGAATCGCCTGCAGCTCGATGATCGGATTGCCGAACTGCACGCGCTCGCGCGCGTAGGCGACGGCGTAGTCGGTGGCGCCCTGCGCGATCCCCACGGCCTGCGCGGCGGCGCCCAGGCGCGTCTGCTGCAAAGTGCCCAGCGCGACCGACAGCCCCCGGCCGACCTCCCCGATGACGTTGGCCTGGGGCACGCGCACGTCCTCGTAGATCGGCTGCCCCGTGGGCGAGGCGCGGATGCCGAGCTTGTGCTCGAGCTTGCCCACGCTGAATCCCGGCCGGTCGGCCTCGACCACGAACGCGGTGATGCGTCGGCTCTCGCGATCGGTGACGGCGAAGGTGATGTAGAAGTCGGCGACCCCGAGGTTCGAGATCCAGTTCTTGGTGCCGTTGATGACCCATTCGTCGCCGTCCAGCACGGCGGTCGTTTTCATCCCGGCCGGGTCCGAGCCGGCCTCGGGCTCGGACAGGGCGAACGCGGGGGACCACTCGCCGCTGGCGCAGCGCGGCAGGAAGCGCTCCTTCAGCTCGTCGATGCCATACAGCTGGATGGGGAGCGTGCCGAGCTCCTGCACCATCAGGATCAGCGCACAAGCGGCGTCGACCTTGGCGATCTCCTCGACGGCCATGTTCAGCATCAGCGTGCCCGTGCCAGTGCCCCCGTACTCGGTCGGGAAGGGCAGCCCGAGGATGTCCTGCTCGCCCAGCAGCTTGCGGATGTCCCACGGGTACTCGGCCTGCTCGTCGATCTCGGCCGAGCGCGGCGCGATCTGCTCGCGCGCGATCTGGCCGATGGTCTCGCAGAAGTCGAGGTGCTCCTGGGGGATCGTGTAAACGTCGTCGAGAGTCTGCATTGGGCTGATCCTAGTGAAGAGCGGAGGACCGGGCCGCATGCGGCTTCGTCGAGCTGAGAAGTGTGGACCACGCCGCATGCGGCGTGGTCCGGGATGGCGCATGCGCCATCCCGTCGGAGCGTGCATGCACGCTCCGTGCAGGGCCGCATGCGGCCCTGCTGCCAACGTCGCATGCGACGTTGGCTCACCCAATCAGCTTTCAAAAAGCATGCGTAAGACCAGAACCTTCGCGCATACGTCGATCGAGCAAAGCGTTTGGGGCTTGACGGTGCGGGTAACCGACTGCAATGACCTTCGGCACATCCATCTTCCTGATCGCCGTCGGCGCGATCCTGCGCTACGCGGTGACGGCGACCGTCTCGGGCATCGACCTCCAGACCGTCGGGCTGATCCTGATGATCGTCGGCATCGCCGGTCTGGTGCTCTCGTTCCTGTACATGCTCATGTGGGCCCCGCGACGTCGCCGCGTGACCGGCGAACGCGTGGTGGAGCGCGAACCCTACGAAGGGCCGCCCGCCGGCTACTGATCCTCGCCGACGCTACGCTCACACGATGAGCGTGCCCGAGCAGACCGCCGCGATCGAGGTGGATCCCGCGCGTCTGCGGGAGTGGCTGGTCGAGGACGCCGCACCGCAGCTGATCGACGTGCGCGAGCCCCACGAGCGCGAGGCCGGCCGGCTCGCGGACTCGCGCCACATCCCGCTGGTCGAGCTGACCGCCCAGGCAGCGACCGTCGAGCGCGAGCGCCCGGTCGTGTTCTATTGCCGCGTGGGCTCGCGCTCAGAGATGGCCGCCCAGGCCTTTCGCGCGGCGGGCTTTCAGGCCTACTCGCTGAACGGCGGCCTGCGCCGCTGGGCGGATGAGGGCCTGCCGCTGGAGCCCGAGGACGGGTACGTTGCCGAGCATTGATCCACCACCGACGGGCACACCGCTCGCCCGGGCCACGATCGGTCCAGGCGAGACGAGCGGCCCCTGAGAGGAGACGCACCGCTATGGAGGCATCCGCGGAGTACCCGAACGTGACCGTCGGCGAGGGCTATGCCGTCGGCGACCTGGACGCGCTGGGCGATGGACCCGGGTTTCGCAAGGTCCGCAAGGGCCTCGGCGTGAGCGCGTTCGGCGTCAACGCGATCGTGATGCCGCCGGGCATCGAATCGGGCTTTCACTATCACGACGAGCAGGAGGAGCTGTACTTCGTCCATCGCGGCACGATCGAGATCGAGTTCGGCGACGGCTCCGTGCAGCGCCTGGGCGAGGGCGGCCTCGCGCGCGTGGACGCGCACACCCACCGCAAGGTCCGCAACCCCGGCGACGTCGAGGCCGTCTATCTGATCGCCGGCGGCAAGGACGGCTACATCGGCCGCGACGGGCGCGTGCCCGAGGGCGAGGACCTGATGCGCGTGAAAGCCATCCACGACACCTCGGGCGGGCAGTAGCCGCGGGCCGGCGCCACCGACGAGGAGAGGCGCCACGACGGCCGAGGAAGACCCCCAGACCCTTCTGCGCGTCAACCGCGCGCTGACGATCCCGCGTGCGGAGATCGTTCTGCGCGCCAGTCGCTCCTCGGGACCGGGCGGGCAGCACGCCAACGTGACCGCCTCGCGTGTGGAAGCCAGCTTCGACGTGCTCGCCTCGCCGTCGCTCAGCGAGCCTCAACGCGCGCGCCTGCTGGCCCGCGCCGGGCCGCGGGTCGTGGCGATCGCCCAGGACGAGCGTTCGCAGACTCGCAACCGCGAGCTGGCGCTGGCCCGTCTGGGCGAACGCATCGCGCAAGCGCTGACCGTCCCCAAGCGCCGTCGCCCCACGCGTCCGACCGCCGCCTCGCGCGAGCGCCGTTTGACGGCCAAGCGCCGCGGGTCCGAGCGCAAGCGCGAGCGCCGCCCGCCCGAGGACGGGTAGATCCGCGACGATCCAAGACGCTCGGCCAGCGCCGTCGACGGGTCCAGGCGCTCTGGCCCCCAGCGGCGACATAAGCGCTAGTTCAAGAGCTCCTTGACATAGCGCTGATGCAATCGCCCGAGCGGTGTCTTCGAGGGCTGGAACCCGATCGACGCCCACAGCAGCCCCGAGGCGGGCGCCCAGGCGACGATCAGGTAGGCGCCGAGCACGAGCGCGGTGTTGCGCAGCCGCCGCGAGCGCGAGAGCGCCGCCAGCGGCAGCAGCCACAGGATGTACCACGGCAGCACCCACCCGAGCGTGACCAGCAGCGCGACCGTCGCCCAGCCCGACGCGGAGATCGCTTCGCGCCGCCGGTAGGCCATCGCACAGCAGGCGAGGATCGACAGCGCGAGCACCGCGCTGAGCAGGCTGTGCAGCGTTTCGGTCTCGCCCCCGCTGCCGAGCGCCAGACCGAGCAGGTTGGGCACGCTGATGGACGTCACCACCTTGCTCTGCGTGCTCAGATCGGGGATGTGCAGCCCGAACGCGATCAGGCTCGCCCCGCCCACGACCACGCCCGCGAGCACCATCCCGAGCAGCACCTGGACGAGACGTCGCGGCGCGCGCAGCAGGCTCGCGAGCACGATCGGGATCAGCACTCCGCCCGAGGCCTTCAGCGCGGTCGCCGCGACGAACGCCGCGCCCGCCCCGATCTCCGTGGCGGACAGAGGCCACAGCCAGCCTCCGATCCGCTCCGCGAGCCCCATCCTCACGCCATGCCCGTCGCGCGCGTCCACACCGCGTGCCGCTGAAGAGCCATCCGTCGAGGCCGCCGCCGTGTGTGTGCGCGCGCGCAGCAGCAGGTAGAAGCCGAGCACGAGCGCGAACACGAGCAGGAAATCGTTGTGATCTCCGCCCAGCCCCCACACGAGCACGATCGGGTTCAATCCCACCAGCACGATCGCCCTGACCGGATCGAGGTTCAGCAGCTCCGCGCAGCGCCACACGAGCAGGATCGTCCCCAGGCTCGCGGCCACGAGCACCGTCTTGATCGCCCAGAACGACGCCGCCACGCCCAGCGGCACGAGCGCGAACGTCAGCAGCGTGAACAGCGGGCCGTAGGGGCTCAGCAGCTGATGCCAGTTAGACAGCGCATAGCTCGGGTCGCCGTGGGGCTCGAGGATCGGATAGGTCGTGTAGGGATTGAGATGGTGCACGACCTCCATGCGCCCGTAGTTGATGTAGTTGAACACATCCGTCAGCGACATCGGCGGCGCCAGGAAGAAGATCGCGTGCACGCCCACCACGGCGGCGATCGCGTAGCGCGCGCACAGGCGCTCGGCGATGCTCGGCACGTACGCGAGCGCGAGCAGATAGCTCACGTACATCGCCACCATCGTGCCCGTGAACACATATCTGAGCGCCGTCGTATTGCGCGTCAGCCCCGGCCACAGCCCGCCCAGCGGGCCGGCCATCCAGCCGGGGAAGAAGCCCGCGTGCGACGTCGCGGCGAACAGGCTCGGGCGATCGGCGGCGATCAGCACGAACAGCAGGCTGCACGCCACCAGCACGACCAGCGCTCCCACTCCCGCCCGCGCTCGCCCCCGCGCCCGCAGGGCGGCGCGCTCCGGGGCGCTGTCAGCCTGGGCGCCGGCCCCCCGCGGCTCTGCGAGCGAGCCATCGCGTAGGCGGAGTGTTGTCGCGTCGCTGCCCATGCTCTATCAAGGTGGCGCCCACACGCGAAGCTGACACCTCTCGCGGAGGAGGCCTCTGCATCTTAGGGTTCGTGCCAAGCCCAAGGGACCCGAGCAAAGCAAGAGCCCGCCGAAGCGGGCTCTCGAAAGATCAACCCGGGTCCGCGCTGCGCGGACCCGGCAGGAACGACCTCTAGATCGACTGGACGTTGACGGCCTTGGGGCCCTTGTCGCCCTGCTCGGCGTCATAGGACACCTTCGAGCCCTCCTGCAGCGAGCGGTAACCCTCGCCGTTGATGCCGGTGTGATGGACGAACAGGTCCTTCTCGCCGTCATCGGGGGTGATGAAGCCGAACCCCTTGTCGTCGCTGAACCACTTTACGGTGCCGGTAGGCATGTGGGTAACTCCTCCACGGTATGTGCGTGCGCTGCGCGGAGGATGCTGCTAGAGCCTCGACCTGCGAGCTTGCACTACTTTCGCCGGTCTTCTGTGCCGGCCAGACGCCCCGACCGTAGCAGGTCATCCCATCTATATGTTTACGAGTTGCTATTCATCCCCCTGTGTCGATCGAGCTCAACCGACTGCTGGCGCCCGGGGACCCGGCCACCGTCCGGGAGATCGTCACCGGCTTGGGGCTGCGCGAGCGCTCCCCGGACGCGCCCTCCCCCGCCGGGGGACAGCACCCCTATGTGCTGCTGAACATGGTCGCGACCCTCGACGGTCGCGCCACGCTCGCGGGACGCTCGGGTCCGCTCTCAGATGACGCCGACCGTGCCCTCTTCCACGGGCTGCGCTCGGTCGTCGACGCCGTCATGGCGGGCGCTCAGACCGTGCGCGCCGAGCGTTACGGCCCGATAGTTCGCGATCCCGACACCCGCCGCGCGCGCCGTGAGCAGGGCCTGCGCGAGCAGCCGCTCGCCTGCGTGGTCTCCGCCGGCCTGCGCTTCCCCCCCGACCTGCCGCTGCTGTGCGACCCCGATTCCGAGGTCGCGTTCCTGACCCCCTCGCGGGCGAGCCTGCCCGCGACCGCCGCCCGCGTGGAGTACGTCCGCGCGCGCCGCGAGGACGGCTCGCTCGACCTCCCGACCGCGCTGGGTGAGCTGCACGATCGCTTGCACGTGCGCACCCTGCTGTGTGAGGGCGGACCTCACCTGAACGCCGAACTGCTCTGCGCCGGTTTGGTGGACGAGCTGTTTCTGTCCGTCTCCCCCCTGCTCGCCGGCGAGGACTCCGCTCAGGAGCGCCCGCCCTTGCGGATTATCGCCGGGAGCGACTTCGACCCTCCGCTCGCGCTGGAGCTGATCTCGGTACTAGAGCACGACTCCCACCTGTTCCTGCGTTATCGACTGCGCGACACGGGCTGAACCGCCTGCGCAACGCGGGCCGAGCGCACCTGAGGACGCGGACCGAACGCCTGCGCGACACAAGCTGATGAGTGCGCGCGCTATCGCGTCCGGCGCGCGCTATCGCGTCCGGGATACCGGCTGAGCGCTGACGGCGACGTTCAACACCACGCTGTTGGGCACCATCACCGTGTCCTCGCCCGTCACGAACGTCGTATAGAGCAGTCCCTGCGAGCTGACCGTCCCCTCGATCTGGCCCGCCAGCGGCCCGCCCTGCAGGCGCACCCGCTCGCCGACCCTGAACGGGCGCGCGCTGAGCAACACCACACCGGCGAACAGGTTGCCCAGCGTCTGCTGCGCCGCCAACCCGAGGATCACGGCCGTGAACGCTCCCCCCACCAGCAGCGTTCTCGCTTCCACGCCCGCCACGCTCAGCGCCACCAGCACCGTGATCGCCAGCATCGACAGGCGGATCAGGAATCCGACCGGTCCCGCGGCGGCCGGGTCCACGCGCCGCAGCAGCGCCGGTCCCAGCGCCCGGCCAAAGTTGCGCGTGATCGCCCAGCCGAGCATCAGCAGCACGACCACCGTGATGATCCGCACCGCCGTGTTCGCCCCCGGCGAGCTCCCGTGCGCTTCGACCCCGAACAGGCTCGCGCGGTTGTCGTACGCGACCACGACCGCGACAAACAGCACCCCCAGCAGCGACGCCTCCCAGGCCGCGCGCTTGGCCGCCCGCGGGCTGACCTGATCCAGCAGTCCCACCTCGCTCCAGGCCTGACTGCGGGTCTCGAACATCTTCTGGGGGGTTTTCGGAACGGGCATAAGCGACGACGCTGCCTCTCCATGATGACCGACAAAGGCGCACGGACCACGTCCGGCCGCATACTTCTCTACTCTCCCTGCTGCCATGAACGGCAACCTGCGCAAACTCGTCGTGCCCGCCGTGATCCTAGGCGTCGTGCTGATCGTGGTCGCGGTCGTCTACTTCGTCACGCCTGAGCACTCGCTGCCGTCGTTCTTCCCCGGCCACACCTCCGCGACGAACGTCGAGGCGAACCATCATCACACCAAGCACGGCCTCGCCGCGTTGGTCGTCGCGCTGGCGTGCTTCGCGTTCGCTTGGTTTCAGACCGGGCCGAAATCGGCGCCGGCGAGCGCGTAGGTCCGCACTCCGGGTCGCGTTCAGAACGCGAACACCAGCGTGCAGATCGCCCCGAGGGCGATGCAGTACACCCCGAACGGACTCAGCCGGTTGCTCTGGAAGTAGCGCAGCAGGAACTTCACCGCAAAGAATGTCGTGACCGCCGCGCACAGAGCCGCCACGAATGCCGGGCCGCGCACCCCGTTCCCCTGCGCACCGAGCAGTTCGGGCAACTTCAGCGCCGCCGCGGCGAGGATCACGGGGGTCGCGAGCAGGAAGCTGTAGCGCGCGGCGTCCTCGTTGGAGAGGCCCGCGATCAGACCGCCCCCCATCGCGAAGCCCGATCGCGAGATCCCCGGGATCAGCGCCGCGGCCTGCGAGGTCCCGACCGTGATCGCCTGACGCCAGCGCAGCTTGGCGATGCGCGCGTCGGCGTCCCCCTGATAGTCGCCCGGGCGCGGCGGGCGACCGCGCAGGCGCTCGAACATCAGCAGTGCTACGCCGTTGACGATCAGAAAGGCGGCCGCCAGGGAGGGCGAGGCGAATAGTTTGCGCAACGGCTCCTGCAGCAGCAGGCCGAGGATCCCGGCGGGGACGGTGCCCACCACGAGCAGCCATCCCAGACGCGCATACACGTCGTCCTCGCGGACCTCGCGCATCCGCAGCGAACGCCATATTCCCTTGACGATCTCGATCCAGTCGCGCAGGAAGAACAGCAGCAGCACGAGCGCCGTCGCAAAGTGCGTCGCGACGAGGAACGTCAGGAAGTACTTGGCGTTCTGGTGGATGTTCCAGCCGAACAGGCTCGGCAGGACCACCGCGTGACCGAGGCTCGAGATCGGGAAGGGCTCGGCGACGCCCTGCGTCAGCCCAAGGATCACCGCCTGGAAGTAAGAGATCGGATCGTGCACGCGGCGCGACAGCTTACGGACCGGTCAGGACATGCGCCGTCCGGAGCGCATCACATGAGCGCATTCTCATCGCCCATACGCAAGCGATTCCGGCGCGTAGCCGGCAATGGAGAGCGGCGCCGGCAGGTGTGTTCGGGGGACCGGCCCATGGCTCACCCACCCATCCAGCTCGCCCTCGCCGTTCACACACCCTTCACACGAAAGTTCCCGGCTGGTCACAAAAGCGGGGCTTTGCAGGGCAAACAATATCGGCGTACGGATAGACAAACAGAGGAGCAACGATGACCCTCACCGATAACGTTGGCGACACGCAGGAGCGCGTCAGCAGAGTGGACATGCACTGCCACTCGACCGCCTCGCAGGTATCCAAGCTGGGCGTCCAGCGCGCCGCCGGACTGCCCGAGTGCGCCACCCCGCCCGAGGAGGTCTACGCCCTGGCCAAGCGCCGCGGCATGGACTTCGTCACGATCACCGACCACGACACGATCGACGGCGCCATGCAGATCGCCGACCGCGCCGACGTGTTCGTCTCCGAGGAGCTCACCGCGAGCTTCCGCGGCGAGCCCGCGATGCAGGTGCACGTGCTCTGCTACGACATCACCCCCGAGGACCACGACTGGCTGCAGGGCAACGCGCGCGACGTCGAGCTGTGCGCCGCCTACATGTACGAGCGCGACATCGCCTGCGCGCTCGCCCACCCCTACTACATCGTCGGCTCGCCGCTGATGGCTCGCCACCGCCGCCGCCTGGCCGAGCTGTTCGGCGTCTGGGAGACCCGCAACGGCGCCCGCGCGCCCGAGCTCAACCGCCCCGCCGCCACCTACGTCGCCACGCGCGACTCGATCGGCATCGGCGGCTCCGACGACCACGCCGGCGTGGACATCGGGCGCACCTACACCCAGGCCCCCGCCGCCGCGACCCCACAGGAGTTCCTGGCGCACATGCGCGCCGGGCGCGTACGCGCCCGCGGCGCGCAGGGCAGCGCCGCCAAGTGGGCGCACGCCGCGATCGTCCTGGCCGCGCGCTCGCTCGACCCCGGCGAGCCACACGCCCGCTCCGAGCGCGAGGACGATGCTCGCGTGGGCGTCGCATCGGGCGTGAGCGGAGAGCTCGCGTCAGACGCCCCAGCGCCGCTGCCATACCGCGATCCCGACCCGGACCCGAGCCCGGCCCGCGACCGCCCGCCGGCGAGTCGCCCCGACCCGCAGCGCGTGCTGACGATGGTGCGCCGGCTGCTGCGCGAGGGCGACGCCCGCCAGGGCGCCACCGGCTCGGGAGGCGCCGTCTCTCCCGAGGACGCCCGCTGCCTGCTGCGCGCGTGGCTGGCCGCCGTCGAGCTCGACCACCTCGACACGCGCGGGCTGATCGCCCACATGCAGGAGGACTCCTTCAGCCACGCAGACCTCTACCGCCGCGCGTGCCGGCTGCACGAGCGCAAGCTGCGTAGCGCCGTCGAGCTGGCCGTTCGCGCCGCGAGCGACCCCGCCACGGCATCCGTGACGGCGGCCGCCGAGGGCGTGTTCGAGGGCTGCATCGCCGCGATCCCCTACGCCCCGGCCACCGCCTTTCTCGCCAGCGAGCAGTCAAAGCTCGCGCGCCTGCCCTTCGGCGGCGAGCGCGAGACCCCACGCGTGGCGATCATCGCCGACGGCATCGGCTCCACGCACGGCGTCACCCGCACGATCGAAGAGATCCGCTCGCGCGGCGTGCGCGGCTATGAGATCGAGGTCGTCGCCACCGATCCCGAGGTCGACCGGCGCCTGTCGGCCGTCGCGGAGATCGACGTGCCCTACTACCCCGGCCTGCGCATCGGCGTGCCGAGCCTGCCCGCCGCCGTGCAGACGCTCGCCGACGGCGCCTTCGACGCGATCCACGTCTGCTCCCCCGGTCCCGCCGGCGCGGCCGGCGTGCTGCTCGCAAAGGCGCTCGGGCTGCCCCTGATCGGCAGCTACCACACCGAGCTCACCGCCTACGCCGACCTGCGCTCGGGGCGGCCCGAGCTCGCGGGCGCGATGGCGCTGGCCGTCAGCGCCTTCTACCGCGCCTGCGACATCGTGCTCTCCCCCAGCGCGGCCTCCGACGGCGCGCTCGAGCAGATCGGGATGCCGGCGCAGCGCATCATGCGCTGGGACCGGGGCGTGGACACCTCGCGCTTTGACCCCTCGCTGCGCGACCCCGGCCTGCTCGCCCGCGCCCGCGCCGGTGGTGGTGGCAGCGGCGGCGGCGCGACCGGCAACCAGGTCCCGGAGAACGCGATCAACGTCATGTACTCCGGGCGCATCACCCGCGAGAAGGGCGCCGAGCTGCTGGCAGAGGCGTTCCTACGCGCGCGCGCGCGTGAGACCCGCCTGCACCTCGTGCTCGCCGGCGGCGGCCCCGAGCAGGAGCGCCTGCGCGAGCGCGTCGGCGCCGAGCACACGACGTTCCTCGGCTGGCTCTCGGGCGACGCGCTGGCGCGCGCCTACGCCTGCGCGGACATGTTCCTGTTCCCCTCCGCCACCGACACCTTCGGTCAGGTCATCCTCGAGGCCCAGGCCTCGGGCCTGCCCGTGATCGCCGTCGCGCAGGGCGGGCCGGTCTCGCTGATCGAGCACCGCGTCAGCGGGCTCCTGTGCGAGGCCGACGCGCAGGCGCTGGCCGGTGCGGTGCTGGAGCTGTGCGGCTCGCCCCTGCTGCGCGAGCGGCTGACCGTCGCCGGGCTCGCCTCGGTGCGCACGCGCACCTGGGAGCGGGCGCTGGAGCGCCTCGGCGAGGGCTATGCGCGGGTGCTGCTGGCGGATGCCGACGCCCGCGCCGGGGAGATTCCGCGCGCGGCGTGACGGCGGCTGCGGCGACTGCGGCTGCCGCGCCCGACCGCCAGCCCCGCCCCGGCGACGATCAGGAGCAACGGGAACGCCAGCCACGGGCCAGGGCGAGGACCTTCGTCGGGGTGGTAGACGCTGAAGTTGTTTGACACCAGGTCGGTCGCCTGCTCCTCTTCGCGCTCCTTTTCAGCCGCGCCGACCGTCTGAGAGACCTCCGCGGTGCCACTCGGCGGGGCCGGTCGCGCGACCGGCGGACCTGGGGGCGGCACGATCACGGGACGGGCGCCGGCCACCGGCGATACCAGCGGGAAGAACGGGAGCGGCGCGGGATGAGCGATCGGATGAGGGATGGGCGCCGGCGCAAGCGCCGGCGCGGGCGGGAACCGCACGGCCTGCGGACCGGCGCTCTGCGGCGGCTGGCTCGCGGGGGCGGCGCCCAGCTCGGCGAAGCCCGCTTCCTGCACCGGTGCAGCGGGGGGGTTCTTCAGCGGAACCGTGCCGCAGGGATATTCGACCGAGCCGCCCTGCACGGTCACGGGCTCGGAATACGTCAACCCACCGGTCGTGATCGAGACGATCGTCGTGCCTTCGTTGTAAGCGCACAGCAGACCCGAATGCGAGTCGGCGACGGGCAGGCTGTCTGCGCCGAGCTGCACCTGGCGCGGTTCGTTCGACGTCGGATCGTGCGCCACGAAGTTGGCGATGTCCGGGTTCGAGGAGGTGAACGTGTACTGGGTGTGCACTTCATACGCGCAATTCGCACCCTGACAGTCGAACGGGATCTGGTCATACGGGTCGGGACCCGCGAGTTCGATGCCGTTGCCAGATTCCACCGCCACCCCCGCCGGGGGACGGCGGGCGAGCGCGTCGAACAGCCCGACGTGACTGCGGCGCAACAGCACGCCGTCGGTGGCGTCCAGCGCGAGCTGACCGATGTTCGGGATCACTTCGGCGGACACCGGCGCGCTGTTGTTCGCTTCGCGCTTGGCCACATCCACGCTCGCGAGCAAAAAGCCGCTGGAGCCGAGCGCCCCGGCTTCAGACCGTTCGTTCGGTGGGTCGACATAGCCGAGCGTGCCCGTCCCATACGCGGGGATGCTCCTCCCGCCGTAGCTGACGGAGGTGTGGATGTTGCTGCCCGGATAGTCGAAGAAATAGGCAGAAGCCGGATGTTCCCGGCTCACCAGGATCTGGGCCACGAGCGTCGCGTCCCTGGCCTGGGTCACGGTCTTCTCGCCGCTCGAGCTCGGCACCGGCAGGGTGAAGCCCAGCGCCGCGTTGCCCATCACGATCGCCGGGGTCTTCTGCGCGCTCGCGTCGCTCAGCTGCTGTTCAAGCCATTCTCGCTGCGTCGCGCCGAGTTCGCCGCTGGAGAAGTCGAGCACGATCACATCCACCGACCCGCCCGCGCCAGAGGAGAGAAACGAGTAGTTGGCGCCACCATCGCCTCCGGGCGCGAACGGGCCCACGTCGCTGGAGTCGGCGGCGTACACCGGCAGCGTGCCCGTCCCGCCCAGCAGCGTCGCGTAGCGAGCCAGCTCGCGCGAGAAGCCTTCGCCCCCGCTGTGCACCGGCAGCCTTCCGCCTGTGTACAGAAACGCGTGCAACCCTCCTCCGGAGCCGCCCGCGATCCCGTTGGCCTCCTGAATCGCGTGCGTCAGCCACGAGTCGGGGCCGAGGCTCTCCTGGGCGAAGTCCGCGCACGCCGGCTGCGCGCAGGCCGCCTGTCCCCCCACCGCGAAGCTGGCCTCCCCCACCGGCGCGAGGACCGGGACCGGCGAGGAGGTCCCGTCCGAGGAGGCCGCGCCGGCCGGGAAGCGCATCGCCGCGGCCGTCTGGTAATGGACGTTGTTGGAGTGGAAGATCAGACTCAATCCTCGGCCTTCGAGGTCGCCGGTCTGCCCGCCGACCGCCACTCCCGTGTCGCCCGACGGGCTGACGAGCAGCGCGAGCACCGGGTCGGGCCTGACCGGCATGTCCTTCGGCAGCGTGCCCCCCGGCGCGGGCAGCGCCTGGTGCTCCATGTCGCTCCACCCGTCGGCGGTCTCCCGCAGCGGATAACCCGAGTTGGGCAGCGGGTCCGGTTCCGGGAAAGAGGGCGGCTGACCCCTGCCGACCGGTACCGGAAGATCGCCTTTGAAAGGGCCCTGTTCCAGGTTCACGCCGGTGAAGAATTTGGGGCCGAGACGTTCGTCCAAGTCGATCGAGACGATCGCGCGCACCGCGCCGGAGGGTTCGCGGTAGGCCGCGAGCGCCGAGACGTTCTGCGCCTCGGGCAGCGGCTGCGTAGAGAAGCGCCACGGCGAGGACGGCGAGTCGCGCTCGATCACCTCGCCCGGCCCGGCCGCGACCGCGCCCCCATCCGGGAGGCCCGCGACCTTCGAGAGCACGGCGCCCGGCGCCCCCGGATCCACGTGCCAGTGCAGGCCCGACCCGTCTTCTTCGACGGCCACGCCGCCCGTCTCCGTGAACTCGCTGGACGAGCCCGGCACCGGACGGATCATCCGGTAGGTGGCCAGCGCCTCCGCGCCGGCAAACGCGATCGAGGTGAAGTTCGCCCCCTGCAGCTCGGCGGGCAACGGCACCTGTCCCCAGGACTTGCCGTACTTGAGCAGCACACCCTGCTTGCCCACGGCATAACCGAGACCCGGCATGCTCGGCGCGAAGGCGATCGCCGTGAGGTTGCCGATGAAGTTCAACGGCCTCGCCGGGTCCGACTCCCACAGGCCGGTGTCCGCGCGCCACAGCCACATCGCGCCTTCGTCGCCGACCGCGTACGCCCGTCCGGCTTCGGGCCATGCCACCCCGCGCAGGTTCGACCTCTGCGTCCTGCCGGAAGAGTCGTACAGCGTTTCCGGACGCCAGCCCTGGCCGGGTGTGAAGTGCGCGATCTGCCCTTCCGAGCCGACGGCGATGGCGGGCGCACCGGGATCGCCTGGTGTCGTCCCGGGCGCCTGGGCAAGCGCCAGCAGGGGCCGTCGGAACGGGACCGATTCCTCCTTCAGGGAATCCTCCGCGCCGCCGGGCGCGACCGTGATCGCTTGGGACTGCCCCTCACCGTCGGCGGCGCTCGACGGGCCGGCGCCGTCGGCGATCAGCCCTTCCCACGGGCCACCTTCGCGCGGGACAGCGAACGCCGCCCCGCCCGGCGCGACCCCGAGGTGGCCACCCGCCCCCACCGTGTAGCTGAAACCGCCGCTCGAGAGCTCCAGCATCGCGCGGTCCGCCAGGCCGGTGATGACTCGCGTGCCCGGATCGGTCGCGGAGGCGCCCGGCGCGGCGAAGCTGCGGTACTTCGCCGGCAGCGGGGCGCCGAGCGTCTGTTCGCAACCCGGGCCGGTCGGATAGCACCACGGTCCCAGCACGCTCGCCTGCAAGGCTCCCGTCGGGATCGCCAGCTCGCTGACGTCGCTGATTTCCTGGGGATGACCGGGGGAGATGGGAAGGATCCCCGCCTGGAAGTCGATCCACACGCCCTGCGCGGTGGCCGTCAGCATCTGCGCGCCCTGCGCCAGTGGCGCCACGGGCGTCTGTGCCTGTTCGCCCAGCAGCCCCCCCGCCATCTGCACGGGTTCCCACACGTAGCCGGAAGGCCCGCTCGAGGTCGCTGTCCGTCGGAACAGCTCCAGGTGATTGGGGCCGCCGCTGCCGCCACCGACGCGGTAGCCGCCCAGCAGCCAGCAGCTCTGCGGCGAGCTGCTCGCGGGAGCGCCATCCGTGCCACCGCACGAGAGCGCAAGCGCGACGAAGCGGTCTTCCTGTCCCGCCGTGAGCACGATCGGCTCGCGCGTCCACGCCGTGCCGTCGTAGCGCAGGACCCCGGGCTGGGTACGGGGCGTCGTGGTAGAGCCCGACAGGTTGCCGTCGTCGAAGGGCGCGATCAACACCCCGGTGTGCCCGGAGGTGTCTTCGATCGCCGCATACGGCAACGTCACGCCGGCCGAGGCGCCGCTCGGCAGCAGCGACTCGCCGGGCGCCAGCACACCGGCGGGAGTCGGTTCGGGCGCGGGCGCCAGCCGTGGCCGGCCGCCGGGGTCGCGCACCACCACGTTCTGCCCGGACAGCAGCACCACCCCGCCGGTGACGGTGGTCTGACCCGCGAGCGCACCATATTCCCCGGGGCCCGAGACGCCGCCGAAGTAGGCGGGCGCGAGCGGCGCGCCTTCGGTGTCCTGGGGCAGCGGCACCACCCGCCAGCCGGAGGAATTCGCGGCATGCTCCAGCAGCGCGTACTGATCGCGATATTCGCGACCTTCGACGCTCGCCGGCACGTCGCCGATCGCGCCGTAGGCCCACACCTCCCCGGGCGACTCCCCGGGCGAGGCGCCGATCGCCACGACGTCGGTCGCGGGCAGCCCGAGCTCGGGCGTGAACGTCTCGCCCGCGGTCGGCGACTGCGCCGAGCCGGCGGCCAGGGCGGTGTCCGTACGTGCCCCAACGATCCCCAGCGTGCGCGCGATCCCTCCCCCGAAGCCGACAGCCGGCAGCCCGAGCACGGCGACAAGCAGGCTCGCGGCCGCGAGCCCCGCACGGGAGCGAGAGCTGCGTGCGCTCATCGCTTGACCCGCTTGTGCGTGACTCGTCCGCTCGCTCGCTCGTGCTGCGTCAAGCGGAACGTCACCGGCACTTCCTCCAACAGCGTCTTGTGACCCGGTGCGGCGAAAGTAATGCGCAGCACGGCGTACAACCCTTCATAACCGGCCACGAGCGCCCTGTAGGCTGCGCCGACGCGCACCCGCACCCTGACTTCCTGCGCTCCCCGCGCGGTCGCGCCGACGTCGGCGACCGTACGCGGGGCGATCGCCGTGCCCACGCTCTTCTTGCCGGCATGCTCGCGCCGCTTGGGCTTGCCGTGTACCACCGTGGGCGTGCTCGCGGCGGTCGCGATCGAGGATATGCGCGCTCGCTTCGCGCGCAGGCGCCGGTGGGCGGTCTTCGCCGCCACTCTCGGCAGCTGCGCGCCCGCCCTGACCGCGAGCCTGCCCGCGCCGGGCGTCAACGCCACGACCAGCGCGCTGCCGTCCGGCTCGGCGGTTGCGGTCGCGCTCAACGTCCAGGTGGGGCTCGGCAACTGCGGGTTCGGTGCGGGACCGATCTCCTCTGGCGCCGCCGCGGCCTGCGAGGGAATCTCGCTGGCCGCATACACCTCCCATGCCGGGACGCCGTCGCCGAAGAACAGGTTGGTCGCTCGCGAGGCGAACGCGACCGTCGTCGCGCCTCCAGCTCCCCCCTGCCCACCAGAGAGAGAGAGCAGTCCCGCATCGCCGCCAGGCTCGGAGCCGTCGTAGGTCGAGGTGACGCGCTGCAGCGTCCCCAATTCGAGATTCGCCTCGTAGGTCTCCGCCGTCTGCGTGAACGCCGACGGTGGGCTGATCAACGAGAGCGCGGGCAGTCTCAGCTGCGTGCGCGCGGTGTCGAACGCGACGCGTGTCCCGTCCGGTGAGATCGCCACGTCCTTGACGTCTTCGATCGCGTTGTTCGGCAGCGCATAGCTCGTGATTTCCGTGAGCGGGGTCACGGCGGCGGCGCTCTCTGCGCCTTCGTCCACCCGCACCGCGTACGCGTCCGTGTTCAAGCCGCTCAGCGGGTTGACCCGTTCGGTCAGGCTGGGCTCGACCGACGGCGGCGGCGCGCTCGCGATCATCGCCGCGGTGCGACCGTCGCCGCTCAGCACGGGTGCGATGAACACGGAGCCCTGGTTGCCGACGAGGGAGCCGGCGAGCACCGGGTTCGTGGGTTCGTTGGCGCGGCTGTAGAAGAAGTCGAGGCCCGCGCCGGCGAGCAGGCGCCGAGTGACCGCGCTCTGACCGTTCGCCACGCGCCGCCACAGCGGCTCCGCCTCGCGGCCGAACATCAGCGGCGCCCGCAGGCGCGGTTCGCGTTCCGCTTCGATCGGTGGGACCTGGGCCTGCACGTTCGTCCCCAGCCACGCCACCGTGCTCGCGTCGGCGCTGATCGCGGCCGTCGATGCGGCGGCTTGATCGCCATAGCGGAACTGAGGGGTCGTGAGCCCGACCGGTTCGGTGTTACCGTCGGCGAGCGATTCAGTGGAAGGGAACGCGCCGCCCCCAGCGACCGGACGCCCTTCCGAGGTGATGGTCACGAGCGTCGTCGTATGAGCGTCGAGGTCGCGCACGGCGACCTCCCCGGGCGCAGTGCCGGGACCCTCGAGGTTCGACTCGCTGAGCACGGTGAACACGACATGGCGACCGTCGGCGCTGAGCGCGACCCCGGCCGCCGCCTGCGCTCCGTCGATGGAGCCCGGCCCGCTTGTTCCACAGCCGCCTTCGTAGGCGATCCCCTCGCTCGTTTCGTTCAGCTCGGTGGCGAGCGTGTACTCCCCCGGTTCGCCCGGCGGGACGTCCATGTCCCGCACGTACACCTGCGGACATCCCCCGTCGACCGCGGGCTCCGCACCGGGATCCAAATCGGCCGTCGTCGTGAACGCGACGTACCGGCCGTCCGCGCTCACCGACGGCGCGGCGGCGTCTGCACCCGCGACCTGCGCGATCGCTCCGCTCTGCAGGTCACGCCGATAGACCCCGCTGGCCCCGGCGAGCCTACCCTGGAAGACCGCGTAGCGCCCGTCCGCGGACAGCGCGGGAGCGTTGGCTTCTTCGAACTGCATCTGCGCGGTGCCCGACAACAGGCTCGCGTGCGTGAATTCGGCGCGCGCGCGGGGAATCAGGCAGGTGAGGGCCACGAGCACGACCACCAGGCCCAGCCCGGTGAAGAGCGATGCGCGAGCTCGTCTCATCGCACCCGCACCCGCAGATGGACGGTCGCGCGATTGCCGGCGCGGTCGCGCACCTGCGCTGTGATCCGGTAGGCGCCCCCGCGCGAGTACACATGCGTGGCCGTGGCGCGATGACGCGTCGTGCGACCGTCGCCGAAGGACACGACGGTCGCGTGCGCGTTCACACCCGACGCCCTGTCGCTGACGGTGACGCGCACCCCGCGCCCATGGTCGACGTGTCGCAACCGCACGATCGGCGGGTTGGCGTCGACCTTCAGCAGGTTGATCGGGCTCATCGTCTGCTGGCCGGATGAGTCGGTCGCGAGCACCTGAACCTTGTGAATCCCGTCGCCAAGCCCCGTGGCGCCGAGGCGCACGCCGAGCGCGGTCAGACCCGCGATCCGCGGCCTGCCGTCCACGTACACCGCATAGACGACGCCCGTCACAGCGTCCGGCGAAGGTTCCCATTCGATCGCCGCAACGCCGCCGCGCACCCAGCCCGTCGGGGCGCTGAGAACGAAGGGCGCCGGCGGCGCCTGCACGAAGTCCCCCACCACCTCCGAGCGCCCTGGCGGCCCCTGGGCGAAGGCGAGCAGCGCGTCGCCTTGGCCGTCGCCCCCGAGCCCGAGCCCGGACACCGGGCCGGGGGTCATCCCCGCCAGCTGCGCGGTCTGGAAAGCCCCCTGGGAATAGTCCTCGCGCGCCTGCACGGCAGGCACGGCGGCGGACGGCGAGACCCATGCGGTCGTGCCCCCACCGGCGGGGTTGATCGTCGTCAGCGTCTGCCCGCTGCTCGCCCCGATCGCGAGCGGCGACCCGGTCGCCCGGGTGTCCCCCGCGAGCTCGCGCACCGCGCCGCCCTGGGTCCAGGCGACACGGAAGTCTTCCTTCTGGTCGATCGCGGCACTGGGCATCCCGAGGCCGCTCTGCGCCGTCCCCGGGACGGGCGCCGCGCCCTGCGGCTGGGAGCCGTGCGGCGCGGCTTCGCTGAGGATCGAGTTGAGATACAGCTGCGTAGTCGTGACCGCCGAGCCCGACGCCCCGCGGATGCGATAGGCGATCCGCGCTTCGCCATAGGGACCGACCGCGAGCGTCGGCGCTTCGGCATCGGAGGTGATGGGCCGTCCGCCGAGCTGTTCGGGGCTGACCGGCAGCACGTTGCCGAGCACGGTCCCGAACAGGCGTCGCGCCCAGATCCGCGCGACGCCGTCGCTGCCCGGCTCCTGCCACACGACCATCCCGTTGCCGTTCCGGCCGATGCCGAGCGCGGGCGCGTTTTCGGGCGTGGGGCTGCGCATCGCGATCTGCGGCGCGCGGTTGACGGCGCCGAGCGAGCTCCAGGTCAGGTACTGGAAGCGTGCGACGCGCACCTCGACGAGCCTGTCGGTGGATCCCGGCCGACAGGAGCTGCTGGGCGGCTCGCCCGCGCGGTTGGTTTCGCAGTCGTTGACGATCGCGCGATAGACGACATACGCCGCACCGTCTGGAGCCATCGCCAGCCTGGGAGCGACCGCGCTCGAGTCACCGGTGTAAGGCTCGCCCACGCTGGGATCGACGATGATCGCCTGACCGAATCCGCTCGCACCCGGCTGCAGCGAGGCGCCCATCAGCTCATCCAGCGTCACCCCGCTCGAGCTCACGTTGCGCGGCTGCACCCACACGACCAGCAGCCGCCCGCCTTCGCCGGCGACGATCGTCGGCTGGCTCGCGCCGTAGAGGTCTTCGCCGTCGACCTCGACCGGCCCGCCCCAATGGCCGTTCATGAACGACACCGCGAACACGTGCGCGATCCCTTCGACGCTCTTGCGATAGACGATCCCACCGCTGCCGTCCGGCGCCATCGCCGCGCCGTCGACCTCGAGGATGTTGTTCGCCGGCCCGTCGAGCACGCTCGCGGGCTGGATGACGGCCCCCGCGCGAGCGGGTGCAAGCAGGCAGACGAGCAGACAGGCGAGCAGCGCCGCCCCCGGCACGAGAGCCGCGCCGAGCCCGCGAGAACGCGGGGGAGTGATGTGGGCAAGGGCGAATGTCACAGGGCGGGGCTCAGGTGCCGATCGTGTCGCTCGATTCCGATCCCCCCGAGCCTCCGCCGGGCGCCGCCACGCCAATCGGCGTGGCCTTGAACTGCACTTCCGTGGGCCAGCGCGCCGGATCCAGCCGCAGCGACAGCCGGTGGCGCCCGGGCTTGAGCGACTTTTTGCGCGTGCTCGCCACAACCTTGCGCTTGCGCCGCCCGAGCAGTTGCACGTGCGCCCGCGCGGTCAGTGTGAAGGAGACGACAAGCACGCTGTGGTGCAGCAGCCTGCTCTGCACATGAGCCAGCAGCGGCTTGCCCCTCACGTGCTTGACGGGCGGCGCGGGCGTCTGCGGGAGCGGACCGCTCGGCGCGGGCGCAGGCTGCTGGTTGGCGAGTGAGTCGTCCACCGGCGGCGCGTCGGGATAGATGGCGGGCACACCGCTGTCGGGCGGACGGTAGGAGATGACTCCGTCTTCGCCATCGAAGAACGGGTCGTCGCTGCGAGGTTGCAAGCTGCCGTCGCTGAGATGGAAGAGCCAGCCCAGGCTCGTCACCATCCAGCAGTCGTGGGGTGCGGGACAGGCGATCGGCCCGGCGTTGCCGCGATAGCCGACCGGTTCCGGTTCCCACGATCCGGGCAGTGACTCCGGCGGCTGCGCGAGCGTTCCGTCGGCGTTGAGCTCAGCGATCTCGGCTCCGATCCGCCCTTCGCTGCGCAGCGAGAGCCACGCGCTGTGCGAGCCGGGTTCGGGGGCCACGGCGGAGCTCGTCCCAGACCCATTCCCGCCGGCCAGCATTTGGCCCGACAGCGACGATCCGCCTTCGACGTCGGGGAGGATCTGAGACCACGCGCCTTCGGCGAAGCGCAGGACGGTCAGCTGCGCGGGTGCTTCGATTGGGCTCGCGGCCGCCCATAGCTGCGTCGCCCCCACTCCCGTCGGCGGGCCGTCGGTCCCCAGGCTGAAGCCCTGCAGCTGGAACGGCGCCACCCCCTTGCCGTATGCGGGCAGCTTGCGCCCGGGCGGGGGATCTTCGGTGAAGATGAACAGTTCGCAGAACGAGCTCACCACTTCGTCGCACAGCGACGTCTGCCCGCCGGGCGCAATCGTGTGGATCACCGCCGGGTGCAGCTGATCCTCTTCGGGCAGATAGGAGTCGCCGGCGCCGATCCCCACGCTCTCGTACAGCTGGCCGGCGAAGTCGACCATGTCGGTGACCGCATGGTCCTCGGGCTCGAACACCGCCGTCATGCCGCTGCCGTCCCAGTGCAGGTGAAACGCGCCTGCGCCGGGCCCTTGCCCGTCGGGCCCGCCAAACCAGCAGTCGCTGGGCCCGTAACACGCGGCCGCGTCCATCGGCAGGTATGAGTCAGGCTGCGCCAGGGGCATCGCGTAGGAACCCACGACCTGACCGTCGAAGAAGTGACAGAGCGACAGCGACTGCAGGGAGTGATTGCCGTTGCCCGGCGGAAGGATCTGTCCCGAGCGCTGGTCTGAGATCGTCCAGAACTCGTCCGGGCCCGCCCACGCAATGCGCCCGCGAGCGCCGCCGCACACGGTCGACAGCTGATGCCAGGACGAGCCATCGTACGCGTACAGGCCGGCGCTGACCGGGCCGGCGCCGCCCGTGATCAACAGCCCACGATCGGGCGCCCAGAAGCTGAGATCGCCCACGGTCCCGAGCGGCACCGCATATGGCGCGGGCGCAACGCCGACCGGAGGCGGCGGCGGCTGCGCGGGCGCGAGCCGCCACGTCGCCGAGCTGTCGGCGCGGGCATCGCCCCCGCCGCTCGCCACGAGGACGAGAGCCACGAGCAGAGCGAGCGCCGGTCGTGCGCACACACCCGGCGTTCTCGCTCGTGCAGCGGCGATCCCCACTCCCGCCGCGGCGATCCTCACGCGTCTGCCTGTGAGCTCACCCCTCACTTCTTCTTCGTGCTCTTTTTCTTCGCCTTGGCCTTCGGTTTGGGGGCGTATCTACTCCTCGCCTGCTTTACACAGCCGGCGCGCTGCTGCTTCGATTTCTTCTTCTTGCAGGCCTTCAGCGCGATCGCGAGCTTCTGGGCGTTCGTCAGCGGTTTCGGCTTGATGGACGGTAGGACCACCGGCGTTGGGCCGGGGCCGGGCAGGGGAGGCGCAATCGTCGGCGGTTCTTCTTTGGGTTTCGTCGCCGGCGGTTCTTCTTTGCTCTTCGGCGCGGCCACCGTCACTTCGTGTGTCACTTCGGCCGTTTCACCGGATTCGTCGGTGATCTTCAGCTTGACTTTGTACGCACCGGCGCTCGCGAACGTGTGGGACTTCAAAGGTGTCGGCGAGGTTTGCGGGCTGGTGCCGTCGCCAAATTCCCAGCGGTAGACGAGGATTTTGCTTTCCGGCGTCGGTTTCGATTCTTTCCCGTCGAATGTAACCGATTCTTCGGCCTTGATCGACGACGGGACGATGAACGCCGCGACCGCCGGGGTCGTCGGCTCGACTGTGATTTTCACAGGGAACACGCTCGTGCCGTAGTCGCCGATCATGCGCACGCTCGCTTCGTAGACGCCGGCTTTGCCATAGGTGTATTCCGCTTCCGGGTTCGGCCATTTGTAATTGGGCCCTTCGATCTTCGAGCCCAGGTCATAGCCTTCGCCCGCGGTGCCGCCGGTGGTCTTGCCTTCGAAGTTCCAGTCGAGCTCATACGGGGTCTCCCCGGCCCGGTCGATTGAGCTGGCGTCGAATTTGACCGCTTTGCCCTGGGTGACCGTGGCCGTGGACGCGGCCGTGCCGTTGACCTTGACCTGGCCGGTGAGCGTCGGGGGCGTTGGGCATTTGCCGCTGCCGCCGGGGGCGAACTCGATGACCTGATCGTCGGTATCGCCGTTTTCGGAGTTGGGCTGGCTCAGCACGAACACGCTGCCTTCGGCGCCCGCGGCGAGCGCGAGCCGCTCGCTGTCCAAGCTGCATCCCTGGCCGATCGGCTGACCTCCGATCGTCGCTACGAGCTTCCCGTTGGCTTCGAAGAGCCTGATCGCCTCGTTGGCGACGTTGTGCGCGGAGGCGCCATGCGCCGAGACAACTCCCTGAGTCCAGAAGGCTTCGAGGCCGGGGGCGAGGCTCCAGGGCGCAAGCGCGGACTGGCCGTCTGGAGGGGGTTCGTTCTGGACGAAGTATCCGTAGCGTGTTGCGTAGAGGTTGTTGGTTAGTTGTGTGATGGGGCTGCCGGCTGTGTAGGGTTCGAGGTTGAGTTCGCCGTGTGCTCCGTTTTCGCGTCCTTCGCGGCTGTTGATCGTTTCGCGGTTGTC
>DASXKH010000003.1:0-36666 GCA_036496915.1 Solirubrobacteraceae bacterium
CGACAAGAAGGCGACCCCCGAGGAGATCAAGAAGGCCTACCGCAAGCTCGCGCGTAAGTACCACCCCGACCGCAACCCCGACGACAAGGACGCTGAGGCGCGCTTCAAGGAGATCTCCCAGGCCCACGACGTCCTCGGCGATCCCGACAAGCGCAAGCAGTACGACTCCGGCACCGGCCCGTTCGCGACCGGCGGCGGTCCCGGCGGCGGCTTCGGCGGCTTTGGCAACTTCGACTTCGACGCCTCCGGGATGGGCGACATCCTCTCCAACCTCTTCGGGGGCGCCCGCGGCGGCGGCGCCGGAGCGGGGGCGGGTACACGCGGCGGGCGTCCGCGCGCGCAGCGCGGCACCGACCTGGAGGCGCAGGTCTCGATCACCTTCGACCAGGCGATCTCCGGCGCACAGATCCCGCTGTCGGTGCCGATGCACGACACCTGTCCGACCTGCCACGGGACGGGCGCCAAGCCCGGCACCACCCCCACCGTCTGCCCCGTCTGCGAAGGGCGCGGCGTCGAGACACAGGGCCAGGGCATGTTCTCGATCTCCCAGCCCTGCTCGCGCTGCGGCGGCTCCGGGACGATCATCGAGGACCCCTGCCCCACCTGCCACGGCGCGGGCGCGGTGCGCACCGTCAAGCGCCTGCGCGTCAACATCCCCGCCGGTGTCCGCGACGGCGGGCGCATCCGCCTCGCCGGCAAGGGCGAGCCGGGCCTGGGCGGCGGTCCCCCCGGCGACCTCTATCTCGTGACCCACGTCTCGCCCTCGCCCATCTTCAAGCGCCGCGGCGACAATCTCGAGGTCGAGGTCCCCCTGACGATCCCCGAGGCGCTGCGCGGCGCCGAGGTCCAGGTCCCGACGCTCGACGGCTCGAAGACCCTGCGCGTCAAGCCGGGAACCAAGCCCGGCACCGTCCAGCGCCTGCGCGGCGAGGGCCCGCCCAAGCTCGGCGGCAAGTCGCGTGGCGACATCCACTACCGCTTCGTGCTCGACGTCCCCGACTCGCTCACCGACGAGCAGCAGTCGGCCGTCGACGCCCTGGCGGCCGTCATGAACGGCAACCCGCGCGCGCGCCTGTTCGAGGAGGGCGGTGCCAGCGCGGGCGCCGGCGCTGCCGGGGGCGCGTCCTCATGAGCTCCAAGCCCGTGGCCCGCATCCAGGTCGAGACCGACCGCGGCGTGTTCATGATCTCCGTCGCCGCCGAGCTCGCGAACATGCACCCCCAGACCCTGCGCACCTACGAGGCACGCGGCCTGATCACGCCCAAGCGCTCTCCGCGCGGAACGCGCCTGTACTCGCAGGAGGACGTCGAGCGGCTGCGGCTCATCCAGGAGATGACAGCCGAGCTCGGCCTCAACCTCGCCGGTGTCGAGCGCGTGCTCGACCTCGAGGCCGAGGTCAACGACATGCACGCCCGCATCGAGGAGCTGGAGGTGCAGGCCCTGCGCGCCCAGGTCGAGCTGGCCGAGCGCTTGGAGGAGGTGCGCCGCTCCTTCCGCGCCGAGCTCGTTCCTTATCGCGGGGGTGGGACCGACATCGTGCGCGCCGCCGATGTACGCTCGACGTTCGGTCCCGACGCACGGAGGGCTCGCGACAGCAATGGCTCCTAACGGTTCGGCTCCGCCCGTCCCGGGCCAGCAGGCCCAGGACGAGGAGAAGCAAAGTCCGCTGCAGCGCTTCGGCCGCGACCTCACCGAGATGGCAGAGCTTGGCAAGCTCGACCCCGTGATCGGTCGCGACGAGGAGATCCGCCGCGTGATCCAGGTGCTCTCCCGCCGCACCAAGAACAACCCCGTCCTGATCGGCGAGCCCGGCGTCGGCAAGACCGCGATCGTCGAGGGCCTCGCCCAGCGGATCGTCTCCCACGACGTGCCCGAGTCGCTGCGCGACCGCCGCGTGATCGCCCTCGACATGGGCGCGCTGATCGCGGGCGCCGCCTACCGCGGCGAGTTCGAGGAACGCCTCAAGGGCGTCCTCTCCGAGGTCTCCGAGGCCCAGGGTCAGATCATCCTGTTCCTCGACGAGCTGCACACGATCGTTGGCGCGGGCGCCGCCCAGGGCTCGGTCGACGCCTCCAACCTGCTCAAGCCGATGCTCGCGCGCGGGGAACTGCGCTGCGTCGGCGCCACGACCCTGGACGAGTACACCAAGTACATCGAGAAGGACGCCGCGCTGGAGCGGCGCTTCCAGCCCGTGACCGTCGGCGAGCCCACCGTGCAGGACACGATCGCGATCCTGCGCGGCCTGAAGGAGCGCTACGAGAACCACCACGGCGTACGCATCCAGGACAGTGCCCTGATCGCGGCCGCCACCCTCTCCCACCGCTACATCGCCGACCGCTTCCTGCCCGACAAGGCGATCGACCTGATCGACGAGGCATCGTCGCGTTTGCGCATCGAGATCGACTCGGTCCCCACCGAGATCGACGAGGTCAACCGTCGCGTGATGCAGCTGGAGATCGAGCTCACCTCGCTGCGCAAGGAGAAGGACGAGGCCTCCAAGGCCCGCCGCGACGCAATCGAGACCGAGCTCGCCGAGCTGCGCGAGCGCTCGGCCGAGATGACCGCACAGTGGCAGCGAGAGAAGGACGCGATCAAGGGCGTCAGCGAGCTCAAGGAGCGCCTGGAGGCCGCCCGCGCCGAGGCCGAGCGGGCAGAGCGCGAATCCGACCTGCAACGCGCCGCCGAGCTGCGCTACGGCGAGATTCCCGAGCTCGAACGCCAGCTCGCCGAGTACGAATCGGCCGAGCGCGCACGCACCGAAAGCGAGCGTGGCGACGCGGACGGGGCCGGCGTGGGCGCGCCGCAATTCCTCAAAGAGGAGGTCGACGCCGACGACGTCGCCGAAGTCGTCGCGCGCTGGACCGGCATTCCCGTCTCGCGCCTGCTCGAGGGCGAGACCGAGAAGCTGATCCACATGGAGGAGCGCCTGCACGAACGTGTCGTCGGCCAGGACGAGGCGATCGAGGCGGTCGCCACCGCCCTGCGCCGCTCGCGCGCCGGGCTGCAGGACCCCGATCGCCCGATCGGCTCCTTCCTCTTCCTGGGTCCCACCGGCGTCGGCAAGACCGAGCTCGCGCGTGCCCTCGCCGAGTTCATGTTCGACTCCCAGGACGCGATCGTCCGCATCGACATGTCCGAGTACATGGAGAAGCACTCCGTCTCGCGCCTGGTGGGGGCGCCCCCCGGCTACGTCGGCTATGAAGAGGGCGGTCAGCTGACCGAGGCCGTCCGTCGCCGCCCCTACTCCGTAGTGCTGCTCGACGAGATCGAGAAGGCCCACCCCGACGTCTTCAACACGCTCCTGCAAGTGATGGACGACGGCCGTCTCACCGACGGCCAGGGTCGCACCGTCGGCTTCAAGAACACCGTCCTGATCATGACCTCCAACTTGCCCGTCGGCGCGAGCGCCGACGGCGCCGCCACAGACGGGTCGTCGCGCGAAGCGGAGGGCTCATCCGGCGGTGACATCGCGGCCGACGCGCAGCTGCGCACCGAACTGCTCCAGTACTTCAAGCCCGAGTTCGTCAACCGCCTCGATGACATCGTTCGCTTCCACTCGCTCACCCGCGAGCAGATCGCCGAGATCGTCGACCTCCAGGTCGCCCGTGTGATCGAGCGCGTGGCCGAGCGGGGCGTGCAGGTCACCCTCACCGCCGCCGCCCGCGAGCTGATCGCGAATATGGGCTACGACCCCACCTATGGCGCGCGACCCCTGCGCCGGGTGATTCAGAAGCAGCTCACCGACCGGCTCGCCCTTGCGTTGCTGGAGGGCGAGCTGCGCGAAGGCGACTCGGTGCGCGTGGATGCGGTGGATGGTGAGTTGGCACTGGATACGGCAGGAGCTCCCACGCCAGCCTTGCCCTGAATCCGCGGGCCGCCCCGGGAACGGGCTAGTGGATTCGACTGGACAAATGTCCTGCCCATGAGGTCCGCCGCAGGTGCGAGGATGTCGGCGACGAACCCAGAACCAGGCCTCAACCGCCATCGCTAAAACGGGATGGTCCAGAAGCCACGCCGCATGGCGGCGATCTAACGACACTGGAGGAAGCATTCATGAAGTCAACTGTCATCAATCGGCGCACGGCGGTCGTGCTCGCCGTGATCGGAGCGCTTCTGCTGGGGGCGTTTGCCGCGACCCCGCAGGCAAACGCCGCGACCATCTATGCCTGCGTGAAGAAGAAGACCGGCTTGGGTCGCTACGTCTCAAAGAAGACGAAATGCAAGAAGGGGGAAACGAAACTGTCCTGGAACTCCCAAGGCATCGCCGGGAAAAACGGGACCAATGGAGTCAACGGAACCAATGGTAAAGAAGGCGCGGCGGGCAAAGAAGGCGCTGCTGGTCAGCCCCAAAAAGCCGTGGCGTTCAATGTGAGCGCGGAAGCTCCTTTCCTCGAAAGCAGAACCGCATCGGCATTCTCGCTTTCGGGTGTATCTGTCAGGCTTGATTGCGCAAACGTGCTCATTGCCAATGTCGTCAATTTGGAAGCAACCGGTCCTGCAAGCACGCGCGCCGAGTCCGGGATGGTGGACTCTAGGGCCAACAACGAAGAACCGACCCAAGCCTTTCAACGGCTCATCTACAACGTACCGGTGACGACGAATACTGTGTTCAGTTCTCTGGTTACGAACGGGTCAGGAGAACTCGCCAACGTGGGGCACGTCAACGCGACAATCACAACCCCCGGCGCGGTCATCTGGATCGATACCTTCATCTCAGTCGGAAGCGGCCCGAAAGCCTGTCAGGCGACGGGCGTCGCTTTCAGTATCCCTATCTAGTATCCCCCTAGGGGGCCCGTCGTGGTGATGGGCTATGAAAACTCGTCTGAGTGGTGTGGATCGGAGATCCACACCACTCAGACGGCCGCGATGCCCGCCGGCCGCTGGACCCGGTATCTACTCCGTGACCAGATACCCCGAGAACGAGCAGGCCGGCCCCGAAGCACCCTGCATCCAGACGCCCTGGTTGCCGAAGCCATTGAGCGACAGTGAACCTGTCGCCGACACGGCTCCCCAGGAGCCGTCGTCCGTCGAATCGAACTTGGATTCATGACTCGCCGTGATTCCTTCGGCTGTGTCCTCGCTGATCTGCAGCGTTTCCCCGGCAGTCAACGGTTTTTCGCTTCCCTCGCTGGAGTAGCCCTGCGCAAAGGATCCTGTTTCGCTGGTGCTGATGTAGGTCGCCGCATCGGTTTTCGTCGTACTTTCGTAGCAGTGACCGGTCACGGTGAATGGGCCGACGGTGGCGAGCACCACGGTGGACGGTTCGCTCACGCTTTTGCCGGCATTGGCGACCGTTGTACGCCAGCGGAGCACCCCGGAGACGCCTTCTTTGCCCTGGGGTCCTTCTTTGCCCTGGGGTCCTTCTTTGCCCAGCGCCCCGGTATTGCCCGTCTTGCCGGTCTTGCCCTTGAGCTTCCTCAGCACGCTCGGCCTGATCTGCTTGGTCGAGTTGATCAGGTAGTGATGAGCGGCCAGCGCCCCGCCACTCATCGCGAAAACGAGCGCGAATGTTGCGACGACGTTGGCGTAGTTGAGATGTCTGCGCATGGGGTTGCCTCCTCCATGTGGGTGGGTAGGGATGCGCAGACCCTATGCCTCAACGCCGTTCGGCGCAAGGGGCGCTTCGAGTCTTGGACGGATGGGCGGAGACTGTCGTCCGTTGAACTCGGACGATCCCAAGTTCGTCAGACGGTGCCCTACTGATAGTCTGTCGCAGCCCGGTAAGTCAAATATGCGAGACAAGGGGTTGCTTTTGTCTTCAACGTCGTTAAGCTGTGCGGCCGACGCACCATCGGACTCCGATACGCGTTGCCGGACCCGAACGAATCCTGCTGTATAGCAACGAGAGGAATACGGATGCGATCCTGCTTGATACGAGTGACCCTGGTCTTGACCTGCTGCCTGGTTGGGGTTCTCGGAGGATCGGCCGCCGCGCACGCCGCAGCCCCGACGGTTACCAGCATCAGCCCGAACAACGGTCCCGCCGCAGGGGGCACGTCTGTAACGATCAAAGGTACCGGGTTCACTTTTTTTAGCGCTACGGTCAAATTCGCCGGCGTTGCGGCCGGCAGCGTGACCGTCAATTCGGAAACGTCGATCACGGCGAGCAGCCCGGCGGGGAGCGGCCTCGTCAACGTGACCGTAACCAACTCCAACGGGACATCCGCATCGACCCCGGCCGATCAGTTTGCCTACGATCCCGCACCGAGCGGGCCGTGGCTTGGACTGAACGGCAACAGCACCGGCGCCTACCTCGGCTCGATCGGCGACTTCACCGCACACAACATCGTCTATGACCGCGGTGGCGGATCGGAGTCCAGCGGCAATGGCATCGAGTGGTCGGCCGGCGAACTCCCCAAAGCCGGGGACGACCTGGAAAAGTCCATCAACGCCAGCATGATCCCCATAGTCACGATCGAGTATGAAGGCTACGGTTCGCACAAATTCGGCGAAGCCGACCCGAACTTCCCGACCGGGACCAAAATCACCACGTACGTCGAAGGGTTCGTGAAATCGGCCAAAGCGATACGCGAAGCGTATCCGAGCAAGCAGATCCTATTTGAGCCGATCAACGAGCCGTGGGGTTACACCGAACCGGGGTACAACGGCGCCGAGTATGCCAACGTGATCGCCAAACTGCTCCCGGAAGCCCAGGCGGCCGGCATTCCTCTCAGTAACGTATACGTCGCGGCATATGGCAGACACTGGGTATCGAAAATGTATGAAGCGCAGTCAAAACTAAAGACCGAAATCGAAGGCTGGTACTTTCATCCATATGGGCCGCCCAGCGGCACCGCCGAAGAAAACGGTCAGGGCATTCAATCTCTCCCCAACGTTCAAGCCGAAATGACCTCGGGTCAGAACAATATCATCGTCTCTGAGATCGGCTATTGGACCCACGACGTCAACGGAGGCGAATCCAAGGGCGGTCCCAGCTCAGTCTGGGCCGAAAACAGCACCCAGGCAGCCCAGTGGCTGACCGAAACGCTCGATAACGCCCTGCCCTACCGTCAGGCGGGATGGCTCAAGGCGCTCCTCGTCTACTCTCGCAACGACGGAGGGTGGGCGACGGAGGTGTCCGGGAGCGCTCTGACCAAGCAGGGTGAAGCGCTCGACAATTTTGCAAACGCCTATGGGTCGGCCCTATGGTGGGTTCAGCCGACGCCAAACCCGTCGGAAGCGACGCATAGCGTCCTGAGTGGCGTGTCGTGCGCCTCGTCATCCGCCTGTACCGCTGTCGGCGGGAGCTACAAAGAAGGCGTCTTCTTCGAACGTACAAACGAAGTAGCCCTATCGGAGGTCTGGAATGGGTCGTCCTGGTCGATTCAGTCGGTGCCCAAGCCGACGGGAGCAAAAGGGATTCTTCTGAGTGGTGTGTCGTGTACGTCGTCTTCGGCGTGCACAGCGGTTGGAAACTATAACAACGCCTCGGGTACTCAAGTGACCCTCGCGGAGAGGTGGAATGGCACGTCGTGGTCGGTGCAGACGACGCCCAATCCGACGGAAGCAAAAGGGAGTTTTCTGAAAGGTGTGTCGTGCAGCTCGTCCTCAGCATGCATAGCCGTCGGGGGATATCAATACACCACTGGCCTCTCATCAAGCACGTATGCTTTTGCTGAGGTGTGGAACGGCTCGTCGTGGTCGGTGCAGTCAACGCCCAATCCGACGGGAGCTACCACGAGTGTTTTGCGTGGTGTGTCGTGTGCGTCGTCATCGGCCTGCACCGCTGTAGGAAGTTATGTCAATAGCTCGAGTGGTGAAGTAACTCTGGCTGAGGTGTGGAACGGCTCGTCGTGGTCAGTACAGTCGACGCCCAATCCGACAGGGGCGACGGCTAGTGTTTTGCGTGGTGTGTCGTGTACGTCGTCTTCGGCCTGCGTCGCGGTCGGGAGTGATTATACGGGTGGCTTTCCTTCAAGCTCATATAGTGTTTTGGCTGAGGTGTGGAATGGCACTTCATGGTCGATACAGTCGACACCTAACCCGCCGGGAGAGAAAGGGGTTGTTCTGAGTGGTGTATCGTGTGCGTCATCTTCGGCTTGTAGCGCTGTCGGTAGCTACGTAAACAGCTCGGGTGTTGAAGTGACTCTGGCTGAGGTGTGGAACGGTTCGTCGTGGTCGGTGCAGTCGACACCCAACCCGTCCGAAGCGACAGCGAGCGCCCAGGGCGGCGTGTCGTGCACATCAGCCACCCTCTGTACCGCCGTCGGAGACTATTCACATGTCGTTTCACTACTAAACACGGTCTCCACATTGGCGGAGAGTTATCACTGATGGCCGCCGGCGAGCACCAGCTCGCCTGGCAGCGCCCTGGCGACCGCCTGTCGCTCGGGCTCACCGAGACGACCCGCGAGCCGCCAGAGCCACGCCGCTCATCGCGAATACGAGCGCGAGTGTTGCGACGACGTTGGCGTAGTTGATATGTCTGCGCATGGGGTTGCCTCCTCCATGTGGGTGACAAGGAATGCGCGGACCCTACGCTGATGCGGCTGGGCGCAAGGGTCGCCTCCAGATCTAGACAAGTCGGCCAACGGCGGTCCCGGCCCAAATCGCGCCTGCCCCGCCGCTCCTGACGGATAGTGCATCAAGACATCAAATACGTTATGCTCTGATGTATGCGGACCACGCTGACGCTTGACGACGATGTCGCTGCGGCGATCGAGCACCGCAGGCAGGAGCTCGATCACTCGCTGAAGCAAGAAGTCAACGACCTCCTTCGAACCGGGCTGGCGCATGTGACGCAGGAGCGTGGGAAGACGCCGCGATTCAAGGTCGAGCCCGTGGACGTCGGCGAGCTGCTGATACCGATCGACAACATCGGCGAAGCGCTGGAAATCGCAGAGGGTCCCTGGCACGTGTGATCCTGCTGGACGCGAACCTGCTCGTCTACGCGCACACGCGCGATTCTCCGTACCACGCGGCCGCGCGCCCGTGGTTGGAGGACGCTTTCAACGGATCGACGAAGGTCGGGCTACCGTGGCCCACGCTGCTGGCCTTCGTGCGACTGATGGGCAACAGGCACGTCGTCAGCCGCCCGCTTTCGCTGACGAGCTCCTGGCGCATGGTGCGCGCCTGGCTTGCGCAGGAGCAGATGTGGATACCGCTTCCGACCGAGCGCCATGAGTCGATCCTCGGCGGTCTGCTCGAGGATGAGTCGCGCGCCGGCATCGTCAACGACGCGCATCTCGCGGCGCTTGCGATCGAGCACGGATTGACCGTCTGCAGCACCGACGGCGACTTCGCCCGCTTTCCCGGCGTGCGCTGGGAGAATCCGTTGCGTAGTGCGTGAGGTTCGGCGATCCGGTACAACGGACACGAACGCGCCTACTGGCCACAACGGACGGAGGACCCGATGCCCACCTACATCATGCTCTCGACGCTCACCCCGGAGGGTGTGCAGACGGTCAAGAACAATCCGGAGCGGATCCGCGAGGTCAACAAGGAGGTCGAGCAGCTGGGCGCCACCGTCAAGGCGCAGTGGGCGACGCTCGGCCACGTCGACTTCATCTCGGTCGTGGAGGCGCCCGACGAGGCGACGATGGCGCGCGTCTCGCTAGAGCTGGGCTCGCGTGGCACCGGCCGCTACGAGACGCTTGCGGCGATCGGAGTCGACGAGTTCATCGCGTCTCTCTGAGCGTACGCCCGATGACACGCGGGAGGCAGATCGCTTGAAGGTCCTTGTCGTAGGCGCCGGCGGACGCGAGCACGCGCTCGTGCGCGCGCTCGCGCGCTCGCCGAAGGTGACCGAGCTGCTGTGCGCGCCCGGCAACGCCGGCATCGCCGCGGATGCGCGCCTGCTCGACATCGCCGCCGATGACGTCGACGCGATCGTGGCGGCCGTCGAGCGCGAGGGCGTGCACTTCACCGTCGTGGGCCCTGAGGCGCCGCTCGTGGCCGGCCTCGTGGACGCGCTCGACGCGCGTGGACACCTCGCCTTCGGCCCGTCGGCGGCGGCCGCCCAGCTGGAGGGATCCAAGGCGTTCGCCAAGCACGCGATGGAGCAGGCCGGGGTGCCGACCGCGCGCTGGCGGCACGTCTCTTCATTGCAAGAGGGGATCGACGCGGTCGCCGAGCTGACGGTGCCGGGCGAGCCAGGCGTGGTGATCAAGGCCGACGGGCTCGCGGCCGGTAAGGGCGTGACCGTGGCCGCGGATGAAGAGCAGGCGCATGCAGCCCTGCGCGAGATCTTCCTCGAGGGACGCTTTGGCGAGGGCGGCGCGAGCGCGGTGGTGGAGGAGCTTTTGATCGGGCGAGAGCTGTCGCTGCTGGCGGTCTGCGACGGCAGGACCGCGATCCCGCTGACCCCCGCCCGCGACTTCAAGCGCATCGGCGAGGGTGACAGCGGTCCCAACACGGGCGGCATGGGCTCCTACTCGCCCGTGCTCGACCTTCCGGATGAAGTCGGGTTCAGCCTCGCCCTGTTCGTGCACCAGCCGATCGTCGACTGGATGCGCGAACGCGGCACACCGTTTCACGGCGTCCTCTACGCCGGGCTGATGCTGACCGAGCAGGGCCCACGGGTGCTCGAGTTCAACGTCCGCTTCGGCGATCCCGAGACCCAGGCGGTGCTTCCCCGGATGGAATCGGACTTCCTGGAGCTGCTGTTTCGCACCGTCAGGCCCGGTGGCCTGATCGGCGAGGATCCCGAGGAGGACTTCCCTCGATGGTTGGGCGAATGGGCGGTCACGGTGGTGCTGGCGAGCGCCGGCTATCCCGCCTCGTCCTCCAGCGGCGATCCGATCTCCGGGCTCGACCTCGTTCCCGACGAGGTCGAGGTCACCCACGCCGGCACCGCCCTCGACCCGGATGGGAACACCGTCACGGCCGGCGGTCGCGTGCTGAACGTCACCGGATTTGGCCCCGACGCGGAGTCGGCGCGCGAGTCGGCGTATGCTGGCGCTCGAATGATCTCCTTCGAGGGCATGCAGCTGCGTGGTGACATCGCCGTGGGCGCCGGTGAGCGCTCCCCCGAGCTCGAGCGCTGGCGTTCACTGGACAGCTGGTTCGAGGAGTGGTCCAGCGGCGGGCGCGAGCTGGAGGGGGATCTCGTCGATGGGTGAGGTATCGCCGATCGCCACGCCGCTGGCCGAGGCCGAGGTGCGCGCGCAGCTGGAGGAGATGGACGCCGACGCTCCCCGCGTGGGCATCGTGATGGGCTCCAAGAGCGACATGGAGATGATGGAGAAGGCCGCCCATGAGCTGCAAGAGCGCGGCATCCTGCACGAGCTGCGCGTGATGTCCGCCCATCGCGAACCGGACATCGTCGCCGACTACGCCAAGAACGCCCACATGCGCGGCCTGCGCGTGATCATCGCCGGCGCGGGCATCTCCGCGGCGCTGCCCGGCGCGGTCGCCGCGCACACCGACCTGCCCGTGATCGGCGTGCCGCTGTCGGGACGCCTCACCGCCGCGGGGGGTCTCGATGCGATTCTCTCGATCGTGCAGATGCCCCCGGGCGTGCCCGTGGCATGCGTGGGCCTCGATAACCCGCGCAACGCGGCGATCCTCGCGGCGCAGATCCTGGGAGCATGATCTCGCGCTACACCCGCCCCGAGCTCGGCGCTCTGTGGGCGGACGGGGCGCGTATGGAGACCTGGCGCCAGGTCGAGGTTGCCGCCTGCGAGGAGCTGCCCGGCCTGCTCGGCGACGGCGGTCCAACCGAGACGGAGCTTCAGGCGATCCGCGGCGCCACGTTCACGGTGGAGGCTGTGAACGAGCGCGAGCAGGTGACCGACCACGACATGGCCGCGTTCGTAGACGTGCTCGCCGCCTCGGCCGGCGAGTCCGGGCGCTGGATCCACTTCGGGCTGACCTCCTCGGACGTGCTCGACACGGCCCTCGCGCTGCAGCTGCGCGCCGTCGGCGAGATCCTTGTCCCGGGCGCCCGCGAGCTCGTCGCGACGCTTGCCGCGCGCGCGCGGGAGCACGTGGGGACGCTGTGCGTCGGGCGCACCCACGGCGTTCACGCCGAGCCCACGACCTTCGGCGTGAAGCTCGCCGGGTTCGCGTTCGAGGCTCACCGCAACGCGCTGCGCCTGGAGCGCGCCTTCGCCCAGGCCGCGGTCGGCGCGATCTCGGGCGCGGTCGGCACCTACGCGGCCACCAGCCCCGAGTTCGAGGCGCGCGTGCTCGAGCGGCTCGGTCTCGCGCGCGAGGACGTCTCCACCCAGGTCGTCGCCCGCGACCGCCACGCCGAGCTGCTGGGAGCGATCGCCCTCGCCGGCGCGGGCCTCGAGCGCTTCGCGACCGAGATCCGTCACCTCCAGCGCACGGAGGTGCGCGAGGTCCAGGAGCCCTTTCGCGCCGGCCAGAAGGGCAGCTCGGCGATGCCGCACAAGCGCAACCCGATCAAGACCGAGCAGATCTCCGGGCTCGCGCGAGTGCTGCGCGGCAACGCCCAGGCGGCGCTCGAGGACGTCGCGCTGTGGCACGAGCGCGACATCTCCCACTCCTCCGTCGAGCGCGTGATCCTGCCCGACTCGACGATCCTGCTCGACTACCTCCAGCAGCGCACGATCGCGCTCGTGCGCGACATGACGATCGACGCCGGGCGCATGCGCGCCAACCTCGAGCTCACGCACGGTGCGCTCTTCTCCCAGCGCGTGCTGCTCGCGCTCGTCGCGGCCGGCTCCACGCGCGATGACGCCTACCGCGTCGTGCAGGAGCTGGCGCAGCGCGCCTGGGACGAGGGCATTGCTCTGCGCGAGTTGCTGGCCGGCGACGAGCGCGCCGCCGGGCTGGACCTCGATGAGATCTTCGACTACGGGCACTACGTGCGGTATGCGCAGGAGATCGTGGGGAGGCTGGAAGAGATCGCGTGAGCCCACCCGCGTGCGTCCTTGCGCACGCACGCTCACACTCGACGCTTGTCCGTCCGTCGGTCCCCGCGACCCGTTGCGGCCGCGCGCGTCGATAAAGTCGGGCCACGATGACCGCGCTCGCCGACCTGCCTCTGATCGCCAAGGGCAAGGTGCGCGAGATGTACGACCTCGGCGGGTCCGGCGACGAGCGTCTGCTGATGCTCGCCAGCGATCGCATCTCCACCTACGACGCCGTCCACCCGACCCCGATCCCCGACAAGGGCAGCGTGCTGAGCGGCCTGTCGGTCTTCTGGTTCGCCACCACCGCGCAGATCGTCGCCAACCATCTGATCTCCGCTACCGACGGCGTTCCCGAGGAGGCGCGCGGGCGCGCGCTGGTCGTGCGCAAGCTGCAGATGCTGCCCGTCGAGTGCGTCGTGCGGGGCTACATCACCGGCTCGGGCTGGAAGGACTATCAGGCCACCGGCGCCGTCTCCGGAATCGAGCTGCCGGCCGGCCTGCGCGAGTCAGAGCAGCTGCCCGAGCCGATCTTCACCCCCAGCACCAAGGCCGACGTCGGCCACGACGAGGCGATCGACTTCGACCGCGCCGCCGAGCTCGTCGGTGATCGCGCGCTGATGGAGCGCGTGCGTGAGACCTCGATCGCGCTGTACGCCTTCGCCGCCGCCCACGCCCGCGAGCGCGGCGTGATCCTCGCCGACACCAAGTTCGAGCTCGGCCTCGACGCCTCCGGCGAGCTGGTCGTCGGCGACGAGGTGCTGACCCCCGACTCCTCGCGCTACTGGCCCGTCGCGGGCTACGAGGTCGGCCGCGGCCAGCCGAGCTTCGACAAGCAGTACGTGCGCGACTGGGCCTCCCAGAGCGGCTGGGACAAGCAGCCCCCCGCGCCCCCCATCCCCGCGGAGGTCGTGGAGGGCACGCGCGCGCGGTATGTCGAAGCCTACGAGCTGATCGTCGGCGAGCCCTTTCAGGCGTGGCTGGATCGCACCGGGGCGAGCGCCTGATGCAGCGGATCGCGTGCGCGCGGCCGAATATGGCGCCCGTTCGCTCGATCGCCGCCCCAAGGCGATGAGAGCGCGCGTACTGATTCGCCCGAAGGCCGGCATCCTCGACCCGCAGGGCGCGGCCGTCGAGCGGGCGCTCCCCGCGCTCGGGTTCGCCGGTGTGTCGCGCGTCCACGTCGGACGCCTCGTCGAGCTGGACGTGGAGGACGCCTCGCAGCTGCAATCCATGTGCGAACGACTGCTCGCCAACCCGCTCGTCGAGGACTACGAGATCCAACTGCTCGACGTGGCGCCTGACGCATCGTGAGGTTTGGAGTACTTCAGTTCCCGGGCAGCTGCGACGAGGTGGATGCGCTGCAGGCGGCGCGTCGCGTGGCCGACGCGGAGCTGATCTGGCACGGCGATCGCGACCTCAAAGGGGCCGACGCGATCGTGGTCCCGGGGGGCTTCTCATACGGCGACTACCTGCGCGCGGGGGCGATCGCGCGCTTCGCGCCGGCGATGGAGTCGGTGATCGAGTTCGCCCGCGAAGGCGGTCCGGTGCTGGGCATCTGCAACGGCTTTCAGGTGTTGTGCGAGGCGCATCTGCTGCCGGGGGCGCTGCTGCCGAACAGGAACCTGCGCTTCACCTTCCGGCAGGTGCAGCTGGAGGTGCGCAGCAGCGGCGGCACGTTCACGCGCGAATGCGCGCTCGGCGAGCGGCTGAGCATCCCCGCGAAGCACGCGTGGGGCCGCTACCACGCCGATGAGCAGACGCTCGCGGCGATGGACGACGGCGGTCAGATCGTGCTGCGCTACGCGCCGGGGGAGAACTTCAACGGCTCGCTGCAAGACATCGCCGGCGTGAGCAACGAGGCGGGCAACGTGTTCGGTCTGATGCCACACCCCGAGCACGCGGTCGACGAGCTGATCGGCGGCTCGACCGACGGGTTGAAGATCTTCAACTCGATCAAGCTCACCGTCGAGGCGGCGTGATGGCGCCGGCGGCGACGCTGCCCACATTGCAGGACGCGCTCGCCCTCGGACTGACCGAGGCGGAGTACGAGCTCGTCTGCGGGCACCAGGGTGGCCCTCCCAACCAGGTCGAGCTGGCGATGTATTCGCTGCTGTGGAGCGAGCACTGCGCCTACAAGCACTCCAAGAAGCTCCTGCGCACGCTGCCGACCGAAGGCGAGCACGTGGTCATGGGTCCCGGTGAGAACGCCGGCGCGGTCGACGCCGGCGACGGCCTCGTCTGCGCCTTCAAGGTCGAGTCCCACAACCACCCTTCCGCGGTCGAGCCCTTCCAGGGCGCCGCCACCGGCGTCGGCGGCATCCTGCGCGACATCTTCGCGATCGGCGCCCGCCCGATCGCCGTGCTCGACTCGCTGCGCTTCGGAGAGCCCTCGAGCGCTCGCTCGCGCTACCTGCTCGACGGCGCCGTCTCCGGGATCGCCCACTACGGCAACTCGATCGGCGTACCCACCGTCGGCGGCGAGGTCTACTTCGAGTCTCCCTACGAGCAGAACTGCCTGATCAACGCGATGGCGCTCGGTCTGGCCCCGCGCGAGCGTCTGGTGCGCAGCGCCGCCGCCGGACCGGGGAACGTCGTGATCCTGTTCGGCGCCTCCACCGGGCGCGACGGGATCGGCGGCGCCTCCGTGCTCGCCTCGGCCGAGCTCGGCGACGACGACGCCGACAAGCGCCCGACCGTCCAGGTCGGCGACCCCTTCGCGGAGTCAAAGCTCCTGGAGTGCTCGCTCGAGCTGCTCGACCGCGGCCTGCTCGTCTCCCTGCAGGATCTCGGCGCCGCCGGCCTGACCTCCTCCGCCTCGGAGATGGCCTCCGCCGGCTGCGTCGGCATCGACATCGACGTCTCGCTCGTACCCCTGCGCGAGGCCGACATGGAGCCCTTCGAGATCATGGTCTCCGAGTCCCAGGAGCGCATGCTCTGCGTGGTCGAGCCCGCGCGCGTGCCGGAGGTGCTCGCGCTGTGCGAGCGCTGGGAGGTCCACGGCACTGCCATCGGCACAGTCACCGACACCCGGCGCATGCGCGTGTTCGACGGTCCCGAGCTCGTCGGCGACATGCCCGTCAGCGCGCTCGTCGACGACTGCCCGCTGTATGACCTCGCGCCGGCCCGCTCCGCTACGCCGGTGTACGCGCCGACGCCGGCCACGCTCGCGTCCGACGCCTCCCCACGCGATTGCCTGCTCGCGCTCCTGTCCTCGCCCAACGTCGCCTCCCGCCGTCCCCTCTTCGAGCGCTACGACGCGATCGTCCAGTCGCGCACCGTCCGCCGTCCCGAGCAGGCCGACGCCGCCGTGCTGGCGATTTGCCATCCACAGGAGATGCGCGCCCGCGACGATGGCGAGAGCGCGCAGGAAACCGGCACGGGCGCGGACGGCGATGACGGGCCGATCCCAGCCCTCGCCGTCTCGATCGACTGCAACGGCCGCCGCGTCGCCGCCGACCCCTACCGCGGCACGATCGCGGCGGTGCTCGAGTGCGCCTCCAACCTCGCCTGCGTCGGCGCCGAGCCGCTGGGCACGACCAACAACCTCAACTTCGGCAACCCCGAGAAGCCCCACGTCGCCTGGCAGCTCACCGAATCCGTGCGCGGTCTCGGCGAGGCCTGCCGCGCGCTCGAGGCGCCGATCGTCGGCGGCAACGTCTCCCTCTACAACGAGACCTCCTCCGGGCCCATCTATCCCACGCCCGTCATCGGCATGGTCGGTCGCCTGCCGGACGCGCGCAACGCCGGGCGCCTGGGCTTCGCGCGCGCGGGCGAGACGATCGCGCTCGTCGGTCACTTCGCCCCTTCGCTCGACGCGAGCGAGCTGTCCAAGCTGCGCGGTCACCCCCTCCCCGAGGAGCTGCCGGACATCGACGTCGCGGCCGTGCGCTCCGCCCAGTTCGCCGTCCGCGGGGCCATGCGCGTCGGCGGGCTCTCCGGCGCCCACGACATCGCCGAGGGCGGCCTCGCCGTCGCCCTCTCCGAGTGCTGCCTCGCGGGTGGGCTCGGCGCCGAGGTGCGGCTGGACGCGCTCGCCGGTGAGGAGAGGGACGCCGATCGCGAGGAGCTCCTTCGGCTCCTCTTTGGCGAGGCCCCCGGTGGCTTCATCGTCAGCGGCATCCCCACCGGCGTGCGCGCTCTCGGCCGGCGTACCCGCGTGCGCGTCATCGGCACGGTCTCCCGCGAGGGGCTGCGCGTCGACCTCGGCGAGCTCTCGCTCACCGCGACCCTCGCCGAGCTGACCGAGGCGCACGGCGCGCTCGCGGAGCTTTTCCCCTGCTAGCTTGTGAACAGTGATGCGTGACGGCCCTCGCGACGAGTGCGGTGTCTTCGGCCTCTACGCGCCCGGCCACGAGGTCTCGCGGCTCTCCTACTTCGCGCTGTACGCCCTGCAGCACCGCGGTCAGGAGTCCGCCGGCATCGCCGCGGCCGACCGCGGCGGGCACATCATGACGCGCCGCGAGCTCGGCCTCGTCAGCCAGGTGTTCGGCGAGAACGACCTGCGCACGCTCGCCGGCGAGCTCGCGATCGGCCACGTGCGCTACTCCACCACCGGCTCCAACGCCTGGGAGAACTCCCAGCCCGTGCAACGCTCCGAGGGCACGCACGGCTCCACCCGCGAGCTCGCGCTCGGCCACAACGGCAACCTCATCAACGCCGTGCAGCTGCACGAGGAGCTGCTCGCCCGCGGCGTCACCTTCAGCTCCACCTCCGACTCCGAGATCGTCGCCGCGCTGATCGCCACCCACCCCGCCGAGTCGGTCGAGGACGCGATCGCCGAGATCCTCCCGCGCCTGCGCGGCGCCTTCTCGATCGCGCTCATGACCCGCGATCGCGTGATCGCCTTCCGCGACCCCCACGGCCTGCGCCCGCTCGCGCTCGGCGTGCTCGAGCCCGGCGCGGACGATCCGGACGGACAGGCGCGCTATTGCGTCGCCTCGGAGTCCTGCGCCTTCGACATCATCGGAGCCCGCTTCCTGCGCGACGTCGCTCCCGGGGAGATCGTCACGCTCGACGAGCGCGGGCTATCGAGTCGCCAGGTTCCTGTGAACGTCCGCCCGGCGCTGTGCGTGTTCGAGTACATCTACTTCGCCCGCCCCGACTCGCGCATGAACGGTCACGTCCTGCAGGTCGCGCGCGGGCGCATGGGCGAGATCCTCTGGCGCGAGGCGCCCGTCGACGCCGACCTCGTGATCGCCGTCCCCGACTCCGGCAACGCCGCCGCCCGCGGCCTGGCCCGCGCGGCCGGCCTGCCCCAGGACGATGGCTTCGTCAAGAACCGCTACGTCGCGCGCACCTTCATCCAGCCCGGCCAGGAGCTGCGTCGCCACGGCCTGCGCCTGAAGTTCAACCCCCTCCCCGAGGTCATCGCCGGCAAGCGCCTGGTCGTCGTGGATGACTCGATCGTGCGTGGCAACACCACCCGCCAGATAGTCCAGATGCTCCGCGACGCCGGCGCCGCCGAGGTCCACATGCGCATCTCCGCGCCGCCGATCGTCAACCCCTGCCACTACGGCATCGACATGTCCACGCGCGAGGAGATGATCGCCCACGGGCGCTCGACCGAGGAGATCGCCGCCGAGCTCGGCTGCGACTCGCTGCACTACCTCTCCCTCGACGGCGTCTACGAGGCGATCCAGGGCGAGCGCTCCTCGCACTGCGACGCCTGCTTCAGCGGGCGCTACCCGCTGGAGCGCACCGGCGAGGCGAACGGCAAGTATGCCCTGGAGGATGGTCCTGAACAGGAGAGACAGGACACACCGCCCCTCCCACTCGTGCAGGCATGAGCGCTTATTCAAACAGCGCGTAATCGCGCGCTGCGCTGGCGTCGTTATGGCGGTTGTTATACGGCCTGTGCACGATCAGCCCGCCGTGTCGCTCCTGTCGTAGGGCGTATCCGAGCGCGCCCACGATGACTGCTGTAACGATGATGGATACCAACATTTCGATTGTCCCAATTTGTCGTGGATAGTGATTCTCCACCCTCGCCGTCCATTTCATCGTGACCTCTCCGCGTTCTCTGTGATTTGAGTCACAGCTATCGTGCGGGCAGTGTCCGATCAGCCGGCGCCCGCTCCGCTGCCCATCGCCGTGCTCGTGTCCGGTGCCGGCACCAACCTGCAGGCGCTGCTCGACACCGTCCACGGGCGCGAGGCGCAGGTGATTGCGGTCGCCTCCTCGGGGCCCGACGCTCCCGCGCTCGAGCGCGCCGCCGCGCACGGCGTGCCCACCGAGGTCTTCGCGCGCGCCGATCATCCCGACCGCCTCGCCCGCGACCTCGCTCTCGCCGACTGGCTGGGCGCGCGCGGTGCGCGCCTGATCGTCCTCGCCGGCTACATGGCGCTGCTCTCCGAGCCCTTCCTCGCGCGCTTCCCCGGCGCCGTCATCAACGTCCACCCCTCGCTGCTGCCCTCCTTTCCCGGTCTGCACGCGATCGAGCAGGCGCTCGCCTACGGCGTCAAGGTCTTCGGCGTCACCGTCCACTTCGTCGACGCCGGCGTCGATTCCGGCCCGGTCATCCTGCAGCGCGCGGTCGAGCTCCCCGACGTATGCGAGCCCGAGCAGGTCCTCGCGGCGCTCCGTCCCCTCGAGCACGCGTTGCTTCCCGAGGCCGTGCGCCTGTTCGCTCGGGGCGCCCTGCGGACCGACCCCAAGCATCCGCGCCACATCGCCCTCGACGGGTAGGCTGGCGCTCACCGATGCTCGAACAGGCTGCTCCAGGTGAGGTCCGCGTCCGGCGCGCGCTCCTGTCCGTCTCCGACAAGGCCGGTCTGCTCGACTTCGCCCGTGGCCTGGCCGCTCTGGGGGTGGAGCTCGTCTCCACCGGCGGCACCGCCCGCGCGCTCGCCGAGGCGGACATCCCCGTCCGCGCGATCGAGGACTTCACCGGCTTTCCCGAGATGATGGACGGGCGCGTGAAGACGCTGCACCCGCGGCTGTACGCCGGGCTGCTCGCGCTGCGCGACGATCCCGCTCACCTGCAGGCCGCCTCCGAGCACTCGATCGAGCCCGTCGACCTGGTCTGCGTCAATCTCTACCCGTTCGAGCAGACCCTCGCCCGCGGCGACGCCACCGACGCGGAGATCGTCGAGAACATCGACATCGGCGGTCCCACCATGATCCGCGCCGCCGCCAAGAACAGCGCGTTCGCCGCGGTCGTGGTCGACCCGGAGGACTACGCGCCGGTGTTGGCTCAGCTGCGTGAGTCCGGCGGCCTGATCTCGCTCCAGGCCCGCACCCTGCTCGCCACCAAGGCCTTCGCGCTCACCTCCCGCTATGACACCGCGATCTCCACCTGGTTCGCGCGCCAAGCCTACGACGGCTTTCCTCCCACCTGGCGCGACGCCTACGAGAAGGTCACCGACCTGCGCTACGGCGAGAACCCCCACCAGCAGGCCGCCTTCTACGCGCGCGTCGGCGCGCCCACACATCTGCTCGACGGGGTCACGCAGCTGCACGGCAAGGAACTCTCCTTCAACAACCTGCTCGACCTCAGCTCCGCCCGCGAGCTCGTCGAGGTGCTCGACACCCCCGCCTGCGCGATCGTCAAGCACAACAACCCCTGCGGCTGCGCCCTCGGGGAGACGATCCAGGCGGCCTACGAGCGCGCCTTCGCCTGCGATCCGCTCAGCGCCTACGGCGGCGTGATCGCGCTCAACCGGCCCGTCGATCGGGCCTGCGCGCAAAGCCTCTCTCAGCAGTTCATCGAGGTGCTGCTCGCGCCCGGCTTCGACCCCGCCGCTCTGGAGATCCTCCAGGCCAAGAAGAACGTTCGCCTCCTGGAGCTGGGAAACTGGCCCGCGCCCGAGCATGAGGTCGACTCCAAACCGGTCATCGGCGGCCAGCTCGTGCAGAGCCGCGACGTCGTCTCAGAGACACGCGCCGACATGCGCGCGATGTCCGCCACCGAGCCCACCGATGCCCAGTGGGAAGACCTTCTCTTCGCGTGGCGCGTCTGCCGCCACGTGCGCTCCAACGCGATCGTCATCGCCTCGGCAGGAGCCACGATCGGCATCGGCGCCGGTCAGACCAGTCGCGTCGACGCCGTCCGGCTCGCGGTCGAGAAAGCCCGCGCCACCCAGCCCGACCTCCTGGCCGGCTCGGCGCTCGCCTCCGACGCCTTCTTCCCCTTCGCCGACGGCCCCCAGCTCGCGATCGACGCCGGCGTCGGCGCGATCGTCCAGCCCGGGGGGTCCGTGCGCGACGAGGATGTGATCGCGGCCGTCGATGCCGCGGGTGTCGCGATGGTCGCGACCGGGATCCGTCACTTTCGGCACTGACCTCTTAACATAACGCGATATATCGTGCTACTATCTTGATAGTCAACGATAGGAGTTACGCATGCATCGCGTCAGACACAGACATAGAGACTTCGGCTTCTCCGGCCTCTCCGGCTTTCCCGGGCGCGATCCGCGCGGCGGGCGATTTGGGCCCGACGGCGGCCACCGTGGACGGGGGCGCAGGGCGCGCCGCGGGGACATCCGCACGGCCGCGCTGCTGCTGCTCGCCGAGGAGCCACGCAACGGCTATCAGATCATGCAGGAGATCGAGGAGCGCTCGGACGGCGTCTGGCGACCGAGCCCGGGCTCGGTCTATCCCGCCCTGCAGCAGCTCGAGGACGAGGGCCTGATCCGCTCCGAGGAGATCGACGGACGCAAGCTCTTCCAGCTCACCGACGCCGGGCGTGCTCACGTGCAGGAGCGAGGCGACGACAAGCCCGCGCCGTGGGAGCAGATGAGCAGCGACGTCTCAGACCTGGCCTTCGAGCTCAGCAAGCTCATACGCGAGGTCGCGTCTGCCTTCACGCAGGTGATTCGCACCGGCAGCGAGGCCCAGATGGCCGAGGCGCGGAAGGTGCTGACGTTGACCCGTCGCGACCTCTATCGCATCCTCGCGGACGGCGATCCCGACGGTACTACTCTGGACAACGACGCCTAGCCGTCGCGCCGCTCCATGACCAACGATCTCAGTCCCGTGCCAACCGATCCACGCTCCGGCGACGGCGGTACCGCGACCGCTGTCGCCCCTGCCGTGTCCGTCGAAGGTCTCGTCAAGCGCTACGGCGAGCTCGAAGCGGTGCGGGGCATCGACTTCGCCGTGGCGTCCGGCGAGACGTTCGGGTTCCTCGGCCCCAACGGTGCAGGCAAGTCGACGACGATCAGCATGCTCTGTACGCTCGTCAAGCCGAGCGCCGGGAGCGCGCGCGTGGCGGGGCACGACGTCGTCAGCGAACGCGACCACGTGCGGCGCAACATCGGCCTCGTGTTCCAGGACACGACACTCGACGGCTACCTGAGTGCCGAGCAGAACCTGCGCCTGCACGCCGAGCTCTACGGGGTCCCGCGCGACGCCGTCACCGAGCGGTTGGCGCAGGTGATGGAGATGGTCGGCCTGTGGGAGCGGCGCTCGAGTCTCGTTATGACGTTCTCCGGCGGGATGAAGCGCCGCCTGGAGATTGCCCGTGGTCTCTTGCACTCTCCGCGCGTGCTGTTCCTGGACGAGCCCACCGTCGGCCTCGATCCACAGACGCGCAGCTCGATCTGGAATTACATCTCCGAGCTCAAGCGCGACGAGGACATCACGATCTTCCTCACCACCCACTACATGGACGAGGCCGAGTATTGCGATCGCATCGCGATCATGGACCGCGGCACGATCGTCGCGCTCGACACCCCGCAAGCGCTGAAGGCGAGCGTCGGTGTCGACCGAGTGCAGATCCAGACCGGCGACGACGACGCGGCGATCACCGCCCTGCGCGAGCGCTTCGAGATCGAGGCGAGCGTCGCCGAAGGGTCCGTCACGTTCGGTGTACCCGCGGGCGAGCAGTTCGTCCCGCGCCTGTTCGCCGAGCTCGGCCAGCCGATCCAGTCCGTCAACGTCTCACGGCCGTCTCTGGACGACGTGTTCATGTCTTACACCGGCACCACCATCCGCGACGCCGAGGAGTCAGGCATGACCGACATGCGCCGCAACATGGCCCGCATGATGAGCCGTTGAGGATGGTCTCTATCGTGAAAGGCAATCCATAAATGGCCACCGAGATCGCCACCACCCCCGCCGGAACGCCCACCGCATCGGGCCCGCCGACCCATCACCTCGCCCGCGTGCGCGTCCCCGAGCGCAGCCTGCGCAGCGAGCTGCGCGCGATTCGCGTCGTCTGGAAGCGCGAGCTGATCCGCTTCAGTCGCGACCGTCTGCGCATCCTCACCTCACTGATCCAGCCGTTCCTGTTCCTGTTCGTGCTCGGCACCGGCATTGCCACGCTGGCCTCCGCCGGCACCCACGGGGTGAACTTCAAAACGTTCATCTACCCCGGGGTGCTGTGCATGGCCGTGATGTTCACCGCGATGTTCTCGGCCGCCTCGATCGTGTGGGACCGGGAGTTCGGCTTTCTGCGCGAGATGATGGTCGCGCCCGTGCGACGCAGCTCGATCGTGCTCGGCAAGGTCGCCGGCGGCGCCACCGTCGCCACGTTCCAGGGCCTGATCGTGATCGCGATCGCGGGCCTCGTGGAAGTCCCCTACGAACTCGGCCTGATCCTGGAGCTGTTCGCGCTGTCGATGCTGCTGGCGTTTGCGATCACTGCCTTCGGCGTCATGTTCGCGGCTCGCATCAATCAGATGCAGTCCTTCATGGCGCTCATGCAGATGGTGATCATGCCGATGTTCTTCCTCTCCGGCGCGATGTTCTCGGTGGCTAACCTTCCCCAGTGGCTGGCGATCCTCAACCGCCTCGATCCGCTCACCTATGCCGTCGACCCGATGCGCCGCGCGATCTTCGCGCACCTGAACGTATCCCCCGCGGCCCGCGAAGCGCTCGTCCCCGGCGTAACCTGGTTCGGCTGGCGCGTGCCCACGCTGCTCGAGGCAGCGGTCATCGCGATCCTCGGGCTGATCATGCTGGGCGTCGCGATCTGGGAGTTCTCTCGGGCGGAGTGATGCCTGTCAGGGCTCGATCGCCTGGGCCGAGACACCCAACAGCGGGTCCTGCTCAGCGACGGAGCTCGACGCGGGGTCGGCCAGGCGGATCGCCTCGGCCAAACGCTCGGGTTCGCGCAGCAAGCGCCGTTCCGCCAGCGGCTGCAGCAGCCCGCGCAATGCGATCATCGGTCCGACCCAGCGCGGCGCCCACACGCGCGCCGAACGCCGCTCGATGCCGCGCTCGATTGCGTCGATCGCCTTGGAGACCGGAGCCGGATTGCGGATGAAGCTCGGGGAGCTGCCGTTGGCCACCTGCGCCGAGGGCTGGGCGTAGCCGGCGCGCACCAGATCGGTGTCGAGGAAACCGAAGTACGCGCAGCCGACCTGCACGCCGCTGGGCGCGAGCTCCGCGCGCAGACTGTCGCTGAGCCCGTCCACGCCCGACTTGGCCGTGGCGTAGGCTCCGATCATCGGCGGGTGCACGATCGCGCTGAGCGAGGAGATGTTCAGCAGGTAGCCACGGCGGGCGATCAGTTGCTCGATCACCGCACGGTCGGTGCGCCACACCCCGAGCAGGTTGACCGAGAGCGTGCGCTCGACCTGTTCGATCGGGGCGTTGATCAGCGAGCCCGTGAAGGCGACGCCTGCGTTGGCGATCGCCACGTCGATCCCGCCGAATCGCGCCACCGTGCCGTCCACGGCGCGCTGCAGCGCCTCGAAGTCGGTCACGTCCGCCTCGAACCCCTGCGCGCGCTCGCCCAGACGGACTGCGAGCTCTTGCAGCTTCTCCGGCTCGAGGCCGACCAGCGCGACGTTCGCACCCTTGGCGTGCAGGCGCTCGGCGGTCGCCGCGCCGATGCCACGCGCGGCGCCGGTGATGAACACGGTGCGCCCGCGCACATCGAACGGGGCGTGCTTTCCGGCGCTCATACGGCGGCCAACTCTACGCGCTCGCGAGCTGGGCGCGAGCTCAGCTCGTAGTCGGCGGGATCGAAGCGGCGCGTGCGCCGGCGGAAGGGCCAGGTCGAGCCCGGCCAGATCGTCGAGTTGCGCCCGTGCTCGTCCAGGTACCAGCTGACGCATCCGCCCGAGGTCCACACGCTCCCTTGCAGCTTGCGCTGCAGCTCCTCGTTGAAGCGCTCCTGCACGCCCTTGCGCACCTCGAACACGCTCGTGCCCGTCCGGTCGAGATGGGTCACGCAGTCCATCAGGTGGTTGAGCTGTGACTCGATCATGAACACGATCGAGTTGTGCCCCAGGCCCGTGTTCGGTCCCACGAGCAGGAACAGGTTGGGAAAGCCCGCGACCGTCGCGCCGAGATACGCCTGCGGGCTGCCCCGCCACACTTCTTCCAGCGTGCGCCCACCGCGCCCGTGCACCCATTCGGCGACGGGCATGTCGGTCACGTGGAACCCGGTGCCGAAAATGATCGTGTCCACCTCCCGTTCGAGACCGTCGGCGGTCACGATCCCGCGCGGGGTGACCTGCACGATCGAGTCGGTCACGACCTCCGCGTTCGGGTGCTGCAGCGCCGGGTAGTAGTCGTTTGAGATCAGCGTGCGCTTGCAGCCGATGCGATAGCGCGGTGTGAGCTTGGCTCGCAGCTCGGGGTCGGGGACCTGTTCGCGCAGGTGCTTGCGTCCGGTCCGCTCCGCCAGCGAGCCCTCCCGCGGGTGCATGAGCGTGAACACGAACAGCTCACGCGAGAAGTACACGAGCGCGCGCACGAGCCGCTGCGCGGGCGGGAAGGCGCGGTAGAGCAGTCGCTCCGCGCGCGATGTCGGCCGGTCGCGGTGGGGCACCACCCACGGCGGCGTGCGCTGGAACAGGTGCAGCTTCGACACTTCCGGCTGGATGTGCGGCACGAACTGGATCGAGGAGGCGCCCGTGCCGATCACCGCGACGCGCTTGCCCAGCAGCGAATGCTCATGGTTCCACTGCGCCGAGTGGAAGATCGTGCCCGCGAACGTGTCGATCCCCTCGATCTCCGGCAGCTTCGGCTCGGCCAGCGGCCCCGGACCGGCGATCAGCATCTCCGCGGTCAGCTCGCCCGCGTTCGTCTCGATCCGCCACAGCCGCTCGTCCTCGTCCCAGCGCGCGGCCTCAACCTCGTGATGAAAGCGGACGTGGGGGAGGACGCCCTGCTCGCGTGAGACCCGCCGCAGGTACTCCCATATCTCCGGCTGGCGCGAATACGTCCGCGTCCAGCCGGGATTCGGCGCGAACGAGAACGAGTACAGGTGCGAAGGGATGTCGCACTGGCAGCCCGGATACGTGTTCACGTTCCAGGTGCCGCCCACGTCTCCCGTGCGCTCGAGCACCACGAAGTCCTCGATCCCGGCCTGTTTCAGCTTGATCGCCGCACCGAGCCCGGCGAACCCCGAGCCGACTATCGCGATGCGGTGATGAGTGGGGGACGTGCTCGGGGAGGCGACGCTCACCTGCGAAAGCCTAGCGGTCGATTGCGAGATAAGACCGATGCTCAGGTGGTCTCGGTGGCGACCGGTCGCAGGCGTTCAGCGCCCGGCGCCGTGGTGCTTGTGCGTGGGTGCACGCGGACCAACCGTCACGAGCGCCGCGCTGCTCGGCGCCAGCTTGACCGTCACGATGCCGGCGTGGGCGGCGATCCGCTCAGGGCGAATGGGCGAGCGCAGCGAGCCGTCGGCCGCGACTGCGTGACCGCCGAGCAGGATGTCGCCGGTGGCGCCGGGCGCCGGTCCGGTCAGACGCAGGACCCGTCCCGGGCCCAGGCCCGCGCCGACGTTCAGGCGCAGCGCGAGCGGCCGTGTCCCCGGCGGTTCGTCGTCGACAAGGACCACCTGCACCCCGTGGTCAGGACCCGAGAACGAGGAGACGACGAGGTTCGGTCCGCTCACTGGAGGAAGGGGCGTCGCTTCGCCCCCGACGGGCACGCTTTCGACCGGAACGGGTGTTTCTTCGGGGGCGACCGGCGCTCCCTCGGCCTGGACAGTGGTGGGCAGCGGTCGATAGCCGACGAGCGAGCTGGTCAGCAACATCGCGTACCAGTCCGGCTGGGCACGCAGAGCGCCCTTTGCCAACGCGGCCGGGTCGGGTGCGCACACGGGGGTGTAGCCGGCGCAGTTGCCGGGGTTGCCCTGCAGGTTGATGCCGGTCGCGCCGGAGGCCATGACCTGGGTGATGTAGCCGGTCGCCCACAGCGCCGAGGCGAACGTGTTGCTGATCCCGGCCACGCCTCCGCAGGAGACCGAGCCCGCCTCGTCGATCCGCAGCGGCACGTGCTGGTTGCGTGCGACTTTCATGTAGGTGCCCAACGAGGCGGACTCGCGCCCGCGCGTCACGACGCTCAGCAACGTTTCGATCGTGGGCGATGGCTTCTGTGCGCACCCAAGCGGATAGTGGTGACCGGTCAGCAGCGCCGGTCGCTGCGACAGAGCCTCCTCCTCGCCCCATTCGATGAAGATGCCCGAGCCCGAGACGTCCGGGCCCGCGATCGGCACGCCCGGTGTGAGGGCGGCGATCGCCTGGCGATATTCACTGGTCTCTTCCTCATAGCCCTGCGCGATCCAGGGCAGCGTCCGAAACCCGTGCTTGCCATAGGCGTCCGGCTCGTTGCCGATCTCCACGGCGGCGAGGTTCGCGCCCAGCGCCCTGTGGGCGGCCGCCACCTCGCGGGCCGCGGCCGCCGGTTCGAAGTGGGCCATCCCGACCGTCAGCAGCACCTTCCAGCCGCTGCGGCGCGAGAGGCGCCCGATGGCCTGCAGCTGCGCCGGGTCGATCGCACGCGAGGCCCACGGCGGCTTCGGGGTGCTGGCGTCGCTCCAGCCGATGTTCTGGTCGGAGGTGATGCCGCCGAAGCGGATCATCCCCGGGCCGAGCGAGCGCAGCAATTTGACGAGGTCGCCGCGGTCGGCGTACTGGGAGATCTGATCCAGGGCCGCCGCCTCGAAGGAGAGGCCGAGGAATTCCCGCGGTACGGGCGGGCCCGGAGCGAGGCGGTTGACTCTTACTGTGACCGGGAGTGGAGGCTGGGCGGCGGCGACCGTGACGGGGATGCACAGCGCAAGCGCCAGGCAGAGCGCGATGAGCATGGACGCCGACCTCGATCTCAGCCTTTTCCGCGTGCTCGGAGGCTGTGCGGCGGCGCTCGGAGGCCGTGTGGCGGCTACTGAGGCGATTGCGCCTGTCGAACGCGACGGTCGGGTCATGGCGAGGGAGTTAACCGACTAGGTCCGGCCTCGTGCGCCACCGGCGGCCGGCTGAGTCGCCGAGGGACTGTCGGTCATTCGAGTCCGGGCTGATTGAGAGCCTGCGATTACACTGCGCGCCGTGCGCAGCAATCTTAGGATCCGCAGGCTTCTGCTCATCGCCGTGGGCGTGCTTGCTGTCGTCATCGTCGCGCTCAACTGGACCTACGGCCGCCTGCCGGCGGAGCCCAAGCCGACCGGCTCGTTCGTTCAGGTCGGGAAGCTGCGCATTCACTACATCGAACGCCACGGGAACGGCACGCCGGTCGTGCTCATACACGGCCTACCGGGGACGGCCGACGATTGGGAAGACGTCACGCCTTTACTGGCTGGTCATAGGACGATCGCGATCGACCGGCCCGGGTTCGGCTACTCGACCGGCGGTTACGTGCCGTTCGAGCGGCAGTTGGAAGCGATCGACGCGTTGCTGCACAAGTTGCACGTCGCGCGCCCGATCCTCGTCGGGCACTCCTACGGTGGGACGATCTCGCTCGGGTTCGCAGAGCGCTACCCGAGCGAAGTGGGCGGGCTCGTGCTCGTCGACGCCGCCGCGGCCGGCCAGAAACTGGGCGCGTTTGAGCAGGCGCAGGCACACCTCGTGAAACTCCTCGAGCTTCCCGTCATCAGGCAGGTGACGAACGCGACGTTCGGACAGCTGCTGATCACGGCGTCTGTGGATCAGGCCGAGAGCGAAGCGTTCCATCCGCTGCCGGTCGTGGCGGCCCACCACGAACGTGTGCTCGAGATCAACATGACGAAGGGAAACCTCGAAGCGTGGGCCGGCGAGATGCTTGAGGCCAACGGCGTGGTGGCTCAGATCGACAAGGGGCTGAGCAGGATCAAGGTGCCCGCGGTGGTCGTTCAGGGCGAAGGAGACGAGCTGGTCAAGGCGGCTCATGGCCGCGCGCTCGCGGCGGCGCTACCGAACTCGCGCCTGGTGATGGTCTACGGCGGGCACATGCAGCCCTACGATCATCCCGCGGTGGTTGCCGGGGCTGTGCAGGGGATCTCAGAGAAGTAGCGAGCCGCATCGAGCTGTCAGGTCGAGAACCCCTGCGTGGGTGGCGATGTTCCTCTAGGAGGCGCGGCGTATGAGCGCAGCCGGCTCCTCCAGACGGTCGTCTCCCCAGAACAGCTCGTCGGCGACGGCGATCGTGGGGACGCCGAAGGCGCCGAGCGCGTGGGCGGCGTCGGTGGCGGTTCGCAGCGCGAGCTTGATCTCAGGATCGGAGGTCGCCTCGCTGACCGCGTGAGCGTCGAGGCCGACATCTGCGGCGGCCCGCAGGACGTGCTCGTGGATGGCGAGATCATGGCCGTGCTGGAAGGCGGCGCGGAAGGCTTGCATGGTGAACTCGCGGCCGCGTCCGACCTGGAAGGCGTAGGTGGTGGCTCGCATCGCGAACAGGTAGTCGGTGGGCCAGGGGTCGGGCCAGCGTATGGACGGTAGGCCGTACCCGCGGGCACGGCGCTCCACCTCGGCCATCCCCGCCTGACGGCTCACGGGCTCGCCCATCGCCCAGGATGAGCGTCCGGTGAGCTTGAAGAGGCCGCCCAAGGACACCGGCTGCCATAAGACGGGCTCGGGCAGCACCTCCGATATGCGCTCGGCCGTCAGGTACGCAAACGGCGATCCGAGGTCGAAGTAGAAGGTTGCTTGAATCATACTAAATTCGAGGCTGCGACCCACGGATTACTGATCCGCTACCGCCGGATTTGCTGTTGGTAGCCACGCCTTTGTGAACCTGTTGCCTGCGCCTACTGCTTGGTAATCGCGCAGGTGTAGTAGATCCCGGGTTGGAACTTCTCGGTTTCGACCGGGGAAGACAATGCGGCCAGGTCGTCCCAGGGATATGTGTCAGCGTTGCCGGGGGTGATTTTGATCAAGAGGCTCGCGAAAGGCCGCAGCGCTCGACCGAGCGTGTTGGCCGGGAGAGTGCCGTCGAAGACGACGAGGCGACCGCCGCCACGCAGTCGCTCCCAGGACCTCGCGAGAGCCGGCTGAGGATCTGGAAGGACTGAGTAGCTGAGGCTAAACAGGACAGCGTCCAGCTCACGGTCGATGTCTAGCTGAGATGCGTCCTGCTCCAGCAGGCGCACGTTTTGCCAACCATTTTGAGCGACCAGCGCTCGCGCGCGCTCCAGCATCCCCGCGGAGGCGTCGATCCCGATCACAACGCCGCTGGCCCCGACGGCATCTACGAGCAACGGCAGATTGAGACCGGTCCCGCAGCCGACTTCGAGCACCACGTCTCCGGGCTTTAGCTGGAGCCTGGCCACCGCCTTGCGGCGAAACTTGGCCCGTATGAGGAAGATTGGCGTAAGGCCACCGTAGAAACGGGCGATGCGGTCGTAGCGGTGGACGACAGTGGGCAATGACTGGCGGACCATTGGACTCGCGGGTGACGTGAACCTTTGGGGCATCTGCCGCTCGGGATCGGAGTAGCCCCTGATAGGGCGGCGATCTGCGTCGTCTCTTTAGATGGACGGTGCTGCGCCCACAGCCTGCCGCCTACGCTCGATCAGCGTCTGATACTCGGCCGCCTTCTCGGAGTAGCCGAGGCTGGTGAGAAGCGCCGAGTCGGTCAGCGCGACGATGGCCTGCGGATCGCTCAACGGCAAAAACTTGCCGTCGGTGGCTACGTAGGCGCCGCTGGGTCCGTCGTAGCCGATGATCTTCTGTTGCTTGGGCATCGCGATCCTCAGTCGTTTTCAGGGAGCCGTGTCTCGACCAGTTTATCGACTACCAGTGCCTGGAGAGGGGCATACGACTGCTTTCCGTCGCTGCGCAGTGCGGACCCCCATGCTCTTTGGTGGGCGTCTAAGTCGTCATCGCGACTGAAGAGAGGCCGCCCCGTGCGAGCGCGTATTGCAGGATCGGAAACGCGGTGCGACCATTGCCGTCCAAGAACGGGTGGGTGGAGAGCACCTTGGCGTAGAGCCGGACTGCGGTGAACACGAGGTCCTCGAGCGCGATCACGTCGAGCCGCTTCTGCTCGGCGATTGCGTTGTTGAACTCTTGGCAGACCTGTTCGAGGCGCCGCACGACCCGAGCACCTGCCGTGGCGCGTTCGCTCTTGACGATGGGCTGCTCGGCGGTGCCCACAACGATGCCGTACTCCCCTTCCTCGTTGCGCTCGCGTAGGCGTCCGGCGTGCTCCCGGAACGTGCTCTGGAAGATGATCTCGTGCAGACGGCGAATTGCATCGACGGTGATGGGTCGTCGCGCCACGCCGTGTATGACTGCGACGACGGCAGCGAGCCCGACGCGCTCGGCTATCTGCTCCCACGTTTGTGTCGGTGAGAGGTCTTCGGCGGCGTAGAACGGCGAGTCGGGTACGTCGTTGAATGGTCCGAAGGTGCGGGTGGCCGCGATCTGCGCGGAGGCCTGCAGCCGGTCCACCTGGCCTTGGTCGGCGGTGTTCAGGGCCTTCAGGTGCTCGTCGTCGAATAGGCTGTCGCTCACGGGAGGGGACTTTCTCTTGCGGTGCTCATGTTGTCACTGGCTCCAGCGGCGCCTTGGCTGTGTCGTCGTCCTCGAAGGCCTCGGCCAGTCGTTGCGCGGCGTCGGCCTGATCTGACCAGACAGGCTACGAAACGGGTACCACTCCAAGTTCACAACGAGCGAGGGCTTTCGCTGGACTGGTGATGCTGACGTGGAGACCTCGGCAATGCGGCCCGCACGAAGGGCTGTCGAGGACCCGCGCCTCCAGGGCGTCAAGAGCCACTTTGACTCCGCTCAATCTGAGCTAGCGCTCGGGACTCCCGACAGCTTGCGGAAATCAGTGCACGAGTCGGCCTGTGCGGTCGAGGGCGCGATGAAGGTGCTGCTCACGCAACGCGGTGAGCACTCTGCTGCCGTGAGGATTCACAGGGAGAAGGGCGCGTGCAGCGCGCCGTCGTCGGCTCAGCTGTGCGGGCTCCGCGGCGCAGCCCCCCAACTCTCCGGGCTCCCCCGCGACCGGTCGCTTACGGACAACAGGATACGCGGCTCTGGCCTAGACGCCGGCCTGCGATCTCGGGACCAAACCGGGACCAAACCGCAGATCGGCGGGTAAATCACAGCCAAAACCCGCCCATTTCCAGCCTCTTCGTAATGCCCCGTGCGGGACTCGAACCCGCCCCACCGGATTAAAAGTCCGGCGCTCTACCAGATGAGCTAACGGGGCCAGCGGCGGTCAGTCTGCCACATGATGGGTGTGCGTGGGCAGAGCGGCCGGCGGATGGATGTCGCTGGGCGTCCGGCAGGCGACATGCGGAGCGCACGGGCTAGGAGGAGGGTTGTTCGGAGGCCGCGACCCGCAGGAGCTCGTCGATGCGGGTGAGCTTGACGCGGGGCCGTCCGGCGGGCTCGCCGAGGGCGCGCTCGTGGCGGTCGATGGCTTCCCAGCCGGAGTAGGTGACGAGGTCGGGCTGGCGGGCGCGCAGGAGCGTTTCGATAGCGTCGGGGTCGGGCTTGTCGGGGGTGTGGGCGAGTGCATGCGGTGCGTCCGCGGAGTCGTCTGCGTGCGGAGCGGGGAGGTCGGCGAAGATCGCGTCGACTGTCTCCTGGGCGTCCTTCTTGTTGGTGCCGATGACGCCGGAGGGCCCGCGCTTGATCCAGCCGACGACGTACTCGCCGGGCAGGTGGGCGCCGGTGGTGGGGTCGAGGACGCGGCCGGCGTCGTGGGGGATGGTGGCGGCGCGCTCGTCGAAGGGGACGCCGGGGAGGGGGATTCCGCGATAGCCGATCGCGCGGAAGACGAGGCCGGCTGGGATCGTCTCGCGCTCGTCGGTTGCCTGCGCGCGCAAACCTCCGCCGGAGTCTGGCGCGAGACGGTTGCGGACGAACTCGACCGCGGAGAGGTGGCCGGCGTCGCCGGCGTGAAGCGAGGTGGGCGACAGCAGGAAGCGCAGGACGATGCGCTTGGGTCGTCCCGACGGGGGGGTTGAGGCGTAGCCCCGCAGGAGCTCGACGTTGCGCTGAGCGGTCGGTGTGAGCTGCGTGTCGGGATCGGACACGGCGAGGGCCGCGTCGAGCTCATCGGGGTCGACGACGATGTCGGCGTCGGCGAGGTCGGCGAGCTCGCGCAGCTCGGGATTGGTGAAGGCGGCCTGGGCCGGTCCGCGCCGCCCGGCGACGATGACCTCGGTGATGGTGGAGCGGGCGAGAACGTCGAGCGCGTGATCGGCGGTGTCGGTGGGGGCGAGCTCGGAGGGGGCGAGGACGAGCATGCGGGCGACGTCGAGGGCGACGTTGCCGTTGCCGATGACGATGGCGCGGGTGCAGGAGAGGAGGTCGGGCTCGAGGTCTGAGTGGTCGGGGTGGCCGTTGTACCAGCCGACGAACTCGGTGGCGGCGTGGGAGCCGGGGAGGTCTTCGCCGGGGATGTTGAGGGGCCGGTCGGAGGGCGAGCCGGTCGCGTAGACGACCGCGTGGTAGTGGGCGAGAAGCTCCTCGCGCGAGATGTGCTCGCCGAAGGTGACGGCGCCGAAGAAGTGGAAGCGGGGGTGGGCGGCGGTGCGCTCGTAGATGCGGGTGACGGACTTGATCTTGGGGTGGTCGGGCGCAACGCCGGAGCGGACGAGGCCCCAGGGCGTGGGCAGGCGCTCGAGCATGTCGACTTCGAAGCGCTCGGAGGCGTCGGCGAGCAGGTGCCCGGCGGCGTAGAAGCCGGCGGGGCCGGAGCCGATGACGGCTACGCGAAAGGGGGTGGGGTTGGAGACGGTTGAGTCGGTCATCGATGAGAGTGGGGATGGGCGCGGCCCGACTCGAACGGGCGACCCCCTCGGTGTAAACGAGGTGCTCTGGCCAGCTGAGCTACGCGCCCAGGGTCGGGGGCTCCAAGGCTAGCGGAGCAAGGCCGCGATCTGGGCGCGTGGGTCGGACTGAAGTGCGAAGCTGGGAGGATGAGCAAGAGGAGGGGCAGGCTGGTGGCGCGAATCGCGATCGGGGTAGGAGTGGCGATTGTGGCGCTGGTGGTGCTCGCGCAACTGCTGGCGCCGGGGATCGTGGCGCGGGTGGTGCGCGGGAAGCTGGAGAAGTACGGGACCGTGAAGAGTGTGCAGGTCAAAGCATGGCCGGCGGTGAAGCTGGCGTGGAAGCGGGCGGATGAAGTGCGGGTGAGTGCGGGCAGGCTGACGGTCAGCCCCGAACAGGCGGTGGGCTTGCTGGGGGAAGCAAAGGGCGTCGACCGCATGAATGTGAGCGTGGAAGGCGTGGAAATAAACGGGCTGAGGTTGACGGACGTAAAGCTCGAAAAGCACGGGAGCGCGCTGCGCGCCGAAGCGGCGATCGGCGGAGAGGACATCAAGCGGGCGTTGCCGGAAGGGCTCGATGTGGCGCTCTTGAAAAGCGAAAACGGGACGGTGGAAGTGCGCTCGAGCGGGGGGCTGTTCGGGCTCGGCGCGAGCGTGGAGGCGGTGGCACGGGCGGAAGACGGCAAGCTCGTGGCGCGACCGACGGGGTTGTTGTTGAGCGGGTTGAAGCTGACGCTGTTTGAAAGCCCGAGCGTGAATGTGGAAGGCGTGGAAGCACGCGCGTTGGCGAGCGGGCCGGGCGGGGAGGCGAGATATGAGTTGTCTATGTGGGCGAGCCTGCGGTGAACGGCGACCGATCGGAGATCGACGGGATCTCCGATCGGCCAATACGGCCGAGTCCGTCGCGGTTCGCGTCAGTCGAAGGCAGCGCTTTCGACACCGATCTTGCTGAGCGGAGCGGATGAGGTGGCGGCCCGCGGGGAGACGATCATGGGCAGTCCCTCGCGGGGGCTGATGGTGGGCATCTGGCGGATGGTGAGGCGGAAGTCGGGGGGTAGGGAGAGCGCGAAGCGGGAGAGGATGAGCGTGGCGATGGTGCGGATCTCGAGCTGGCCGAAGCGCATGCCGATGCACGTGCGCGAGCCGCCGCCGAAGGGGATGTAGGCGCCGCGGGGGAGCGCCGCCTTGGCCTCGGGGGTGAAGCGCTCGGGGCGGAAGGCGTCGGGCTCCGCGAAGACGTCGGGCAGGCGATGGGAGGCCCATGAGCAGTAGTTGACGAAGGCGCCGGCGGGGACGGTGTGGCCGTGGAGCTCGAAGGGGGCGATGGAGCGACGCGGGCCGATCCAGGCGGGCGGGTAGAGGCGCAGGGTCTCGTCGAGGACCTGCTCCAGGTAGGGCAGGCCGGTGCCCGTGAGTTGGGAGGGAGCGGGCTGCTGGCTGTCGAGCTCGGAGTCCTGCTCGGCGAGCAGGCGCGCGACGACCTGGGGATGGTGGGCGAGCTCGTAGAACATGAAGGCGATCGTCGAGGTGGTGGTGTCGTGCCCGGCGAAGAGGAGGGTCATGACCTCGTCGCGGATCTGCAAGTCTGAGAGCGCGGTCTGGCCGTCCTCGTCGGTGGCGTCGATCAGCAGGGAAAGGACGTCGTCGCCGCGCTCACCGGTGGCGCGACGGCGCGAGATCTCGGAGTAGATCAGGCGGTTGAGCGCGCGGGTCGCTTTCTGCTGGCGATCCCACGGCGAGAAGGGCCCGCGGAGCATGCGCAGGGCGTAGTCGCGGGAGTAGAAGGAGAGCGTCTGCTCGAAGAGCGCGGCCGCGTCGATCGAGCGCGCGGCGAGACCGTCGGGGTCGAGCCCGAAGAGCGCGCGCATGGCGATGCGCAGTGCGAGGCGGCGGGTCCAGGCGTAGAGGTCGATGGTCGCCCCCGGGATGAAGGAGTCGAGCGCGGAGACGGTCTCGGTGCGCATCGTCTCGAGCGAGGAGAGGATGCGCTCGTGGTGGAAGGCGGGCAGCATGATCCGCCGCGAGGCGCGATGGAAGTCGCCGTCGGTCGTGAGCAGGCCGTCTCCGGCAAAGCCCATGAGGTCGCGGAAGTAGGAGGTGCGGTAGGCGAAGTTGGAGGCGCCCGAGACGGTGATGTGATGATTGGCGGCGGGCCCGAGCGCGAACACGGAGTTGGCGTGGAAGAGCCGCAGCGTGAAGACGGGGCCGTAGCGCTCGTAGGCCTCCAGGAGCAGGGGCAGGGGCTCGTTGGCAAAGCGCTGGGTGCGACGCAGCGAGGGTCGGGTCTCGCCGGGCGGGAAGGGCACCGTGGCCGAGCGCTCGTCGAGGAGGTCCTGGACGAGGACGACGAAGGGGTTGTAGGAGCTGAGGGGTGCGGGGGATTCGAGCGGCATGGGCGAGAGCAACAATAGACAAAAACTGGCTGGCTGGCCAGTTTGCCTGATGGGCGGATGATACGGGGCCGGGTAGGCTGCTCGATGGGCGAGTCTGAGCGGCGCAAGCGGACGCGGCCAGCTGCTGGATGTGGCTCGGCGGGTCCGTGGCTGTGGGCGCTGAGCGCAGGGGTGAGCATGAGGGGACGGGCGGAGCGACTGGTTGGCATACTGGGGAGGCGCGCAGGCCCGCGGAGGCGGACCGACCCGCGCGAAACGCGGGGGCGTAGCTCAGTTGGTTAGAGCGCCGGCCTGTCACGCCGGAGGTCGCGGGTTCGAGTCCCGTCGCTCCCGTCATTTACCCCCGCCTTGGCTGTCTCTCTGTGCTCGAAGAACGGCAGGAACGACGGCTTGGGTTGGACGGCGACGATGCGGCTGTCCTCGATCCAGACGCCGTCGAAGATGAGGTGCAGGAAGTGGCGCTTGGCGTTGGGGTCGGTTTCGTTCTGCCAGAAGATTGTGAAGTCTTCGAGCACAGAGAGACAGCCAAGGCGGGGGTAAATGACGGGAGCGACGGGACTCGAACCCGCGA
>DASXKH010000004.1:0-24216 GCA_036496915.1 Solirubrobacteraceae bacterium
CCCCCGCCTCGCGACGGGTTTGCCCTTTTCAGTTTGGGTTGACGTCCTGTCTGCGGGCAGCATGCACGACCGGTGCTCGCTGGGGAAGCGCTCTGGACGCGTGTCGTAGGTTTGGGTCACACGATGGCCCCGAATATTCCAACTGCGGATATTTGCGGCCGAAATCGGAGACGAAATCGCCGAACTGCTCGGATCGCCGCTGTCGCGTGACGATAGGCGTGGTGGTAGCGGTCAGATGTCCACGCACGCCTACATCGAATCCGAGCGCGTGCGCGAGTCCTTCGCGGATCGCGCGCGCCGCATGGCGCCCGCGGAGCTGCGCGCGGAGCTGTGGGTCGGCGGCGCCTTCCTGATCGCGGCCACGGCGCTGGTCGTGCTCGCGAGCGCGGGTGTGGACACGGGCACAGGTACGCGCGTGTCGCTGGGATTGGCGGGGCTGTACGTGCTGGGCATGGCCGCCATCGGGCACGTGCGCTTCGATATCGGCGCCGGCTTCACGGTGCCGACGCAGGCGGTGTTCGTGCCGATGCTGTTCGCGCTGCCCGTCGCGCTCGTGCCATTGCTGGTGGCGCTGGGGCTCGCACTGGGCATGGCCCCGGCGATCCTCACCGGACGTGCGCCCGCGAGCAGGGCGCTGACGGTGCCCGGCAACAGCTGGTTCGCGCTCGGTCCCGCGCTCGTGCTGACGCTCGCGCACGATCACACGCCCACCGCCCGCCCGCTCGTGCTGGCGCTCGCGCTGGCGGCGCAGTTCGGCTGCGACTTCGCCGCGAACGCCACGCGCGAACGCCTGCGCGGCGGGATCTCCGTGGACGAGCTCGCGCGCGAGTGCCGGCAGGTCTATGCGATCGACCTCGCGCTGGCGCCGCTCGGCCTGGCGGTGGCGCTGGCGGCACTCACCTACCCGTGGGCTGTGCTGCTGATCGCGCCGCTGCTGGGGATGCTGCGGTGGTTCTCCAAAGAGCGCCGCGCGCGCCTGGAGCAGCTGGTCGAGCTCAACGACGCCTATCGCGGCACGGCGCTCGTGTTGGGCGATGTGGTCGAGGCCGACGACACCTACACGGGCGAGCATTGCAAGGACGTCGTGCGCCTCGCGCTCGACGTCGCCCGCGAGCTGGGGCTCGACGCGAGCCGTCGGCGCAACGTCGAGTTCGGGGCGCTGCTGCACGATGTCGGCAAGATCGCGGTGCCGAAGGAGATCGTCAACAAGCCCGGCAAGCTCGACGAGCGCGAGTGGGAGATCATCAAGGCGCACACCGTCGAGGGCCAACGGATGCTCGAGCGCGTCGGCGGCTTCATGGGCGAGGTCGGCCAGATCGTGCGCTCCCACCACGAGCGCTGGGACGGCGGCGGCTACCCGGACGAGCTGCGCGGCGAGCAGATCCCGCTGGAGGCGCGCATCATCTCCTGCTGCGACGCCTTCAACGCGATGACCACCACGCGGTCGTACCGCAAGGCGATGCCCCAATCGGTGGCCGTGGCGGAGCTTGAGAAGCATTCGGGCACGCAGTTCGACCCGGAGGTCGTCAGGGCGATGGTGGCGGTGGTGGGGGCCGGCTGAGCGACTATCCCTCGCGCGGCAAATATGGCGCGAGCTCGCGGCGGGCGATCGAGAGCTTGTGCACCTCATCCGGCCCGTCCGCCAACCGCAGTGTGCGCAGGTGCGCGTACATCCACGCGAGCGGGAAGTCGTCGCTCACGCCGCCCCCGCCGTGCACCTGGATCGCCCGGTCGATCACCTTCAGCGCGATGTTCGGCGCGGCCACCTTGATCGCCGCGATCTCCGTGCGCGCGTGGCGGTTGCCGACCGTGTCCATCAGCCACGCCGCCTTCAGCGTCAGCAGGCGCGCCATCTCGATCTCGATGCGCGACTCGGCGATCCAGTCCTGGACGTTCCCGCGCGTGGCCACCGGCTGACCGAACGTCACGCGCGAGACCGCCCTCCGGCACATCGCTTCCAGGGCCCGCTCGGCCGCGCCGATCGAGCGCATGCAGTGGTGGATGCGCCCCGGCCCCAGCCGGGCCTGGGCGATCATGAAGCCGTCGCCCTCGCCCGCGATCAGGTTGCTCACGGGCACGCGCACGTCGGCGAACTCGACTTCGGCGTGTCCCTCGTGGTCGTAGTAGCCGAACACCGGCAGCCCCCGCACGATCCGCACCCCGGGGGTGTCCAGCGGCACCAGGATCTGGCTCTGCTGGCGGTGCTTGGGCGCGTCGGGCTGGGTCTTGCCCATCACGATCATGATCTTGCAGTTGGGATGCAGGGCGTTGGATGTCCACCACTTGCGGCCGTTCAGCACGTACTCCTCGCCGTCGCGCTCGATCCGCAGGGCGATGTTGGTCGCGTCCGAGGAGGCCACGTCGGGCTCGGTCATCGCGAACGCCGAGCGGATCTCGCCCTCCAGCAGCGGCGCCAACCAGCGCTCGGCCTGCTCGGGCGTGGCGAACTGGTGCAGGACCTCCATGTTGCCGGTGTCGGGCGCCGCGCAGTTGCACGCCTCAGAGGCGATGTGCGAGCGCCCGAGGATCTCCGCCAGGGGCGCGTAGTCGCTGTTGGACAGGCCCGCGCCGTGCTCGGCGTCTGGAAGGAACATGTTCCACAGCCCCGCCTCGCGCGCGCGCGTCTTCAGCTCCTCCATGACCGGCGGCTGGCTGTGGGGGTCGCCGGACTCGCGCAGCTGGCGCTCGTACACCTCCTCGGCCGGATAGACCTGCTCGTCCATGAACGCGCTCAGGCGCTCGGTGTATTCGATGCAGCGCGGGCTCGGCTCGAAATCCATGCTGAGGTCTCCTCCGGGATGGCGATGGACGTAGGATCATCGCCGATGACACACGAGGAGGGAGGCCGCCGGCAGTCAGCCAGCTACCGCGACGCGGGCGTGGATTACGAGACGCTCGATGCGGGCAAGCGACTGGCGATGACCGCGGCGCTGTCCACCTCCCCGCTGCTGGCGGCCCATGGCGCGCGTGCTCTCGATGACTCTCGAGGTGAGCCCGCGTTCGTGTTCGAGCTGGCCGATCGCACGCTCGCGCTCGTCGTCGAGGGGCTGGGCACGAAGTCGATCGTCGCGCGCCAGGTGCTGGCCGAGCAGGGGATCGACCGCTTCGCTGAGGTCGCTTACGACACGGTCGCGGCGATCGTCAACGACCTCTGCTGCGTCGGCGCGCTGCCGTTGGTCGTCAACGCCTACTTCGCGACCGGCTCCTCAGAGTGGTATCGCGAGGCCGCCCGGGCACGCTCGCTGGTCGAGGGTTGGCGACATGGATGCGAGGACGTCGGCTGCGCGTGGGGCGGGGGAGAGTCGCCCTCGCTGTCGGGGCTGGTGGACGAGCGCGAGATCGAGCTGGCGGGAGCGGCCGTCGGCGCCGTGCCGCGAGGTCGCGCGGCGATCCTCGGCGAGGCGTTGGGTCCCGGAGATGAGATCGTGCTCGTGGACTCCAGCGGCCTGCACGCCAACGGTGCGTCGCTGGCGCGTCTGATCGCGGGCAGGTTGCCCGACGGGTACGCGACCGCGCTGCCGAGCGGGACGACGCTGGGCGAGGCGCTGCTCGAGCCCTCGGCGATGTACGTTGGGCTGATGGCCGAGCTGCTCTCCCGTGGTACGCCGCTGACGTACGTGAGCCACATCACCGGCCATGGTCTGCTCAAGCTGATGCGCCGGCCGAGGGCGCTGAGATACCGGATTTGGAAGTTGCCCGAGGTTCCCGAGGTGTTGAGCTTTCTGGTCGCGCAGGCCGGGCTGGAGGCGAAAGCGGCCTATTCGACGTTCAACATGGGCGCCGGCTACGCGCTCTACTGCGCCGCCGGCGCGGGTGCGGAAATCGTCGAGGTAGCAGCGGGATTGGGTCTGCGAGCCTGCATCGCCGGGGCCGTCGAGGAAGGGCCTCGGGAGGTAGTGCTGGAGCCAATCGACGTGCGCTTCGATGGCGGCGAGTTGGAGCTGTCGGCGTGATCCCACCGCTGGATCTGAGTCTCGATATCAGGTTGAGAGTTCTAACCAGTGGACTGTACGCGACTGCAATCCCACTCGCGTAACGGTCATGATCTTGAACGTATCGCCCCCGACAGCTAAGGTTTCCGGTGGAAATCGCCACTGTTCTCCGGCGTGGGTCGCCGGAGATCTCGATATCGCCGGACCGGCATGGTTCCGGAGCTACCCGGATCGAGGCGGACCTGTCCATCAACAAGAGGAGAGAAACTGATGCGCAGAGCATCCACCTGTCTGGCCTCGCTCGGCCTTGCCGCACTGAGCCTTACCACCGTTTTCGGAGTTGGTGCCCCCGCGGCGTCGGCATCGACATGCAGTACCTCCGGCCCCTGTCCGACCGTCACGGTCGTGGCGAAAGCCGTGCCGATCCCGGGCTTCCCGGGCACCGGCAACATCCTCGGCGCCGGCGCGGCCGTGGAAGTGAAATACACGATCAAAGGCACCGAATCGACCGGTGGCGTCCCGTCTCAGATCATCGGAGTCAACTTCTACCTTCCGGCCGGCACGAAGATCAACCAGGCGGGGTTCGTCACGTGCCCGACTGCCACGCTTGAAAACATCGGTCCGAGCGGCTGCCCGAAGAAGTCGCAGGCGAGCCCGGTCGGCACGGCTGGTGTCGTCGACCCGATCGGCGGCGAACTCGTCAAAGAGAACGCCACGCTGCAGGCGTTCTTCGCCCCCGGCGGCGGGCTGCAGTTCTACGCCAACGCCGCTTCCCCGATCTCCGCTCAGCTGCTTGTGGCCAAAGGCAGCTTCGGGTCCGCCAGCGCTCCTTACGGCTTGAAGTTCGCGTCTACCGTCCAGCTGGTGCAGTCGGTGCCCGGAGCGCCTCCGGTATCGACCGAATCGTTCAACATCAAGGTCGGAGCGGCGTACAAGAAGGGCAAGAAGACGGTCTCCTACGGCACGCTGCCGAAGAAGTGCCCGAAAGGCGGGTTCCCGGTGAAGACGGAAATCACGTTCGAGACCGGCGCCGTCGTGACCGCTGAATACAAGGCGCCATGCCCCAAGAGGTAGACGCGGATTGACAGCGGTGGGGCATTGAGGCCCGCCGCAGGAATGCAAGAGGGGGCGGTCCCGTCGATTCGGCGGGGTCGCCCTGATCGCTGTTGAGAAGGCTTGGAAGGATCAATCGGTTGAGTCAGACCAGTGGGTGGAGGAGAGGGCCGGTCGCCGTCGTGGGCGTCCTGGGCATGGTCGCGCTGGTCGCGATCCTGCTGCTGGCCGCCTCCGGCTGCGGGAGCTCGGGCGGCAACTACACCGTGCGCGCGATCTTCGACGACGCCGCCAACATCATCCCCGGTGAGGACGTGAAGATCGAGGGCGTCAAAGTGGGCGTCGTCGGACCCGTCACGCCCACGCTGACGGCGAAGGCGGCGGTCGTGCTCGACATCGAAAGCTCGGGCTTCCAGGACTTCCGTTCCGACGCCAGCTGCACGATCGAACCCGAGGCGCTGATCGGCGAGAAGTTCGTCAACTGCCTGCCGACGCAGCCGCGCCCAGAAGGCACGCCGCTGCCGCCCCCGCTGCACAAGATTCCCAGCGGCCACGAAGGCGAAGGGCAGTACCTGCTGCCCGTGGCGAACACCTCGAGCCCGGTCGACGTCGATCTGCTCGGCGACCTCAACCGCCTGCCCGAGCGTCAGCGGTTCGCGATCATCATCAACGAGCTCGGCGCCGGCCTGGCCGGGCGCGGGAGCGACCTGAACAATGTCGTCCGCCGCGCGGACCCGGCCCTGCGCGAACTCGACAAGGTGCTCGGCATCCTCGCGTCGCAGAACAAGACGCTCGTGAACCTCGCCGAAGAAGGCGACCGCGCGCTTGCGCCCGTCGCCGGGGTCAAACAGCAGATCTCGAACTTCATCGTCGGCGCCGACACGGTCTCGCGGGCCTCGGCCAATCAGCGCGGCGCGATCGCCCGCAACCTCGCCGGGTTCCCGCCGTTCCTGGAACAGCTGGGACCGGCGATGGAACGGTTCGGGCGCTTCGCCGAACAGACCACGCCGGCGTTCACCGACCTCAAAGCGGCGGCGCCCGGAATCAATCAGCTGTTCACCTCGCTGCCCGCGTTCGCCGGCAGCCAGACCGCCTTCTTCCAGAGCCTCGGCAAGACCGCGAAGACCTCCGGGCCGGCGCTGGCCTCGCTGCAGCCGCTCCTGGCTCGCGTGAAAACGCTCGGCAACGTCGCTCAGCCATTCAGCGCGAGCCTCTCCGAACTATTCACGAGCCTGCGCGACACCGGCGGTCTGGAGCGCTTCATGGACTTCATCTTCCTCGGCGCGGGCACCACGAACGGCTATGACGCGCTCGGCCATTTCCTGCGCACCGAAGGCGTCGCCGCGGCCACCTGTCTGACCTATGCGGTCGTTCCCGCCGGCGGCTGCCACGGCAACTTCTTCAACACCTCCGGCACGACCGCCGGCTCTGCGAGCGCTCACTCCAGCGCCAATGCCGCCGTGGCCAGCTCGACGAGCCTGGTGATGAAGCGCACGCTCGCGGTGCTTGGAGGCGCGACACCGGCACAGGCGATCGCCAAATACCCCGGCTCGATCTCGCTCTCCGGCGCGCTCGGAGGTCTGGGCGCCTCCGGAGAAGGCGCGAGCGGCGCTCAGCCGGTCGGCGGATCGAGCGCCGGCACCACCCATTACTCGCCCTCCCCCGAATCAGGCGCGGGCGGGATGCTCCTCAACTACCTGCTGGGTAACTGATGACCTCGATGCCATCGATACGCCGTTTGCCGGCCGCGACGATCGCGCCGTTTACGCCGCGCCCGCGGCGGCGGGTCGTGGGGGGCACGCTCGCGGCCGCTTTGGCGCTGGCATTGGCGCCGGCTGCGATCGCCGGCGCCGAAGAACCGACCGCCACGGCGCCAACGACGCCGACCGCGGGCGAAACCACCCCGGCCGGCGGAGCGCCGACAGCGAGCGCGCCCACACCGCCCCCGGCTCCCGCGACTCCGGTCGAATCGGGCGAAGCCGGCGCGGGACCGCAGGTGCAGGCCCAGCACCTGCAGCACACCTCCTCCAGCTCCACCACCGGCAAGCCCGCCACGAAGCGTCGCGCGAGTGCGGGTGGCGCGACCGAAGCCCCGGGCTCACAGACGCAGAGCACCGGCGGCACATCCGGCTCGCAGGCGCCCGGCGCTCACGGCGCACCGCCCCCCACCGGCCTGACGCCGGGCCTGCCGCTGTCGCTGGGCGGCTCGATCGCGGGCGTCCCGGGGTTCTTCATCGAAAGTTTCCGCATCCCGCCGTTCCTGCTTCCCATCTATCAGGCGGCCGGCACGGCCTATGGGATCCCCTGGCAGGTGCTCGCCGCGATCAACGAGGTCGAGACCGACTACGGCCGCGATCTGAGCGTCTCCAGCGCCGGCGCGGAGGGCTGGATGCAATTCCTGCCCTCGACCTGGCTGCGCTACGGCGTGGACGCCAACGGCGACGGCTTCAAGGACCCCTACAACCCGGCCGACGCGATCTTCGCCGCCGCCCGCTACCTGCGCGCCGCCGGGGGCGAGAAGAACGTCAGAGCGGCCGTCTACTCCTACAACCACTCTCAGGCGTACGTCGACTCGGTCATGCTGCGCGCGCAGCTGCTCGGCGGCACGCCACCGGAACTGCTCGGGGCGATCACCGGTCTGACCGAGGCGCGCTTCCCCGTCCACGCCCCCTCGAGCTTCGGTGACGGCTTTGAGACGATCCCCGCCCACGGATCGACTCCCGCCAGAACGCTCCCCGGCACGACGATCTACTCCCAGACCGGAGCCCCCGTGATCGCGGTGCAGGACGGCGAGATCGTGCAGCTCGGCCAGTCGGCCGAGCTCGGTCACTATGTGTCGCTGCGCGACGCTTATGGCAACACCTACGTGTATGGGCAGCTGGGCAGCCTCGCCACGCTCTATCCGGTGCTGGCGCCACGCGAACACACCGCCGTGAGTCCCCGCATCGCTCACTCCGCCGGCGCGTCCGAACCTGCGCCCAGCGGACCGGCGACGGCCGGCGCCCAGCAGCGCTCGCCGCTGTCCGCCGGCGCCGCCGAGTCGGGGCTCGCGCTCGGAGCGGCCGCCGGCCTGGAAGCGGCGCCCACGCTCCCGGCGCCGGCCTCCTCGCCATCCACGCCACCGGCCGCGCCGTCCTCGCCGGCGCTCGGGACGGCGCGGGTGTTCCAGTCCGGCCCCAACAACGTCTACCTGCATCCTCTGCGCGTGGGTGTGCAGGTGATCGCCGGAACCGTTCTGGGCCATGTGGCCGCCGAGGCCGCCGGCGCGGGCGCCCAGGGCTCGAGCGCCATCGCGGCCCCGGGGCTCGATGGACCGCACATCTTCTTCCAGATCAAACCGGCCGGAATCGGCGCTCCCGCGATCGATCCCAAGCCGATCCTCGACGGCTGGGTGGCGCTGGAGAGCACCTCGATATTCAGAGCCAAAGGCGAGAACCCCTTCCTGGCGACCGCGCCGAGCGTCGGGCAGGTGCTGCTGGAGTCAAAGAGCCAGCTCGAGCAGCAGGTTGCGCGCGACGCGAGCATTCGCATGCACGCCTGCGAGCGCCGGGACGTCCAGACGGGCCGGGTCGACCGGCGCGTGCTGGCGACGCTCGAGTTCCTGGCGGTGTCGGGTTTGAGCCCAACCGTGACGGGGCTTCGCTGTGCAGCCGCCTCGCCTGCCCTCGCGGGCAACGTCTCCGTGGACGCCGACGCTTACACGGTCAAGATCACCGCCGTCAACGGCGTCCCGATCGCGGGCCATCAGGGGCAGGGCTCGATCGCCGACACGACCATCCGCAAGCTGCTCACGTTGCAGGGATTCAACCGGCCGCTGCGGATCGTCAGCGATACGAACGTCCCCGGCAGCGCCGGCACGGTCGTCAAGTCCAGTGCGCGCGACTACGTGTATGTCGCATTCAGCCCGCCCAGCGGGAGCGGCGCGCGCGCCGCCAGCGCGTTCGGCTCGGCGCTGAGCGCCAAGGAGTGGATCAAGCTGATCGCCCGCCTCGGGGAGATTCCCGACCCGACGGTCGCCGGCGGGCCCTCCTCGGCGGCAGTCGCCGACAGGCCCGGAACGTCCGTGCCCGGCGCCGGTGGAGCGACCGGGGCTGGCGGTGCGGCGACGCCCGGCGCAAGCACGAACGGGGCGGGCACGAACGGCACTCAGAACAGTGAAGGTGGAGCCGGTGGCCACGGTTAGCCCCCCCAACCCGTCGGCCTCGCCGCCTCCTCCTCCCGCCCCCCGCGATCGGTCGCCTGGGAGCACCCGTGGAGCTCGGACGCTGCCGCCGCGCGCCGCTCGCATGTTCGCCGTGGGGGCGCTCGGGATCGTGGCCCTGATCGCGGCCTATCTCGTGTTCTCCGGCGGCGGCGGCACCGATTACCACCTAGAAATGAAAGAAGCCGGCCAGCTCGTCCGGGGCGATCAGGTGCAGGTCGGTGGGGTGCCCGTGGGGAGCGTCACCGACATCGCGCTCACGTCCGACTACAAAGCTCGCGTCACGATCCACGTCGACTCCTCGCTGGCGCCGCTGCACGCGGGCACGATCTCCGAAATCAGGGTGCCCTCGCTAACGGGTGTGGCCAACCGCTACGTGGCGCTGACGCCCGGACCCAACAACCGTCCCGCGCTGGCGCCCGGAACCACGCTGCCGGCGAGCAAGACGCGCGAAGTCGTCGATCTCGATCAGCTCTTCAACACGCTCAACCCGAAGACGCGCAAGGGGCTGCAGCAGCTCATCCAGGGCTCGGCCGAACAGTACGCGGGCGCCGGGCTCCAGCTGGGCAAGTCGACCGAATACTTCGCGCCCTCCTTCGCTGCGGTCGACCGCTTCTTCTCAGAGCTCACCCGCGACCAGACGACGTTCACCAGCTTCCTCGTCGAATCCGCCAAGGCCCTGACGACGCTGGCCGCGCACAAGGAATCGCTCAGCGGCCTGGTCGAACACGGCGATCAGACCTTCCAGGCGATCGGCTCGCAGCAGAGCAGCCTCGCGCGCGGGCTGCACCAGCTGCCGCTGGTATTGAAGGAGGGCAACAAGACGTTCACCGAATTGCCGCCCACGCTCGGCGCTCTCACCGACCTCGTCAACGCCCAGCAGCCGAACACACAGGCGCTGACCACGCTGTTCGCCCGGCTGCGCCCGCTCGTGAGCACCGCCACGCCGGTCGTTAGCAACTTCAGCCAGGCGATCTCACGGCCGGGAGCGAACAACGACCTCACCGACGCCTTCGCGGCGCTGCCGACGCTCGCCAAGGAGCTGACGACCGCCTCCCCCAACGGCGTGCGCGCGCTGCAGGAATCCGTGCCGATGACCGCGTTCTTCGGTCCCTACGCGCCGGAGTTGCAGGGAGCCCTGCGCGCCTTCGGACAGACGACCGCCTACTACGACGCCAACGGGCACTACGCGCGCATCAGCCCGGTCACGCCCTCATTCACGCTCGGCGCGAACAACAACCTCACGCCGGCCTCGAGCCCGCAGCAGGTCCTGCAGGCGCTGCAGACCGGTCAGCTGCGCCGCTGCCCGGGCGCGGCCACCCAACCCTCGGCCGATGGCTCGGCGCCCTTCACGAACAACGGCCAGCTCGGGTGCGATCCCACGGAGACGCCGAAGTGAATCCCCGTCGCCGCGGATCCCTGGCCGGAAGCCCGCTCCTGATCGGAGCGCTGACGACGCTGATCGTCGTCGTCGCCGTGTTCCTGTCGTTCAACGCGAACAACGGGCTGCCGTTCGTGCCGACATACGACATCAAGGTCGAACTGCCCGAAACCTCGGGTCTGCAGAAGGCCAACCAGGTGCGGATCGCGGGCACGCGCGTCGGCATCATCAGCTCACTGACGCCCCACCAGAACCCCAACACCGGTCGTATCACCGCGACCGCCGAGCTGAAGCTCGAAAAGAGCGTCGAACCGCTGCCCGCCGACACCAAGGCGATCGTGCAATCGGTCTCGGCGATCGGGCTCAAGTACCTCGAACTTGAAAAGGGGACCTCCAGCCGCACGCTGAAGGCCGGTGAAGCGATCCCGATGGCTCAGACGCGCGAACCCGTGGACATCGTCTCGCTGTTCAACATGTTCGACCAGAAGACGCGCAACGCGATCCAGAGCAACACGATCAACTTCGGCGACGGTCTCGCCGGACGAGGGATCGGTCTGAACGAAACGATCGCGACGCTGCGCCCATTGGTGAACGGCGCGATCCCGGTGCTGCACAACCTGGGCTCGCCGCAGACGGGCTTTCAGAAGCTGTTCCCCGCGCTCGACCGGCTCGCCTCGCAGGTCGCGCCGGTCGCCAACACGCAGGCCGCGTGGTTCAACGACCTCGACACCTTCTTCTCTGCCTGGGCCGGTGTGGCGCCCTCGCTGGAACAGGCGATCGCGGGCGGGCCGGCCGCGCTCGCGCAGGCGACGCACTCGTTTGCGTTCGAGGCCAAGTTCGTTGAAAACGCGACCGAGTTCATGCACCTGCTGCGACCGAGCGCCAGCGCCCTCGTCACCGTCGCTCCGCAGCTGGGACACGCGTTCTCCGTGGGCACGGTCAACCTGCGCGCGGCCACCGCCCTGAACTCGGGCGTGGCGGAAGCCTCACAGGCGTTCCAGGCCTTCGCCCAGAACCCGATCGTGACGCTGAGCCTCGAAGATCTCACGCAGACGGCGGAACTCGGCGGTCCATTGCTCGCGGGCCTCGCCCCGGCGCAGGCGTACTGCAACTACGTGACGCTGTTGCTCCGCAACGTCTCCAACCTGCAGGCGGAGAACGTCGGCAACGGCACGCTCGCACAGGCCGCGATCGTGCTCTCCCCGAACGGCCCCGGCGCCGAGGGCTTCCCGTCCACGGGCCCGGCCAACGGTCCCTCGATCGAAAAAAACAGCTTCGGCAAGCCGGTCAACAACAACTTCCTGCACGCCAACCCCTATCCGAACGTCGCCGGGCCCGGCCAGCCGCGACTGTGCGAAGCCGGCAACGAGAAGTTCATCGAAGGCAAGATGGTCGTCAGCAACCTGCCCGTGGGCGGCGCCACGAACAACCGCGAACTGACCTCGCGCGAACAGAACCTGTTCGGCGAAAAATATCCGAGCGCGACGCTCAAGGCTCTCGGTCTCGGCAAGGGGAAGAAGGGATCATGAGCCGTCTGCGCTTCTGGCGCCGCCACGACGAGATCCCCGTGGTCGAGCTGCGCCGCTCCAATCCGGTGCGGGTCGGCGTCGTGTTCCTCGTGATCCTCGTGATCGCCGTGTTCTTTGGCTTCACCAAGCGCATCCCGTTCAAACACGGCTTCCGCCTGAAGGCCGTCTTCACGACCGCCGTCAACATCCACCCGAAGTCGCCCGTGCGCATCGCGGGCGTCAACGTGGGAGTCGTCACCTCGATCCAGCGCGAGGGCAACGCCGGACTGGTGAACATGGAAATCGAACCGAAAGGCCTGCCGATCCACACCGACGCGACGCTGAAGATCAGACCGCGGATCTTCCTCGAAGGCAACTGGTTCATCGACATGCAGCCCGGCAGCCCCACCGCCAGGACGGTCTCCTCGGGCTACACGATCCCGATCACCCAGACCGCCAATCCGGTGCAGCTCGATCAGGTGCTGAACGCGCTCAACACCGACACGCGCGCCAACCTCCAGGACTTCCTGCAGGGCTACGGCGACGGGCTGACGCGCAAGCCCGACGCGGCCGAAAACGCCGAACAGGACCCGGACGTCTACGGGCTGAACGCCGCGCAGGCGCTGAACAAGACCTATCACCGCGCGCCCTCGGCGCTGCGCAACGGCGCGATCGTCCAGCAGGCGCTCGGCGGCACCGAACCCCACGATCTCTCGGAGCTGTTCACCGCGATCGGCAAAGTGACGGGGGCGTTGAACCTGCACGAGCAGCAGCTGGGCGAATGGGCGCCCAACTTCGACGCGTTCTTTGCGGCGTTCGCCGCCCAATCGTCCAGCCTGAGCGCCGCGATCGCCCACCTGCCGGGCGCGCTGACGAACGCCAATCGGGCGTTCATCGCCCTCAACTCCTCGCTCCCGCCGACGCGCGCGTTCGCGCAGGCGCTCCTGCCCGGCGTCAAGCAGCAGGGCCCGACGATCGCCGCGGCGCTGCCGTGGATCGAACAGGTGCAGGCCTCGCTCGCCCCGAACGAGCTCGGTGGCGTGGCCAAGGGCCTGAACGAAGCGGCGCCGACGATCGGCCAGCTGATCGGCGAACAGGTCCCGTTCTTCAAGCAGACCGACGAATTCAGTCAATGCCTGAGCAAGCTGTTCTTCCCCGGCGCCAACACCAAGCTGCAGGACGGCGCGAGCACCTCGGGCGTGGAAGTGTACAAGGAGTTCTGGTCCTCGCTGACGGGCCTGGCGGGCTTCAGCCAGAGCTTCTCCGGCAACGGCACGATGGCGCGCGCACTGCTCGGCAACAGCGGCCAGGTCGTGCGCTCCGGTCACACCTCGGTTCTCGGCACCAAACTGCAGGGCCAGCAGCTGCTCGCGCACGCGCCGTCGCCGCCGCTGGGCACGCGTCCGGCATATCCGGCCGAAGAGCCCCCATACAAGCCGCTGGTGGCGTGCAACACGCAGACGCTGCCCGAATTCAACGGTCCGCTGTCGCAGGGCCCGGCCGAGGGGGGCACACCGTGACCCCCGGTGAGAGCCACGAAGGCGGGCTGAGCGTCCGCGAACAGATCGCGCGCTACCAGAAAGCGTTCATCGCGGTCGTCACGATGATCGTGATCGCGGCGTTGGTCGGCGGCTACATCCTGGCCCATGAGAACCTGAAGCTGCCGGGCTGGGTGCCGGTGCTGGGGCGCAACTACTTCGTGCTCAACGGCGAATTTCAGACCGCTCAGGCGGTTACGCCCGGGCAGGGGCAGGCCGTCACGATCGCCGGCGCGAAGATCGGCGAAATTGCCAGCGTGGACCTGCGCAACGGGGTCGCGATCGTGACCATGCACCTGGTCCCCAAATACTCCGAAGGGCGCCTCTTCCACGACGCGACGCTGCTGCTGCGCCCGAAGACCCAGCTCAAGGACATGACCGTGGAGGTCGATCCGGGATCTCCCTCGAGTGGAGAGCTGCACAGCGGCGCGACGGTCCCGCAGTCCCAGACTGCGCCCGACGTCAACTTCGACGAATTCCTCTCGAGCCTCGACGCGGACACGCGCGCCTACCTGCAGGAGCTGTTGGCGGGCGCCGGCGAAGGCTTGAAGAACAACGGCAAGGCGCTCTCGGCGACGCTCAAGCGCTTCGATCCGACCGCGCGTGACGTGCAGCTGATCACCCAGCAGCTTCACTACCGCCACGCGAACATCGCGCGCGCGATTCACAACTTCAAGCTGTTGATGGAAGCCTTCGGCGACAAGGACCAGCAACTGGGGGATCTGATCCAGTCCTCCAACGCGGTGTTCGCGACGTTCGCGCAGGAGAACCAGAGCGTTCAGCGCACCCTGCAACTGCTTCCCGGCGCGCTGAGCAAGACCGAAAAAGGCCTCGGCAAGATCGCCACGGCGTTCAACGTCGTGGGGCCGACGCTCCGCGCCCTGCACCCGTTCGCCGCCGCGGTCGCGCCCGCTGAGGAAGCGCTGCGACCGTCGTTCAAGACGACCACGCCGATCTTCAAGAACGAGATCCGCCCGTTCGCGCGTGAAATTCTGCCGACCGTCAACGCGCTTCAGCCCAGCTTGAAGGGGCTCGCCGCCTCGTTCCCGCATCTGGCCACCAGCTTCTCGGTGCTCAACGAACTCTTCAACGAGCTCGCCTACAACCCGGGCAAAACCCGTCCCAGCTTTGGATTCTTCGCCGCCTGGGCCGCCCACAACCTCAACAGCGTTCTCAGCTCAGCCGATGCCCACGGCGTGCTGGCGCGCAGCCTGACCTACCTGAACTGCGGCGTGCTGCCGCTGCTGGCGCCGGCTGGGACGATCAATCCGACGGTGAACATCATCGTCGGCCTGCTCAACCCGCCGACGAAGGCCGCCTGCCAGGCGGCCGGCATCCTCAAAAGCGCGACGGTCGCCTCCGCGCGTGCAGCCGCGAAGGCGCCCACCGGGGGCCCCTTCTCCGGCCTGAGCCAAAGTCCCTTCGGAGGAAAACGCTAGAGATGCAAAAGCGCGCCCCCACGCTCGGCAACATCCTCGTGATCATCCTGTTCACGCTCAGCTGCTTCGGCCTGCTGCTGTTCCTGTGGGAGTCCTTCGGCGGGCCGGTGCCGCTGAAACCCAAGGGCTATCAGTTCACGGTCGCGTTCCCGCGTTCGCTGGCGCTGGCCGAACAGTCCGACGTGCGCATCAGCGGCGTCGATGTCGGGCATGTCGTGGCGCTGAAACTGGGCGACGAAGGGCGCACGATCGCGACGGTGGAACTCTCCAGTCAGTACGCGCCGATCCGCGCCGACATGCACGCGATCCTGCGTCAGAAGACGCTGCTGGGGGAGACCTACGTGCAGCTGATCCCCGCGAGCCGGACCGGTCCCCATCTAGCCGATGGCGGCAGGCTCCCCGAGAGCCAGGTCGAACCGTCGGTAACGCTCGACGACATCCTCTCGGCGCTCGACCCGAAGACGCGCAAGAGCTTCCAGGTGTGGATGCAGTCGGTCGCCGTGGGCATCACCGGCCGTGGCGAACAGATCAACTCAGACTTCGCCGAGCTGCAGCCGTTCACCGAACACGCCAACAAGCTCGTGAGCCTCCTCGCCTCGCAGGAAGGCGCGCTCACGGGAGTCGTGAAAGGCACCGGGGAAGTGTTCGACGCGCTCTCCGAACGCGACCACCAGTTCCAGGGCTTGATTGTCAACGGCGAGCGCACATTCCACGCCGCCGCCTCCGAGAGCCAGGCGTTCGCGCAAACGTGGAAGCTGCTGCCCTCGTTCGAGCGCAACTCCCAGGTGGCGTTCAAAGAACTCGACAGCTTCGCCGCGGTCACCAGCCCGTTCCTCGAAGAATTCCGCCCGACCGAGCGCCAGCTGTCGGCGCTGCTGGAGGCGACGAAACCGTTCGCGCCCGCGTTCAACGGCTTTCTGACCTCGCTCGGTCCACTGACGCAGGCCGCCAAGAAGGGGCTGCCGGCGGTCAAGCCAGAGCTCCAGCTGACCGTGCCGCTGCTCGAAAACTTCAGGCCGGTGCTGCACAACTTCGATCCCTTCCTGCAGTTCTCCGACCAGTACATCCCCGAGATACAGGCGTTCTTCGCCAACTTCGCCGCGGCGACGCAGACCAAGGCCCAGAACAGCAACTTCGCGGTCAACGGCGAAAGCCGGGGCCCACAGCTGCACTTCCTGAAGACGATGCTCGTGCTGGGACCGGAAAGCCTGACGGTCTACAGCAAACGCATCGGCACCAACCGCGCCAACCCCTACTTCCAGCCCGGCGCCTTCCGGGCGCTCGCCAACGGTGGGCTGAAAGTCTTTGAAGGGGGCTCCTGCGCGAACTCGGCGCCGTCGGTGAGCGGGCCGGCGAACGAAACGATCTCAAAGACCCTGATCGAACAGCTGATTCAATTCCATATCGCCAATGCGCCGGAAACCCCCAACGCGGTCCCCGCGCCGGGCTGCAACCAGCAGGGTCCGTTCACGTTCAACGGCAAGAGCAGTCAGTATCCCCAGGTGACCTACAGCGGCAAATAGGCCTCGCTCAAGCGTGTTCTACGGAGTTCTGCCCGCACTCCAGGTGAGGCCCGGAGCCTTGTTTGGCGAGACCGTGGCCTAGCAGGCTCGAGCCGAGGCGGTTGCAGAGACGGTGAGCGCGCGCTCGTGACCGAGGTAGGGCATCAGCGCGAAGTAGAGAAGATCGGGCAGCAGTCCCGGCAGCTCGGAGGTGCGGCCCTCCAGGACGCGACGGTGCAGGATCGAGGCTATCCCGCCGACGACCGCTTCGGAGGTCTGCGCAGGCAGATGGGCTGTGTCCGGGGCCGATGTCTCGGGGCCTCCCTCGCCATGACGTCCCTCCTCGAGCACGGGAACGGCCTTTGCGATCGCCGCGCGGACGCGTGCGATCGCCTCCTCACCGGCGCTCAGGCACTCCACAAGCGCCACGCGGGCCCCGTCGGGGTCTGCGGCAAACGCCGCGAGCAGCGCCTCCAAGCCGGTCAGCACCCGCTCAGACCAGCACGCCGATTCGTCGATCCGTGTGGAGATCGCTCGTTCGACCTCGGCGATCAGCTCGTCCAGCGCGACGAGCAGGCAGTCCTGCTTGTCCTCGAAGTGCTCGTCGAACACGGCCGCCGGCACCTCGGCCGCCAGCAGCACGCGGTCGATCGTGGTGCGGTCATAGCCCCTCAGCGCGATCGTCCGCACAAGCGCCCGCAGCATGCCCGCACGCGGGTCGGCCGAGCGCGCGGGCGCGGACGGCGCGAGCGCGACCGCGAGATTCCTGCGATCAAACATCTGACCTCCTGCCCCTCCCTCGGTGTTCCCCCTCCGGCTATAAACCGATTCTGACGCCATATCGTAGACCGAGTGCCGGTAGGATGTCAAGCCAAGATCGTGTCAGCGGCCGTTGCCGATGTCGCGGTTGCGGACTAGTATCCGGGGTGGAGATGGTCGAAGGCACATCACAGGACTCCGAAGAGGGTCTCGATCCGGGCTCAGAGGGCCAACCCGCCGGTGGGAGTCAGGTCGCAGGCGAGGATCGAGGGCTCCCCGCGCATCAGGGCGACGCGAGCGAGTTCGAGTATCACTCAAGCGATGTCGATCTGCTCGGCGATCCCGACGACGAGCGCTGGTCGATCCGCTGCCTGGACGTGCACAAGCGCCTGGGGGGGGCGCCGGTTCTCAACGGTCTGAACGTGGCGATCCCGGACCAGACGATCACCGTCGTCCTCGGTCCGTCGGGCACCGGTAAGAGCGTGCTGATCAAGCATCTGATCGGCCTGATGTTCCCCGACTCGGGCGACATCATCGTCAAAGGCCAGTCCGTCCCCGGCCTCACGCTGCCCAAGCTGCTCGACCTGCGTCGCAAGGTCGGCGTGCTGTTCCAGGACGGCGCGCTGTTCGGATCGATGTCGGTGTATGACAACGTCGCCTTCCCGCTGCGCCAGCACACGGACATGTCCGAGGCGCAGATCTCTGAGATTGTCAGGCACCGCCTGTCCGACGTCGGTCTGACGGAAGCGATCGACTACATGCCCAACCAGCTCTCCGGCGGCATGCGCAAGCGGGCCGGGTTCGCGCGCGCGCTCGTGATGGAGCCCGACATCGTGATCTTCGACGAGCCCGACTCGGGACTCGATCCGGTGCGTACAGCGCTGCTGTGTGACCTGATCCAGGAGATGCACCAGCTCTACGGGGGCACCTACATCGTCGTGACCCACAACATCGCCTCAGCTCGCCAGATCGGTGAGTACATCGCTCTGCTGTGGCGGGGGAGGATCGTCGAGGCGGGCGACGCGGAGCGGATGTTCTCCTCGGAGAACCCATTCGTGCGCCAGTTCCTGAGCGGGTCGGCCGAGGGGCCGCTGACGATGGATTGAGAGCAAGGGCTATGCTCGCGACGGGCGCGGCGCGTAGCGGTGGTGCAGCATCAGCCGGTTGCCGTCGGGATCGCTGAACAGCGCCATGTGACACACGCCCGTATCCAGCGTGTCGCCACGGAAGGCCACGCCGCGCGATTCCAGCGTCCTGCGCGCGGCCTGCACATCATCGACGTGCAGCGCGATCTCATGCCCGCGCACCTGGTGCTCCATCCCCATCTTCGCCGCGTCGATCACGCTCAACGTCAGGTTCCCCGTCTCGAACTCGGCGTAATTGCGCTCCTGCAGGTGAACCGACATCGGCAGTCCCAGCGTCTCGCCGTAGAACCTCACGGCGGTATCGAGGTCGGCAGTGGAGACGGCGACGAAATCCACTCCGCTGACCAGCTGCTCTGAGGCGATGTCGGTGGCGGCCATGCGCTTGGCTCCTTGCTCGTGGTTTGCTCGCGTGCCCTCTATCCCAGGGCGCGACCGCTCCTGCGGAGCGGCTCGGCTCGATGGTAGTCCGTGGGCGGGATGCGCGAGACCGTGGGCGGGATGCGCGAGCCGCGGCGTAGGATCGGAGGGTGACCCTAGTGATCCCCAGGCTCGATCGTACGGCTGTCTTGCGGTGGCGGCACGTGCGCACGCTGGCGCCCCTAGCCGCGCTCGCGCTTGTAGCCGCGACTACGTGCGGCTGCGGCGGCTCGGTCTCGGCACATGCCCCCGCGCACGACGAACGCACGGCGCTCGTGAGCTACCTGCGGCAGGTCGAGCCGATCCGGCTCGCCGTCAACCGTCTGCTGGAAGGAGCCGATCCGATTCTCGCGGCCTACCGCGATGGCCGCATATCTCCCAGCCTGGCGGCAACTCGGATGGGCGCGCTGGAGCGACGTTTCGCCGCCTACACGGCCGACATGGCTGCGATCGCACCGGCAACGACGCAGCTGCGCTCCGTGAACGGTCCCTACGCCCATACATACATCCTCGAGGACTCCTACCTGAGCGCGCTCACCAATGGCCTGGCCGAGCACGACCTCGATGGCCTTCCCGATACGCAGTCCGACCAGCGGGCGGCGATCGTCCAGTGGCGGACCGGACTGACCGTGCTCGCTCGCCGCGCAGCGCTGAGGCTGCCCGCAGATCTGCAGGCCGCCGGTCGGGGAGAGATAGCTCCCTCCCCGACGGGCAGCTAGAGATCAGTAGCCGTAGCCGCCGCCGCCACCACCACCACCACCTGAGCTCGCCGGCGGAGTGGATTCCGCGGGTTCGGCCGGTGGTGCGGCGGATGGTTCCGCGGGCGTCTTGGCGGGCGCGCTCGAGCCGCTGGAGCCGGCGCCGACCGTCACGGCGCTCCACGTGCCGACGTCCTTGATGCCCTGCCCCTTGGCTTCCCCGGGACTCTGATCCTGCGCGAACGTGTACAGCGGCATCCCCTTGTAGGTCACCTGCACGGTGCCATCCGAGCGCTTCACCGTCCCCAGCGAGCCGACGCTGCCGCTCGGTGTGCCGGTCGATACGGTCAGCGGATGCCACACCTGCAGGCAGGCCGAGCTCGTGCAGATGAACTTGCCGCCGTGCTCGCCGCTGAGGCTGTACAGGGTCATGCCCTGGGCGTTGACGAGCACGGTGGCGCCCAGTGTCGAGCTCGAGGCGCTCTTCACAACCGCCGCGCCTTCACTCGATGTCGTTGTGGTGGCCGGCGTTGCGGCCTGTGTGGAGGAGCCTGACTTGCTGGAGCTGCTTCCGCACGCAGCCAGCGTGAGCGATGCCGCCAATGCGGGAACGAGGGCCTTCATTGCTGGGTGCATCCGGGACTCCTTCGGTTAAAGCGATAGGGAACGGCCACGGCAGCTCACGAGGAGGATCGTGACCCTGCCTGCTCTTAAGGACTCCATGGGCCCCGGTTCCTTCCGGCGGGGCTCCGGTGCATGGCGGTGGTAGCTCCGTCAGAGCAGCTGAGCGGTGGCGTCTCTCCCTGTGCAGACCGTAGGGTCAAAACAGGACAGGTCTCAGTGAGGAGAGCGGCTGAAGGGACTCGAACCCTCGACCTTCTGCATGGCAAGCAGACGCTCTAGCCAACTGAGCTACAGCCGCATATGGCCGCAACTATACCCGGCTCGGCTCGGTACGGATCGCCTCAGAACGCACCTCCGAGCGCCCGTCCCAGCGCCACCGCCCCGAGCCCTACGGCGAGGCTCACGAGCACGTTCGCGGCCGCCGCCGTCCGTCGCCCGTCCTCGGCGAGGCTGTGGGTCTCGAGCATCCACGTCGAGAAGGTGGTGTAGGAGCCGATCGTCGCGCCACCCGCGAGCACGAGCGCATTGCCGGTCAGGGCGACGCCCGCGAGCAGCCCCAGGACGAACGCGCCGCTCAGGTTCACCGCGAGCGTGCCCACGGGGAACGTGAACGGGAGCCTGGAGGAGACGACGTCCTCCACCAGCAGTCTCGCCACCGCCCCGAGCGCGCCGAGCGCCGCCACGGCGATCCATATGGGGGCGCTCATTGTCCTAAGCCTGCGCCTTCGCTGCGACCCCGACGGCCGCTCGTGCGATCAGTCGCGTCGCGAGCGACACGGCCGCGTAGCCGCCCACGAGGCTCACACCCACATAGCCGATTGCGAGGTCATAGCGGGAGTGGTCGAGCATCTGCAGCAGCTCGAGCTGTATCGTCGAGAAGGTCGTCAGCGCACCACAGAACCCGGTCCCGAGCAGCCTGTAGATGGGGATCGAGACCGGTCCGTGGCGCAGCCCGCTCATCAGGGCGCCGAGCAGGAACGCGCCGAGGATGTTCACCGCAAGCGTCGCCCACGGCCAGCCTCCAGCGGCGGTGGGCCATGCCTGCTCGCACCCGACGCGGCCCAACGCCCCGACCGCTCCGCCCGCGCCGACCATCGCGAGCTCCAGGCGGCTGATCCGGGGGTGCGCGGGCCGGAAGGACTCGGGCAGCTCACCCACGTCCTCGATCGGCGCTCGTGGGTGTTGCGCGTCGGTGTTCACCGGCTAAGTTCTATCCGCCGGCGAGGCCCTGGCGCGGCACGTAGCGCCCGCCGTCGCCCCGGCCCAGTAGGCCCATCAGCTCCAGCTCGGCGAGCGCCAGCAGCGTCTCGCCCGGATCCTCATCCGCGCCGGTCAGCTTCCCGGGGGTGTCCGCGCCATCGCCCACCCGTTCCAGGGTCGCGCGCAGATCCGCTCGCAGCCGGCTCGACAGCGAGGGGGTGTCGTGCTGCCCCGGGCTCACTCCATACAGGAGGTCCAGCGTGTCCTGCGCCCCTCGCACGAGTGGCGCGCCCTGCGCCAGCAGCGCGTTCGTTCCCCTGCTCGCCGGTGAGGTGACCCGACCGGGGATCGCCGCCACGGTGCGCCCGAGCGCTCGCGCGAAATCGGCGACGCGCAGATCCCACGGCCGCTCCTCCGCCTCGACCACGACCGTCACCGCGGCCAGCGCCGCGACCGTGCGCGCCCGCGCGATCGCGCTCCATGGGCGTTGTTTAATCCCGCAAGGCGTCACCGAGACGGCGCACCCGCTCTCGATCACGCGCTCATACAACCCGCGCCTGCTCGCCGGCGCCACCACGTCTACACCCCCGGACATCACCGTGACGGTCGGCCCGTCGATCTCCAACGCTCCCGCGTGCGCCCCCGCGGCGATTCCGTTGGCGAAGCCGCTCACGACCGTCACACCCGAAACGGCCAGCCCGCGGGCGAGGCTACGAGCCATCTCCATCCCGTAGTCCGTCGCTCGCTCGCTGCCCACGACCGCGACCACCGGCCCGGCCGTAAGGCGCGCCAGGCGCTCCGCGCCGCCGAGCACGTGGAGCGTCCTCGGGGCGCCCGGGCCCTCTTGCAGAGCCGGCGGATAGCCGGGGGAGCGCCGGCAGACCGTCTCCACGCCCGCCGGTGGGATCGAGGGGGTCCTCGTCTCGCCGGTCATCTCACCAGCCCGCTCACGCCGCCCGGCTGCCGCGCAGCCCAGTCTCCGGGCGCAGCGACAGGGCCACGCCGACGTCGCGCATCCGCACCCGCTCGCACCCGTTCAGGTCGGCGATCGTGCGCGCCACGCGCAGCGTGCGATGCTGCCCGCGCGCGCTCAGCGTACCCCGCGACTGGGCCTCGCGCAGCATCCGCTGGCCGGACTCGTCCAGGCGCGCGTGGCGTTCGAGCAGGCGCACGTCCATGTGCGCGTTCACGCTCGCGCACTCATCGCGCAACCGCCGCGCCTGGCGCTCGCGGGCCGCCATCACGCGCTCGCGCGCCCGCTCGGAGCTCGTCCACGGCTCGGCCGCCAAGCCCTCGCTGCCCGTGTTCTCGAGCTTGGCCTGCAGGTCGATCCGATCCAGCAGCGGGCCGCTCAGCTTGCGCCGGTGGCGCGCCATGTCCGTTTCGCTGCAGCGGCAGCGCTCACGGTCGCCCGCGTACCCGCACGGGCAGGGGTTGGTCGCCGCGACCAGCATGAACCGCGCCGGATACGCCGCCGAGTGCTTGGCCCTGACGATCGCCACGCGCCCGTCCTCCAGCGGCTGGCGCAGCGCCTCGAGCGTCGGCTTGGCGAACTCCGAGAGCTCGTCCAGGAACAGCACGCCGCGATGGGCCAGCACGACCTCGCCGACCCACCCCCGGCGCGCGCCGCCCACCAGCCCCGCCGTCGTGATCGAATGGTGCGGCGCCCTGAACGGCCTGCTCTGCGCCAGCACGCCCTCTTGCTCTCCGGCGATGCTGTGGATGCGCGTCACCTCGATCGCCTCCGGGCGGCTCAGCGCCGGCAAGATTGACGGGACGCGCTGAGCCAGCATCGTCTTGCCCGTGCCGGGCGAACCGCTCAGCAGGCAGTTGTGCCCGCCCGCGGCCGCGACGACCAGGGCTCGCACGGCGTGATGCTGGCCGCGCACCTCGCCTAGGTCCGGGAGCCGCCTGCCGCCGGCCCCGCCGGCGTACGGTTCCGGGTCCTCCGGCGCGGGCAGCGGATCGGGCGGGCCGCCGCTCAGCACGCGCGTTGCGCTTCTCAGCTCGCGCGCCGCGGCGACCGCGAGCCCGTCGATGAGCATCGCCTCCCGCGCGCGCTCCGGGGCGAGCACGAGCGTCGCCACCCGTTCCTCCGCGCACGCCTGCGCGACCGCGAGCGTTCCCCGGCACGGGCGCACGCCGCCGTCGAGCGCCAGCTCTCCGAACAGCGCGTGCGTCTCCAGGCGCTCCCTCGGCAGCTGCTCGCTGGCCGCCAGCACCCCGCACGCCAGCGCCAGGTCCAAGCCCGGGCCGACCTTCGGCACGTCCCCGGGAGCGAGGTTGACCGTGATCCGCCGTGCCGGAAACTCATATCCGGAGTTCAGGATCGCCGCCTGAACGCGCTCGCGCGCCTCGCGCACCGACGCGTCCGCCAGCCCGACGATCGCGAACGCGGGCAGCCCCGGCCGGATGTCGACCTCGACCGTCACCCGCCGCGTCTGCAGCCCCTCGATCGTGAACGTCCTCGTGCGTGCCAGCATCGTTTGCCTGCCTCCTGTGGTCGCGGAGGCATCCAAGCTAGGCCGCGCTTAGGACGAAACTCTCGGGGCTGGCCCGGACGCGAAACGGGCCGGCCCTTAGGGCCGGCCCAGATCGGCGCATCTGCGTTTGGAGCTGGGGGAGAGCGCCGCTGCTGGACGCTCACCCGAGCGTCACATCCCGTCGGGATGGCGCGCGACGTAGCCGGCCGTGGACATCATCGAGCTGGACCAGCGGGTGCCGGTCTCCTGCTGGGCGATCGTGTCGAAGCGTTTGCCGTCCACGACCATCCACGCATGTTCGGCGTTCGCATAGATCGTTATGGACTTGCCAGGGCC
>DASXKH010000005.1:0-3340 GCA_036496915.1 Solirubrobacteraceae bacterium
CTCCCTCTGGGATCGACGCCAAACGAATCTCGGTCCCGCGCGCGAAACCCTACTGCTCTACGCGCCTGGTTGCTCTCTACTTTCCAGTCAATACGCAAATGGACGATTCGCCCGTGAGCCATCGGTAGGCCAGGCGCCGATTTCGGTGCCCGTCGTGCTGGCTGGAAGCCGGAGCGTTGCCGTGTGCGCGCCCTACGCGAGAATGGCGCTGCTGTCGCGTTCCATGGGCCCGCGCCTAGACGTTCGTGTCGATGGGAGCAGCACACGCCGGTGGCGAGGCCGTACTGCAGGCTGGGCAGGTGCCAGCCATCGCCGCCGGAGGATGCGATGCGGATCAGTACTGGTCGTGGTGACGGAACCAGGCCCCGTTCTCGTTGCGTCCGAGCGGCGCGCGATCCAGCCACTGGTACATGCCCCACAACGAGTCGAGGCCGCGCGCGTACGCTGAGTAGGTGTGGTAGACGACGCCGTTCTCGCGTGCGAACGCGCTCATGCCGGGGGCCTCGCGCATGAAGGTGGCGTTGTCGGTGCCGGCCATCGCGGCGTGCGGGCTCGGCTGCGTCGCCTCGAGCGCGCCACGCATGTCTCTCGCGGCGTAGTTGTACTCAGTGTTGCCCGAGCGCTGCTGCTCTTCGGTGAACGACGTGTTGAAGTCGTAGTTGAAATCGGTGTCGTGTGAGGAGGCCCAGCGGAACGTCCAGGTCATGCGCCGCTTGTAGGCCTGGATCTGCGCGAGGGGAGCGCGTGAAACCGCGATCAAACCGACGTCGTGGTTCTCGAGGTGGACGGCGAAGCCGTTGAAGCCGTCGGCGATAGCCGAACATGATGGACATCCCGACTCGTAGCCCGGTCCGAGCATGAAGTGGTAGACGAGCAGCTGCGAACGTCCACCGAACAGATCGGCGAGCAACGCGTCGCCCTCGTCCGTGTCGAAGCGGTATTCCTTCTCGACTGGCACCCAGGGCAGCTGTTGCCGCTGGCGGGTGATCTCGTCGCCGCGGCGGGTCAGCTCCTTCTCAGATTCGAGGAGATTGATGCGGGCGGCGAGCCACTGCTCGCGCGTGCCGGTCGGGTGGGTAGCGGTGGTCATGCGGGGCTCCTGTCGTTGTTGTTCAGGTTGCGGCGGTTGCGATCCCGAGAGCGACTATTGCCAGCGCCAGGGACTGGTCGAGGATGGGACGTGGCGGAAAGAGCTTCTGCGCAAAGACGACGGCGGCGATCGCGACCATCAGGGCGATGCTCATTGCGTCCACGGCGACGAGCACGAGCATCAGCCCGATACTCGAGCCGACGCAGAGAGCGCCGAACCGCGCGCCCGAGCGGACGCGCTCACGGCAACGCCGGCGGCACTCGCGCTTCAGCGGCGTGAGCTCGTAAGCGCCCGCGCCGATGAGCAACGCCCCGGACGCGACGGCGCTGGGCGGCTGATAGAGCAGCCACATCGCCAGACCGACGAGCACCCAAACGCCGAGATAGGAGCCCGCGAACAGGGGCGCCGCGAGCACACGCACGCCGTCGCGCCGCTGCCGCACGATCGCGGGGACCGCGCTCGGCAGCATCATCGCGGCCATCATCACCACGAACGGCGGGAGGGCCATCGTCATGCCGCTCATCGGCGCGCCGTGCATCGCGGGCATCGCCATGCCGTTCATCGCGCTAGCCCGAGCCTGGCCGGCGTGTTCAGCTGGACGTCCGGTAGCGTCTCGCCGGTCTCGAGCAACGTCTTGAGATTGGCCAGGACCCGCGGCCAGCCATTGCTGATCATCGAGCCGGTCAGCCCGCCGGGCGCCAGATCGTCGTGGATCACGGTCAGCTTCACCTGATCGCCGAGCGGCTCGATCTCGAAGGTGACCTTCGAGCGCGGCTCGGAGACAAGCCGGTCGCCGGCCTCCTCAGTCAGGTTGAGCGCCTGCGCCCACTCCGGCGAATGCGTCTGCCACGTGTAGGACAGACGACGATAGGGCTCTGCCTCGAGCACAACCTGCTCCGGGTCGGCGATCGCCAGGCCGCGCGTCTTCCAGGTCATCGGCGAACCCGGCTTCCAGTCCGTCTCGAACGTGATCGACCAGTAGCGCTCGGTGAACGCCGGCTCGGTCAGCGCCTGCCACAGCTTCTCCGGCGTCGTCCGAATGTACGTCGCGTATACGAAAGGATGCTTCTCGGGCTCCACGGGGGTGTCCTCCAGTGCTCTTTTCAGGTCGGCCAGGGCGTTGACGCGGTCCTGTTCGTACCGCGTGATCCAGCGCTCGCCGATGTCGTTGATGGGCGCCGCGTTGAGGTAGTGGTGCTTCTCCCGGCCACGGCGAACGGTGGTCACGAGGTTGGCCGCTTCGAGCACAGCGAGGTGCTTGCTGACCGACTGGCGAGCCATGTCAAGCCGCGAGCACAACTCCCGCAGCGTCTGGCCGTTGCGCTCGTTGAGGCTGTCGAGCAGCTGCCGTCGGCTTGGGTCGGCCAGTGCCTTGAAGGCCTCATCCAGATGCGAATAGGCAGCCATCTGGCTGCGAATAATAGGCAGCCAGATGGCTGCATGTCAACGTCGAGATCCGACTGGCGACCGCGCGCCTTCAGCGCCGTCGCCGGCAGCGCGCATGACCGCCACGATCTCCTCCACGGTCAGTGCGTCTGGCGGGTACCGTCAACCCCGCGCCTCGCCGCGTGGTCGCTAGAAGCGGAGTCGGACGCGACCTACCTTGAGCTCTCCTGTGCGAGCGTTCTCGCTCGAGAGAGTTCGTCGCCACGCGGTCGTGAGCGCGACGAGCCCGAATCCTCAAAGCGAGCACGCGGCGGCGGCTCTGTCAGACGCGGCGTGGAATGTCGCCCCGGGCCCGTGCCCGGATAGGCGTGTGGGACCGGACCGTTGCCGGAATCGTTCCACCCCGCTCGGGCGCGCGCCTATCCCAGCGCGGCGCCTGAGGCGAGCTCGCAGGTCGCGCCCTCGGCCGTCCAGCAGCGCACGATGTCCCGCATCGAGAGGATGCCCACCACATCCGCGCCGTCGACAACGATGATGTGCCGGAAGCCCCCGCGGACCATCTCGCTAGCTGCCTGCTCGAGAAGCCAGTCCGGCCTGGCTAGGATCACGTCGGCAGTGAGGTGTTTGCGGACCCGTTCCTCGTCAGGCGTCTCGTCGCTGCCCACGGAGCGCAGGATGTCCCTCTCGGTGATGATGCCGGGCCCGGCCTGCTCCTCGTCGATTACGACGGCGGCGCCGACGCCACGCGCGGTCATGAGTCGAGCGACCTCCCGTAGGGTGTGGTCAGGTCCGGCTGTGACGACGACATTGGTCATCGCGTCGCGCACGTGCATGGCGCCTCCTTTGCTCGATTCGTAACAAACG
>DASXKH010000006.1:0-50232 GCA_036496915.1 Solirubrobacteraceae bacterium
GAGACCAGGCGCTGAATACCCGACCTCGGCTGGCGCGTACGAGCCTGCTGCAGACGTCCCCGGCTGTCGGCGTGAAGGGGGCGGGCGGGGACCTTAGGCGCGGGGACGTTAGGGCTTCAGTTGTGTTCGAAGCTGGTGTGCGAGCCGTACCGAGGCTTCGATTTCCACCCGCCTGATCGAGACGCTTTCGACATTGATTCCGAAGGGCACGTCGAGCGCGCGGCAGTAGGCGATCAGTTCGGTTGCCGTCGTGAGCGCTTGCTGATACGACGCCTCAAGTGGGTCGGCTGCGTGCTTGAGGTCGTTCTCGATCCACCGCGGGACATCGACGCCCAGCCAGCGGAGAAAGTCCAGGGTCTTCATCGACCCACATACCGAGAAGGTGAAGACGAAAGGCGATTGAGCGATTCCTCGTGCCTTGCACTCGTAGTGGTAGTCGGAGACGAGGTTCTTCGCCGCGTTGATGTCGTACACGACTTGGGTCACGAAGAACCGACAACCGGCGTCCTGCTTGGCGAGAAGGCGTAGGTGCTCGTCGGCGCGGCGGCTATGGCGCTCAGGGATCGCTACGCCGCCTGCTGAGAGGGTCGGGTTAGCTTCGCGCCACAGTGCCTGAGCGACCGCGAGTGAGGTCCGAACCTTCGCGCTGCTTGAGGCCGCTCCCACTAGGACCGTCATCAACCGCGCTGGATCCTGCACCGACAGCCAGGCGCGCAGGTCTTCGGGGGCGTATTTGCCGACCGCGCGGTAGACGATGACCGGCGTCGACCAGGTCCCGAGATGATTGCCGAGGTAGTCGGCGGGGTCCAGTGTCGGCATGAATGGGAATGGACGCTCGGCCGGATTCCGCTCCGTTTCGTCGTCGATGTCGTAAAGGATCAGGCCGTCGAGGCCGAGCGGGCGCAGCCGCGCGATTGTCGTGTCGGCGATCTCTTGCACGCGCTCGCGATCTGTCGCGAGCCGCGGCGGAGTCAGGGCGAACAGCAGAAACTCGCCGTGACCAGCCTCAATACGGCGGATCAAATCCACGGGCGAGACCGTATCGGAACCCTCGGGTGTGGGGTTGCCGGCGGCATTCCGCGTTACGCGGCCAACCTGCCGCTCGCGGGCATGGAGGGTGACGTCGAGGCGATGGCGATGTACGCCGGCCAAAGCGTGGGTGCGATTACCGAAGTGGAGCCGGCGGCAGCGATCGTCGAGCGCTTTGCCGCTGCGCAACGGATAGCCTTTTGGAAGAGAGTAATGGCTGACACCACCTGCCACATGTCTATCTCCCTCGACGGCTTTGTCGCCGGGCCGGATCAAAGCCGCGATGACCCGCTCGGCAAGCGGGGCCTCGAGCTTCACGGCTGGCACCTTGGCGACGAGCGCGCGAACGAGGCGGACGCCACCGTCGTGCGCCGTTTGCTGCGCCCCCGCGGCGCCTACGTCATGGGCCGAAACATGTTTGGCCCGATCCGCGGCGAGTGGGACGAGGAGTGGTCGGGCTGGTGGGGGCCCGAGCCGCCCTACCACGCGCCCGTGTTCGTCCTAACCAATCACGCTCACGCGCCGATCGAGATGGAGGGCGGGACGACGTTTCACTTCGTCACCGATGGCTTCGACGCCGCCTACGCCCAGGCCCGCGAGACTGCCGGCGCAGACGGCATCGACATCGCGGGCGGCGCCTCGATCGTCCGCCAAGCGCTGCTGGCGGGTGTCATCGACGAGCTCTGGCTCGACATCGTCCCCGTTCTACTCAGGTCGGGCGAGGGGATATTCAACGGCGTCGCCGAGTTCGATTTCGAGCCCGACGAGGTCCTCCATTCCCCACTGGCGACGCACATCTGCTACCGCCGGGCGGGATGAGATGGGTACACGAATCCGTCTCACCTAAGTGAGATTCCTGTCTCACATGAACGGGACGCCGCACGGTGGGGGTCAAACTGACCCACTACCTAGTCACGCTCGATAATCTATGTTATGTCAACTCACTACAATGAGGGATCCTTCTGCGGGTTAGTACTTAGCGCTGGTCACGAACGTCTCCGGATGTGGGCGTGGTGATGATGCGAGACGCTGCGGCTCGAACACATGACGCCATTCGCGTCGTAATCACCACGGGGAGATTGAGATGCACAGCGGTCACGATGCGCAGCCCGCGATCATCGAGCGCAGCGTCGAAAAGGCGAGCACCTGGCTGAAGGACGTCGCGAGCGAACTTGGCGAGGGCGATCTCCAATACTCCTACCGCGTGCTGCGGGCCGTTCTGCACGTCCTTCGCGACCGGCTGACGATCGAGGTGGCCGCGAAGCTCGCCGGGCAGCTGCCGACCCTGATCCGCGGGATCTACTACGAGGACTGGGATCCGGGTCGCAGGCCAATGCCGCCCCACACGGTCGACACGTTCCTCGAGCACATCGTCAGCGAGGGTCGTTTCTCCGGTGAAAGCGAGGCAGCCGGTGCGGTCACGGCCGTTGCGGCCGTCCTGCGCAAGCGCCTCACGCTCGATGAGAACGAGGCGATCCTGGCGGTCATGCCGGAGAAGATCCGTGTGCTCATCGAGGTGTGATCAGCCCCCGGCAGGCGCTCATGCCAGCTCGCGAGCACGCGCGAGCACGGCGTCGATCATCGGCTCGGTCAATCTGCCGGTGAAGGTGTTCTGCTGGCTCGGGTGATAGCAGCCGAGCAGCGTATAGCCGGTGCTCTGGTACTCGGCGCCATGCGCGAACCGCGGGCGCGGTCGCGGCATCGCGGCATTCTCCGAACCACCGGCCGCTCGCGAGTCCGCGGCGCCGCTGAATGCGATCGCGGTGCTGAGACGCAGCGCTGCATCCCATGCAAAGGCCCCCAAGCACAGGATCACCGACACGCGCCCCAGCAGCTTCAGCTCGCGCAGGCTCCACGGCAGGCATGCGTCTCGCTCATCCGGCGTGGGCCTGTTCGCCGGGGGCGCGCACCGAACCGCCGCGGTGACCCAGGCGTCGCGCAGCCTCAGACCGTCATCGCACGCGGTCGAGCTCGGCTGGCTGGCCAGGCCGGCGCGCCACATCGCCGCATACAGGAAATCTCCCGAGCGATCGCCCGTGAACATCCTGCCGGTCCTGTTCGCGCCATGCGCGGCCGGGGCGAGTCCCAGCACGAGCACACGCGCCTGCGGGTCGCCAAACCCAGGCAGCGGCCTGCCCCAATACTCCTGATCGGCGAACGCCGCTTTGCGCTCGCGCGTCACCTGCTCGCGCCAAGCCACCAGCCGGGGGCAGCGCCGGCAGTCGACAACGTCTTGCTCCAAGGCCGCCAACTCGGCGTTCACATCAGTCACGAAACACTCTCACAGCGGCGCCCGCGCCGATCTCAGACATACGCGGGCGACGGTAGTAGCATCGCAATGAGTATGTCGCTGTGGATGGTGATCGTGCTGCTCGGGCTGGTGAAGCTGCCGGTCGCGGCGCTCATGTTGTGGCTGCCGTTTCGCAACGATCAGGCGATGAGCGTCCACGCCGCCGGCGGCGACGTGGACGGGGGCGGCGACTCCGAGGACGACGGCGGCAGCATCGCGCTTGGCGCCTCGCCGCTTGATCCCCATCCGCGCTCTCCCCTACCGCGCCCACGCCGGCGCGGCCCGCACGGCTCAGACGCACCCCCCTCCCCACGGCGCGTACGCCGGGCAGCTATGGCTGGCCGGTTCGGAGCGGTGACCACGCCGATTCGAGGACGCAGCGACGCGGCTCGCCCGGCGCGCTCTCAGCGGTTGCGCTTGCGCTGACGGCGTGCGGCCTTCGCTTTCGCGCGACGCTTGCGCATCATCGCAGCGACATCGCGCGCGGGACGTCCTTCGGCGGTCGCCTGACCGTCGGGGACCGGCGCGACCCGATGTGCGTCGCGCAGGATCATGAATGCGATCCCGGCGATCAGCGCCCCCGCGGAGATCAACCCCAGCAGCAGCACGGTGCTCGTGTTCGAGTTCGAGTTCGACGTCGTCGTGGAGGCCGTGGATTCCGTCGTCTTGGTCGTGGCGGTCGGGGTCCTCGCCGTTGTTGTCTGCTGGCCGCCGGTGGACAGTTCGTTGAAGGCATTGCCACTCGCTGCGCCTGCCGCCGGCGCCGAGGCCGAGGTCGCCGCAGAAGCGGATGCACAGACGACCGTCGTAGCCAGCGCCGCGATTACGCACAGGCGACCGAGGCAGACCCGCAATCGAGCTGTGAGGTCGATAAGCACGCGATCGAGAATATCGCCTCACGCGCTCCTCGGACCAAGCCCGCGCGCTTGCTGAGGGTCCTCCCTCCTCCGCCGGCGGACATTCGCGGGCATCGCCGATCGCCTCGCGGTCGCCGACCGCCGCGCAGACCGTAGAATGATCGCGCGATGGCACCCAAACAACGTCAGGTCCGTATGGAGCAGCGTGGCGCCCTGGAGGCGATCCAGGCGCTCGAGCAACGCTCGGACGAGGAGCTTCAGAACGAGACCAAGTACAAGTCCGCCGCGCTGGCGATCCTCGGCGCGCGAGCGTCCGAGCGCTTCGACGCCGAGGAGGCGCGTGGCTACTTCCAGCGCGCGATCGCCGCGGCCCGACCGCAGGAGCGCATGCAGCTGCGGCGGATGGCCGACGCCTCGCTGGCGCTCGCCGAACGCCGCGCCGGAGACCTCAAGGACGCGGTCGAGCGTCTCGGACAGACACCGCCGACGGGCCGGCAGATGTTCGCGCTGCGCGCGATGGGCCTGCTCATCCCCCCCAGCTCGGCCGGCGTCCTCGCGCGTGTGCGCGGGATCGTGCTGATCGTGCTCCTGATCGTGGTGCTGCTGGCGATCGGCCTCGGCATCGTCGAGCTGATCTCGCTGCCGTTCGGCGGACTGGGCATCGCGCCCGGCGTCCTGCTCGGCTTCTTCCTCGTGGCGGCCGCCATCGCGGTGGTCGCCACGATCGGCCGCCGCCGGCGTAACCGCGGGCAGGCCGAGGCGCGCGGCAGTTCCTGAGCGGCTGCTCACAGGATGCATCGGGGAGTTGCGCGAAGATGTCTCCGATGGCCAAACAGACGCATCACAAGCACACCTCGCGCAAGGACTACCGGCGCCTGCTCGACACGCTCGCAGAGCACGAGGCGGTGCACCGCGTGGCCACCGGTCGGGTCAAGCCACGGATGGGCGCCGGACGCCCCATCGCGGCGATCTCGAAGGTGCGCCGGGTCGACTCGGGGCTGTCGATCACGATCAACTCGGCGGGAGCGATCATCGACGCCTACGTCATCACCGACCGCCCGGACGAGGTGATCGCGTTCATGCGCTCACAGGACTGGACCCGCTGAGTGGACGCCCCCGTATGCCTGCTGGTCAACCCATCCGCCGGGGGTGGACGGGCGCGCAGGGCCGCTCCGGAGGTGCAGCGTCGGCTGCGCGAGCTCGGTCTGCAGGTGCGTCGTGAGGACACGCGCGACCTCCAGCACGCTCGCGCTCTGGCCATCGCAGGGGCGCGTGTCGGTGAGACAGTGGCGGTGCTCAGCGGCGACGGCATGGTCGGCGCCGTCGCCGACGCGCTGCGCGAGGTTCCCGAAGCGGTGCTGGGAGTGCTTCCGGGCGGGCGCGGCAACGATCTCGCGCGAGTGCTGGGGATCTCGCAGGATCCACTGAAAGCGTGCACCACGATCGCGCGGGGGGTGCCGCGCTCAATGGACGTCGGCGAGGTCAACGGGCGGCGCGCGTTCGTCGGGATCGCCTCCGTCGGCTTTGACTCCGAGGCCAACCGCATCGCCAACCAGGCGCCGTCCTGGTTGGGAAATCTGGTGTACGTGTACGGCGCTCTCCGGGCTCTGATCGCGTGGCGTCCGGCCCGTTTCGAGATCGAGCTCGAACCACCTGGCGAGCGAATAAGCGTCCTGGCGTACACCATCGGCGCTTGCAACTCCCAGGCCTACGGCGGCGGGATGCGCGCCGCACCGGACGCCCTGCTCGACGACGGCCTGCTCGACGTCATGGCTCTGGAAAGCGTCAGCAAGCTCAGGTTCGTGACGAAGATACTGCCGAAGGTCTTCAGCGGAACGCACGTGTCGGAGCCCGGCGTGCGCGTCTGGCGTGCACGAGAGATCTCCGTTCACGCCGACCGCCCGTTTGAGATGTACGCCGACGGAGACCCGATCGGTGAGCTGCCCGTGCGCGTGCGCGCTCTGGCGGGCGCCGTAAGGGTGCTCGTTCCGGAAGGCCCCGGAGCGGGAACGGCATTCGGGCGCGAGGGGTCCTGATGACAGATCTGCTCGCGCCGAAGCTCGCGCTGGCGCGGGCCGCCGGCGCTCTGTCGCGTCTGCGCGGAGGCGGAGCGACGAGCGCCCCGGGCAAGCTGCTGCTGAGGATGCAGCCGGACGCGCTCGGCACACTCACCTCGCGCCTGAAGCAGGGCAGCGTGCTCGTGTCCGCGACCAACGGCAAGACGACCACGGCCGCGATGGTCGCCTCGATCCTCGAGCGCCACGGTGTCGAGCTGGTGCACAATCAGGCGGGCGCGAACATGGCGGGGGGAATCGCCTCGACGCTGCTCTCGGCGGCTCGCCCGCGGGGACGGATCGCGGGCGAGCTGGGCCTGTTCGAGGTCGACGAGCTGTGGCTCGCGCCGGTCGCCGCTGAACTGCGGGGACTGCGCGCCGTGCTGCTCTCGAACCTGTTCCGCGATCAGCTGGACCGCTACGGCGAGCTCGAGACGATCGCCGACAGCTGGGTCTCGGCGCTGCGCGACGGGCCGGCCCGGACGGCTGCGCTCGTGCTGAACGCCGACGATCCGCTCGTCGCCGATCTCGCGCGGGGCCGCGGCAATGATGCGGGCGATGGTCCTGGTGGTGGCGGTGACGGCGGACAGGTCGTGTATTTCGGAGTGCAGGACGACTCGCTGGCGCTGGCAGGCATGGCGCACGCCGCCGATGCCAAGCACTGTCGCCGCTGTGGCGCGCCGTACGTGTTCGACGCCATCTACCTGGGCCACCTCGGTGACTACCACTGCCCCAGCTGCGGACAGCGGCGTCCCTCCCCCACCGTCCGTGCGAGCGCGGTTCGGCTCGACGGCGTGCGCGGGGCCCGCTTCCGGTTGACCGTTCCCGCGGGCGAGGCCGAGGTCAAGCTGTCTCTGCCCGGCCTGTACAACGTCTACAACGCGCTCGCGGCGGCCGCGCTCGCCGTCGCGCTGGATATCCCGCTGGAGGACATCGTGACCGGACTGCAGAGCGCCACGGCAGCGTTCGGTCGCGCGGAGACCGTGACGGTGGCCGGGCGTAAGACGCGGATCCTGCTCGTCAAGAACCCGGCGGGCGCGAACGAGGTCCTGCGCACGCTGACGCTGGAGCCGGGAGAGCACGATCTGCTGGGCGTGCTCAACGACAACATCGCCGACGGTCGCGACGTCTCCTGGATCTGGGACGCCGACTACGAGCTGCTGGCCGGGCGCGTGCGCAGCGTCACGTGCGCGGGAACCCGCGCACCCGAGCTGGCGCTGCGGCTGAAGTACGCGGGGATCGATCCGCGCCGCATCAGAGTGATCGACGATCTCGGACAGGCGCTCACCGCCGCGGCTTCCGACCGACCCGTCGCCGGTGATCAGCAGCCGCTGTACGTCCTGCCGACATACACCGCGATGCTGGCGTTGCGCGATCTGCTCGCGCGCCGCGGAGAGGTCGGCAGCTCGTGGCGCTGAGCCAAGCCACCGGACGCACGCTGCGCGTATGCGCGCTGTATCCGGACCTGATGAACATCTACGCCGATCGCGGCAACCTGCTCGTGCTCCAGCGCCGCTGTGAGTGGCGCGGAATCGCCTGCGAGCTGGTCGGCAGCGGACTCGGCGAGTCCCTTGACGCGCACGCGCACGACCTGTTCTACATCGGCGGCGGCCAGGACCGCGACCAGCAGTTGTGCGCCGAGGATCTGCTTCAGACCAAGCGCACGGCGCTGCACAAGGCCGCCGCGCGGGAAGCGCTCATCCTGGGCGTGTGCGGTGGATATCAGCTGCTCGGGCGCTCCTACACGATCGCCGAGCAGGAGATCGAGGGCGTCGGCCTGCTGGACCTGCGCACCGTCCGCGATCCCGGCCCGCGGCTGATCGGCAACGTCGCGATCGAGGTCTCCCTCGGAGGCGGCTCCGATCCGCGGGTGCTCGCGGGGTTCGAGAATCACGGCGGACGCACCCATCTCGGCCCGGACGCCCAGGCGCTGGGGCGCGTCATGAAGGGGCACGGCAACGACGGACGCTCAGGTCAGGAGGGAGCGCGCCAAGGCACCACCATCGGCACCTATCTACACGGCCCGCTGCTGCCAAAGAACGCCTGGTTCGCCGACTGGCTCATCGCCGCGGCGCTGCACATCGATCCGAGCGAGCTGAGCCCGCTCGATGACGGCCTGGAGCGCGATGCGCAGAGGAGCGCCCGCCGTGCCGCCGGGGTGTAGTCAGGAGGCGCGGTGTTGGCGCCCTCCAGGCCGAGCTCAGTCGCGCCCTTCGCTCTCCCGCCGGTTGCCCAGGCGGGAGGAGATGCGGTCGGCCGTCGAGACCAGGTGCGGACCGAGCGCGTCGGCTAACTCCTCCACCGCGATCGTCTCCGCGCCGGCGGTCAGGTCGATCGCCGCTGCGATCTCACCGGCCTCGTCGAACACGGGGGCGGCGATCGCGATACGACCCTCTGCCAGCTCCTGATCCTCGACCGCGAGCCCTTCCTCCAAGATCTGAGCGAGCTCGTCGCGCAGCGTGTTTTTGCTGACGATCACGTTCGGTCCCTGGCGCTTGAGGTCTAAGCGCGACAGTATCTCGCGACGCTCGTGCTCGGGCAGGTGCGCGAGCAGCACCTTGCCGAGCGCTGTGCAGTACGCGGGCAGCCTCGAGCCGGCCTTCACCGCGGGCCCGGGGACCTGCTGACGACGGCGAAACCCCTGTACGCGATCGACGTACAGGACCTCGTCGTCTTCGAGCACCGCGATGCTCGTCGCATAGCCCGCCCGGTGTGCCAACTCAGCGAGGTCCGCATGGGCATGCTCGCGCATGCTCGTCTCGTTCAGCGCCGACATCCCCAAGGCGGTGACGCGCAATCCGAGCCGGTACTTGCGCCTGGCCCCCTGCTGGAGGTACCCGAGCGCGAGCAGAGTCGTGACATAGCGATGGGTGGTCGATCGGCTCATCCCAAGCTGCGTGGCGATGTCCGCGATCCCCAGCACCGGCGTCTCGGGCGTAAAGCACTCGAGGATCGCCAGACCTCGCTCCAGCGACTGCGAATAGCGCGGTTCCGAGAGGTCGGGGATCCTCCAGGTGTCCGGATAACTCGTTCCTGCGCGGGGAGGCATGGTCAGCCGGCCGCTCCCCGCCAAAGACGGGAGTGGCCGCCGGAGATCCTGGCGGGCGCGCTCGTAAAGGGTCGGGCGTCGTATGACGACACCCGACCCATCTCTGGCGAGACGGAGGTAAGGGTGGGGTGACACCGCAACCGAGCAACGCCCAGCCCTCTGGGAAGGCCAGGTGAGACACGATCGGCGGTATCAATCCTTACCACCGCCCCGATCATGACGGGCGCGAACGCCCGTGTATAGCGACATGTCGCTATGTAGTCACCTATTGTCAGCGTTCGGCAAGATCGGCCCTATGGACCGGGGCTGGACAGGCGTTGACGGGTATCTGCCGGAGGCGCCGCGCGGCGCCGGGGCGGCGCTTGCGGGGGCGCAGGACGACACGCGAACCGGCATGCGGGGTCACGATCACGCTGCGCCACTTCGGACGCTCCATGCGTCTGCTCGCCGGGCTGACCGTCATCGTCTCGAGCACCGCGCGCAGCACCGTCTTCATCTCCATTATCGCCAGATGCGAGCCCGGGCAGCGACGGCGCCCTCCTCCCCACGGCAGATACGCATACGGGCTTGGCTGACCTTCCAGAAACCGCTCCGGGCGGAACTCGTCCGGCTCGGGGTAGACGTCAGGGTCGTGATGCAGCAGGTAGATGCACCCGAGCAGGTGCACCGGCGGATGATACGTCCATCCGCCGATCTCGATCGGCTGCACGACCGCACGTGGGATTGTGAACAGGAACACGGGCCGATGACGCAGCACCTCCTGGATCGTCGCCGTCAGATACGCGTCACCGGCGTCCCCGTCGATCTCCGCGATCAGTCGCCGCTGCACGCGCGGGTTGTACGCCAGCAGCTGAAACGCCCACGCCAACTGTGACGCGGTCGTCTCGTGCCCTGCGAGGATCAGAGACATGATGTTATCTCGCAACTGCACCCGCGTCATCGGCGCACCGTTCTTATCGCGCGTCGCAAGCAGTACCGCGAGCGCGTCGCGCTCGACTCCGCCCGACCCCAGTCGTTCGTCGATCAATGCGTGGAGCAGCGTGTCCACTTCATCTCGGTGTCGAACAAAGCGCGCCCATACCTTGCGTCCAGGCCCATAACGCAGCGTGGGTACCGGAAACACGACGCTACCTGTAACGGCCAACATTGCAAGCACAGCGTCGAGAAGGGCGGAAAGCCGACCCTCGCTTTGCGATTCCATGCCTGCAAAGACGCGCCGAAAAACGACCCGGACGGTTAGGGTTCGCAGAAGCGGATGCAACATAAGGGACGCATTTCGCGGCCATAGGGCGATCGAACGTCGCACGGTGTCGATAACCCAAAGACGCTCTGCGTCGATCGTGCGCTTCTGTAGGGCGGGAAGCACGGCTTTGCGTCCGTTCAGATGTTCCTGTTCATCCAAGAGCATGAAAGAATGTTGACCGACGATCGGCACGATCTTCGTGCTGCCCTTTCCTGGATGAAGGACCTCAGCCGGCGCAGCCAGCATGGCTTTTACCTGAGCAGGATCGGACAAGAACACCATTCGTGGGAAACTTGCCATCCTATGGGTGAAGCGCTTGCCGTAACGAGATTGACATCGCTGCATATATGAAAACGGCGACCTCCAATATATGTACGTCAACATAACCGCTGGCAGTGGCACGCCGGGTGGCAGGCCACTGCAGGTGTCGCTGGAGCCAGACCCCGACGCCCGCGTCGCGCGCCACGCGCATGCGATCACAAGCAGCAGACGCGTGAGAGAACCGCCGGCGCGGACAAGCATACGCACCCCGGAGCGCTCTCTCGACTCGACCCCCAGAGTCGAAAGATACATCGCGACGATTCCCTTCGTCAGCACCATATGCCGTCTACCGTTTGGAAGGCGCGCAGCGTGCGTGACCATCCGGTGAATGATGGCCGCAAGCCTCTCTAATGCGACACGCTCATTGACGTAGTGAGAGAGATAGCTGTGACTATCATTATCCGCATCGCGTGATCGATCGACATAGCTGTCGAGCATCGTAATCGCGAGTGCCACCCATGGGAAATAAACAGACTGAACAGCCGCCAGATCGTGCTGCTCGCATGATGGCTCGGTCGCAAGCGCGAGTAGAACGTGAGGCATGAACGCTCCAGCGGCCGCTGTGATCTCAAACCAGTCGAGCCCGTGTTTGTCGTCGGCGTCTCGTGTAGCCCACTCTCTCAGTGCGATCTCTCGTCGGTGGGGCTCTGGCTCGTGATTTAAGTACTGCATGGCGCAGCCTTCGACACCGGCGAGCATTGAGTGACGCACGCGTTGATATGACGGCAGTGCAGCACACATTCGCCGGCAGGTTTCCACGAGCGCATACAGATATCCCCCGTCATCTTTCCAGGGGTGGTATCGATAATAATCCGACATCGGCATGTCGGGGTCGAGGGCCTCAATGAGCGCACGGTGCAATTGGCGTCCGTTGGCATTACCCACACCTGCCCCGCGCTCGCTGACGCTGTCCAAAAAATCCCACATCACCTGGTAGGCGATCAGCAGGCTGAGCAGGCGCTTATCCCGATGTTTGGGCAGTATCGAAAACAGCGCGGCTCCTTCCACATTATCTCGCTTGCCCGCAAGCGAGCCGAGTGCATCTGCCCGTGTTGCCTCATCAGGGATGGCCGCGGCACGCCGAAGCCACGCGGTAAGCTCGTTAGACACCACTCTTCGCCCCCACAGCAGTCCGCGAGCCACCACGCCGATGAGTGTCGCAACCTGCGTTGGAGATCTAGATCTAATACCGGTAGCTCCAACGGCACTAATAATTCAAGCCTAGAAGATCGTCGCCGACCAATTCCCGACATCCCCCTTGAGACTCAAGAGATCCCGTAATCGGCTGACTGCCAAGGTATGTTGTCTGGGACTAGGTCTCAGGCCACGGATACGGAGCAACATCAGCGGCGCGATAGCCCGGTATCGCCACGCATGTTGCCGCCACGACAGTCACCAGCACGAAACTTGCAAGCGCCACCAGCGCATTGGCCGAAAGGATCACTGGAAATCCTGTCACTGCCACCAATGCGTGACCCAAAAGCAGCTGTCCGTACACGCCTAGACACGCCCCCAGCAAACACCCGGAGCCGATCAGAAGGGCGCTCTCGTAGGTCAGGGCCAGCCACAACGTTCGGGTGTTATAGCCCTGCACCTTCATGCGCGCGAAGCGCCGACGCCGCTGCCAGACCGTCGCTCCCATCACCGTTGCGGTTGCCAGGACGCCGGCCACGAGCGCAAGCAGGGCGATCTGAGAAAGGCGCCCAAGCCCCTGGCGACTGGCGGCCTGCTGCGCCCGTTCTCGGTCCCCCGCGGTTTCGGTCGCGAGACCCGATTGCGCTCCCAACACACCCTGGATCTCTCTGCGAACCGCAGCAGGCGAAGCAGCGGCGTTGAGCTTCACGTTGTATGCGCTCGGATCAGAGCTTTCCCATGCACGCTCATAATCTGCACTGTTGAGAATGATCGTTCCGGGTGGCCATCCCAGGTTTGTGGTCAGCGCCGCCACTCGAAAGGCGGTCTCCTGGGGCGAGGGCAATATGAAGGTCTGGCCGATGCGCAGATGATGTTGAGTGGCCAGCGTCTTTGAGATGGCCGCCCAGCCACCGGCGTGGAGTCGTGCCTCCGATTGGTAGAGATCACCCGTGACAAGCTGGCTTGGCGGTATTGGTGACGATGTCGTTGATGGTGGCGCCAAAACCCACACACGACGTCCTCCGTATTCAAGAAATCCACCCAGATAAGGGTCGATCGATCGCACGCCCGGTAGCCGTGCGATATCGGATGTCAGGATGCCTTTGAAGGGCGTGGTTGTAAACAGGCTCTGTTCTCCAGACGGTGCCACCCAGAGGTCTGCGACCGACGTTATTCCGTGGAATGAGCGGTCGAGCCCGTGTTGAAGGTTGGTCCGCGACCCCTGGATCGTTACGCTGCCGAAGACAGCGACAGCTGCGGTTGCGGCAATCGCGAGCGACCGGGTTCGCGTCTTTGGTGAGCGCAGTTCGATGACCGCGATCCTGGTGGCGCCGGCGCCCGATAGTCGCTGCAACCGTCCAAGGCCTGCAACGATCAGGTCGAGCAGCACCGGCAACAAAAGCAGCAGGGCGACGATCAGGGCGATAACGCCGACGACGGCCGACTGTGGCGCCCTGAAGAGAATGATCGTCGTAACGCCGATGCACGCGCAACCACCCAGCAGCGTTGCTACGGTTCTCCAACTGAGCAAGGAATGCTCCCGCGGGGCCTCCATGCGGCTTGCCCGTGCCCAGATATCTTGCATCGGCGTCAGAACGCCTATGCAAGACGCGATGGTCCCGGCGCCGACGGCGATAACAACGCTCTCCCACGTGATGATGCGCTGTGAGCCGATGGGGAACGCGAGCGACAGAAACCCAGGGGGCGAGCTGAACACGACGATCGAGAGTAGGTCTCCCAGCGCCAACCCCAAGATGGAAGCCACGGCGGAGAGAGCCAACGCATCGAACAGAAGAGTCTTTACCGTCTCCGACCGCGTGGCGCCACCACGCCGCAGTTCCCGTATCAGCGCTCGACGAGAATCGGTCGTGAGCAACATCGCACAATACGCGAACAGGAACCCAACCAACGCGCAGATCGCGGCAAATGTCTTTGTGGACTGATCCACGGGGGCAGCGGCCTGACTGAACAGCGTAGCCTCGTAGTCTGCCGGCTCGACGTTGATGCGACCCGCGGCCACCCTCTCGAGCGCTGCATGCACCGCCGCGTCGGTCCCCGGCCGAACTTGCACAAGGACTCGCGTGATCCGGCCGCCCATTCCAGTGAGCGTCTGTGCATAGCGCAGTGGCGCCAGCGCGATCGGACTGTTGGCCAGTACTCCAATGCTTCGTTCTGTCAATTCAAGACCGACGAATGCGTGAACAACCTCAGAACCGACCTGGAGCTTGACGAGCTCAAGCGCGCCGACCCCGATCCTGCTTGCGATCGGCTCTGGCAGCGCAAGCACGCGCCGACCTACAAACTGCGCGCCGGTGAAATGCTGCAATAGCCGTCCGGCGAGGCGAACGTCGCCCGGTCGGGTGGCAATTAGATCGATGGGTTGCGTGCCGCGCGGGCCGATGACGCTGGCCTGCGTCTCAAGGACCGGAACCGCCGCACGAACGCCGGGTATGCGCTGCACCTCGCCGAGCAGCGACTCGTCGAACCCCCGTGGGCCGCGCGCCTTGAGCTGATACGTCGATTGTCCCACCACCCCGCTCGTCAGCTGTGCGACCGATGAATCCAGGCTCGTGCTGGCCACCTGCGAGGCGAACAGCAGCGCCACGCCGACCGCGATCCCGAGCACCGCGAACAGCTCCTGAACGAGCACAACCCGCGCTTTCAGCCGCACCACATACAGGTGGGCGATGTTCGACAAGCGCATCGCTAGCCAGCGGTCTCGGGGGCCCGAGCGGGTATGAACAGGTGGTCGGGCTCGCGGTCGACGAGCTTCCCGTCGCGCAGCGCATACACCCGATCGGCGAACGCGGTCGCCTGGGGATCGTGGGTGACCAGCAACACGGCGACGTCCCGCTCGCGGCAGATCTCCACCAGCAGCGCGAGCACTTCGCGGCCACGATGGGTGTCCAGGTTGCCCGTCGGCTCGTCCGCGAGCACGAGCTTGGGACCCGTCGAGAGCGCCCGCGCGATCATTACCCGCTGGCGCTCGCCCATCGACAGCTGATCGGCGCGGTGGCCGAGCCGATCGCCGAGGCCCAAGCGCACGAGCAGCGGCTCTATCCGGTGCTCGGCGTCACGCGCGTGTTCGAGCAGCCACAGCTTCATCGCCGCGTTCTGCACCACATTGCCGCCAGGCAGCAGATCCGAGGTCTGATCCACAAACCCCAACTCGCGCAGACGATAGTCTGAACGCTCCGCATCGCTCAGCGCCGCGAGATCGCGTCCCCCGACGAGCACCGCCCCGTCGTCGGGCTCGATTAGGGCTGCGATCAGCATCAACAGCGTTGTCTTGCCCGACCCGCTCGGTCCATACAGCGCCACGAGCTCTCCGCGCGCGACCGACAGCGACACTCTGTCAACGGCTCGCACCGGCTCGGCGTCGCCCACGTGGTAGTGCTTGACGAGGTCGCGCAGCTCGAGCATCCACGAACCCTAAGAGGACGCGCGCTGGCGATGCTCGCCCGGGAACTCGAGGACGTTCGCACCAGTCGCCGGTACGGCCGGTGAGACCAGCAGCTCCCCCCCGCCAAGCGACCCCACTCGGTCGGCGGTGGGCGTCGGCGCCGAATCTCCGGCGCAGACCAGCACCGCGATCTCCCGCTCAGCGGCGAGCTTGCCCAGCAGCTCGCCGATGCCGGCATGCTCCTCGATCCCCAAGGTCGCCGCAAGATCGTCCACCAGCAGCAGCTTCGGCTCACGCGCGATCCCGTGCGCCAGCGCGACCAGCGCCCGCTCGGAGTCAGCCAGCTCGCCCCAATGCTGGCGCGCGCATTCGCTCGCGCCGACCTGCGCGAGCGCGCTCTTGGCCAGCGCGTAAGCTCCGCGGCGACCACACCGATCCAGCAGCGGAAGCGCGACACCCGTAAGCACGGGAACATCCAGGTGTGGCGCCGCGCGCTCCACCAGAGCGATCTCCGAGCCCAGCAGCCGCGAGCGTCGCCGGTCGGACAGCCGCCAGACATCCTGGCCCGCGAACATCACGCTGCCCCGGTTGGGGCGCTCCATGCCCGCCGCGACCCGCAGCAGCGACGTCTTTCCCTGCGAGCGCCGCGCCAGCACGCTCACGCATTCGCCCACGTGCAGATCGAGCGAGACGTCCGCCAGCACCCGCACCACATGCCGTCGTCCGCGCGGAAAGCTCAACCACACCTCCCGCAGCGACAGAACAGGATCGCTCACCGCGCGGGCGCCCGCCTCCGTTGCGGGCCGGCCTGGGCCTGACGGCGCGCGTGCTCACGCTCGAGATACATGCGCACGCTCTGCAGCCACTTGATCCTCGCGTCCCACCATGTCGCTTCACCCGCCGAGACGATCAGCTGCATCGTCCGTTCCCAGTCGCTCGCCTCACTCATCTGGCGTTCGGCGCGCATCTCACGGTTCGCGTCACCGAGCTGCAGTGTGCACGCCAGCTCCGCCTCGCGCACGATCTCAATCAGGCGCGGAAGCTCCGCCGACCCCCACAGCGCGATTTTCGCGTGCAGCTCCTCCCGCACCGGCGGGGTCTGCGTCGAGGCGCGCAACCAGCGCTCGAAATGATCCACCCCCGACGGCGTCGTCTCATAGACCGTTTTCTTGCGCCCGCCCACCACACGCAGTTCGGGTCGCGCCTCGACATCCGCGGGACGGACGAGCTTGCGCTCCAGCAGCCGTTCCACCGCCCGTGAGGCCGCGCCGCGGCTGAACTGGGCCGAGCCGAGGCGTTCGGCGATGCGTTTGTCGAGGTGGTAGCAGGTGTCAGGCTGCTCGATCAGCAGACCGAGCACGATCTCGCCGGCTGACATCTCGGACTGTTGGACGGTGCTGGCCATGTCAACTAATCGTAATGCCTATGTGTGATTCTCGTAAAAGAACAGTTTGGATCAATGGAGAGCAAGGTCGCAGCCGGCGATAGCGTTCCTAACCGCCGGGAAAATCGACGACATTTGGATACGCCGGCACCTGTGGACGCGAAGGGGGCTCCAGCATCAACGCCCCGCCCGCGAGCGTCGCCACCCGGTCAGACCACCTCGTCGCTCGCGCATCCCCCACGCTGACCAGCACGCCCAGCCCGCGTTCAGCGGCCAGCGAATGCAGCAGCATCGTGACCTCTTCGGTGTCGCCCAGGCCGAGCGTCGTCATGAGATCGTCCACGAGCAGCACCTTCGGATCGCGCGAGATCCCCTGGGCGATCGCCACGCGGGCCCGCTCACCATCGCTCAGATCGCCCCAGCGTCGCTGCGCGCACTCCCCCGCGCCCACCTCCTCCAACGCCCGCTCGGCCAGCTCGCGAGCCACGGATCCTCGGTGAGCAGCCGTCAGCGGAAGCGCGATCCCCTCACCCACCGGCACGTCCACCTCGGGCGCCGCCGGTCGAACGAGCACGATCGGAACGCTCGACGGTCGCCCGCGGCGACGACGATTGAACGCACGGCGCCGGTCCACGCCATGCGAGCGCCAGATGTCATCGCCGGCGAACGACACCGAACCACGGTCCGGGCGCTCCATCCCCGCCGCGACCCGCAGCAGCGAGGTCTTGCCCTGCGCGCGCTGAGCGAGCACCGCCACGACTTCGCCAGGGTGAACCTCCAGCGAGACGTCCACCAGCACCCGCACCACATGCCGGCGTCCACGCGGATAACTCAGCCATACCCCACGCAACCCCAGCGACCCCTCCATCCACGACACACTATCGAAGGGTTTACCTTAGGGGGATAACTGTTTCTGGCCCCGAGAATATCGTCCCAAGTCGTGCGTACGATCGATCGACGGTGGGTGTAGCGTCGAGGTGTGACGCGACCGGTTGACAACCGGGAATTCGGGGTAGCTCCTCGGATGGAGTTCGAGTCTCCCGCCCACCGCCATAAGCCCGCTGGGCCCGGTCAAACAGAGCGCAAGGTCAAGCACTCGTGGGTAGCGCCCACCTCGACAGCGACCGGCCCAGCGGATGTGCAGCTAGCGTCCTGCTACCCTTTATAGAGGTTGTCAACCGGTTGGAGGTAGCTCCTCCTGCACCCGACCCGCTCCGGCGGGTCGAGTCGTTTCATGACCATGGATCTCTCCGAGTACCAGCGCCTCTCTCGCCGCACCGCCGAGTACCCGCGCGAGGCCTCATCGTGGCTCGCCTACCCCGCCCTCGGGCTCTCCGGTGAGGCCGGCGAGGTCGCCGAGCACGCCAAGAAGGCGATCCGCGACGACGGCGGCCAGGTCTCAGACGAGCGCCGAGCGGCGATGGCCAAGGAGCTGGGCGACGTGCTCTGGTACGTCGCCCAGCTCGCCTCAGAGCTCGGCCTCGACCTCGACGAGATCGCCCAAGCCAACCTCGACAAGCTGCTCTCCCGCCAGCAGCGCGGGGTTCTCTCAGGCGAGGGCGACGATCGCTAGCCCGGGGCGATCGCGAACTTCGCGAAGCGCTCCGCAAACCGCGCCGGCACGAGCGCCCTCACCCTGACCCCCTCCGGCGTGTCCTGGCGTGCAATCTCGCCCGCCACCTCGTGCAGCTCCGCCAAGCTGCCGCCGTTCGCATAGGGCACCAGTAGCTCTACCGAGCGCAGCATGTGCGCCAGCTCGCGCTCGATCCGCTCCCCCAGCTCCTCCAGGCCATAGCCGCTCTCGCCGCTCACCAGCACCGCCTCGGGGTGACTCACGCGCAGCTCCTCGCGCTCCTGCACGCTCAACAGGTCGACCTTGTTTAGCACCAGCACCCGTGGGCTCTCATCCGCCCCGATCTCCCGCAGCGTCTCATCGACCGAGCGCCTCATCGCCTCTCGTTCAGCCTCCGCCGCGCTCGCGTCGATCACGTGCGCCAGCAGCTGCGCGCGCATCGTCTCCTCCAGCGTCGCCCCGAACGCGTCCACCAGCTGATGCGGCAGCTTGCGAATGAAACCGACCGTGTCGCTCAGCAGATAGCGCCTGCCGCTCAGCCGCCACGTCCGCACCGTCGGATCCAGCGTGTTGAACAAGCGATCGCGCACGCTCACCTCCGCGCCCGTCAACGCGTTCAGCAGCGTCGACTTGCCCGCGTTCGTATATCCCACCAGCGCCACCGTCGGCAAAGCCGCGCGCTCACGCTCCGCGCGCATCACCGCGCGCGTGCCCTGCACGTGCTCCAGGCGCCGGCGCAACGCCGCGATGCGGTCGCGCGCCAGGCGCCGATCGGTCTCGATCTGGCTCTCCCCCGGGCCCCTCGTGCCGATCCCGCCGCCAAGGCGCTCTAGGTGGCTCCACAGTCCCCGCATTCGCGCCAGGTTGTACTCCAGCTGCGCCAGCTCCACCTGCAGCTTGCCCTCCGCGCTCGCGGCATGGTCGGCGAAGATGTCCAGGATGATCGCCGTCCGGTCGATCACCGGCAGCCCCAGCGCCTCTTCCAGATTGCGCTCCTGTCTCGGACTCAGCTCATCGTCACAGGCGATCACGTTCGCATCGCACGCGCGCGCCCGCTCCCTGGCCTCTCGCACCTTGCCCGAGCCCAGATACGTGTTCGGGTGTGGCTCCTCGCGTCGCTGCGTAAGCTCGCCCACCACCGCCACTCCGGCGGTACGCAGCAGCTCACCCAGCTCCTGCAGGTCATCTCCTTCGGGCAGGGCAGCGACGCACAGGGCTCGTTGACGTGCACGCTGGGTCTGCTCCACTACGCATCAGTGTAGATCGCCCGAGCCGGACATCCTCGCTATGCCAACAGCTGTCGTAAGCGGCTTGGACCGCAAACCGATGCAAGTACAGGCTGTGGCTTGCCCGCAATCTCTACCCCGCGAGCGCCCCCAGCCGCTTCACGGCCTCCAGCAGCCGCTCGTCTCCTGTCGTCAGCGAGATCCGAAACCAGCCCTCCCCCGCCGGACCGTAGATCGCCCCCGGCGAGAGCACCACGGCGGCCTGCTCCAACACGTGCTCGCAATAGGCCTCCGAGCTCGCATACCCCTCCGGCACCGGCGCCCACACGTAGATCGTGCTGCGCGGCGGCTCGACGTCCACGCCGATCCCCTTCAGCGCCTCGCACACCAGATCGCGGCGGCGCACATACAGCTCGCTCATCGCCGCCACCTCGACATCGGCGTCCGGTGAGAGCGCCGCCACCCCCGCCAGCTGCACCGCGTCGAACATGCCCGAGTCGATGTTCGTCTTCAAACGCCAATACATCTCCAACGCCCGCGCGTTTCCAACCACTGCCCCGCAGCGCCAGCCCGTCATGTTGTAGCCCTTCGACAGCGAAAACACCTCCACGCCCACCTCGCTCGCTCCCGGCGTCTGCAAAAACGACGGCGCCCTGTATCCGTCGTAAGAGATCTCCGAATAAGAGCAATCGTGCACCACCAGGATCTCGTACGCCCGCGCGAACTCCACCACGCGCTCGAAGAACCCCTCCGGCACGACCGCCCCTGTCGGGTTGTTCGGGTAGTTCAAGAACATCAGCTTCGTCCTTTGCGCGATCTCCTCCTCGATCGCGCCCAGATCCGGCACGAATCCCAGCTCCGGCTCGAGCGCCATCAACACCGGCTCCCCGCCCGCCAGCCACGGCCCCCCCGTATACACCGGATATCCCGGGTCGGCCGCCAGCGCGTAATCGCCCGGATCCAGAAAAGCCAGGTTCAGGTTGAAGATCGCCTCCTTCGCCCCCAGCGCCGGCACGATCTCGCCGTCGGGGTCGAGCTTCACGTCAAAGCGCCGCTCATAGAAATCCCGGACGGCGCCCCGAAACTCCTCGCGACCGCGATTGCTCGGGTATTTATGCGTCCCCGCCTCGCTCACCGCCTCCTGCATCGCCTCCACGATCAGCGGCGCCGTCGGCCTGTCCGGGTCGCCGATCCCCAGGCTGATCACATCCACGCCCTCCCTGCGCTTCTGCGCGATCTTCGCCTCCAGTTGCGCAAACGCATACGGCGGGATCCGATCCAATCGCTTACTCGGTCGCATCTAGCTCCTTTACGAAGTCCTCGCTGAGCGTCCCCGCGAACACCGGTCGCGCCCAGCCCGTCAAGTTCACCTGCAAGTCATCGCCGATATCCACCCTCAACTCGCCGCCGTCCAGGCGGACCGTCACCTGCGATCCACCGTCCGACAGACGGTAGGCGATGGCCGCGCCCGTCGCGCCCGTGCCGGAGGACAGCGTCTCCCCGACTCCCCGCTCGAAAATGCGCGCGCGAATCGCCGCGCGCCCGTCATCCCCCGCCGGAACCCCCGTAAACCACGACACGTTCGTGCGATTCGGAAACATCTCGTGCCCTTCGATAGTCGGCCCAATCGCCGGCAAGTCAAGCGCTTCGAGTGTCGTTGAGTCCTCAACCCAAATCGCGCACTGCGGGTTTCCGATCGAGACGTGTCGGAACGTCCACTCGCGTCCATCCGCGATCAGCCGGCCGCGCCCGTCCTCCGGACCACCCGGGAAGTCCTTCGAGGTCAGGCTCGCCCTGCCCATGTCCACCCGGCACGTATCCACACCCGTGATCGTCGGCCTGATCTCTCCGGCCACGGTCTCGATCGCGAACTCGTCACTCTCGGCCCACCCGCGCCGGCGCAGATACATGATCGCCTCGCGCGCGCCATTGCCTGACAGCTCCGCCTCCGAGCCATCAGGGTTGAAGATGCGCAGAGCCGCCACGTGCTCCGGATTCGCAGGCTCCGAGAGGAGCAGCACCCCATCTGAGCCCACACCGACATGAACATCGCACAGCCGCCGTACGCGCTCAGGCGTCAGCTCGAACGGCAGCTCGCCCCGCTCGAGGATCAAATAGTCGTTGCCCAACGCCTGCCACTTCTCAAATCTCATCCGGCGGCGGAGTCTATTTCGTGGGGCTCCTCCGACCCAGCTCGGCCCTTGCGTGCGGTCGGCGATCCAGCGGCGGAGTCTAGGATCTCGCGCGCCACCGCGTCCGGATCGTGCCCCGTCACGTCGATCACGCGCACCCCGCCGAGCTTGCGCATCCACGACAACTGACGCTTGGCGTAGTTGCGCGTGCGCCGCTTCATCGCCTCCACGTCGCCCGCCAGCAGCTCCTCGAACCCGAGCGCCTTGCGCGCCGTCTCCGAGGCGCCGCCGCCGGCGGCGCGCAGCACCTCCTCGCGCGCGCCCGCCGCGAGCATCTCCTCAACGCGCGCATCGATCCGCTCATACAGCGCCTGTCGCTCCATCGTCAAGCCGACCAGCAACGTCGGGCGGCGCATCTCCTCGCTCCACAGCTGAGATTCGCCGCCCGGGGCGCGCAGCGCTCCCGCGTCGGCCAGCTCCAGCGCGCGCAAGACCCGCTGGCGGTCGTTCGGGTTCAGCTCGTTGGCCACCTCCGGCGCACGTTCGGCGAGGACCGCATGCAACGCCGGGGCGCCTCGGCGCTCGAGCTCCGCCCGCCAGCGCTCACGGGCGCCCTCATCCGGGGGTGGCATCATGTCCAGCGCGGTCAACGCCGCTCGCAGGTACAGCCCCGTGCCCCCCACCACGATCGGACGCCTGCCCTCGGCGAGCAGCCCGTCGATCTCTGCATGCGCCAGCTTCGCGTAGCGTCCCGCGCTGAACGTCTCCCGCGGCGAGAGGAACGACACCAGCCGGTGCTCCAGCTCCGCCCGCTCACGCGCGCTCGCGACACCCGTCAAAGTCTCCATGCCCTCGTACACCTGCAGCGCATCCGCGGACACCGCGACCGGGTCCTCTCCCCGTGCGCGCAGCCGCCGCGCGACCGCGACCGCGACCGCGGTCTTGCCCACGCCCGTCGGGCCGAACAGCGCGACGATCTTCAGCGCCTGCGCGCCAGGCGCCGGTTCCCGATCGTGCATCCGCCCAGTATCGTCGCTTCTCACCGGACGTCCCGAGCGGCGTTGCCGTAGGCTGAGCCAGCACATGCAGATCTCTGGCTCCACGATCCTGCTCACCGGCGCCACCGGCGGACTCGGGCAGGCGATCGCCCGCGCCCTGCACGCCCGTGGCGGCGAGCTGATCCTCACCGGGCGGCGCCTGGAGGTGCTGGAGCCCCTGGCCGCCGAGCTCGAGGGGTCCCGCGCTCTCGCCGTCGATCTGAGCGTACCCGCCGAGATCGATCGCCTCCTCGTCGAGGCCGGCGACCTCGACATCCTCGTGGCCAACGCGGCGCTCCCCGCCGCGGGAACGCTCGACAGCTTCACGATGGAGGAGATCGACCGCGCCCTGAACGTCAACCTGCGGGCGCCCATCGCCCTGGCACACGCGCTCGTGCCGAAGCTGACCGCGCGCGGCCAGGGGCACCTGCTGTTCATGTCATCGCTCGCCGGCAAGTCCGCCACTCCCGGCACCGGCATCTACAACGCGACCAAGTTCGGCCTGCGCGGCTTCGCCTCCGCGTTGCGCGCGGATCTGCACGGCAGCGGCGTCGGCGTCTCCGCCGTGTTCCCCGGTTTCATCCGCGACGCTGGCATGTTCGCCGAGGCCGAAGTCAAGCTGCCCACGGGCGTCGGCACCTCCAGCCCCGAGGACGTCGCCCGCGCGGTGCTCAGCGCCATCGAGCGCAACCGCGCCGAGGTCGACGTCGCGCCGCTCACCATGCGCGCCGGCGCGACCTTCGCCGGGATCGCCCCCGAGCTGGCCTCGCGCGTGGCGCGAAGGTTGGGCTCCGAGGGCATCGCGCGCGGCATGGAGCAGGGCCAGCGCGATAAGCGCTGAGACAGCCTTACAGACCTCCTACACACATCTATGCCAGACCTTACCCGGGCGTACGGGTCCGCTTAAGGGCCGGTTGGACGATGGCTCGCACACAAGCAGTCCTCTCGTCCCACCAACCAGGAGGTTCACCGATGCACATCTCGAAACTACTCGGCGCCACGATGGTCGCCGGCGCGCTCGCCAGCGGGGGCGCCGTCGCCGGCATCGCGGGCGCGGCGGCAGCCCCCAGCGGCAGCACAGGCGCGACCGGCTCGACCGGCGCCACGTCCACGCCGAGCACCACCAACCCGGCGACACCGTCCCAGCAGGGGCAGGGTCAGTCGGGCTCCCAGTCCAAATCGGGCTCGACCGCCAAACACGGTCCCTGCCCCAACATGGGCTCGCGTTCGGGCTCGGGCTCGTCGGGCAGTACCGGGCCCTCCGGAGCTCCCAACGCGGGCGCGAGCGGTCCCCCGGGTCCTGCGCCGGGCGCGACTTCCCAGTAGCGCCAGATCGGGCCATCGCGTGGGCGTGGGCGATTCCGCGCCCACGCGGGCCCGTCTTCTCAGACTGTCGCGCGCATCTCCCCCGGGCGCTTCAGCCGGCGACGCGGGCGAGCAACGACTCCTCACCCGAAAGCGTCTGACTCGTCGCCGAGTCGATCCGCACCTGGGCCAGCTCTCCCGGCTGCGCCAGCCCGGCGAAGTTAACGACCTTGTTGTGACGGGTCCTGCCGCGCAAGCGCTCGGGGTCTGTGCGTGAGGTCCCTTCGACCAGAACCTCCACCGTGCGCCCCACGAATCGCTGGGCGCGCTCATGCCCATTGCGCTTGACCGCCTCCACGAGCCTGCCCATCCGCTCCACCTTGACGGGGTGGGGAACGATCCCCTCGGTCACGCTCCCCGCCTCGGTGCCCCTGCGCGCAGAGAACACGAACGTGAACGCGCCGTCATAGCCGACTTTCTCGACCACATCCAGCGTCTGCGCGAAATCCTCCTCGGTCTCGCCCGGAAATCCCACGATGATGTCCGTGCTGAGCGCCGCGTCGGGAACGTGCTCGCGGATCAGCGCGACCCGATCGAGGTAGCGCTCACGGTCATACGTGCGCCGCATCGCCTTCAGGATCCGGCTGGAGCCCGACTGCAACGGCAGATGGATGTGCTCGCACACGCTCGGAAGCTCAGCATGGGCACGGATCACGTCCTCGCGCATGTCCTTCGGGTGCGGGCTCGTGTAGCGGATCCGCTCGATCCCCTCGATCGCGTCGATCTCCCCGAGCAGCCGCGCGAACGTCGCGCGCTCCGGTCTCAGGTCGCGCCCGTAGGAGTTCACGTTCTGCCCCAGCAGCGTCACCTCGCGCACGCCCTCGTCCGCCATCGTCCGCGCCTCGACCAGCAGCTCATCGAGCGGCCGTGAGACCTCCCGTCCGCGCGTCGAGGGCACGATGCAGTACGAGCAAGCGCAGTTGCAGCCCACGCTGATCTGCATCCAGCCCTGAAACGGACGCGCGCGGCGCGCCGGCAGATGGCCCGTGAACCCCTCGAACTCGAAATAGCCCTGCGCGGTGAGCGAGTCGCTGGTCAAGAACTCCGCGAGCTTGTGCACCTGTCCCGGGCCGAACGCGACGTCCACGAACGGGAACCGCTCGAACACCTCCTCCTTCAGCGACTGCGCCCAGCACCCGCCGACGCCGACCACCCGCTCCGGCCGTTCGCCCTTCAGGCGTTTGGCCTCACCGAGATGAGCGATGAAGCGACTGTCGGCCGTCTCGCGGATCGAGCACGTGTTGAACAGGATCAGGTCCGCCTCGCCGCGCTCCGGCGCCTCGATGTAGCCCAACGACTCGAGCATCCCCTGCATGCGCTCGGAGTCGTGCTCGTTCATCTGACAGCCAAAAGTCGTCAGGTGGTAGGTCTGCATCACCCTTGAAGGGTAGCCGTACAGCACTACTCGCTTGATCAGGCGATCAGGCGGATGCCGGCGCGTTGTGCCGCCTGCAGGACGAGCTCGCGACCGGCGCCTTCCCAGAGCGGGCGGGCGGGCCCATTCAGCTTGAGATCGCTGGGTTTGATCCTCTCTTTTTGCTGCCAGAGCATCAGCGCGCGGCGGCCGGTGAACCGTCGGCTCATCCACGCGAGGCCGTCGGCGTCCTTGCATGCCGCGTGCAGGGCGGCGGCCCAGCGCGCTGTCCACTCGTAGGCGGCTGCCGGCGTCTCGATCAGCTCGGCGTGGCTCACGCCGAGCTGCTGCAGACCGTAGCCATGCAGCGCGATCAGCTTCAGGTCGCGAGTCGCGACGATCTCGCTGATCATCCGTCCTTCGAGGCCCACGAGCGGATACTGGCGCAGCAGGCCGGGACGGATCGGCACGTCGTGGAAAAGGCCCTCAGCAAGCGCAACGTCATCATCGAGGCCGGCGTAGAGGGTCGGGACTACTGGTTTGCCGATCGGGCGAAAGCGCGCGAGCGGCCGCGGCCCGGCGTTGAAGTCGGTCGCGTCACGGTCGCGGTCGTGGATTCGCACCAGAGGCGTATTGGCGCTCAGTACCTCCAGCTCGACTGTGAGCGCCCGCGACGGCGGCTCCGGCAGGTCCCTCACGCCGGCAGCGACAATGCCTCGCCGGTCGCCTCAAGGACACGCTCGGGATCCTCGTCGATGACATCGACCGGACGGCGGTCCCATAGCCAGCCACTCGGCGTCACGAACCACAGCGCAAGCGCCCACCCCTCCAGACCGCGCTCACGCAGGCGCGCCACTGCGTGCGCCACTGTCGCGTTCAGTTGCCCGTTGCGGAACTGGAAGCCCGGGTAGAGCGTGCGGCCATGCCATGCGACCCCGACGATCCGGTCTTCGCTGTGCCAGCGGGACGCCAGCGCGGAGCGGTTGGCGGCCTTCGAGCCGACGAGGTCAGCGATCTCCTGCGCCGTCAACCCCCCGAACTCTCGGATCAGCTCGAGGCGTGCCTGCGCGTTCTGCTGAGCGTGCCATACCTCTGCGCTCGAGGGCACCGACTCGGGAAGCATCACGGCCACCAAGGCCTCGACGCGGCCGCGCATCGCGGCTGCCTGTGCCGAGTCGGTGAGGAGCTTCCGCGCCGCTTTTGTGAAGAGCTGCTCGATCGTTCGCGTGCTGAGCGTGAGCTGCTTGGCGATTTCGCGGTTGCTATGGCCGCTCGCGACAAGCTCAAGCACCCTGCGCTCACGCTCGGACAACCCCTCCAGAATGAACTCACGTGTAGAAGCGGTAGCACTCACGCAGATCATTCTAGCTGGTGCGGCAGCGCAAAGCGAGTTTCCCGCGGGGTGTGAGATCAGGCCGCGACCACTGCGGGTGGCTCCTCCACCGCCGCCACCGGCGGGGTCTCCTTGTCACGGTCGATCGGCGTCACGTGCTCGCGGCCGATGCCGAGCACCGCGTAGATCTTCTGCTCGATCTCCTTGGCCACCGCGGGATTGGCGTCGAGGTGCGCCTTCGCGGCGGCGCGGCCCTGGCCGAGGCGGTCCTCGCCGTAGGAGAAGAACGACCCGGACTTGGACAGGATGTTGTGCTCGATCCCGAGGTCGAGCAGGCAGCCGGAGGTCGAGATGCCTTTGCCGAACTCGATGTCGAACTCGGCCTGTCTGAACGGCGCCGCGCACTTGTTCTTGACGACCTTCACGCGCACGCGATTGCCGACCGCCTCGGTGCCGTCCTTGAGCGTCTCGATGCGCCTGATGTCCAGCCGCTGGGAGGCGTAGAACTTCAGCGCACGCCCGCCCGGCTGCGTCTCCGGGGAGCCGAACATGACGCCGACCTTTTCGCGGATCTGGTTGGTGAGGATGCACAGCGTCTGCGTGCGGTTGAGGTTCCCCGCCAGCTTGCGCATCGCCTTGGACATCATCCGCGCCTGCTCGCCGACGCTCGTGTCGTCCATCTGGCCCTCCAGCTCCTTGCGCGGCGTGAGCGCGGCGACCGAGTCGATCGCGACCACGTCGACGGCGCCCGAGCGCACGAGCATGTCGGCGATCTCCAGGCCCTGCTCGCCGTAGTCGGGCTGGGAGACGAGCAGCTCGTCGATGTCCACGCCGATCTCCTGCGCGTACAGCGGGTCCATCGCGTGCTCGGCGTCGATGAACGCGCACACGCCGCCCAGCTTCTGCGCCTCCGCGAGCACGTGGTAGATCAACGTCGTCTTGCCCGAGGACTCCGGGCCGAAGACCTCGACGATGCGCCCCTTGGGCACTCCGCCCACGCCGAGCGCCAGATCGAGCGACAGCGCGCCCGTGGGGATCGCGTCGACGCGCACCTGCGCGCCCTCGTCGCCCATGCGCATGACCGTGCCTTTGCCGAACTCGCGCTCGATCTGCGTGAGCGCGCCCTTCAGGGCTGCGTCGCGCGCCTTTGCGGCCTTCTCCTCTTCGTTCACGGGCATGGTCGGACTCCTCCGGTCGAGATGGACCGAAGAAGCTACGGAAGGCTTCGGACGGAACGTCTGTTCGCATCGTCCTGGCCGCCCGTTCGTCCATATGTCGGCGCTTGCGCTCGTGCTCGCCGCGCGCTCGGACGAATCGGGGACTGCCACTCCAAACCCCTCCATCGCCCAGCCCCCGGGCTCTGCGCCCGTCGCTTGGGAGCTCCTCGCCACGATGACCGGCTCGTCCTTCGCCACATATCTCTCCAGCGCCCGCGCTCGGCTCTGCGCAGCGGGCGCATCGAGGCTCGTGGCGATGACGTTCACGTGCGCGCTCTGTCTCGCCCCGCAGGCAGGTGCACGGACGACGAGCGGTTCGGGCATATATGCGCACAGAGCCCAAGCGCGTGCGCACGAGCTCCGCGCTGGCGTCCACGGCACTGGGGCGCGCGCTCACAAGGCCGCGTGCTCGACCGCACACACGAGGCATGGCGCGCATGCCTGCTCGCCCTCCAGGGCTCACAAGCACAGGACGAGAGCCGAGGGCCCGCGAGCCGAAGGCCGCCACGGGCACGCGACCGGCGCTCACCACGTCCCCGCCCAGGGCAAGGCTCAGATCCCACCGACGCAGGCGCCCGGCGGGCCTCCGGGAACGACCTGCTCGGGCGGCGCCAATGCGACGCTCGACGAAGAAGGGACCTTCGCCTGTGCCGGCGGTGGCGAACCGGGCTGTCAGGAAGGCCTCTCTCCCGTCGTCGCGGACGACGGGTCGACGCTCGTCTGCGAACCGGAGCAGAACGAAGCCGGCGGCGAAGAAGCAGGCTGAGCCCCGCGTCGGTCGCGATGAGAGAGCGACTTGAGGGTGTCAGTCGCCCTCTCCCAGCAGCAGCCGTCTGACCATGTGCAGTGCCACGGTCGTGGTGCGGTCCCTGATGTCGGCACGTCCGCCCGGCAGATTGACCGAGCGTGTGATCGAGGTCTCGTCCGGCCCCGCGACGCTCAGCCACACGAGTCCGACGGGCCTGCGCTCGCTGCCTCCGTCCGGCCCGGCCACGCCGGTGACGCCAACCCCAACGTCCACATCCATGCGCGCGCGCACGCCCTGCGCCAGGGCACGAGCGATCTCCTCCGAGACCGCCCCGTGCTCCTCGATCAGGTGTGGATCCACCCCTGCGAGCGCGACCTTGGCATCGTTCGCGTACACCACCAGGCCTCCCTTCACATACTCCGAAGCCCCCGCCGGTCCGGTCAGCCGCGAGGTCAGCTCGCCTCCCGTGCACGACTCGGCGACGGCGATCGTCCACCGATGCGCGCGCAGCATCTTCGCCACCTGCACGTCCACCGTGTCGCCGTCGGCCGAGAACAACGTGTCCGCGTGCCGTTCTGAGACGAGCCGCTCGAAATCCTCATACACCCCCGCGGCCTCGGGCTCATATCGCGTTACGACCTCGATCTCGCCGCGTTTCAGGCACGTCGTCACCTCTAGCCTTTCGAGCTCGATCCCGTCCGCTTCAGCGTGACGCAGCGTCTCGGCGATCTCCGACTCGGGGATCCCGAACATCCGCATCGTCCGTTGCTCGTACACGGTCGCGCCCGCGAGCGCCTCGCGCAGCGCCTGCGTCTCGATCGCCGCACTCCACATCGGCTGCAGCTCGCGCGGCGGCCCGGGCAGCACCACCACCGTCGGTCCCCCCGCGGGCGTGCTCGGAGCGACGACCAGGCCGGGGGCGGTCCCGACCGGCTCGAGCACCGTCGCGCCCCGCGGAACCATCGCCTGCTTGCGCGTGCCCGTCCTGATCGCCTCCGGATCGATGTTCGGCCAGCGCGTCAGCAACGGTCGCACGATCGTTTCGATGCGATCCGCCAGCGCCTCGTCCAACGCCATCTCGCGGCCCTGGAACCGGCCCACCACCGCGGCCGTGAGATCGTCCGCGGTGGGTCCCAGCCCGCCGCTCGTCAGCACCAGGTCGATCTCCTGTCCGGCCATGAACTCGAGCGCCCGCTCCATGTCCCCCGGGCGGTCGCCCACGATCGTCAGGTACGCGAGATCGACCCCCAGCTCGCGCAGCCGGTCGGCCAGCCACGGGCCGTTGCGGTCGCGTACGCGACCGTCCAGCACCTCGCTGCCCGTCACCACTATTCCGGCGCGGACGCTCATGTGCAGGTCGGCAGATGCCCCGGTGTCAGCGTGCGACGCCCGGCCCTGGTGATCGTGTAGCCGATCGCGCCGCTGCTCGCCGGCACCGCTCGCGGCGTGCCGTCGATCGTCAGCGCCACGGCGTTGTTGCCCAGCGTCAGCGCAAACCGCTTGGCGTGGAAGGTGGGCGTTCGCGCTCCCGCTTGCAGGGTCTGTCCGTTGATCAGCCTCCTGCCGCCTTCGCCGAGCAGGCAGATGTACACGGTCCCGGTCGCGCGCAGCGAAAGCGCGACCACGGAGGCGGCGCCCGGCGAAGACCCGGTTGCTCTGCGCGTGCCATTTCCATGTGTCGCTTCGTGCTTGGCGGTCGTATCGGCTCGCGTGCTCGTGTCGGTGCTCGATCCGCTCTTGCCGCCGTCGGAGATCAGGCCGTATATCAACAGCACGATCACCACGCCGACGATCCCCACGAGCGCCATATACCCTCGCGACGGGCCTCTTCCCGCGGTCGAGCCACGGGGAACGCGGACTTTCCGCGGGCTCGACACGATCGGCTCGGGCGGCTCGCTCGGACGTTCGTAGCTCAGCCGGTATTCCTCCACCAGCGCCTTCCCGTCCAGTCCCAGCGCGGCCGCGTAGGTGCGCAGGAAGCTCTTCACGAAGGTCGGTCCCGGCAGCAGGTCCCACTCTTCGTTCTCCAGCGCCCGCAGGTACTTCGCTCGAATCTTCGTCTGCGCCTCGATCTCGGACACGTCGATCCGCTCGCGCATCCGCGCCTCGCGCAGCGTCTCGCCGATCTCGGGCATATCGCGTGAAGGCTAGAGGGTTGGGGCTTTCACACGTTTCCCAGCACGCATTCGTGCACTCCTCAGAGCTCCACGGGCGTTGGTGGAGCTGTCGAGGGCGATTCCAGCGAGGCCAGCACTCTGGGCAGGTCGGCCTCTGAGACGAGCACCTGACGGGGCTTGGATCCCTCGTATCCGGAGATCACGCCGCGGCGCTCGAGCATGTCGATCAGCCTGCCGGCGCGGGTATATCCCAGTCGCAGCCGGCGCTGGAGCATCGACGTCGAGGCCGTCCCCATTTCCGCCACGAGCACGATCGCGTCCTTCAGCAACGGATCCTCGTCGGGATCGAACTCGTCCTGACCACCGCCCTCGGGCTCTGCGGGCTCGACCTCCTCCAACAGCTCCTCGCGCAGTTCCGGCTCGCCCTGCCTGCGCCACAGCTCGGTCAGCTTCGCGATCTGCCCCTCGTCGATGTAGGCGCCCTGGATGCGCTGCAGGCGCGAGCTGCCGACGGGGCTGAACAGCATGTCGCCCTGCCCGAGCAGCGACTCCGCGCCGTTCTGGTCGAGAATCACGCGCGAGTCGGTCTGGCTGGAGACCGCGAACGCGATCCGCGAGGGTACGTTCGCCTTGATCATCCCCGTGATCACGTCCACGCGCGGACTCTGCGTCGCCAGCACCAGATGGATGCCGACCGCCCGCGCCTTCTGCGCGAGTCGGATGATCGAGTCCTCCACGTCGGCGGGCGCGACCATCATCAGGTCCGCGAGCTCGTCGATCACGCAGAGGATGTAGGGCAGCGGGGCTTCGTCGCGCTTGGCGCGCGCCCTGTTGAGCTCAATCAGGCTGCGCGTGCGCGCCAGCGACATGATCCCGTAGCGCTGCTCCATCTCCTTGACGAGGTTCTGCAACGCGTTGGCGGCCATCCGCGGGCTCGTGATCACGGGCGTGAGCAGATGCGGGATCGACTCGTAGTGGTTGAGCTCCACCTGCTTGGGGTCGACCAGCACCAGGCGCAGCTCGTGCGGGCTGGCGCGCAGCAGGACGCTGCAGAGCATCGCGTTGATCGCGCCGGACTTGCCCGCGCCGGTCGTTCCCGCCACGAGCAGGTGCGGCATCTTCGCGAGATCGGCGCCGATCGCCTTGCCGGCCACGTCCTTGCCCAGCCACACCGTCAGCGGCGACCAGTCCTTGGGCGGATCCTGGAAGACGTCGCCGAGGCGCACGATCTTCCGGCGCGCGTTCGGCACCTCCACCCCGACGGCCTGCTTGCCTGGGATCGGGGCGAGGATCCTGATGTCCGTCGCCGCCAGCGCATAGGCCAGATCGTCCTTCAGCTGGGCGACCTTCGCGACCTTCGTACCGGGCGCCAACCGCAGCTCGTAGCGCGTGATGTGCGGTCCGGCGACCGTGCCGATCACCTTCGCCTCCACGCCGAAATGGCCGAGCGCCTCGACCAGGCTCGTCGCGGTGCGCTCCTGCCCGGCCGTGTCCGGGCGCGACTGCTCGCCGGTGGAGCGCGTCAGCAGCTTGCCGGCGTCCGGCATCTCCCACACGAACTCCGGATCCTCGGTCACGCTGTCGCGGTAGCGGCCCTGGGGAGTCAGCGCGTCCGGGTCAGTGTCCGCGTGGGCTGGCCGATCTCCGATCGGTCCGGGAATCGCCTCCTCCTCCCCGTTCTCGCCCGCGGCGCTCGCGGGATCGTGCTCAGCGCCGGTCACGCGCGCGGCGCGGATCTCCTCGCCCTCGCTCGACGGCGCACCGTCGATGGGGCCCTCGCCGATGTCCATGCCGTCGCGCGAAGGCGCCTCGACGTGCGTGGCCCGCACGATCAGCTCCTCTGGCGCGGGCTCGGGCGGGCTCATCTCCGACGGGTCATAGCCGGCGGCGGGAGGCGCATGGTGAAAGCCCTCTCCCACCTCACCGGTGACCCCGTCGCCGCCGGCTATGACCCGTCGCGTGCGCGTCCACGCTCGCAGCCGCTCGATCGCGACCTTCGTCGCGTTGGTTGTCCGCCCCCCGGCGGAGCGCAGCACGCCCGCCGGTGAGGCGCCGGTCACCAATGTTACTCCGACAAACAGCAACACAGCGATCAGCAGGTTCACGCCCACGTTCTGCACGAGCCGATGCGTGACCTGATACAGCGCCTCGCCGACGACGCCGCCGTGCGCCTGCACGAACACGTTCGACCAGGACGATTCGCCGGTGTTCGGGCTCGCACTGGAGCTGACCCCGAGCGTTCCCGCGGCGAGCCCCATCGTCACCGCCGTCGCGAGGCAGGTGGCGCCCGCGCGCAGCGGTCGCATCTGTGGCCAGGCCGGGCGGGCCAGCAGCGCGCCGCCGGCGGCGACGAGCGCGAGCGGCGCGAACACCTTGGCTTCGCCCACACACCAGCCGAGCGCTTCGGCGAGTCCCTGTCCGGCACGGCCGCCGTTCCAGCCGCCGTACAGGACAAAGCCCATGAACACGCCCACGGCGATCGTCGCGAACCCGAGCATGTCGATCTGGCGCTGGTCGAGCTCGGCCAGCGGCGACGGCCACAGTCGCGCGAGCGTCTCGCGCAGGGAGAGCTTCGCCGGGCCTCTGCCCCGTCGGGTCGAGCGTCCGCGCGTCCGCGCCCGCGCTTTTGCGGCGGGTTTCTTCGCGGTGCTCCTGCGCTTGGTTCTCGAGCGGGGCCTCCTGGTCGTACTCATCCCGCGCAACTTCGACGCGCGCGCGCCATAACCTGCCTATGGCGATCCGCCCGAACCCTTACCATCGCTTTAGCGCGCCCCGCTAGATAAAGAGCCCTGCTCATGAACGACTTCGCCCGTGCCCCCAGAGTGCTGGTCGTCGAGGACGACGAGGACATCGCCCAGGCCCTGCAGCGCTCGCTGCGGATGGAGGGCTATGAGGTGCGCGCCGCGCCCGACGGTCCCGCCGCGCTCGAGCACGGGCGCGCGTTCGCGCCCGACCTCGTGATCCTCGACCTCGGCCTGCCCGGCCTCGACGGCCTGGAGGTCGCGCGCAGCCTGCGCGCCGAGGACGACGTGCCGATCCTGATCCTCACCGCCCGTGACGCACTGGAGTCGCGTGTGGAGGGGCTGGACTCGGGGGCCGACGATTACCTGGTCAAGCCCTTCGAGCGCCAGGAGCTGCTGGCTCGGATGCGCGCGCTGCTGCGCCGCCGCCCGCCGCGCGGCTCGGCGCCGCTGCGCGTGTCGGACCTGTCGCTGAACGCCGACACTCACGAGGTGATCCGGGGCGAGCGCTCGATCGACCTCACCCAGCGCGAGTTCGAGCTGCTCGAGTATCTGATGCGCAACGAGCGCATCGTCATCTCCCGTCAGCGCCTGCTCGACGAGGTGTGGGGGTATGACCCCTTCTCCACGACGAACACGATCGAGGTGTTCGTATCCAACCTGCGCCGCAAGCTCGAGGCCGAGGGCGAGCCCCGGCTGCTGCACACGATCCGGGGAGCCGGCTACGTTCTCAGGGCCTAAGTCCTTCTTCCAGCGCGTCACGGCGGCCTTCGATCGCCTGCCGATCCGCACGCGCCTGGCCGGCGTGTCGGCGCTGCTGACGTTCACGATCCTGTGTGCGTTCGCGATCGCGATCGGCTCGCTGACCGTCAGGCGCATCCGCTCGGACTTCAACCGCCAGGTCGAAACGACCGCGCAGCAGCTCCCCAAGCAGCTGAGCATCAGGGTCAACCCCTCGACCTACAAGATCGAATCGATCGTGCCGCCGCTGGAGGATCTCGTCACCCCGCCGCGCAGCGCGGTGATCCGCGTGCTCACCCTCGGCGGGGTCACCGTCGAACAGGCGCCCTCGAAAGTGCCGAACCTCGGCGCCCCGTCCGACAATCCTCACACCGTCGCCGGTTACCGTGTCGTCAGCCTGCCCGCGACGATCGGCATCGCCGGCACCGGCGCGCCGATCGGGCGAGTCGTCATCCAGTATGGGCGTTCGGTCGCCGACACCAATGCGACGATCGCCCGCGTCGAGCTGTTCCTGCTGCTGGGCGTGTTCGCCGGCGCCGCGTTCGCGCTGCTCGCGGGCGTCGCGATCGCCCGCCGTGCGATGGCGCCGATCGCCGAGCTGACCGCCACCGCGGAGCAGATCGCGCGCACCCGCGATCCCTCCCGCAGCGTCCCGCAGCCACAGGCCGACGATGAGGTCGGAGAGCTCGCTCGCACGCTGGAGGGCATGCTCCGCGAGCTGGACGCCGCGCGCGGAGAGACCGAGGCGATGCTCGCCCGCCAGCGCCGGTTCGTCGCGGACGCCTCGCACGAGCTGCGCACACCGCTGACGAGCGTGCTGGCCAACCTCGAGCTGCTGGCTGAATCGCTGCACGGCGACGAGGGCGAGGCCGCCCGCTCGGCCCTGCGCTCCTCCCGGAGGATGCGTCGCCTGGTGGCCGATCTGCTGCTGCTGGCGCGCACCGACGTCGGCCGTGTCGTCCCGCACGAGCCGTGCGACCTCGCGCGGATCGTCGTCGAGGCCGCGGGCGAGCTGGGGCCTGTCAGCGACACCCACGACATCGAGCTGGACGTCCACGCCGCGCCGGTCGAGGGCTCGCGCGACGAGCTGCACCGCCTGACGATCAACCTGATCGAGAACGCCCTGCGCCACACCCCATCCGGCAGCGAGATCCGCGTCAGCACGCGCCTGACGAACGGCCAGGCCGAGCTGATCGTCGAGGACGACGGCCCGGGCGTGCCGCCCGACCTCGCTCCCACCCTGTTCGAGCGCTTCGTGCGCGGCGCCGGCGACCGCGGCGGCTCCTTCGGCCTGGGCCTGGCAATAGTCCGCGCCGTGGCCGAGTCTCACGGCGGCTCGGTCAGACTGGAGGCCCACGATCCGCACGGCGCGCGGTTCGTCGTCGATCTGCCGGCCTCGATCGAGAGCGCTACACCTCAACCACGACCGGCAGCACCATCGGCCGCCGCTTGAGCCGGTCGTAGACGAGCTTGGCAAGGTCGTCGTGCAGGACCTGCTGGAGGAGATCCACCTCGCGGATCTCCTCGTCGGCCGCACGCAGCAATGACCCTTCGACGGTCGCACGGATCTCTCCCACGAGATCGTTCGCCTGGTCGCGGAAGGGGACGCCGCGGAAGATCACCTCGGGGTCGGCGACCGAGCGACCGTCCTGCTCGGCGATCGTCGCCACGACGATGAAGATGCCATCCGCGGAGAGCATGCGCCGGTCGCGCAGGGCCACGTCGGCCATGTCGCCGATCTCGACGCCGTCGACGAAGATCATTCCCGACTGCTCGCGCTTGCCGAAGCGCGCTCCGCGCGCGTCGATGTCCAGGGGCAGGCCGTTGTCGCCCTGAAAGATGTCCTCGGCGGGCACGCCGACGGCTTCGGCCAGCTGGGAGTGCAGCCGCAGGCGCTTGAAGTCTCCGTGGAAGGGCATCACGTAGCGCGGCTTGACGAGGTTGAGCATCAGCTTGACCTCCTCCGCGTAGCCGTGCCCGGAGGCGTGCACGGGAGCGTCGGCGGGAGTGACCACGTCACAGCCGATGTGGTAGAGCCGGTCGATCGTCTCGTTGACGGCGCGCTCGTTGCCGGGGACGGGCGTTGCGCTGAACACGACGGTGTCACCGCCACGCAGCTGCACCTGGGGATGGTCGCGGTAGGCCATCCGCCGCAGCGCGCTCAGCGGCTCGCCCTGAGAGCCGGTGGAGACGATCACGACGCGCTCGTCGGGGAAGTCCTCGATCTCGCGCGGCCCCACGAGCATCCCGTCGGGCACCTCGATGTGGCCGAGGCGCCGTCCGATCGTGACGTTCTTGCGCATCGAGCGCCCGACCAGCGCGACCTTGCGGTCGAGCGCGGCGGCCGCGTCCACGACCTGCTGCACGCGGTGGATGTTCGAGGCGAAGCTCGTCACGACGATCCGGCCCTCGCAGCGCGCGAAGGCCTCCTCGAGGTGCGGGCCGACGCCGGACTCCGAGGGAGAGAACCCGGATCGATCGACGTTCGTGGAGTCGCCGCACAGCAGCAGCACGCCCTCGCGCCCGAGCTCCGCCAGGCGCGAGATGTCCGCCGGCGCCCCGTCGACGGGGGTCTGGTCGAACTTGTAGTCGCCCGTGATCAGCACCGTGCCGAGCTCTGTGCCGAGCGCGACGGCGGAGGAGTCGGGGATCGAGTGGGTCATGTGGATCAGCTCCAGCTCGAACGGCCCCAGCTCCAGCGATTCGCCCGGCGCGACGTCCTGCAGCTCGACGTCCTTGAGCTTGTGCTCCTCGAGCTTGGAGCGGGCCATCGCGAGCGTCAGCGGCCCTCCGTACACGGGGGGCGTGGCGCCGTGCGCGCCCAGCTCGCGCAGCACCCACGGCAGCGCGCCGAGGTGATCCTCGTGGCCGTGCGTGACGACGATCGCCTCGATGTCGCGCGCGCGCTCGCGCAGGTAGGAGAAGTCGGGCAGCACGAGGTCGATGCCGACCATCTCGGGCGTGGGAAAGCGCAGGCCGACGTCGACGACGACGATCCTGTCGTCGTGCTCGACGACCGTCATGTTCTTGCCGATCTCCCCCAGTCCGCCGAGGGGCAGGACGCGCAGCGTCTGACTCACGCGGGTGTGCGGGTGGGTGGGGTCGATAGGAGGCCGTGCCGGGTGAGCATCGCGCGCACCGCGGCGGTCTCCTGCTCGGTGGCTTCGACGATCGGCAGACGCGTTGTGCCGGCGTTCAGGCCGAGCAGGTTCAGCGCGGCCTTCGTGCACGTCGGAGAGGCGGTCATGAACAGCGTCTCGTAGACGTCGCGCAGGGACGCGTCGATCTCGGCGCGACGCTCGGGCTCGTCGACCATGCGGCGCATCTCGTTGCCGACGACGTGGCTGGCGACGGAGATGCCACCGGCGCCGCCCAGGTCGAGCGTGCGCGCGAACGTCGCGTCGTCGCCGGTGTAGAGAACGAGACCGTCGACCAGCCGCAGTTCCTCGGGATTTGACTGCTTGACGCCGTCGATGTGCTCTATCTGGGCGAGCTCGGCGAGCAGGTCAGAGGGGATGTTCGTCCCTGTTCGCGACGGGATGTTGTACAGCAGGATCGGCCGGTCCGTGGCCGCCGCCACCGCTTCGTAGTGGCGCTTGAGGCCGAGCGGGCTCGGGCGGTTGTAGTACGGGGTGACGCTCAGCTGCGCGTCGGCGCCGAGCTCGGTGGCGCGTTCGGTCAAAAAGACGGCATGGCGCGTGTCGTTCGTGCCGGTGCCCGCGACGATCGTCGTCCCGGCGGGGCGCTCACGCACGGCGAGCTCGATCAGCCCGAGGTGCTCCTCGTCTGACATCGTGGAGGCCTCGCCGGTCGTGCCGGCGACGACGAACCCGTCCGAGCCGTTCTCGGCGAGGTGGGCCATCAATGCGATGAACGCCTCCTCGTTCACACGCCCGTCGGCGTCGAACGGCGTAATGATCGCGGTCAGGATAGCGCCAAGCTGCAGATCGGGCATGGCGAGCAGTATCTCACGAAGTGCGCAAATGTCTCGGGTTGCGGGGGTGTCGAGACTGGGCGAGACGGCGACCGATCGGAGATCGACGGGATCTCCGATCGGCCAGCACGGGCTGTGTCCGCGGTCGTTCGCGTGCGCCCAATGCGGCGCTTTCAACCGCGATCCTGCTGAACGGAGACGACGCGGCCCCAACCCGCTCTACGGAGCCGGTGTGCGCGCCAGGAACAGCGTGAGATCGGTCCAGTCCGACGGTTGGGGCCGGGCGTTCAGCCCGTGGGCGATCGTGTCGAGGATCGCGCCGAACTCGCCGTGGTCGATGCCGACGACGATCATGCAGCCCGCATGCGACCGTCCGGCCTCGGCCCAGCGGCGTGCGATCACGGAGAAGTCCTTGACGTCGAACGTGACGAGGGCCCGCTCGTCGGTCGCCGCGATCGACAGCAGCTCCTCGTCGGTGAGGCCGTCGAGCTCGCGCTCCTCGTCTGCGGCCCGCACGTCGTGATGGTCACGGTCGCGGAGTGGAGCGGCGATGCGCCGCGCCGAGATGTGCGCGTCGAGGAACAGCCTCATCGCGCGCTCGGCGCTCGTTCAGGCCTCGACACGGGTGACGGCGATGAACGGGAACTCCTCTTCAAGCTGCTCGATCGGCCTGCGGTTTTCGGCGATGGCCGCGTCGATCTCCTCTGCGAACAGCTCGTAGTAGTCCAGCGCGAGCCGGATCTGACGCTCGTTGGCGGAGCCGTCCGCGGCCATCTCGGCGACCGAGCCGATGTCGCGATGGGCATCGATGATCTGCCACACGTCGAGCGCGGTTCCGATCACCCACGCGCGTCGCTCCCAGTCCGTGCCGCGGAAGGCGATCCCGGGGAACAGCCTCATTCGCAGCGCCTCGTCTGCAAGCGTCTCGACGATCGCTCCTTTGCTGCGACCGGTGCGTTTCGCCTCACGATCGACAAGCGCCTCCATCCGCTTGGACAGGCGCATGCTGAACGGAGCTGACTTGGTGGCCATCGCTCTCCGATTGTATCACCGAAATTACGGTGTATTGGGTGAGCTTCAGAACAGCAGGCTCTCCAGCCCCACGACCGGGGATTCCGGCAGGTTTCCGACGCGTCGCACCGCCAGCAGCACTCCCGGCATGAAGGACTCGCGCCCGGTGGTGTCGTGGCGGATCGAGAGCGTCTGGCCGATGTCGCCGAGGATGACCTCCTGGTGGGCCACGAGCCCGGGCAGGCGCACGGAGTGGATCGGGGGCTCCGGCTCGCCGCTTGCCGCGGCCATCAGCTGCGCCGTGAGCTTGGCCGTTCCGCTGGGCGCGTCGAGCTTCTGGTCGTGGTGGAGCTCGACGATCTCCGCCCGGGCCATGTGCCCGGCTGCCTGCGCGGCGAAGCGCATCATCAGCACCGCGCCGATCGCGAAGTTCGGCGCGATCAGCACGTTCGCCCGGGGCAGGCCCGCGGGCGCGTGCGCACTCCTCAGCGGTTCGACGTCGAAGCCGGTCGTTCCGATCACCACGTGCACCCCGGCCCGCACGCATTCGAGCGCGTTCTCGAGCGCGGTGTCCGGCCGGGTGAAGTCGACCACGACCTCGGCGTCGCCCAGCACGTCGGCCAGCGCCACCCCCAGCAACGGGTCCGCGCGACCCACGAGCTCCATGTCATCCGCGCCCTGCACCGCGGCACAGACCGTCGCGCCCATCTTCCCGGCGGCGCCGGCGACCGCGACCTTGATCACAACGACGACGCCCCGCTTGTGCGCGGCTCGACCCGCTCGGGCGAGGTCACGCCGCCACCTTCTCCAGCGGGGCGAGCGCCCGCAGGAACGCGTCCTCCTCCGCGCCGACCCCGGCGGCTGACAGCGTCTCCGGCGCGAACAGCTCCCGCGCCAGCTCGCGCAGGTCCTCGATCGTGACCGCGTCGATGCGCTCGACGATCTCATCGACCGAGTGGATCGGCATGTCACCCAACAGCGCCGACCCCAGCCGGCTCATGCGCGCGGTCGTCGACTCCAGCGACAGCGCCACCCGGCCCTTCAGGTTCTCGCGCGAGCGGTCGAGCTCCTGCGCGCTCGCCGGGTCCTCGACGACTCGCTCCAGCTCGGCCGCGATCGTCGCCACTGCCTCCGTCAGGTTGTCCGGGCGCGTGCCCACATACAGCCCGACCTCGCCCGTGCCGGCGTAGAGGCTTGAGAAGCAGAACACCGAATAGGCCAGCCCCCTGCGCTCGCGCACCTCCTGGAACAGGCGCGAGGAGGACGTGCCCCCGAGCACCCCTTCGAGCACCCGCAGCGCGAACCGGCGCTCGTCGTGGCGCGAGATCCCCCGGCCGCCCAGACAGACGTGGTATTGCTCGGTGTCCTTGCGCAGGAACCGCACCCGGCGCTCGAACTCCGGCTCCGGCTCGAGCGCCCGCGCGGTGGGCGAGCCCCCGTTCGCGTGTGCCTGCGCGGCGCCCGCCCCGCCCGGTCCAGCGGCGCGAGCCAGCTCCACGAGCGCGTCGTGATCGACCGATCCCGCCGCTGCGATCACGATCCTCCGCGGTGCATAGCGCTCGTCGTGGAAGGCGCGCAGCTGCTCGCCGGTGACCGCGCTCACGACCTCGGCGGTCCCGATCACCGCGCGCCCCAGCGGATGCGCTCCGAACACGGCCTCCCCGAGCACGTCGAACACGCGGTCCTGCGGGTCGTCCTCGTACATCGCGATCTCCTCGAGCACCACCTCGCGCTCGGCCTCCAGCGATTCAAAGCGCGGCCGCCAGACCATCTCCGCGGCGACGTCGAAGGCGCGCTGCAGATGGCGGTCCATCACGCGCGTGTACAGCGAGGTGGTCTCGCGGTCGGTCCCGGCGTTGATCTCCGCGCCCATCGCGTCGAAGATCTCGTCGATCTCGTGCGAGCGATAGCGCGCGGTGCCGCGAAACAGCATGTGCTCGAGCAGATGGCTGGTCCCCGCCTGCCCGTCGGACTCCATCGCCGAGCCCATCCCGATCCAGAACCCGAGCGCCACCGAGCGCACGTTCTCGATGCGCTCGGTGATCACCCGCACCCCGTCATCCAGCGTGGTTGTGCGGTGCTCGGTCATCTCATGCCGGGTGCCGCCCGTGGCCGCGCCGCTCCCGGCGCGGCCTTCGAGGGCGCTAACGATCGCGCCCGGACCCGTGTCGGGGGCGACCCGAGCCGCGCTCGCCCTCGCGTCGGGGGCCGCCGCTGCCGCCGCCCTCACGACCGTTGCGCCGAGCGCCGTCGCGCGGGGGCCTGCCGCCTCCCCCACCGCCACCGGCGCTGACGCCGGCGAGCTCCTCGACGGACTTGCCGGCGATCTCGGGATCCTCGGCCAGGCGCAGGCCGATGCGCCCGCGCTCACGGTCGACCTCGACCACGCGCACGTTGATCTCATCGCCGCGGCTCAGCACGTCCTCGACGCTCTCCACGCGCTCGCCCGGCGAGACGTTGGAGATGTGCAGCAGGCCGTCCGTGCCCTTCGTCAGCTCCACGAACGCGCCGAAGGTCGTCGTCTTGACGACCTTGCCGACGTACTCGTCGCCGACCTCGACCTCCTTCATCATCACCCGGATGTGCTCCGCGAGCGCATCGCCGAGATCGCCGTTGGCGGAGTAGACGAGCACCTGGCCGTCGTCGTTGACGTCGATCTGGGACTCGAACTCCTCCGACAGACCTCTGATCGTTTCCCCGCCCTTGCCGATCAGCATGCCGATCTGCGAGGGGTCGATCTGGATCGTCTGGATGCGCGGGGCGAACTGACTGAGCTGCGCACGCGGGCCCTGGATCACGGCGGCCATCTTGTTAAGGATGAACGTCCGCGCCTCATGCGCACGCGCGAGCGCGTCGCGCAGGATGTCGAACGTCACGCCCGTGATCTTGATGTCCATCTGCAGCGCCGTGATCCCGCGCTCGGTGCCGGCCACCTTGAAGTCCATGTCCCCCAGGTGGTCCTCCACGCCGGCGATGTCGGTCAGGACGACGTAGTCATCGCCCTCCTTGATCAGGCCCATCGCGATCCCCGCGACCGGCCGCTCGATCGGCACGCCCGCGTCCATCAGCGACAGCGAGGAGCCACAGACCGAGGCCATCGAGGAGGAGCCGTTGGACTCGAGGATGTCCGAGACGACGCGGATCGTGTACGGGAACTCCTCGATCGAGGGCACCATCGGCGCGAGCGCCCGCTCCGCCAGAGCCCCGTGACCGATGTCGCGGCGCTTGACGCCGCCCATGCGCCCCGCCTCCCCGACCGAGAACGGCGGGAAGTTGTAGTGGTGCCAGTAATACTTTTTGGTCTCCAGCCCGAGCGTGTCCAGGCGCATCTCCTCCTTGAGCGTTCCCATCGCGACGACGCTCAACGCCTGCGTCTGCCCGCGCGTGAACAGCGCCGAGCCGTGCGTGCGCGGCGTCACGCCGACCTCGATCGAGATGTCGCGGATCTCGTCCTCGCCGCGACCGTCCGGGCGCTTCTTGTGGACGGCGATGCGCTCGCGGATGATCGACTTCTCGAGCTTGTCGAAGGCCAGCTGCACGGCTGCACGCTTCGCCTTGGCGGCCACGAGCTGCTCCTCGGATGCGCCCTCGGGCGCGGGCGCGGCGTGCTGCTCGAGGATCGCGTGCTCGACGGCCTTCGTGGCGTCCTGGCGCTCGAGCTTGTCCTCGACCTGCGTGGCGTCGTCGAGCGCCTTGCCGTGCGAGGCGCGGATCGCGTCGAGCACGGCGGGGTCGACGGAGATCGTCTCGAAGACTTTCTTCTCCTTGCCGACCTTCTCGGCGAGCTGGCGCTGTAGCGCGCACAGCTTCTTGATCTCGGCGTGGGCGATGTCGAGCGCGTCGAGGATCTCCGCCTCGGGGATCTCGTTGGCGCCCGCCTCGACCATCAGGATGGCCTCCTCGGTGCCCGCGACGATCAGATCGAGGTCCGAGGCGTTCTCGGCGTCCGGCAGGAGATCGGGCTCCTGGGGATTGACGACGAAGTTGCCGTCGATCTTGCCGATGCGCACGGCGCCCACGGGCGTGGGCAGCGGGATGTCGGAGATCATCAGCGCCGCCGACGCGCCGTTCATCGCGAGGATGTCATAGGGGTGCACGTGATCGATCGACAGCGGGATCGCCACGAGCTGCGTGTCGTAGCGCCATTCCTTCGGGAACAGCGGACGGATCGGACGATCGATCATGCGCGCGGTGAGCGTGCCCTTCTCGCCGGGGCGACCCTCGCGCTTGAAGAACGAGCCGGGGATTTTGCCCGACGCGTACATGCGCTCCTCGACGTCCACCGTCAGCGGGAGGAAGTCCACGTCGCGCAGGCTGCCCGCGACCGCGGTGCAGAGGACCATCGTGTCGCCCTGGCGGACGACCACCGCGCCGGAGGCCTGCTTGGCCATCCTGCCGGTCTCGAACGAGATCTCGCTGACCCCGCCGTCCTGGCGGTGTGCCCCGATCTCCACGGAGACCCGTGTTACGGCGTCATTGCTGCTCATATGCTTTCTACCTTCCTATGCTCCGCCCGTCGGGTCGGGACGCGAAGGGTCCCTGGCGGATCGTTTTCTTTATCTCTTATTCCGAACCAGCGGAGCTTAGCGGAGATGGATGGGAGACCCGCGAGCCCGCGTCTGCGTATGACGCAGCTGGCGCCGGTCACCGCAGTAGCCGGCACGAGGGAGGATCGCGAGGGGGCGATCGGGCCTGTGTGTCACTCAGGCGTGTATCGATCAGGTCTGCGCGTCGGCGGCGGCGGCGAGTCCTTCGCGCAGCAGCTCGACGCCGGGCAGCTCCGCGGGCGTGGGCGCCTGATAGCTCCAGCGCACGACCCCGTCGGGGCCGACGATCACGAGCGCGCGCTGCGCGAAGCCGCCCTCGTGCAGGACGCCCAGCGCGGTGCACGCCGCGCCCTTGGGCTCGAAGTCGGACAGCTGGGGAATGGACACGCCGAGCTTCTCCCTGAACGCCGTCTGGGCGTAGGAGCTGTCGCAGGAGACCCCGTAGATCTTCTCGCCGTCCGCCGTCAGCTCATTCAGCGCCTTCTCATAGACCTGCAGCTGATCGGTGCAGACCGGGCTGAAGGCAAAGGGGTAGAAGACGAGGATGGTCGTGTGGCCGCGCAGGTCCTGTTCGGTGAAGGGCTGACCGTCCTCGCGCTGCAACCTGAACGACGGCGCGGGTGTGCCCGGTGCGATAACGCTCATGCGGCTTGCCGAGACGGTCGTGGGTCGAGAGACCGATTGGAGATCGGCCGGCGGACGCAGGGAGCGTGGCGTACTGCGTACGCGAGCGACTGAGGACAAAGCATCCGCGAAGCGCCCACGAGCGTCTCAGCCTACTTACGCAAGCCCAGCTCTTTGATGAGGGCGCGATAGCCCTCGAGGTCATGGCGGCGCAGATAGTCGAGGAAGCGCCGGCGGCGTCCGACGAGCATCAGCAGCCCGCGACGCGAGTGGTGGTCTTTGCTCTGCTCGCGCAGGTGCTCCGTGAGATGGTTGATGCGCTCGGTCAGCAGCGCGATCTGGACACGGGTGTTGCCGGTGTCCTGCTCGCCCGCCCCGAACTGGGCGGAGATCTCGCGCTTGCGCTCTGCGGTGATGGCGGTCATTTGCGCGCCAACGGTAGCAGAGTGCTCAGGGCCCCACTCCGCAAGAGCCGCGTCCCTTTGAGACAGGTCATCGGGCAGCCTCGGCGATCTCGCGGGTTCTCGCCACGTCGCGTCGCATCTGCTCGATCAGCGCCTCCGGGGTGTCGAATCGCCGCTCGCCGCGCAGGCGCGCCAGAAAGTCCAGGCGCAGCGTGCTGCCGTACAGGTCGCCGTCGAAGTCGATCAGGTATGCCTCGATCAGCTCGCCGCGACCGGTCTCGAACGTCGGGCGCACGCCAATGCTCACGGCGGCCGGCACGCTGCCGTTGGCCAGGCACGCGTACACCCCGTGTCCCGGGCACGCCAGCGCCTCCTCCGGCACGAGGTTGGCGGTCGGAAAGCCCAGCTCGCGCCCGCGCTCATCACCATGGATCACCTCGCCGCGCAGCTGAAACGGCGCGCCGAGGAAGCGCGCGGCCTGATCGACCTCGCCCGCGAGCACGAGGCCACGGATGTGGCTTGAGGAGACGATCTCCCCATCGACCTCAAGCAGCGGATGCACCACCGTCTGAAAGCGCTCGTCCGCGGCCAGCAGGCGAGGGTCGCCCTGCGCACGGTGACCGAAGCGGAAGTTCTCGCCGATCGCCACGCGGCTCGCGCCGAGCGCACCCACGAGCACCTCGGAGATGAACTCGTCCGCCAAGCGCGCCGCGAACTGCGCATCGAACGGGATCACGATCAGCTCCTGCACGCCCAGCCCCGCCACCAGCTCGGCCTTGACCTCGAGCGTCGTCAGCAGCTTCGGCGTGTGCTGGGGCGCGACGACCGACACCGGATGCGGTTCGAATGTCAGCACGCTGTCAGAGCCCTCGATCACCGCGCGGTGACCGAGGTGCACCCCGTCGAAGGTGCCGACGGCCACGCTGCGCCCCGAAGCGGGTCGATCGCCCTCGCTCGTGGTCGCCGGCACGTCGGGCAGGTTGGTGATCTTCACGGCCCGCACAGCCTATTTGGGTAGCGTCGCAAGCGCTTGGTCGAGTCCAATCAGGGCAGGCCGCGGCCACGGCTCGCCACGGCGCGGCGGCGCGATCGCGTCCGCGACCTCGAAGGGCCCGATCGCGGTGCGTCTCAGCTCCAGGCAGTAGCCGTCATTCAGGTCGGCGATCAGCGAGCGCACGTAGGTTCCGGCCGAGCATTCGATCTCATACCCCGCTCGCTCCAGCCGCGGCGCCGGCTCGCTCCTCGCCATGGATCCCCCCAGGGATGCTCGCGGTGGGGTGTCGCGATCGGGCTCGCGCCAGATCTGCTCGAACCGGTACACGGTGACGATCCGCTCGGGCATCTCGAACTGCTCTCCGCGCCGTGCGCGCCTGTAGGCGCGCTCACCGCCGATCTTCACCGCCGAATGCCGCGGAGGACGCTGCCTGACCTCTCCGGTCGGCAGCGGGGGAGGATCGGATGGCAGGCGGCCCGTCTCGACGATCTCCCCCTCGGTGTCTCCCGTGCTGGAGGTGGCGCCGAGCTGGGCGATGGTCTCATAGCGCTTGGTCAGCTCCATCAGCCGTCGCTGGGCTTTTGTCGCGCGGCCGACCAGCACGATCAAAAGGCCCGTGGCGAACGGGTCGAGCGTGCCCGCGTGACCGACCTTGACACCATCCAGGGCGCGCCTGATCGCCGCGACCACATCGTGTGAGGTCATTCCGGCGGGCTTGTCGATCAGCAGGATTCCGTCCATCGCGCGCCCATCATCGCGCGTGAGCGTCCCGCGCAGGCGTCCGCCGCGGCAGGCGGCGGGTTCCGGCGAAGGAGATCAGGCCAGCGTCGCGGCGGCCGGCCCGTTGGAGGTGGCGTGCAGCTGCGCGGCCAGCGCGCCGCGCAGGAACTCGATCAGCGGCTCGACCTCGAGCGTCGTGGTGAAGCCCGCGGCGCGACGGTGTCCGCCACCCCCCTGCTCGCGCGCGATCGCCGACACGTCGACGTCGTCGTCGGTGGCGCGCAACGACACTTTGCGCCGGCCGTCGCGTTCGCCACCGCTGAGCTCACGCACGAGCGCCGCGACCTTGGTGCCCTGGATCGCACGCAGATGATCGATGATGCCCTCCGAATAGCTGTCCTGCGCACCGACTCGCAGAAAATCCTCGGCGCTCAGCGCCGCCAGCGTCAGCTCTCCGTCATCGAACCGGCGCATCTGTCCGAGCGCGAGCGCGAGCAGGGAGATCTTCGCCGCCGGCATCTCCTCGTACAGCCGCCGGTAGACGTCCTGGACGTCCACGCCCGCGGCGATCAGCTCGGCCGCCATCTCATGGGCCCGCGGGCCGGTGTTCTCATACATGAACCGTCCCGTGTCGGTGATCAACCCCACATACAACGCTCGCGCGGCCTCCGGCGTCGGGCTCACGTCCAGCCCGTGCATCAGGTCCCACACGATCTCGGCGGTGCACGACGCGCTCGGCACGACGTGATCGAGGGTGCCAAAGCGGGTGTTGTCGTGATGGTGGTCGATGTTCAGCAGGTGCCTGCCCTGCTGCAGCACGCCGGCCGAGTTACGGTCGATGTTGCCGCAGTCCAGGAACACGACCGTCCGCACTGAGATGTCCTGCGGCGGCGAGGAGATCAGCCCGTCCAGCTCGAAGAAACGGTACTCGTAGGGAAGCGGCAGGTCCGCGGGCGCGATGAACATCTGCGAGTCCTTGCCCAGCGCGGTGAGCAGCCCCTGCATCCCCACCAGCGACCCAAGCGCATCGCCGTCCGGGCCCTCGTGCGCGGCCAGCACGAACCGCGAGTCCTCGCGGATTCGCTCCAGCACGCGCTCGCGCGTGACCTCGATGCTCTCGACGCGATCCGCGCTCACGAGTCCTCGATCTCGCCCAGCAGCTCATCGACGCGCAGCGCCCGGTCGGTCGTGTCGTCGTATGCGAACTGGAGCGTCGGGGTGCGCTTCAGGCGCAGCTCCGTGGCCAGACGTCCCTGCAGGTAGCCGTGCGCGCTGCGCAGACCGTCGAGCGTCTCCTCGCGCTGGGCGTCCCCGGAGGGGCCACCGCTCTGGTCGAGCACGCTCACGTATACGCGCGCATGGCGCAGATCGGCGCTTGTCCTGACATCTGTCACGGTCACGAATCCAACTCGAGGGTCCTTCAGCTCTCCTGTCACCGCATCGCCGAGCACCTGTCTGATCGCCTCATCGACGCGGCGCATACGTCCCGAAGCGGGCATCCTACCCTCAGCTCAGCTCTCGCTCCTGCAGACGCGTCTCGTAGGTCTCCAAGATGTCGCTCTCGCGCAGGTCCTGGAAGTTGGCGAGCACGATCCCGCACTCGAACCCGGAGGCGACCTCGCGCGCGTCCTCGTTGAAGCGGCGCAGGCTCTCGATCGTCGTGTCGTAGATGACGGTTCCCTCGCGCACGACCCGCGCTTTGGCGCCGCGCGTGACCTTGCCCTCGGTCACGAACGAGCCGGCGATCACGCCGATGCGCGAGGCGCGGAACAGCTGGCGCACCTCCGCCTGGCCAAGCGGCGTCTCGACCTCGGTCGGCTCGAGCATGCCTTGCATCGCCGCGCGGAGCTCTTCGATCGCGCGGTAGATCACGGAGTAGGAGCGGATCTCCACGCCCTCGCGCTCGGCCACCTGGCGCGCTTCGCCCACCGGGCGCACGTTGAAGGCCAGGATCACGCCTCGCGAGGCGGCGGCGAGCATCACGTCGGACTCGTTGACGCCGCCGACACCGCGATGGATGATGTTGACGTTGACCTCTTCCTGGGGCAGCTTGGCGATCTCGTCCTCGATCGCCTCGAGCGATCCGGCGACGTCGGCCTTGACGACCAGGCCGAGCTCCTTGACCGTGCCCTCCTGGGCGAGCTTGAAGACGTCCTCCAGGGAGACCTTGCGTCCCGAGCGTCGCGCGAGCGCCTCGGTCTTCAGGCGGTTGGCGCGCTCGCCCGCGAGCTGTCGCGCGCGGCGCTCGTTCTCGACGACGCGCACGAGCTCCCCGGCCTCGGGGACACCGTCGAAGCCGAGCACCTCGACCGGCTGGCCGGGCGTGGCGTGCTTGACGCGGGTGCCCGTGAAGTCGTGCATCGCGCGCACCCGGCCGAAGTGCGCGCCGGCGACGAGCGCGTCGCCGACGTTCAGCGTTCCACGCTGAATCAGGACGCTGACGACCGGGCCGCGACCGGGGTCGAGCTTGGACTCGATCACCGTGCCGGAGGCGTCGGCGTCGCTGTTGGCCTTCAGCTCCTCCAGGTCGGTGACCACCTGAATCGTCTCCAGCAGCGTGTCGAGGCCCTGACGGGTCTTGGCGCTGACGTCGACGAACTCGATCTCCCCACCCCACTCCGAGGGTTGCAATCCGTGCTGGGTCATCTCGGTGCGCACGCGCTCGGGCTGGGCGCCCTCCTTGTCGATCTTGTTCACCGCCACCACGATCGGCACTTCCGCGGCCTTCGCGTGGTCGATCGCCTCCTCGGTCTGGGGCTTGACGCCATCGTCGGCGGCGACCACGATCACCACCACGTCGGTGACGCGCGCGCCGCGGGCGCGCATCGCCGTGAACGCTTCGTGGCCGGGGGTGTCCAGGAAGGTGATCTCCTTGCCGCTGTGGCGCACCTGGTAGGCGCCGATGTGCTGCGTGATGCCGCCCGCCTCGCCGGCGGCGACCTCGGTCTCGCGGATCGCGTCCAGCAGCGAGGTCTTGCCGTGATCGACGTGTCCCATGATCGTCACCACCGGGGGGCGCTCGATCAGATCCTCCTCGGCATCCTCGAACACGGGCTCGACCTCGACGTCGTCGGCGGCGTGCACGATTTCGATCTTCTTCTCGAATTCGTCGGCCAGCACCTGGATCGCGTCATCGGACAGCGTCTGGGTCAGCGTCGCCATCTCCCCGAGCATCATCAGCTTCTTGATGATCTCCGGCACCGGCGCCCCGAGATACTCGGCGACGTCCTTGACCGTCGATCCCGAGTTGACGCGCACGAGGTCGGTCGCCTCCATCGCCGTGGTGTCGATCGGCGCGATCGTCTCGTCGTAAGTGCCGCGCCGGCGGCGGCCGCGTCGCGGGCGGCGCTGGGGCTGGTTGGCCGGCCCGCCCTGCTGGCGGCGCGAAGCCTGGGAGTCGATCACCACCCGCCGACGCCCTCCCGGCGCATTGGCGGTCGGAGCACGCTCTCCGGTGCGCGAGTCGCGCGTGGGTCGAACCCGCTCGGCGGCGGGGCCGGCGGAGGCGTCCGTCTCCCCCGCGGGCGCGGTTTGAGTATCGCCAGCCGTGGTGAGCCCGGAGGCAGCAGCCGGCGGTGTCCGCGGTGTCGGAGGCGGATCGGGGGCGGACACGCCGTTGGGGGCGATCGCCGCCGCGGACTCGGGCGTGG
>DASXKH010000007.1:0-1672 GCA_036496915.1 Solirubrobacteraceae bacterium
TCTGTTCACGTTCGTCAACATGCAAGGCGGCGTCACGCCGGCCAACACCCAGCGGCTGAACTCGGCCCTGGCGGGCTTCCCGGACGCCAAGCTCCAGAACAAGACGCAGTTCATCAACAACCAGCTCCAAGGGCTGACCACACTGCTCAACCTCCTCTACGTGCTGCTGTCGCTGTCGATCGTGGTCAGCCTGTTCGGGATCGTCAACACGCTGGTGCTGACCGTCTTCGAGCGCACGCGCGAGCTCGGCATGCTGCGCGCGGTCGGCATGAGCCGCCGCCAGGTCCGCCGGATGATCCGCCATGAGAGCGTGATCACCGCCCTTCTGGGCGCCGCCTTCGGGATCCCACTGGGGATCCTGCTGGCGGCATTGATCGGCGCCACGATCGACTTCGGGACCTTCACCGTCCCGATCGGGACGCTGATCGTGTTCGTGATCGCCGCGGTCATCGCCGGCCTGATCGCCGCCATCTGGCCCGCGCGCCGCGCCGGCAGAATGAACGTGCTCGAGGCGCTCTCCTACGAATAGGGGTCGTTCCACGGCACGGTGGTCACGCGGGCGTTGATCGTGAGGTGCGGTCGAGCGCGGAGCTAGCGAGTAAGGCCACACCGGTGGCGGCGGCTCCGGCGATCGCCGCCACGGTGAACGCCAACCGCGCGTCGTGCTGGTGCTGCGCGACGGCAGCGGCGATCGCACTCGCGGCGCCGGTGCCCCCAGCAATCGCGGTCGACAGCCAGCCGAACGCCTCACCCGCCGTTTGTGCGGAGACGTGCGCGTCGATCAGCAACGAGAAGGTCGTCAGCGCCGGGTTGAGCGCGATTCCCGCGACGACCAGCAGCGCGCCGACCACGAATAGGCCATCAGAGGGGATCATCAGCGCCAGCGCCGTCGTGAGAAGCACGAGCAGCAGCGAAAGGCGAGCCGGTGGCCTCGCCTTCCACGCCCGGCTTCCGTAGATTCCGGCGCCGAGAATCCCGCCCACCGACAGGCTTGCGATCAGTAGGCCGGCAGCAGCTGGCGCTCCGTGCGCAGTCGCGAGCGTCGGTGCAGCGACCTCGAGCGCGCCGATCACACCCCCGACGAGCACGGCGACCGCCAGCACGAGTTGCAGCGCTCGGATTCGGAGCACGAGCCCGCCGGGCGTCGCGGCCGCGGAGCCGTGGGCGCTTGGTGATCCGATCGAGACGGCGAAGGCGACCGTCCCAGCGCCGGCGACCGCTGCGACCGTGACCAGTGCTACTGAGGCGGAGGCTGCGGCGATCACACCCGCGAGGATCAGCGGCCCGGCGAGAATCGAAAGCTCTTGGGTGAGATAGACCAGGCTGTAGGCGGCGGTGTGGTCACCTCCAACGACGAGCTTGCCCCATTCGACGCGCATGCTCGTCGACACCGGCGGCAGCGCCAGCCCGGCGAGGCACCCTAGAACGACCAGCAATCCCCCCGGAGCATCGAGGTCCGCGAGCCCGACGAGCCCGGCAAGCGCGAGCGCGTGGGTCACTCCGCAGGCTGCCATCACTGCTCGTGATCCCTGGCGATCAATCAGCCTGCCTTGAAGCGGGCGGGCGACCCCGGCCGCGATCGACAACGCTCCAACGACGACGCCCGCAAGCGCAAGCGAACCGGTGTGCTGGCGAACTACGAGGATTATTCCCACCACCGCAGCGCCCTGAG
>DASXKH010000008.1:0-17890 GCA_036496915.1 Solirubrobacteraceae bacterium
GCACTCCCGCAGGTTGGCGCATGCGCCAACCTGGACGACATCAGCCTTCCAAAGGCATGCGCGACACCCGTCCTTCGGCAATGCGCCACCGGAACAGCATCCTCACCCGCGTGAGCCGCCATTACAGTTGCCCAGCATGTCCTCCGGCGCCGCTCAACCCTCGTCCGCGGCGCCCCCGGCGCGCTGCGACGTCGCGGTCGTGGGCGGTGGGATCGTCGGGCTGGCCGTCGCGCGCGAGCTGACCGAGCGTCATCCGCGCATGTCCGTGTGCGTGCTCGAGCGCGAAAAGGAGCTGGGATCTCACCAGACGGGGCACAACTCGGGCGTGGTGCACGCCGGCGTCTACTACGCCCCCGGCTCGCTCAAGGCGCGACTGTGCGTGCGGGGCGCACGCGAGCTGTACACCTACTGCGAGGAGCGCGCGATCGCGATCGAGGCGTGCGGGAAGACGATCCTCGCCACCCACCCGCGCGAGCTGGGGCGACTGGAGGAGCTGCAGCGCCGCGCTCGCGCCAACGACGTGCAGGGCGTGCGGCGGATCGACGCGGCCGGGATCGAGGCGATCGAGCCCCATGCGCGCGGGATCGCGGCCCTGCACGTGCCGAGCACCGGGATCGTCGACTTCGGCGCGGTCGCCCACGCCTACGCGCGCGACCTGCTCGAAGCGGGCGCTCAGATCGCGACCGGGTGCGAGGTGCGCTCGATGCGGGCCGGGGCGAGGTCGCTGCGGATCGCACACGCGCTCGGGGTGACCGAGACGGACCATGCGATCGTCTGCGCGGGCGCCTGGTCGGACCGCCTGGCCCTCGCCGCCGGCGCCGACCCCGACCCGCGCATCGTGCCCTTCCGCGGGGCCTACCTGAGACTCACCTCCGCGCGCCGCGACCTCGTGCGCGCGCTGATCTACCCCGTCCCCGACCCCGCGCTGCCGTTCCTGGGCGTGCACCTCACCCGGCGGATCGACGGCGAGGTGCTGGTCGGGCCGACCGCGCTCTTGGCCGGCGCCCGCGACGCTTATGCCCTCACGCGCGTGCGCGGCGAGGACGTGCGCGACACGATCGCCTGGCCGGGGACGTGGCGGCTGATGCGCCGCCACTGGCGGACCGGGCTGAGCGAGCTGCATCACGCGGCCCTGCGCTCGGCGCTCGTGCGGGCCGCCGCACGCTACGTGCCCGAGCTGGCGGTCGAGGACGTGCGGCCGGCGTTCGCCGGGGTGCGCGCCCAGGCGCTGGGGCGCGACGGGCGCCTGATCGACGACTTCGCCTTCTCCGCCACCCCGCGCGCGCTGCACGTGCGCAACGCCCCCTCGCCCGCGGCCACCTCCTCGCTGGCGATCGCCCGGCACGTGGTCGGGGAGGCCGAGCGGGCATTCGGGCTGGAGGAATCAGGCTCGTGAGCTCGGGCGCCCGGCCACGGTCGGCGCCGTCTCAGTCGCCTCGCGAGGCGCGGTCGATGACCGCCGCCATCTCCGCGTGAAAGCGCTCCCGGGAGAAGCGCCTGGCGTTCTCGCGCGCGGCGTCAGGATCGAGCGCGAGCCCGTCGAAGCGCTCGATCGCCCCGGCGAGCCCCACGGGACTCTGCTCGTCGAACAGCACCCCGGTACGCCCGTCCAGCACCGTCTCTCCCGCCCCACCGACGCCGTAGGCGATCACTGGAACGCCCGCCGCCTGCGCCTCGACGGGCACGATCCCGAAGTCCTCCTCACCGGGGAACAGCAGCGCGCGCGCGCCGCTCAGCAGCCGATCGCACTCCTCGTCTGAGACCTTGCCCAGGAACTGCACGTCGGCGCCGGCGGGCGCCTGCGCGCGCACCCCTGCAAGCGCCCGCCCGCCCCCGGCCACCTTCAACTTCCTCCCCAGTCGCGCGCACGCCGCGACGGCGAGGTCGACGCGCTTGTAGGGCACGACGCGGCCGAACACGAGCAGGTAATCCTCCGGGGCGTGTGCCAGGCCGAGGAAGCGCTCGACGTCCACGGGCGGGTTGACGACCACAGACGAGCGCCCGTAATAGCGCTCGATGCGCTCGGCGACGTGGCGCGAGTTGGCCACGAACACGTCCGGCGAGGCCGCGCCGATGCGATCCTGGCGGCGCAGCAGCGGCAGCAGCGCCGGCAGCGCCAGCCGCCCGACCGTGCCGATCTCCTCCCCCTCCAAGAAGCGCTTCTCCCAGGCGTAGCGCATCGGCGTGTGGCAGTAGCAGACGTGCAGCGCGCCGGGAGGCGCGATCACGTTCTTCGCGCAGGCATGGTTGCTGGAGAGGATCAGGTCATAGCCAGACAGGTCGAACGAGCGGTAGGCGCGGCTCACGAACGGCAGCAGCTTCTGGTAATGACGGGCCGCTCCTGGGACGCGATCCAGGTAGGAGGTGTGAACGTCGCGCCGCGCGATCGGCTCCGGCCACGGTCCGGGGCCGTAGATCGAGGTATAGAGCTCCGCCTGGGGAAACATCTCCAACAGCCCCAACACCACATGCTCAGAGCCACCGGGGTTGGTCAGCCACTCGTGCACGACCGCCACGCGCGGGAAGCGCTCGCGCAGCTCCTCCAGGAGACTCATCGCTGCACCCCCATCCCGCTCGCCGTCGCAACCGCCGGGGTGGGGCGCGCTTGCGCGACCGCCGCCAGGAAGTCCCGCCAGGGGACGGTATGAGCAGCCATCAGCTCTGCCAGCCGTTCGAGCTCGCCCCAGCCGGCGTCGGCCTCCCAGCCCCAGTGCAGGACCACCGGGATCCACCCTCCCCGCGCCCGCTCGATCGCGCGCGGCAGCGCCCGCAGCAACTCGCCCGCGCGACCGTAGTAAGGGGCGTATGAGGGCATGTACACCGCCTGCCCGCGCCACTGGGGCGTGCGCTGCAGGCCCATCGTGCCGATCGACTCCGGGCCCCCGCACACGACCCTGAAGCGCTCGGCGAGCCAATCGAGCTGGCGGGCGTCGAAGCGGTTGAACGGCGGCACGAACACCTCGGGATGGATCTCGTGCTGGGCCAGCTCGGCCAGCGCTCGCTCCAGCAGCGCCCGCGTCTGAGCGCGATCGAGGCCGCACAGCTCCGAGCGCTCTCGCGAAGAGGCGTGACGGGTGCGGTGGTCGCGACCGTGCAGCGCCATGCCCACGCCCTCCCGCGCGAGTCGCCTCAGCAGCGCAACCTCCTCGTCGGTGAGGGCACGGGAATCGACGCCCGTGGGTGACAGCGGCGAGCGGCTGACGCGCGCCGGCACCGCCACGAGATAGTGCGCGCCCGCGCCGGCCATGATCTCGTGAAAGCGCTCATATTCCCGAGCGCCGAAGCGATCGGGCTCGTCCCAGGCCAGGTAGTGGGGAAACTCGTCGACCCGCACGAGCAACCGCGGCGGGGCGCCGGCGGCCTCCACCCCGGGCAGGCCGGGGGCCAGCAGCAGGTCCGCCAACGTGCCCTCGCCGAAACGGCGAGCGAGCTTGTACAGCACCTGCTCGCCCACACGCACCGGACGCGGCGGAACGGCGCGGACACTGGCTCTGCGGGCGGCGGACACAGCGCGAGGGTAGCGGCCGGTCCGCGCGCCCGCGGAGTTGCAACCTGTCAGCCGCCGTGGTCCTACAGCGGTCTGATCCGCTGGCCGGATGGGCCGTGAGCGCCCGGCCCACCTGTGATCATGGCGGCAATGGCAGACCCTCGACCCCTGCGCGGCCACGACATCGTGTGCGTCGGATTCGCCGACTGGGACACCGAGCTGTGGACCAACCAGCACCACCTGATGTCGCGTCTGGCACGCCACAATCGAGTGCTGTTCGTCGAGTCGCTCGGCCTGCGCCAACCCCAGCTCGCCCGTCGCGACCTCGCCCGGATCGTGCGCAGGCTGCGGCGAGGCCTCGCGCCGCCACGGGCCGTGGACGGGCTGCACGTGCTCTCGCCGCTGGTGCTGCCGTTTCACCGCTACCGCGCGGTGCGCGCGCTGAACGCGCGCCTGCTGCCCGCGCTCGTGCGCCGGGCGATGCGCCGGCTGGGGTTCGCGGCGAACCCGGTCCTGTGGGCGTACGTCCCGCAGGCCGAGGTCCTTCTGGACACGCTCGCGCCCTCGCTCGTGGTCTACCACTGCGTCGACGACATGGCCGCGCAGGCCGGCATCGACGCGGTCGCCTTCCGCGCCGCCGAGACCCGCTTCGCCGCCCGCGCCGACCTCGTCCTGGCGAGCGCGCCCGCACTGGCCGAGCGCATGCGGACGCTGTCCGAGAACGTGCTCTACGCACCGAACGTCGCCGACACGGAGCTGTTTGCGACCGCGCTCGCGCCCGGTCCGCCCGACCCGGCGCTCGCCGCGCTGCCGGAACCCCGGATCGTGTTCACGGGCGCGATCGTGCAGACGAAGCTCGACTTCGAGCTGCTGATCGCACTGGCGCACGCGCGTCCGGACTGGTCGTTCGCGCTCGTCGGGCCGGTCGGACCGGGCGACCCGCGCACCGACGTCTCGGGGCTCGAGGCCGAGCCGAACGTGCACCTGCTGGGCGCACGTTCCTACTCCGAGCTGCCCGCCGTCCTGCGCGGGGCCGACGCAGGGCTGATCCCCTACGCAAGCAATGAGCTGACGCGCAGCATCTTCCCGATGAAGGTCTACGAGTACCTCGCCGCGGGTCTGCCCGTGATCGCCACGCCGCTGCCCGCTCTGCAGGGAATCGCCGCGCTCGCCACCGCGCGGGACGCCGAGGGGATCGTCGCGCTGCTGGAGCGGGCGCTCGCCGAGGACACCCAGGAGCAACGCGCGGAGCGCTCGCGCATGGCGGCGTCGCACTCCTGGGAGCGGCGCCTGCAGGAGATCGAAGCGGCGATCGGAGCGCTGTGAGGGATCTGCTCGTCGCCACCCACACTCCGGCGCTCGGCTCGGGCAGGGCGCTGCGCACGTACGGCCTCGCGCGCGCGCTCGCGCTGAACGGCGGGCTCGACCTGCTGTACGCGCGCTTCGGGGCGCAGGAGCCCGACGCGGCGTTCTGCGCGATCCCCGGCATCGAGCTGCACGAGGCGCTGCCCTCTCGCGGCGCGCGGCGCCTGCTCGCCTATGGCGCGGCTCGCGCCTCCCGGGTTCCCGACGCGTTCGCGCGCGGCATATCGCCCGAGCTCGCGCGCGCCGCGCGCGCGCTGGCCGGCGAGCGGCAACGGGGACGGGTGATCGCCGACGGTCCCACGGCGGCCGCGGCGCTCGCGGGCCTCGCGCGGGCGCGGCCGGTCATCTACAACGCGCACAACCTCGAGTCGAGCTTCCGTCACGACCTGCAGGACGCGAGCGGTCTCGGCAGCCCGCGCGCCCTGCGCGCGTTCGAGCGTGGGCTGCTGGCGAGCGCGTCCGAGTCGTGGATGGTCAGCCAGAGCGACATGCGCGCCGCGCGCGAGCTGTGTCCGCGGGCACGCCTGCGCTACGTCCCCAACGTGGTGGACGTCGCCGCGATCGCACCCGTCTCAGCGCCCGCCGGAGAGCGACGCGCGGTGTTCGTGGCGAACTTCGCCTATCAGCCCAACCGCAACGGGCTGCGCTTCCTGCTCGACGAGGTCTTCCCCCGAGTATGGGCTGAGCTGCCCGACGCGCGACTGGCGCTTGTCGGCGGCGGCCTGGATGGTCCGGCGAGCGCAGACGGGCGCGTGGAGACACGTGGCTTCGTCGCGGACCTCGCCGACACCTACGCGCACGCCTCGTGCGCGCTGGCGCCGCTGCTGCAGGGCGGCGGCACCCCGCTGAAGCTGATCGAGGCGCTCGCCTACGGGCTGCCCGTGATCGCGACGCCACGGGCGGTCACCGGGCTGGAGGTCCGCGACGGCGAGCACTGCCTCGTCGCCGAGGGCGCCGACGCGTTCGCGGCCGCGCTCGTCAAGGTGCTGAGCGGAGACGGCCCGCACGGGCTGGGCCGGCGCGGGCGCGAGCTGACCGCCGAGCGCTATTCGATCGAGGCGCTCGGCCGCATTCTCGCCGGGTAGCCGGCGCCCGCGCCATTCGGCGCCCGCGTGCCCTTCGCCTGCTCGCCTCCGGCAAGCGATCCTTGCCTGCTCGCCACGCGGCCCCGCCGCCCGGCCAGCAGCTTCCTCACGGTCCACCACCGAGGGGCGCCCACGTCCGTACACGCAGCGCCGCGACGCTCGGTTACTGGGATTTTCCTTGCACGGCGGACATGTGTCCAGGCGCCGGACGCGCACTCAAAAACCCCTGTCCGCGGTCCGAAGGCTCTCCTGCACACACAAAAGCACAGGACGAATCGGCCCGGAACCGGGGCATCTGCGGCTGAGGCCCCGGGAGCACATCCGGCAGACGTTGCGTCCATCCCGACAAAGGCACCCCCGTCGCGAGGCGGGTCCGCAAAGCCAAGGGCCTCCAGCAGGCAGCCAGGCCACCGAAGGAGCAAGCGATGTTCCCCCTCCATACCCGCATCACACGCACGCGGCGCGGGCTCACAGCCCTCCTGACCGCTCTCTGCGTGTTGCTCTTGACGGCCTGCGCGATCGCCACCGCTGCTGAGGCGTCGCGCGACCATGCTTCCGCCCGGGTAATCGCCACGGCGTCCAGGGCGATACCACATTCGCTACGCGTCTCGGCCAGGCGCACGACACGCACCGATCGCCGGCTCGTGTCCAACGCCCGCAAGCTGAAGCAATGCCTGAGCGTCCACCGCCACCACCCCAAGCGCTGCAATGCCGCGCGGCGCGCCGTCCAGCGAGCCGGCAGCCAGCTCGCCCGCGCAGAGAGGAGGCTGGCGCGAGTCGCCCGTCGTGGCGGAAAACACAGCACTGCTCCGAGCGGCGGCTCCAGCACGGCGACGCAGCAGGCCCCCCAACTCACGAGCTCCGGCCAGAGGCTGAGCTGGGCGCGGGTCGCCAACGTCAACAGCTACGTGCTCGTGCGCAAGGTCCCGGGCCAGGCCGAACAGTTCTCGGTCGTCATCGGCACATCGGTCACCCCGCCACCGGTGCCGGGCGTCACCGTCGGCTACAGCGTGCGCACCTCGATCGACGGCAGCGCCTGGTCGAACGAACAGACGATCGCCTACCCCGCGACGTCGACCACCGACACGCAGTCGGCTCCGGCGCTCAGCGTCTCGGGGCAAGAGCTCACCTGGCAGCCGGTCGCCAACGTCAGCACCTACGTGCTCGCGACCAAAGTCCCCGGCAAGGCCGTCCAGTACACGGAGGTCAGCGGCACCTCGGTGACGCCGGTGGCCGTTGCGGGTGTCACCGTCTCCTACAGCGTGCGCACCGCGGTGGACGGCAGCGCGTGGTCACCCGAAGTCAAGATCTCCTACCCCGCCGCGGTCGCCAAATCGACCACGCCGCCGGCGCCGCCGGTGAGCAGCGGCCCGTTCGAGATGGGTGTCGTCGCCGGCTCAGCGATCGAATATGAGCTCCCCTACATCCAGAAGCTCGGAGCGCGCACGGTCCGCATGGAGTTCTCGATCGACACTCCCGTCTCGCAGATGGAAACGATCATCGGCGCCTACGCGCAGGCCGGTGTCCGGCCGCTGTTGCTGGCGGGCTTTGAGGGTCGCATCCCGAGCACCCCCGAAGCGCAGAACCTGGCGAGCTGGGCGGCCGCGTTCGGCCCCGGCGGGACGTTCTGGCAGGGCAAGAGCTACCCGGCGAGCGCCGCCGTGACCGACATCGAGTTCGGCAACGAGACGAGCTACTCCTACCAGTTCGCCGACACCAGCAGCGCCTCGAACTGGTACGCGCTGCCCTCCTACACCGCCCGCGCGCAGAGCTACGCGCTGCGCGTCAAGGACGCCGCGACGGCGATCCAGGCGGTCAACCCGAACGTCGGGCTGCTCGCCCAGGCCGACGATGGCGGCAGCGGCACGCCGACATGGGTCAACAACATGTTCGCGGCCGTCCCCAACCTCGCCGGTCTCGTCGCCGGCTGGACCGTGCATCCCTACGGTCCCCAGTGGGAAGCGACGATCAACCGGCTGGTGTCGAGCACTAGAGCCGCCGGGGCGCCGTCCACGATCCCGATCTACGCGACCGAGCTCGGCATCTCCAGCGACAACGGCCGCTGCCTGCAGGAAAACTTCGGCTTCGACAAGTGCATGACCTACAGCGAGGCCGCAGGCACGCTGGAATCGAGCATCACCGCGATGCGCGCCAAATACGGAAGCCGCCTGCGCGACGTGTACCTGTTCCAGGCACGCGACCAGCGGTCCACCGGCGGCTCGAGCGAACGTGAAGGCTACTGCGGAGCGCTGCAGACCAACCAGGCCACCAAGGGCGCCTACACCACCACGGTCCAGAGCCTGCTGAGCAGCAACCCGTAGATCCTTCGGCGATGCCCGCGCTCACCCGCAGCAACACACCCGCAGCGGCGACTCTGCCGCTGCGCAGGCGCCAGCGCGGGGCGGCCGGGCAACCTCGGGAGTCCGGCGCCTGGCGGGGTAGCGTTAAGGGTGTGATCGACCTGCACACCCACATCCTGCCGGGGCTCGACGACGGTCCCGAGACGATCGAGGGATCGCTCGCGATCGCTCGCAGCGCGGTTGCCGCGGGAACCAGAACGCTGGTGGCGACTCCACACATCAATCGCGCCTACGACCTCGATCCACCGCGCGTGCTGGAGGCGGCGCAGATGTTGCGCGAAGCGCTCGAGCGCGAGGGGATCGAGCTCGAGCTGCTGACCGGCGGCGAGATCTCGACGCGACGACTGGAGCGCCTGTGCAGCGAAGAGCTCGACGAGCTGCGACTCGGCGACGGCCCGTATCTGCTGATCGAGTCGCCCCTCAGCTCCGGCGCCTGGGAACTGACGGAGGTCGTCGAACGGCTGCACGCCGACGGCTACGGCGTGCTGCTGGCCCACCCGGAGCGCTGCCCCGGCTTTCACCGCGATCCAGCGCTGCTGCAGAGCCTCGTCGCGCGGGGTGCGCTCTGCTCGATCACGGCCGGGGCACTGGCCGGCCGGTTTGGGAGCACCGTCAATCGCTTCGCGCTCAAGCTGTTGCGCGAAGGACTCGTGCACGACGTGGCCTCCGACACTCACGACACGCGCCGGCGCTCACCCGAGCTGCGGGCGCCCCTGGACATCGCCGCCGAGCGCCTTCCGGGACTGGACGGACAGGCGCAGTGGCTGACCGAAGGCGTTCCAGCCGCGATCCTCGCGGGCGAGCCACTGCCCGAGCGCCCCGCCCTGCCCTCCCGTGGCTGGCGCGAACGCGTGCTGGGACGCCCGTAGCGTCCCCTCCCTGTCGGCTTGCCTCAGGCGCGAGTCAGCGCGGCGTAGGAGTCCAGCGGCGCCCCGTGCAGGGCTCTGAGCCACGGCCCGGAGCGCAGCACCGCGATGTCCGACTCGAACGAGGGGTGCACCATGATCTCGATCGTGTGGGTCGCCGCGCAGGCGGCGGCCTGGACGATCGGCACGGCGCCATCGCCGTCGGAGAGCTCGGCGGCACACCAGAACCGCTCGGTCGTGAGGAAGCGGCGCGAGAGCAGGCGCTGCTTGCAGGCGCGCGCGAGCCCCTTCGCGAGACCTCTGGCGCCGCGATTGCTCGCTCCCGGGGCGAGCGCCAGCGCCTGGCGAACCCGCGTCCCGCGCGCGAGCGCACGCGAGAGGAACACGTCTGGACAGACGTGCACATGGTGGTGGGAGTCGACGTGCGTGGGCTCGCGCTCGTAGAGCGCCCGAAACTCCTCCAGCTGATCGCGGATGGAGTCGGCGACGAGGCGGTGCGTGCGAGGATCTGGGCTGAGCGTCCAGCGGCGACGGGCCAGGGCCGAGAAGTGCGCGCACAGGCGCAGCTGGCGCTCGCGCGCAGGCGCGGGGACGGCGGGCGCATCGTAGGGCTGGGTGAGGTTCAGATGCAGTCCGGTGGGTCGCTCGCGCTCGCGGGCCAGCTCGGCCGCGCGCCGAGAGTCGGTCATGTGGACCATCGCCGTCGTCGAGCTGATCGCGCCGATCGCGAAGCAGGACTCGATCGCGTCGGTGCCCTCGCGAAAGCCGCCCCAGTCGTCAGCGTTGACGACCAGCAGACCTCGCTCAGGCATTGCTCTGCCGGACCATCGCTCCCGCGGCAGATCGGCACGGCGGCACTCGCCGGCGCGCCTCGCCGGCGCGCAGACCCACCACCATCACCCCCGTGCCGGTTGCGCTCATGCGGTACACGATATCCCGCCGCCCGCGCGGATATCGCGGCTCCGGCAACCTGAGATCCTCGACCGTCGGGGCTTCCGAGGATGGGGCTGCGATCATGCGCGGAGTCGATGAGCGCGCACGCCACCAGGGTTTCGAGCGGCCGCGCCGTCACCGACATCGCCCTCCAGATCGGCGCGCAGATCCTGAATCTGGCGTTGGGCATCATCGTCTTCAGGCTGCTCGCGCGCAGCCTTGGCCCAACCCGTTACGGCCAATGGTCGACGCTGCTGGCGATCACCGACCTGGTCGGCATCGTCGGCAGCCTCGGCATGGAAAACGTCGCCGTGCGCTTCGCGACCGCCGAGCCCGAGCGCGAGGACGTCTGGATTGGGGCGGCCACCACTCTGCGCGCGGCGCTGACGGTGCCCGTGATCGTCGCGTACGTGATCGTCGTGATCCTGATCTCGCGCGATCAGACGATGCTCGTAACGGGTCTGATCATGACGCTGCTGTACGTGACCAGCATCTGGTCGACGCTGCGGGTCGCCTTCCGTCTGCGGGTGCGCAATGACATCTTCGCCGGCTTCGTGCTCGCGAACAGCGTGCTGTGGACCGGCGCGGTGGTCGCGATCGCCGCCGCCGGCGGCGGCATGGTCGAGTTCGCGATCGCGTTCGTCGTAATCTCCGTGCTCGTCCAGGGCGTGCTCGGCGTGCTGGCGTTCCGTGCCGTGCCGGTGCGCTGGCGCGGCGCTCGCGCGCTGTGGCCGCGGATCGCCAGGCTCAGCCTGATCGTCGGCCTCGGCGGCGCCCTGACCTACGCCTACGGCCGCATCGATCAGCTGCTCGTGTTCGAGCTCTCGCCGCACGCCTCCGAAGCCGGGCTGTACGCGGCGATGTACAAGGTCCTCGAAACCGCGGGCTTCGTGCCGGTGGCGGTGATGGCGACCCTGTTCCCGATCATGTCCGGGCTGTACCCCTCCGAGCCGGCCAGGCTGCGCCGCCTGACCCAGCAGGCGATCGACTACCTGACGATCGTCTCGCTCGGCGGCCTGGCGTTCACGATCGCCGCCGCCGGGGCGATCGTGGATCTGCTGCTCGGTCCCGCCTACCATGCGGGCACGAGCGCGCTGCCGGTGCTGATGGCGGCGTTCGTCCCCATCTGCATCGGGTTCGTGGGCGGCAACATGGTGCTCGCGACCGATCTGCAGCGCCGTTACATCAAATACGCCACGATCGGCCTGGTGATCAACGTCGTGCTCAACGTGATCTTCATCCCGATCTACGGCTTCCTGGCCGCCGCGTGGGTGACGCTGGCGACCGAGGTGGTCGTCGTCTCGATCACGCTCGTGGCCGTCCTGACCAAGATCGAGATGCGGCTCTCGCTGCGCAGGATCGCGCTGTCCGCGCTGGCGGCGACAGTCTCGGGACTGGTCGTCTGGCGGCTGCGCGACGCGGGCGCCCAGATCGTGTGGCTGCTGCTCGCGATGGGGGTGCTCTATCCGGCGCTGCTGATCGCCCTGCGCGCGCTGGACATCGGGGAGCTGCGGGGGTTGGTGCGCAGCCGCAAGGGGGAGCCGAGCGTTTCGAAGTAGGCGGTCACGAGCAGGCCGAGGATCACTCCCAGGACGATCGTGAAGCGAACGTCGACGCCCAGGAACGATCCTGTGGTTTCGACCGCGATCGAACCGACCAGCGTGGCCATCAGCCCGAGCGCGGCACAGCGTACGAGCTCGCTCGCGTGCCGGCGCCAGACCAGGAACGCCGTGCCGATCGCCGAGATCATCAGCGTGACGTAGGCGATGACCCCGAGCAACCCCAGGTTGAGCCAGTACCAGAGGACGATTATGTGGGTGTAGGTGCGATCGCCCTTGTGCTGCACCGAGAGCGGGTACGGAGCCACCCACGGCACCTGGATGCCAAGCCCGGTGATCGGGTGTTCTTTGAGATTGGCGATCACGTTGCGACGCTCATCCAGCCGGTAGCGGTCCTGGACGTTGAGGCCCAGCTTGCTCGGCTGCAGCGATTCCAGCCGCTTGATCACCGGGTCGCTGCCGGCCGCGCCGGCGCCCAGGCTCATCAGCCCCAGCCAGCTGACCACGGCGATCAGCACCACCGTCGGAATCACGACGCGTCGCCCCCGCGAGCCGCTCGCGAGCAACACCACCAGCACGACCCCGGAGATCACACCCAGCCAGAAGCCGCGACGGTAGGAGAACGCCAGCTCGGCGATCGCGAGCGGGGCGAGCGCCCACGCCCACAGCGGCAGACGCACATGCCGCAGCGCCGCCGCGATCAGCACCAGCAGCACGAGCAGGTTGATCCAGTTGGCCGACGGTTCGAGATAGGTGGCGGAATGGCCGTCGACCGGGCTGCCTTTGCCCGTGAGCGCCAGCCACAATCCCACGAGTGCCTTCTCGCCCGCCAGGACCCCGATCAGGGGCAGCATGATCTTCAACAGGTCGCGTTCCTGAGCGATGTTGACGACGAGAATCGGCAGCAGGATGAGGGGCGCCAGCGTCACGACCGGCTCGAAGATCGCTTTGCTGCCGATCCCTGCGAAGTGGGCCGTCACGGCGCCCCCGATCGTCGCCGCCGTGAGCAGGCTCAGCGCCGGCGACAGCGGACCGGCGAACAGGAGTGTTCGACGTCGCCGGTACACGCTGAACGCGACGGCGAGCACCAGGACCATGAAGAACAGGTTCATCACGGTCAGGCCCTTGCCGACCGAGTGGTAATAGAGAGCGCTCAGGGAGTTGAGCGTCGCGGGGCCGCTCTCGCTGAGCTCCAGCAGCACCAGCGTGGTGAAGATCGCCAGCAGCAGGAGCTCCGGACGCAGCACGACGATGGCGAGCACCACCAGCGCCGCGGGCAGGAGAATCGCGGCGGCCTGTCCGGTGCCCGCGAGCTTGGCCATCACGAAGCCGGTCAGTACGGCGCCAAGCGCTGTCAGCCCACAGATGGCGCCGGTGCGGGCTGCGTGAGACTGATTCAGCGGACGGCCTCTTGCTTTGACCCACGCCGGCGCTCGGGGGACATGGACGCGCCGTATCCGTAGGCCAGCGTGCTCACCTCGGCGCGGTTGAACACGAAACCGAGCAACGGCGCCTCGCTCGCCCGCAGCGTCTGCAGCGCCCGACGCACGTCGCGGCGGCGGCTGTGGCGCGCGTCAACCACGAACACGACGCCCTGGGAGTAGCGCGCCAGCACGATCGCGTCGACCACCGGCAGCACCGGCGAGGAGTCCAGGACGACATAGCCATAGCCGTCGCCGAGGGTCTGCATCGTGTCACGCATGCGTCCGGATGAGAGCAGCTCGGTGGCTTCGGCCGTCGGCGGCCCGGCGGCGATCACGTCGAGCTCTCCGCCCTGGCTGCCGTGGGCGATCCGCACGCCCTGCAGCACGTCCTCGACGTTCGCACCGTCTCCGTGAAGGATGTCCGCGAGGCCAGGCGCCGGTCGTACGCTGAGCTGGTCGTGCAGTGTCGGTTTGCGCAGGTCGCCGTCCACGGCGACCGTGTGCCAGCCCTCCGCGGCGAGCGCCCGTGCGAGCCCGACCGTTGTGTAGCTCTTGCCGGCGCCGCGCTCGGCGGCGGTGACCAGCACCGTCGCGCTGCTATGTGCGCTCGTGCCGTTGCTGGCGCCCGCGCTCAGCTCGCGCTCGCGCTCGCGCCGTCCGGTCAGCTCGAAGATCGCGGCGGTGCGCAGACGGCGGAAGGCCTCGATCGCGGACTGCTCATGCAGCGCCGCCCGCGGGATCTCGCCGAGCAGAGGCAGGCCGAGGTCGGCGGCGGCCTCGTCGGCGTCGCGATAGCGATCGGTTAGGACCGAGTAGAGGAGGATCGCGCCGGCGCCGAGCAGGAGGCTGGCGATGAGCGCCAGGATCGCATTGCGCTTAGGCTTCGGCGAGGCGGGGCTCGTGGGGGGCGGCGCGGATCCCAGCACCCGGATGGCGTCGGACGGAGTCGCGACCGCTTCGCCGATTTTGCCCTGCAGGACGTGGAGCTGTTCGCGCAGCAGCGTGGCCTGCCCGGCGCTGCCGGCGGTCGCGAGGCCGGTTTCGGCCGTGTTGATCTGCTGCTGGAGGCGCTCGACCGTGGCCTTGCGCTGGGCCGCCTGCAGCTGTTCGACATACGTCGCAAACGCGTTCGCGTAGGCGTTCGCGTACGCCACCGCCGTCGCGGCCGTCCCCCCCGTGCCGCTAACGTCGAAGACCGCCGTGTTGGTCTCGGGGTTGACGCTGACGTGCGAGGCGAATTCGCTCGGGGTGACGTGCCCGCCGAGGTTATGGGCGCCGAGCGTGTAGACGCCGGAGGTCTGGGCGATGCGCAGATAGCTGTTGGTGATCGTCTGCTGCTCTTCGGGCGCCAGCACCTGTCCGGAGGCTTCCGCGGCGGAGACCAGCTGCGCGAGCGCCGTCGCCTTGTAGGTCGGCGCCTGCGATTTGCTGAGCATGTAGGCGACGATCGTCGTGAGCACGACGAACAGCGCGAGCCAACGACGGTAAGCCCAGATCGTGTGCAGTTGCTGACGGGAGTCGGTTGGCATGGCGGGGGAAGTGGAAGAGGTCGATCAACCGGAGAAAGTCGGCGCGGGCTGTCTGTCCACCGTAGCTCTCTATGTTCAGTCTAAAGCGTCCACACGCGGAACCCAACAGCGCGACATGCCTTCTATCGGCCCATACGCCGCGGCGCTTGAGGCGTCGCGAAGATCGGGCTCCGACCCGCGCCGGCCGCGCCGCTCGCTATCGTTGCCGCACTCGAGGCGAAGCCCGGCGCACGAGGATGCCAACGCCACGATTTGACCATGCGCATCGCGATCGACGCCAACGTGCTCGAGGGCAGCTGGGGGGGCATCCCCAAGTACCTCGACAGGATCGCACGCGAGCTGCTCGAGGCGGGCGACGAGATCGACCTGCTGGCCAACACCTCGAAGCCCAAGCGCACGGTTGCGGGCGCCCATCCGGTCAGTACGCGCGTCAAGGGAACGATCGTGTGGCGCAACGCGTTCGTGCCGGCTTGGCTGGCGCGCGAGCACGCGGACGTGCTGTGGGCGCCCGAGAGTCTGCTGCCGTGGTGGAGCCCCGTGCCAACGGTCGCGACCATCCACGACCTCGCGATGCTGCGCTTCCCCGGCACCAAGAGCGCCGCGCACGAGCGCCGCTTCCGCACGACCGTGCGGCGCTCCGCACACAGGGCGACTCGTCTGATCGCGGTCTCCGATGCGACCGCACGGGACATCGGCGAGCTATGGGAGATGAGCGTCGAGCGGGTGCGCGTCGTGCCCAACGGCGTCGACGACGTGTTCAGGCCCGGTGACCGCGACGCGGCGCGCTCGGCGGTACGGGCGCGCTGGCAGATCGACACGCCATTCGTTCTGCACGTGGGCTCCCTGGAGCCACGCAAGGGGCTCGACGTGCTGATCGACGCCGCCGAGCTGGCGGCCGGCGCCGGCGCCTCGTGGCGCGTGGCGCTCGCTGGATCGAGCGGCTTCCGCGGCGAGGAGATAACCGCCAGGGCACAGGCGAGCGGCGCGTGCTCGCTGCTGGGGCCGGTCGAGGAGACGGAGCTGCTTCAGCTCTACCGCGCAGCCGACGCGTTCGCGGCGCCGGCGCTGTACGAGGGCTTCGGCATCGCGCCGCTGGAGGCGATGGCCTGCGCGACACCGACGGTGATCGCCGGGGGCTCGGGCGGCCTGGAGGAGGTCAGCGGCGCTGCAGCGATAGTCGTGCGCGAGCGCACCGCCGCGGCTTGGCGTGACGCGCTCGAGCGAGCGCTCGCGCGGCCAGCAGAGCTCGTGGAGCGAGGTCTTGCCCACGCTGACGGGTTTCGCTGGCCGGCGGTCGCCGCGCAGACCAGACAGGTGCTCCTCGAGGCCGTTCAGAGCAGTTCCCGCCGCCGTCGCTGAGCGCAGGCTCTGATGGAAAAAGAATTCTCTTAGGAATCCGCTGAGCTTGCACGCACTCGCACTTTGGCTCGTTTGAAATTGGATGTGCAAGCTCTTACCGAACCTCCGCCGGGCCGCTATACTCGCCCGACGCCTGGCTCGCAAGGATGCCGCAACGGCGAATACACAGCGAATACACGGAGAGTATTCATGCGCAAATCGATCAGTGGCCACTGCCTCTTTACGAGCCTCACCTCGCACTTCGCGAGCAACTAGCGCACCGCTGTGTCGATGCTGAAGAGGCTCGCGATCGTCCTTGCCGTCTTGGCCGGCGGGAGCGTGCTGATCGCCGGGGCGATAGCCGCCACGAGGCCGTTTGCGACGACCTCCGCGCGCGGACCGCGGCCTCCGATCAAGCTGAAGGGGCCCGCGCGCACGAGCACGAGTCAAACAGCGACGTTCCGGTGGTCACGCGCGGACACGCGGACCTCCAGCTTTCGCTGCCGGCTCGATCGCGGCCGCTTCACGCGTTGCAAGAGCGGGATCTCCTACAAGCGGCTGCGCCCGGGAGCACACGCGTTCACGCTGGTCGCGCTCGACGCGGCCGGACGCCAGAGCGCCGCGGCCAAAGGCAACACGAAGTCCTCACCGCCGTCGTGGTCGTGGACGGTGACCAAAGCCCATTCGCTCCCTGACCCCACCCCCTCACCAGCCCCTTCGCCGGCCCCCTCACCTTCGCCCTCAAATCCTGGAGCCGCGCCCGCGAAGGGCAACCAGACGATCGCGTTTACCAAACCGGCCGACAAGAGCTTCAGCGAAGGCTCGACGACGCTCGCGGCGAGCGCTTCCTCGGGCCTGACCGTCAGCTTCAGCTCGAAGACCACGAGCGTCTGCACCACCTCCGGGCCAAACGGCGAAAAAGTCAACCTCCTCGCGACCGGCACCTGCACAATCGAAGCGACACAAGCAGGCAACACCAACTGGAACACCGCCACACCAATCGAACAGAGCTTCACAATCGGCAAAGGCACACAAACGATCGCGTTCACCGCGCCCACCGAAAAACGCCTCGACCAGACCTCCGTCACGATCGAAGCCACAGCCACCTCCGGTCTACCCGTCAGCTTCGAATCGAAGACCACCAGCGTCTGCGCCACCTCCGGCTCGAGCGGCGAAACCGTCACGTTTGTGACTGCCGGCACATGCACGATCGAAGCGACACAAGCCGGCGACTCCAGCTGGAGCGCCGCGACGCCCGTCGAACAGAGCTTCACGATCGCGAAGGGCAACCAGACGATCACGTTCGCCAAACCAGCCAACAAGAGCTTCGCCGAAGGGTCTACGACCGTCGAAGCCACCACATCCTCCGGCCTGCCCGTCCAGTTCGAATCGAAGACCACCAGCGTCTGCGCGACCTCCGGCATAGACGGCGAAACCGTCACATTCCTCACAAACGGAACGTGCACGATCAAGGCAACCCAAGCCGGCAACGCCAACTGGAACGCCGCACCTCCGATCGAACAGAGCTTCGCGATCGGCAAAGGCAGCCAGACGATCGCGTTCAACAAACCTGCCGACAAGAGCTTCAACGAAGGCACGACGACCGTCGAAGCAACCGCCACCTCCGGCCTACCCGTCAGCTTCAACTCGAAAACGACCGGCGTGTGCGCGACCTCCGGACCATCCGGCGAAAAAGTCGCCTTCGTCGCGGCCGGCACATGCACGATCGAAGCGACTCAGACCGGCGACTCCAGCTGGAGCGCCGCGACGCCCGTCGAACAGAGCTTCACGATCGCGAAGGGCAATCAGACGATCACGTTCAACAAACCGGCCGACAAGAGCTTCAGCGAAGGCTCGACGACGCTCGCGGCGAGCGCTTCCTCGGGCCTGACCGTCAGCTTCAGCTCGAAGACCACGAGCGTCTGCACCACCTCCGGGCCAAAC
>DASXKH010000009.1:0-123924 GCA_036496915.1 Solirubrobacteraceae bacterium
TGTGGGGGACTGTGCGGGCATCGCGACTCGGCGCGACAGGTTAGCGGCTGTCGCCCTTCGCCCGGATGTCGGCGAGCTGCTCGTCGATCCAGTCGCCGGGGTCGCGCGAGGTCACGATCTGCGCCAGTCCGCTCGCCCGCCGGCCGCGCTCTTGCGGGGTCATCGTCAGCGCCGCGTAGATCGAGTCGGCGAGCTCCTGGATGTCGAACGGGTTCACCGACAGCGCGTACTCGCCCAGCTCCTCGTGCGCGCCGGTGTTCTCCGAGAGGATCGACACGCCCTCGCGCTCGTTCACGATCGGGCCCTCCTTGGCGACCAGGTTCATGCCGTCGAACATCGCGTTGACCAGCAGCACGTCGTAGTGCTTGTAGGCCGCCATCGCCTCGTCCAGATCGTCGCGCAGCTTCAGCTGGATCGGCATCCAGTCGGGCGTGCCGTGGCGGTGGTTGACGACCGCCACCAGCGCCTCGATCCGCTCCAGGTACTCCGCATACTGCGGCACGTCGGTGCGCGAGGGCATCATCTGCGCCATGAACGTCACCCGCTCGGAGAACTCCGGATGCTGCTCCAGGAACAGGTCGAACGCGGAGAACCCGCGCAGCACGTTCTTCGACAGGTCCGCGCGGTCCACGCGCAGGATCAGATGGTCGCGACGGCGGCGCATCAGCTCGGCCTCGAACTCCGCCACGCGCGGGCGCTGCGCGAGCTTGCGCGTAGCCTTGTGGTCGATCGGCAGGGGATAGGCGCGCACCCACACTTCGCGCTCGCCATACCACACGATCCCGCGCTCGAAGTCGACCTCCAGGTCCATCAGGTCGCGGCAGCACTGCAGGAAGTTGCGCCGGTAAGAGCGCGTGTGAAAGCCGACGATGTCGTTCGCCAAGAGCCCCGCGTAGATCTCCTCCCTGATCCGCGTCGGCAGCACCCGCCAGGCGTCCGACTGCGTCCAGGGGATGTGAATGAAGTGGTGCAGGAACGCGTCCGGGCGCGCTTTGCGCACGAGATCGGGGAGCGTATAGAGGTGATAGTCGTGCACCATCACCACCGGCTCGTCGACGCCCTGAAGCTCCTGCACGACCGCCCGCGCGAGGTCCTCGTTGACTGCGTTGTAGCCGAACTCGAACGCCTCGATCTCCTCGCGGCGGATGTCCGGCGCGTTCGAGAGGTCCCAGAGGTAGTGCTGGATGAACCACAGCATCGGGTTGGCGAACACGTTGTAGAAGCGGTCATAGGCCTCCTCGTCGGAGACGACCAGACGCACTTTGAACTCGCCCCCCGCGGGCGAGACCACCGGGAACGCCCGACCGCCCGCCGCGCGCGAGGCCTCGGCGTCGTGCTCTGACATCGCCGAGGCGATCCAGATCGCGTCGCGATGTGATGCCAGGCCCGTCAGCGCCGTCACCAGCCCGCCCGAGCCGCGCTGGATCTCGCCGCCGGCGTGAAACGTGACCGGGCCGCGATTGGACACCAGCACCAGCGGCCCTCGCTGTGCCGGTGCACCGCTCATGACTGCGCCAGCTCGCTGAATATGCGCAGATAATCGCGCAGGTAGCGCGGTGTGAGGAAGTGGGTGCGCACGTGCTCCTTGCCGCGCCTGCCCAGGAACTTGCCCAGGGCCGGATCCTCGAGGATCTCGAGGGTGCGCGCGGCGCACTGCTCGGCGCTCGACACGAGAAAGCCCGTCACGCTGTCCTCGATCTGCAGGGGAATCCCGCCCACGTTGCCGCCGATGAACGGCTTGGCCTTCCAGATCGCCTCGCTCACGGTCAGTCCGAAGCCCTCGCGCGTGGACTTCTGGATGACCACGTCGGCGTGGGACTGGAACGCGTTGACCTCGATCGCGCCGACGTTGTTGAAGTTGTTGAGGATGTGTATGTCCGGGTCCCCGTCGGCGTGCGCGATGGTCGCGTTGAAGAAGTCCCACCCCTCCGGGTCGTCGCTGGCCATCGAGCCGACGAGCGCGAGCTGCACGTCTCCCATCGTCTGCTTGACCTCGCGGTAGGCGTCGATCACGCCGAGCGGGTCCTTCCAGGGATCGAAGCGCGAGACCTGGCAGATCAGCGGCCGGTCGACGTCGATCCCGAACTGCCCGCACACGAACGATGCGTCCTCGGGTGAGAGCGCCATGTTCTTGGGCGTCAGCGGGTCGATCGCGGGTGGCACGACGTTGACCGTCCCGCGCATTCCCTCGGGCACGTACTCGCGCATGTGAAACAGCGTCTCGGGATAGGTCGAGATGTAGGGCAGCAGCTGGGCGATCGTCTGCGGGTTGGGCGTGGAGAGATCGATGTGACAGCGCCACACCCAGCCGGCGGCCTTCTCCGGCACGAGGCTGTAGAGCGCCGCGGGCTGCGGGTCGTGCACGAGGCACACGTCCCAGCCGCTGGAGAGCTCGCGCGCGTTCATCTCGTTGTAGCGCCGCCACGTGTCCCACTGCTCGGGGTCGAGATCCTGCGGCGCTCCCTGCAGGGCGTTGTGCATCAGCTTGGTCGCGTTGAAGAACTCCTCGCGGCCGTAGATCACTTGCCACTCGCAGTCCAGGCCGACGTCGCGCATCAGCGGCACGAGCGTGTACAGGATCTCCGAGACGCCCCCGCCGAAGGCGGTCGCGGAGATGTGCACGACGCGCTGACCCTTCAGCGGCTCGGCCAGCTCGCGGATCTCCTCGATCAGCTCGCGCCCGCAGATGTGCGTGTAGTCGGCGAGCGTCTTATGTCCCACGGCCACGGGCTGGAGCACGCGCGGACGATACCTGACGCCGGCGCCCGTGCCGCGCCCCGGACGGACCCGACCCTCTGCCTCACGCCCGCGTGCGCGACCCGGGCGTCTATCTGGAATCGCGCGACGTCGGCCGGGGCCTGTGCGATGGATCGACCGCTCCACGCAAACGCGTACTGTCTGTGCGGAACGATGCTCAACGGACGCATATACCGGGCGGCGTTCGCCCCGTTCGCGATCGCGCTGGCGATCGCCGCTTTCTCGCTGAGCGCGCGGCCGGCGCCGCTGCACTCGACGCTCGCCCCGGATGCGTTCGACGGCGCGCGCGCTCTCTCCGAAGCGCAGCGGCTCGCCGTCGAATTTCCGCGACTGCGCCCGGGCGGGGCGGATGACGAACGGCTCGCCGAACGGCTGACCCGCACGATCGAGGGGCTGGGCGGGACCGCGGGAGGAGGGTTCTCGGTACGCACCAGGAGCTTGCGCGCGCAGACGATCGACGGCGAGCGGACGCTCCGGACGGTGATCGCGCAGCGTCCCGGCGCCACCGGCGAGAGCCCGATCGTGATCGTCGCCCACCGCGACGCCGCCATGCCCTCCTCCGCGGCGCAGCTGTCGGGGACCGCCGCGCTGATCGAGCTCGCGCGCGTGTTCGCCGCGCGGGAGACCCGGCGCGCGATCGTGCTCGTCTCCGCCAGCGGCGGCTCGGGCGGTGACGCGGGCGCGGCCGACCTCGCGGCGCATGTCCTGTCCGGACCGGCAGACGCCGCGATCGTGCTCGGCGACCTCGCCTCCACGTCCCTTCGCACCCCGCTCGTCGTGCCCTACTCAGACGGCTACGGCAGCGCGCCGGACGAGTTGCAGCGGACGGTCGCGGATGCGATCTCCCGCGAAGCGGGCGTCCATCCGGGCGCCCCGAGCACGATCGGCCAGCTCGCCCACCTCGCGTTCGCCCTCGCCCCCGGCGAACAGGGCGAGCTCGCCGCCGCCGGCCTGCCGGCGGTGCTCGTGCAGGCCTCGGGCGAACGCCCTCCCGACGCCGGAGCCGCTGTGAGCGCCGAACGGATGGAAGGTCTCGGGCGGGGAACGCTGAGCGCGATCGATGCGCTCGACATCGCGCCCGACCTGCAATCCGCGCCGCAGAGGGGGCTCGTGCTGACTCACCAGATCGTTCCCGAATGGGCGCTGCGCATGCTGGTCGGGACGCTGCTGATACCCGTTGCGGCCGTGCTGCTCGACGGGCTCGCCCGCGCCCGGCGCCGCCGTCGTCCGTTCGCGCGCTGGAGCGCCTGGACGCTCACCTGTGCGCTGCCCTTCCTGGCGTGCGCGCTGTTCGCGATCCTGCTGGGCGCCCTCGGCGGTATCGCCGCGGCCCCGTCGATCCCACCCGCGGCGGGTGCGATGTCCTTCGACGGCGCCGCGACCGTCGCGGTGCTGTCGTGTGTGGCCGTGCTCGGGTTCGCCTGGCTGGCATGGCCGACGCTCGCACGGCGCCTGAGCCTGGCGGTGCGCCCCACGCCCGAGACGCCCGGCGGCGACGCCGCCGGGATCGCGACGCTGCTCGTGCTGCTGATCCTCGCGTGCGTCGTCTGGCTGTTTGACCCCTATGCGGCGCTGCTGATCGTGCCGGGTCTGCACCTGCTGCTGCCGATCGCCTCACCCGAGCGCCGCCCGCGCCCGCTCGCGAGCCTGGCGCTGCTCGCCGTCTCGCTCGTGCCGCTCGTGCTGCTCATCGCCTTCTACGCACATCAGCTCGGCTACGGGCCCGGTGGCCTGCTGTGGACCGCGACGCTGCTGCTCGCCGGGGGGCATGTCGGAGTGCTCGCGGCAACAGCCTGGAGCGTCGCATTCGGTTGCGCGGTCGCTATCTCCCTCGTCGCGCTGACCCCGCCCGCGGACCCGGTCGGGCTCGGTGCGCGCGAGGGTCCGGAGGTCACGATTCGCGGTCCGCTCTCATACGCAGGCCCGGGATCGCTCGGCGGGACCGAGTCGGCGCTGCGCCGTTAGCCCCGAGTCATAAGTTCGGTCAGCCTGCCGGCGCCGGGAAACGCCAGCGAATTTTATGACTCACGACACTGGTCCCCGGTCCACGCCGGGAGGCCGGCCCTTGGCGCAGGGTGTCTCACCAGCTGTGCTCGAACCCTCTCAACGGGACCTCCTCGCCCCGCTCGTCGCGCAGTGACACACCCGGCGCACCGGCTCGCCCCGGCGCCTGTGCGGCGGGCGCGACCGAGCCGATCCAGGAGACCTGCGCGCCGCCCGCCTCGCGCAGGAGGCGCTCCGCCTCTGCGCGCGCGCCGGGCGCCACTGTGAAGCACAGCTCGTAGTCTTCGCCGGCCGTCGCGGCCTGCTCCCAGCCGGCCACGCTCTCGCCGAGCGGCAGTCGCTCGAGCTCGATCTGAAGGCAGACGCCACTGCTCTCCCCGAGGTGGCCCGCGTCGGCGGCCAGGCCGTCGGAGAGGTCGATCATCGCGTGCGCCCCGGCCCGTGCCAGCGCCCGTCCCTCGAGCAGGCGCGGCAGCGGGCGCTTGGGCCGGCTCCCAAGCTCGCCCGTCACGCCGATGAGATCGCCGGCCCGCGCTCCGTCGCGCCCGACCAGCTCGCTCTCGTGCTCCGCCCAGCCGACGACCGTCACGCACACGCTCAGCACCGGCGCCGCCACCACATCGCCGCCCGCGATCGTGGTCTCGGTGCGCGCCGCCAGCTCCAGCGCGCCGCGCATCAGCTCCAGCGCACGCTTCTCCCCGCTCTGCGGCGAGACCCCCAGCGCTATGTATGCCTCGCCCGCTCGCGCCCCCATCGCCGCGAGGTCCGACAACGCCCCCGCCAGCGCGCGCCAGCCCACATCGCTCGGGCTGTCCGTGTCGTCGTCCAGGCGAAAGTGCACGCCCTCCACCATCGCGTCCACCGAGGTCACGCACAGCGCTCCACCCGAGCGCACGACGGCGGCGTCATCGCCGATCCCCCGCACGAGTCGCTGCGACGGGTGGGCCAAATCCAGCTCGGCCGCGATCGATTCGATCAGGGAGCGCTCCATGTCGGCCGCGAACGGCTGCCTGCTAGCGGTGCCGGTAGACGATCCGGGCGCGGTCCAGATCGTATGGCGAGAGCTCGCAGCGCACGCGATCTCCCGGGAGGATCCTGATCCGGAACCGGCGCATCTTGCCGGCGACGTGCCCGAGCACGACGTGGTCGTTGTCGAGCTTCACCCTGAACATCGCGTTCGGCAGGGCCTCGATGACCTCACCCTCGAATTCGACCTTGTCTTCCTTTGCCACTTATCTGCATCCGATCCGGCCCCGCCCCACCGAAGTGTGCGCGGCCCGTGTGTGTGTTTCGGGCTCCCAACCTACCAGCGCGACACGGTCTCCGGGCGCCGACGGTGCGATCGTCCGCGCTCACGGATGTGGTTCGGCGCCGCCGGTGGGGGGTGGTTCGGGGGCATGCTTTTCGACGGGCGGCCCGGTCGCGGGTTCGTGCGGTTCATGCGGTTCGTGAGCGCGCGGGATGACGGCTTCGGGGCTTTCGTTGGCTTTCGTATGCGTGGGGTGATGTTCGGCAGACTTCTTCGTGGGACCCTTTTCGGAGGATTCGCTCGAGGATTCGTTTTCGCTCGAGCGCCCGGTGCTCGCGAAGCGCCCGAAGAACGGCTGATAGGAGATCGATTCCTTGGGCGCGGGGAATTCGGTACACGGCTTGCCTTCGGTCACGGCCGCCATGTACGCGTGCCAGATTTCCGCCGGCAGATACCCGCCCTGCTGGGGCTGGCCGTGGACGCTGGTCATCGATACGCGCCTGGTCGGATAGCCCATCCACACGACCGTCGAGTAGTTCGGCGTATACCCGTCCAGCCAGGCGTCCACGAGTTCGCTGGTCGTGCCCGTCTTGGCGGCTGTCGGGCAGTTGATCGCCGAGCGCGTGGCGGTGCCGCCGAGCACGTTCTGATGGAGGATGCTCGTCTCCTCGGCCGTCACCCCTTCGCTCAGCACCTTCGTGCGATGCGGCGTGCCCCAACTGCGATCGACGTGGCCGTCGGGGAACGTGACCTTGGTGATCGCGATCGGCCTGTTGCGCCAACCACCGTCGGCGAGGGTCGCGTAGACGTCCGACATTTCCAGCGGCGTCACGCCCAGCGTCAGGCCGCCCAGGGCCTCTGCGGGGTAGCTGGAGAGGTGCGTTTTGACGCCCATCTTGTAGGCCATCTGTGTGATCGTTTCCTCACCGAGGTCGGCCCCCAGCTGGGCATAGACGGTGTTATCCGATTTGAGCGTCGCCTGGACCAGGTTGATCGAGCCGTTCTGCTCGCCGCCGAACGTTTTCACTTCGTATGTCGGATAGCCGGTCAGCCATCCCGGCTGGAGCGTATGGGAGTTGTAGATCGTGGAGCTCGGGTCGATTCCCCGCGAGAGCGCGTCGGCGAGGTCGATCGCCTTGAACGTCGAGCCCGGCTGGCGGTGCCCGTCGGCGGCGAGGTTGTACTGGGACTTCTCATAGCTCTGGGACTCCGCCATCGCCTCGATGTAGCCGTTGTGCGGGTTGATCGTGACGATCGCCGAGGCGGGGTCTTCGGGCTGGTTGAGCACTTCCGCGATCGCCTTGCGCGCGAGGCGCTGCATGTTCAGGTCGATCGTCGTGTACACCTTCAGCCCGCCCTGTTCGACGGTCTTCTTCCCGTAGCGATGCACCAGCTGCTCGTGCACGTATTCGAAGAAGAAATCCTCGCGGCGCTGGCGGTAGAACGTGCCGAGGTGCACCTCCAGCGGCGCGTGCTCGGCCGCGGAGGCCTGCGCGGCGGTGATGTAGCGCAGTTCGGCCATCTTCGACAGCACCTCGTTGCGTCGCTGCCGGGCCACGCCGGCGTCGCGGAACGGGTTGTACTGCGAGGGCGCCTGCGGCAGGCCCGCGAGCAGCGCCGACTGCTCGAGGTTCAGCTGCGAGGCGGGCTTGTCGAAGAAGATGCGCGCCGCGGCCTGCACCCCGAGCGCGGTCTGGCCCCCGACGGTCCCGTAGGGGACGCTGTTCAGGTAGCTCGTGAGGATCGAGCGCTTGGAGTGGTGTTCGTTGTAGTCGATCGCGAGCTTCGCCTCGACGATCTTCTGTTTGAGCGTGTGCTGGTCGCCCCCCAGGTACACGTTGCGCACCAGCTGCATCGTGATCGTCGAGCCGCCCTGCAGCGGCGCTCCGTGGGTGATGTCCTTGACGGCCGAGCGAAAGATGCCCGTCAGGTCGACGCCGTCATTCTTATAGAACCGCTGATCCTCGATCGCGACCGTCGCGTTCTTCAGATCGGTGGGGATTTCGCTCCAGCCGACCGGGCTGCGCAGGTTGTCCGATTGAATGAACCCCAGGCGTTCGCCGTCGGCGGCGAACACCTGCGAGGAGCCGTCGCTGATGATCGGGTGCAGCGACCCCAGAGCGGGCGCGGTGCCGGCGACGTGCAGGACATAGCCGACGGCCGCGATCGCCCCGAGCACGAGCGCGGCCGCGAGCACCCCGCCGCCGATCAGCAGAATCCGAGTTGGCCCGGCGCGGTTGTGCCTGCGCCGACGTTGTCTTGCTTGTCTGGACATCCCTCGCTGCAGCCGAGGGTAGCGTGCATCGCAGCCCCGGCGCCCCGCTGCAATCGCGCGCCTCATGGCACTCGCATCGCGGCGGCCGTTTACGCTCCCACGTGATGAGTCCGGACACAGCCGAGCTTGCGCTCGAGGAGGCCGCGCCCGGGCGAGCGATCCCCTATGGCGCGAGGACGCCCGCGGCCCCGTCTCACGAGCCCGCTCGCTCGGGCGCCATCCCTCTGCCCTCCAACGTGGGCGCGCGGGCGTGGTGGGGACGACTGCGGGCGGACTCGGCGCGGATGGTGGCGCTGCGCGAGACCTGGCGCGCCCTGTGGGTCTCGCGCCTGCTCGTATGGGTCGCGGGCGCGGGCACGGTCGCCACGCTCGGGTTCGGCCCCACCCGCGGCGCCTTCGACCCTCCCGGGGTCACACGGGGGTTCGGCCGGCTGGGCGATCTGCTGGCCGCGCCCGCCGCGCGCTGGGACTCGGCCTGGTACCTGGTGATCGCCCACTACGGCTACCGGCCGGAGCTCGGCTCCTACACCTCCGCGCGCGACGCCTTCTTCCCGCTCTACCCGCTCGGGCTGCACGCCCTGTCGGACCTCGGCCTGCAGGCCGTGCTGGCCGGGGTGCTGCTCTCGCTGGCCGCGTTCGCCGTGGCGCTGTACTGCCTGCATCGCCTGACCACACTGGAGCTGGCCACCTCCGGACGTCCGGGCAGCGCCGATATCGCCGGTCTGGCGGTGCTCGTGACCGCGCTCGCGCCGATGGCCTTCTACTTCTCGGCCGTCTACTCCGAGTCGCTGTTCCTCGCGCTTTCAGTCGGGTTGTTCCTGTGCGCACGCCACGGGCGCTGGGCGTGGGCGGGCGTGCTCGGGATGCTCGCGGTCACAACGCGCAGCACCGGCCTGGTGCTCGTGCTGCCCGCGCTGATGCTCTACCTGTACGGGCCCCGCGCGGATCGATCGCCCGACTTCGAGCGCCCGCGCTCGTCCGGATCGCTCGACGGCGAGCGCGTTCGCGCGAGTGCTCGCCTCGGGCGGCGAGCGCGGCTGCTCGCGCCTCGTTACCGCCTGCGCGCGGACATCCTGTGGCTCGCGCTGCTGCCGGTGGGTCTCGGCCTGTACATGGCCTACCTGGGACTCTCGGGCGGCGACACGCTGGCGCCGTTTCACGCCCAGGGCATCTGGGGGCGGCATTTCGCGGGACCCTACGGCGGCGTGTGGGACGGCATGCGCGCGGCGTTCGAGGGCGCCCGTCAGCTGCTCTCGGGCCAGCGCGCCCACGTCTACTATCCGGCCGCCCCCGGGAGCCCGTTCGTCGCCGCCGGACACAATCTGCTGGAGCTCGCGTTCCTGCTCGTCGCGGCCCCCCTGTTCGTGCTGGCGCTGCGCGTGCTGCCGCTCGCTTATGGCCTCTATGCGATCGTCGCGCTCGCGCTGCCCCTCTCCTACCCGGTGCCCGCACAGCCCCTCATGTCATTGCCGCGCTTCCTCGTCGTGCTGTTCCCGCTCAGCATGGCGCTCGCCGTATGGCTGGCCGCACATCCCCGCGCGCGCATCCCCACGCTGACGGCCTCCGCGCTGCTGATGGCGTTCTTCGTCGCCCAGTTCGCCACCTGGCATTGGGTCGCCTGAGCATGGACGACACGAGCGCCGCTCCAGGCCCGCTACCGGAGGATCCGCTCGGCCAGCCGTACACCCCGCTGGCCAACGGTCCTGGGGTCAGCGGACCGCTCGCCGGATCCGCGCCGGCGCCGGGCGATCCCAGGCGCTCGCCGGACATGGGCTGGTCGCCGTGGACGGCGCCCGCGGCGCTCGTCGGCGGGCTCGTGCTGGCCGCGGTGCTCGGCCTGATCGTGGACCTGCCCGCGACGCTCTTCTTCGGAGTGAGTATCACCAAGGACCACACGCCGCCGGGGATCGAGCTCGCCGACACGATCGTGCAGGACGTCGCGTTCGTGCTGGCGGCCGTGTACTGCGCGCACATCGGCGGACGCGTGGTGCGTGCGTGGCAGTTCGGGCTGCGCCCGCCCGGGGTCGGCTGGCGCTCGGCGGCGGGCATGCTCGTGCTCCTGCTGGCCGCCTTCCTGCTGCTCAGCGTCGCCTGGTCGGCGGTGTTCAATCCCGGCAAAGAGAAGCTGCTCGAACAGCTCGGCGCCAACGAAGCGACCTCGCTGTTGTTGCTCAGCGCCGCGCTGACGTGCGTCGTGGCGCCGATCTGCGAGGAGCTCCTGTTTCGTGGCTTCGTGTTCACCGCCCTGCGCAGCTGGCGCGGAACATGGCCGGCCGCGGTCATCACGGGCCTCCTGTTCGGGGCCGTACACGCCGGCTCGGCGCCGGCCTTGGATCTCGTGCCACTCGCGGGGCTGGGCTTTGGTCTGTGCGTGCTCTATCGCTATAGCGGCTCCCTGTACCCGTGCATAGTCGCGCACTCGCTGAACAACTCGCTCGCGTTCGCCGCGCTGGAGGGCTGGGGCTGGCAGGCGCCTGTGCTGATGATCGCCGCGCTCGTGATGATCGCCGCGATCGTGCTCGCCGCCAAGCGCATCGGCCTGATCGAGCCAGAGGGGCGCGCTGTCGGCCTCAGCGCATAGGATCTTCCCGGATGCTCGCCCCCGCGCCAACGCCCACTCCGGTCCCGGCTCCCGCGCCGGTCGCGGGTCAGGTCAGGTTGACGCTTCAGCACGTCGGCGGCAACCCTCCGTTCGCGCTGCTCGGCCGGCGGATGGTCGTGCGCGGCGTCGTAACGCCTTACGTCGGCGGGCAGACGGTCAAGGTCAGCTTCTACCGCGAAGGGCGCAAGGTCCAGGTCAAGAACGTCAGCGTGTCCGGAATCGGCAACGGCGCGGGCCAGTTTCACGTCAACTACACCAGTGGCTTCCCGGGTCTCGTGCAGGCGCGCGCCATCCATTACGCCACCCCTCAGCAGGGTGCGTTCAGCGGACGCTCGCCGGGCGTGCAGTACGTGACCCCGAACATCGGCCCCGGCGGACGCGGCCCGTCCGTGCGGTTGCTGCAGTCTGAGCTCGACGTGCTGCACTACGCGGTTCCGCTCAGCGGCGTCTTCGACGAAGGGACCGGCCGTGCGCTGATCGCGCTCCGCAAGGTCATGGGGCTCGCGCGCATCCCCTATGTCGGTGCGCAGGTGTGGGAACGGCTGCAGCACGGTGGCGGCGTCTTTCACGTGCGCTACCCCCAGGACGGCCGCCATGTCGAGGGCGATCTGACCAAACAGGTGCTGGCCGAGATCGAACCCGGCGGGCGCGTGCGCACGATCTACACGATGAGCTCCGGCAAGCCCTCCACGCCGACCGTCATCGGCCACTTCCAGGTGTACTCCAAGACCCCCGGCTTTAACTCCGAGGGGATGTACGAATCCAACTACTTCATCCGCGGCTACGCGATCCATGGATACGCCGAAGTGCCCACCTATGCCGCCAGCCACGGCTGCCTGCGCGTGCCGATCCCGGCCGCTCCCGCGATCTACTCGTGGATGAAGATCGGCACTGCCGTGGATGTCTACAACGAGTCCGGCGGCGGCTCACACAACGTCAGCGGTCACGCCGGTCCTTAACAACGCCGGTGTGGCGCGTGGACCAAGCAGGTCAAGGACGCAGGGAGCGTGGCGTGCTGGCCGAAACGGGGATGCTGGCCGAAACGGGGATTCGCGCCGAGGCGCGTGTCCCCCGGCTTCGGTAGAGCGAGTGTCTCCCGGCTTCGGTACGCGTGCTGGCCGATTGACGGTCCCATGACCTTCAATCGGTAAGGACGCAGAGATGCGTAGGTCCACGCGTCACACGCGGACGCGTAGGAAGCGCGCGAGGAAAGCCAGTCCGAAGCCGTAGACGAGCAGCGCGAGGAGGGTCTTGACGATGTGGATCATCCATTCGCTGTTCGATCCCGAGACCACGCCCGCGAACGGTGAGGTGAGCGCGTCAGCGGTTTCGTTGAGAGTGCGGTGCAGCGTGCTGTCGTGCTTGGCCGCCGAGGCGGACGATTCACCGGCGGCGGGAACGGTTCCTTCGGTCACCTCGTTCTGCTGATGGGTCGAGGCCGAGCTCGTCTGATTGACGACGAACACGACGAACCAGGCGATCACGATCACACAGATGACCCGGCTCGCGAGGCGCATCAGGCCGGTGACCGAGGACATGAGGCTAGATTAGACCCGTACATGGACACCCTGGCCGAATATCGGAGCGAGTCCTCGCCTCACGCGCGCGAGCGGCTCGTGGAGCTGTTGCGCGAGCACGCTCTGACGATCGGCGAAGTGACGCTGACGAGTGGACGCACCGCCCAGTACTACGTCGACGCCAAGCGCGCGATCCTGCTGCCGGAGGCGTTCGTGGCGCTCGGCCTGCTGGTCGCCGAGCAGGCGCGTGCCCTCCGCGCAAGCGCGGTCGGCGGCGTGCCGGTCAGCGCGATCCCCGTGGCCTGCGCCGCGCTCGCCGCGCCCGCGCCGCCGCCGCGGGTGTTCATCGTGCGCAAGCAGCGCAAGGACCACGGGCTGGGACGCTGGATCGAGGGGCCGGCGCTCGATGAGGGCGAGCGCTGCCTGATCGTCGAGGACGTGGTCACGAGCGGAGGCTCGACGATCGAGGCGATCGAGCGCGTGCGCGAGGAGGGCCTGACGGTCGCCGGTGTCGTGAGCGTGCTCGATCGGCTGGCCGGCGGCGGTGAGGCGATCGAGACCGTGCTCGGCGAGGACGCGAGCTACGTTGCGCTTACGACGATCGACGAGGTCTACCCTGAGCGCCCGGATCGTGGCTGACACGCTCGTTCGCGCCGCCGAGCCCCGCGACGTGCCCGTGCTGCTCGAGCTGTTCGGCGAGCTGGCCGAGTATGAGCACCTGACGCACGAGCTGCGCGCCACCGAGGAGGGACTGGCGGCGGCTCTGTTCGGCGAGCGCCCGGTGGCCGAGGCGTTGATCGCCGAAAAACGTGACAGCGAGTCCGGCGGCCCGGCGATCCTGGGATACGCGCTGTTCTTCCCGACTTTCTCGAGCTTCCTTACCAGCACTGGAGTGTGGCTCGAGGACCTGTTCGTGCGCCCGTCCGATCGCGGCGGGGGCGTCGGCCGGGCACTGCTCTCGGCCGTGGCCGCCCGTGTGCGGGAGCGCGGTGGTGAGCGCCTGGAATGGGCGGCGCTCGACTGGAACGAGCTCGCGCTCGGGTTCTACCGGCGCATGGGTGCGAGCACCGCGAACGAGTGGATCACCCACCGGCTGGACGGCGCCGCGCTGGAGCGCGTGGCCGCGCCCATGGCCGGCGATCCTCCCACGGTCGATCCGTGAGCGAGCTGCCGCGCTCGCGTCGGCGGCTCGTGCTCGTGATCTGCTGCATGAGCCTGCTGATCGTCGGCCTGGACTCGACGATCGTCAACGTCGCATTGCCCTCGATCGGGCGCGAGCTGCACACGCCCATCTCGGGGCTGCAATGGACCGTCGACGCCTACACGCTCGTGCTCGCCAGCCTGCTGATGCTCTCCGGGTCGATGGCCGATCGCTTTGGCCGCCGCCGCGTGTTCGAGCTCGGGCTGGTCCTGTTCACGCTCGGCTCGCTGCTGTGCAGCGCCGCGCCGAGCGAGGGCTGGCTGGTCGTGTTCCGCATGCTCCAGGCGATCGGCGGCTCGATGCTCAACCCGGTCGCGATGTCGATCATCCGCAACGTCTTCACCGACGCCCGCGAGCGCGCGCAGGCGATCGGCGTGTGGGGAGCGACCGTCGGCATCAGCCTCGCCCTCGGCCCCGTCGTCGGCGGCGCGCTCGTGGAGTCCGTCGGCTGGCGCTCGATCTTCTGGATCAACGTCCCCGTCGGCCTGCTGGCGCTCGTGCTGACGATGCGCTTCGTCCCCGAGTCTCGCGCTCCCCGCCCGCGGCGTCTGGACCCGGTCGGCGAGCTGCTCGTGATCGCGCTGCTGGCCTCGCTCACCTACGCGATCATCGAGGCGCCCGCCGCCGGCTGGACCTCAGACCAGACGCTCGCCCTGTTCGCCTTCGCCGCCGCTGCGCTGATCGCGCTGATCGTGTACGAGCGCCGTCGCATCGAGCCGCTGCTCGAACTGCGCTTCTTTCGCAGCGTCCCCTTCTCCAGCGCCAGCGTGATCGCGGTCGCCTCGTTCGCGGCCCTCGGTGGGTTCCTGTTCCTGAACACCCTCTACCTGCAGGAGATCCGCGGACTCTCCGCGCTCACGGCCGGCCTCTACACGCTCCCGATCGCCGCCATGACGATCGTCTTCGCGCCGCTCTCGGGCCGCCTCGTAGGTCGCCATGGCCCGCGCATCCCCCTGCTCGTCGGCGGGCTCGGGATCGCGCTCGGCGGAGCCCTCATGACCGGCATCGGTCGCGACACCCCACTCGTGTCGCTGTTCCCCGCCTACGTGATCTTCGGGATCGGCTTCGGCATGGTCAACCCGCCGATCACCAACACCGCCGTGCTCGGCATGCCCTCCGCGCAGGCCGGCGTCGCCGCCGCCGTCGCATCCACGTCGCGCCAGGTGGGCCAGACGCTCGGCGTGGCGGTGGTTGGCGCCGTGGCGGCGGGCGGCGCGATCGTGGTCGGGCCCGGCTTCATCGCGGCCAGCCAAACCGGCTGGTGGATCGTCACGGGCTGCGGCCTGGCCGCGCTGGCGCTCGGTTTCATCAGTACCACCGCCTGGGCCGACGCCTCCGCCCGACGCGCCGCCGACGAGCTCGGTGGGGGCGAGGACGCTGTCGAGGGGTTGGATGCGCAGCCCGCTCGGGCTTAGCGCTCGGGGCGGCGCTCAGCATCAGGGGTGTCGCGCTACATCGCCGAAGCGGCCATACCGGATGACTCGCTCACCGCCTGTAGCCTTCTCGTCGGCCCGTCTCCAGCGGGCCAGCACACGCGCCCTCGTAGTCCAATGGATAAGACGACCGCCTCCTAAGCGGTAGATCCAGGTTCGACTCCTGGCGGGGGCATCCAGCCGAAAGCCCCACAACCAGGCGGATTCTACGTTAGTGGCGCTAGACGTTGGTAGGACTTGAGGGATGTTGCCGCCGCTCTCACTGCCATCTACTGCCAGATAGATGCGCGGGGCGCCACGCAGAAGTGCGCGTAGGTCAGGCATTGCCCTTCGCCCACGCGAGCGCGCGCCGAGGCGCTGCAAGAGCCGGGCGGGCGGTCGTGACTTAGCGCGCGACTTGACCACAGCCGCCGGCTCGAACCGCTGGAGCGTCCCCTCAGGACGCTCCACAACGCCGCTGAACATCTCAAGTGGACGCACCCACGTCGTGGCTGGGTCTTCGACCGAGCAGTAGACCGCCAGAAGCTCCTTAGTCTCCGTGTGGCGTGCAACCCGGAGGAGATCGTACTCGCCGCCCTTGAAGTGGCGATACCGGCCCGGTGTGGGGACGGTGTGAGCAAGCTCGGAAGCCTCTCGCGCCGACACGGGAATCATCATGCCTGGTGGTCCGGACGTTCCTCTACCGCCCGCGCCTTGTCCGCTCCGAGGTACCCATCATCGCGGCGTTCGAAGGCCAGAAACGCCGGGATGAGACTCGCGACAAACAGGACAACGAACACGACCAACCAAACCCCAAACGGCGCGAAGATCCCGGCGAGAGCCGTCGCGCCAAGGAGCAGTGGCAGCGCAAGGAAGACATTATCCGTGAGACGGCGACGCTTCTCCCGCCCCGCGAAATCGCCGAGAACCTGGTCGGCATTCTCGATCTGGTTCACGCGCTTGTGATCAAGGTCCCGCTGGAGTCGCGCTATGACCGCTGTGTTTTCGAAGCGAACCCTATCCACGATCTGCTGCCTGATCGCCTCCGTAGCATTGGAGCTACCGAGGCGCTTCTGGAGTTGCTCGACCCGAGCGTCTCGCCACCACAGCGACGGGCCACCGTCGTCATTGATGTACTTGCTGCGCAGGTTCTCGTCTCCGTAGCTCTTTTCTGGCTCACCCGAGAGGCGGACGAGCATGAGCTGGCAGATTGAGAAGTACGGAGCGAGTCGAAGTGGATAAGGCCCAAGGTTCGTGAGCTGGAGCGGCATGTAGCCCTCCCATCCGGGATTGATGAAGTCTCCAGTGCAGTGGATCGCCAGCCCCAAGCGAGCAAAACTTGAGCGACCCTCGATCTTGCCGGCGCAGCTCACGGGCATCTTGAATCTCTCGTAGACCCTGCCCATGATCATGTGTCCTGGCTTGAGGGTCACGTGCTGCCCCTCGTTGACTTCGACTCGCTTCCAGTCGCGGAGCGCATCGAGATCATGGATATTCGACCGTCTCAGGTCGATCACGATCTCTCTGCCAAGGATTCGCCGCCAAAGCCGCCGCCGACGGCGTGGCTTCCAGAAGACGTTGGAGATTCGAAGGTCGATCGAGCATGGCTGGATCTGACGGTCCGGCTCGAACGGGTGCTCAGGATTCGGCCCCGTGAGGCCCATCTCGTCGCTAAGAACTCTGATGTCCCGATCCGTGAGATACATAAACGTACCGACCTCCGTGCTCGCATCCTATGGTTTCCGCGCCCTGCGGCTCTCGCGCTTCCGATCTATCTTGGCCTTCGGGATTGCTGACCACCTTCCAAACTAGGGCGGTCGGATTCTTGTTACGACGATCCGTCGGCTGCCGGGACACCGACCTTGTACGGGTCTTTGATCGTCTACTGCGAGATTGTCGCCCTCAACAAGCAGCGAGCACTGAGCGTTGCCCCGGCGACGATCGGCTGGTGTGCAGTGAAGGCGAGCTGTGCAGCCTGTGGAGCAGGTCCGCTTCGGGGATGCACATGCAGGTCGTCTTGAATCGTCCGGGCAAAGCTAAACGCGAGCGGGAGCGCCACGAAGGTAGCCAGCGTCTTATGCCTGGGCACGTCGAGTGTCACCATGACCATCTTACGTGCGGCTCACGCCGCCGGGCCGCGCTACGCTGACGCGCAATGTTCGATGATGTGATCGGGGATGAGGAGCAACGGGCGCTTGCGGAGCAGATGCTGATATCTGCGAGCCGTGCGGTGTTCGTAGACGTGGATCGCGTCGAGTTCGGCGACCGAGACATCGGTGGGACGTATTCGTGGCTGTGCTACCTGGCAGACCCAAAGGCAGATGACCTGATGGATGAGCTGACGCTCCCGTCAGCGGTTCATCACTTCAACCGCTTTGATCCCGGTGGTTTTCTGACCAGCACCGGAAAGCGTCTGGTTGTAAACGTCCACGAGCTTGAGGCGTCGCATGAGGCGTCGATCTTTCTTCCAGGGACCGATGGACAAGACGTGCTGCGCTCAGCATGGCAGGAGAACCTCCTCTTCATACGTGTCACCTTCACCTACCGGGAGCTTGAGTAGGCGCCTACTCCAAGGTCCGTCGCCGCCGCGTAGTGGGCGCCGAGCGCGAGCATCCGCCAGCCCCGCTCTAACGAGCGATGGCGACTACCAATGCGACCACCAGAGTTAGGATGGCAGCAGCGAGCGTTATCGCGGCCAGTTTTACGGCCTGCCTGTTGGTTTGAAGCATGCGCTCCTGTTGCTCGGATGCTTGGCGATCCCGCTCGGCCGCGCGCTGATCGCGTACTTCCGCCTGCGCGGCGGCGTTGTCCACAAGGCCCCGCATCTCAACGGCTGCTTCCCGCAACGACGTAAACTCTCTAGCTTCGGCCGCTGACGTGAGCGTTGAGAACATGATGAGCGCAGCGGCGGATGAGAGCGTCCTCCAGTCTTCGTTGGCTTCTTCCCCTCGGATCAAGCGGACGATCAAGTTTCCCCACGCCGTGAACGCCGCGAAGCGCACTATGGCACCAAAGAAGAACCAGACCTCTGTGGGGTGAATGTTCGTTTTCAGCCACCGCTTGATCGGCTCCGGGACCATTGACGCCGCACAGTAGGACGCGACGCGGATGGTCCGCGTAGGCCGAACAGCGAGGACCACCTGCTCAGCGCTGCACGTAGGCGCGACCGATGCGCTTGCACGTCCGTTGGAGCATGTCGCGCGCGTGCTTCGCGCCACAGTCGCCTGCGTCAGCCGCCAGCGAGCATCTTGGCGGTGATGACCCGCTCGCGCCCGTCCGCGGAGACGAGCACCACGGCGTAGCCCTCGTCGAGCGCTCGCGTGATCTCTTGTCCTGCGTGGGGCGATGCGGACCCCCATCTCGGCGCGATCCTAATGGCCGACTGCGGCATCGACCTATCTGGCAGTGGACCACTTTCCACTGCCAGATAGCAGTCCCCTTGGGGTGTCTCGGTGGCACTCGCGCGCTGCGCCTAGCCTTGAATCCACTGGAAGCGCCAGCGTTTCCGGACCGTCTCCGCGACTCCCTGACGTTCCTCCTAAGCGGTAGATCCAGGTTCGACTCCTGGCGGGGGCATGGGACGGAATCGCCCAGAGTCTTCATGCGGCCGACTGCAAGAACACGACAGCGGCCGGGGCGCCGCGTAAAGTCGTCGATGTGGCGCAGTTCCCGTCCCTGAAGGCGAAGAAGCTCATGCGCGTGTTGCAGGCTCAGCCGCTTGGCTACGAGATCGTGCGTCAGAAGGGTTCGCACCGCAAGCTGGAAGCGCCGAACCATCCCACGATCACCTTCGCCTTCCACGACAATCAGACGATCCGGCCATCGACGGTCAAGGACATTCTCTGCAACCAGGTCGGTCTTGCCGAGCAGGACGCGCTCGCGCTACTCTGAGGAAGCCATGACGGTGCGCGTGCTCTATCGCCAAGATCAGGACACCTGGGTCGCCTCCTCGCCCGACGTGCCCCGTTGGACCGTGGTGGCGGACACCTACGTCGAGGCGCACCAGCTCGCCGAGGATGGCGTGCGCTTCGCGCTTGAGCGCGACGACCTCACGGTCGAGCACTACGTTCCCGCCGGCGTCGCCGTCGCCGCGTAACAGCCCTGCGCGACATCGCTGGACGACACGAGCTATCTGCCAGTAGCGCTCGCCACTGCCAGGCCGCGGGTTCGTAGGCGTTCCCCGTCACGCGAGCGCGGTTCCCTCCGTGGCGAGTGCAGCGTCCGGTCCGCCTATGGCTCTCCGTACGGCAGCCCGGCTTCGCGCACGGCGAGCGCGAACCGTGCGAACTCTTCTTGGAACTCGTGGAGTCCGAGCTGCTGCCCTGCTCCGTCGCGAGCGAGCGAGTGTCCTTGCGTGGCGCTGCCTCGCCGGGCCGCCCGTGCGTGCGCCCGCCAGTCTGTGATCTGCGCACGCGCCGTGTCGTGCTCGGGGATGTCCGTGCGCGGCGAGTCTGCGAGGGCGATGCCGAGGTGCTGTGCGTGTTGGACACGCGCGCCCATCTTCGCGATCGCCTGCTCGGGGTCGGCGGCGAACCGCTGCAGGATCGTCTTGATGAGGCTGGTGTGGTCGAACCGCTGATGGTAGACCTGACGCTTCACCCTCGGTCCGACCAACAGCGCCGGGACGCGCACCCCGTACGTCGCGAGCCCGGAGCCGTCGTCGATGTCCAGCGGAGGTGGGGGTACGTGGTCGTAGAACCCGCCGTGCTCGTCGTAGACGATGACGAGCAGCGTGTCCTCCCACGTAGGGCTGTTGCGCAGCGCTTCGTAGGTCTCGAGCACGAGCGATTGGCCGGCGCGCACGTCGGACGGTGGATGGTCGTCATTGGAAGCGCTCTCGAGGACTTTGAGGTCGATGAAGTTCGGGTCGATCCAGGACACGTTGCGCAACTTGCCGTTGGCGGCGTCGTCGAGGAAGCTCCCGCCTGTGACGATCGGCTCCTCGAGGAGCTCAGTGAGGATGCTGACCTTCTGGCGATCGAAGAACGCGAAGTTCTCGCGCTCGCCAAAGTGCCGGTACTTCTCGTCGGCGGCGCGTAGCGTGGCGGGGTCGTGGGAGTACCACTTCCATTGCGTGTCGTCGAGCTGGCGCGTAAACGCTTCGACCTCGTAGATCGGAGCGTTCTCGAGAGCCTGCAACTCACCTTTGAATCGCGCCTCGAGATCTTTGAATCGCTCCTCGATCCGTTGCAGTAGGGGTCGGAGCGTCTTCGGTCCTTCTCGCCCGGCGAGCGCGAACAGACGGTTGGGCCAGGTGTCGCCCGGGACTGAGCTGTGCCATGCGTCGCAGACCGCGTAGTTGCGGGCGAGGAAGTCGTACATCGGCAGGTGCTGGGCGCCATAGTGACCCATCGGCAGTGCGTGGTACTCGTCGGGGATTGTGACCGGAGTGCCGTTCTTGTCCTTGCGGCTTTCGATGAAGTTGGCGATGAACCCACGGTTGCCGTCTGCGAGCTGCCGCGCGACGCACTGCTTGGAATGGCACGGATCCAGGATCTTGCCGCTGGGGTCCTGAAGCGGATGGAACGAGGTTTCCTCGGAGCCCCATTCGAAGACCGCGTGCTCTGTGCCCTGGCCGTCGGGGTTGCTCTCCTTGCCGGTGAGGCCCCGGACCTCGGGCATCCCGTCGCGTGTGAGGTAGCCGAGCATCTGATCGAACGAGCGGTTCTCCATCATCAAGACGACGATGTGCTCGATCTTGCCGAGGTCTGCGAGACCCACGTCCTCGGGTGCGCTCATAGCCGGCTACCTCACCGGGCGTGTCAGGGCTCGAGCTCGAGCTTTAGCTCGCACATGTCCACGGTGGCACGGGTGCCTGGGGTATCGGAGGCATCCATTGCGCTGAACACCTGCGCGGCCGCGCTCATGTCCTGCGCCGTGGCAAAGCTCTGAAGGACTACCGCCGTGTCCTGCTGCTCGTCGTGCAGCACCTGCAAGCCTGTGGTCGTCACGCCGGGGGGCGGTCCGCCGGCCTCGTTGATGCGTGCCAGCATCGTCTTCATCCGCTCTGCGTCCACGCCGGTGAATCTCACGACACGTACGTACGACATCTGAATCTCCTCCCGTTCGGTGGCAGCAACAAACATACACCCGGCAACACGCCGCTGGAAGGGCGCGCGGCTGGTGCTTATGGCGCCATCTCCTCCGCCGCCGAGAGTTGGCGTCGACGGGCTGCGTCCGACGGTGGGATCGCTCGCTATCGTGGTAGGAGTTGGACGATCGGGATCGTCCGGTGCCCCTGTGCCGCTTCGCGCCGGGTCCTCCAGTTGCGAGCATGTGACCATGCCCCCGCCCCGCGACCTCGCCCGCATCGTCGGCGCCGAGCACGTGCTCGAGGTGCCCCTACCGGGATCGCCCTACAACCAGGACGCTTCGCGCCGCCGTGAGCTTACGGGCCACGCCGACGCGGTGGTCTTACCGGGCAGCGCCGAGGAGGTCGCGGCCGTGGTCCGGTGGTGCTACGCCCACGACGTACCGATCGTCCCGCGCGGCGGTGGAACCGGCCTGGCCGGTGGGGCGGTGCCGACCGAGGGCGGGACGGTGCTCTCGCTGGAGCGGCTGCGGAGGGTGCGCGAGCTCGCACCTGAGCTGTGGCGGATCTATCCCGAGGCGGGCGTCACCACTCACCATGTGCAGCGGCTGGCGCGCGAGAACGGGCTGATGTTCGCACCGGACCCGGGCGCGTCCGAGCAGTCGCAGATCGGTGGCAACGTGGCCACGAACGCGGGCGGTCCGCATGCGCTGAAGTACGGGGTTACGGGCACGTGGGTGACTGGCATGGAGGTGGTGCTGGCGCCGGGAGAGCTGGTGAGGGTCGGCGGGTGGGCACGCAAGGATGTGGCCGGGTATGACCTCAAGAGCCTGTTGATCGGCTCGGAGGGGACGCTGGGCGTGATCACTGCGGTGCGATTGCGCCTGCTGCCGGCGCCGGAGGCGCGTGCGGCGCTGGTCGTGTTCTTGCGCGATCGAGCGCAGGGGTGCGCGGGGATGCTCGACGTGACGGCAGCCGGGATGCGGCCCGCGGCGCTCGAGTTCCTGGACGGCGAGACGCTGGAGATCGTCAAGGGCGCCTACCCGGGTGCGACGCCACGCGGAGCCGGGTTCGCGCTGCTGGCTGAGGTGGACGGCTCGCGCGAGGAGACGGTTGCGCAGCGTCGTGCGCTCCTCGACCTGCTGGCCGAGCGCGCGGTCGCGATCGACGAGCCAGTCGACATCGACGCGCTGTGGCGCTGGCGCGACGGGTTCAACCCCGCGACCACGGCGGTGCGAGGCGGGAAGGTCTCCGAGGACGTGGCGTTCCCGGTCGAGCGCCTGGCCGAGGGACTGGAGCGGTTCGCCGAGATCGCAGAGCGACACGGGCTGCGCTCCTGCGTGTGGGGGCATGGGGGAGAGGGCAACGTGCATGCGACCGTGCTCGTCGATCCGGAGAGCGCGCGGGAGCTGGAGTCGGCGCGCACGATCGGCGAGGAGCTGTTCGCGGTGGTGGCCGAGCTCGGCGGATCGATTGCGGCTGAGCACGGTGTCGGCTGGCTCAAGCGTGGGCGGCTGCGCTCGCAGTGGGACGAGCGGTCGGTCGAGTTGCACGAGCAGATCAAGCGGGCGTTCGACCCGAAGGGCCTGCTCAACCCGGGTAAGAAGCTGGCGCGTCTCCCAACTCAGCCAAGCGCCTCGAGCTCATGAGCTCGTAGTGGCGTCCTCCTCCGTGTCTCCGTTGTCCGCATCTCCCTCCTCCTCCTCCTCCTCGTCATCCCCCGCATACAGCGACTCTCGCGCCAGCTCCTGAGCGCGCCCGCCGAAGAGCTTGATCTCGAGCAGATCGCCGCGATAGTCGTCGGGGGCAATGAGGGTGAAGCGCTCCTCGATCAGCTCGCACTGGTCGACCGCCAGGTCGGCGAGCTCGGCGGTGGCGAGGCGCCCGCCGCCGATCAGGGGGCGTCCCCACACGAGGGTCATCGCGGCGACCGCGCCCGAGTGCCCGCGCCAGGAGCCGATCGTCTCCTCGCACAGGTCGAGCGTCCAGTCGGGGTTGAGCTCGGCCGTCTCGTCGGTGAAGTCTGCGTGCGCGTAGAAGTCGGTCGGATCCTCGCCCTCCTCGGCGGGTACGAAGCGGACGTAGCCGAACAGCTCGTAGCCGCGCGAGGTGATCGTGCTCGCGGGGACGTACGTCCGGCCGTGCCAGGTCCGGTCGGGGTACCAGGCGATGTCGCCGGGCTCGCCCAGGTCCTCGCCCGCGCTGTCGAGCGCGGAGCAGGCCTCGAAGAACTCGGCGCTCAGCCGGCTGGCCCAGCGTCCGTAGGGCAGCAGCTCCTGCGGGGGCTCGGCGGCGAAGCGGGGAAGGAAGCGTTCCTCGGGCGGCACAGCGCGCAGCCTACTCACACATCGCGCAGCAGCGAGGCGGCGTGCTCAGGCGCGACGATGTTCAGGTTCAGCCCGGTCGAGAGCTCCAGGCCCGCGAGATGGGTCAGGCGCGGGGCGATGTCGATGCGCCAGCAGAACTGCTCGACGCCGCGCGGGGCCGTGCGCACCCACAGGTTCAGCGGCGGGCTCGAGCCGAGCAGGCGTGCGAGCCGGGAGAGTCCGTCGTGCAGCAGCGACGCGCCGGCGCCATCGGTCTCGAAGCGCGCGCAGGGGCGGCGCGGGGCGAGCATCAGCTGGAATGGCAGTCGCGAGGCGTAGGGCGCGAGCAGCACGGCCTCGTCGTCGATCGCCACGATTCGCTCCCCCCGGCGGACCTCCTCGGCGATCAGATCCTCGAGCAGCGTGTGGCCCATCGTGCGCGTCGTGTAGGCGCCGGCGCGCTCACGCTCGCGGGCGATCTCGGCGGGGACGAAGTGCAGCGCGTACAGCTGGGCGTGCGTATGGGGCAACGAGGCTCCGCCCTCGCGCCGCTCGTTGACGATCAGCTGCACGTACGCCGAATCGTCGTGGTGCACGCGCATGCGCTCACGCCATACGTCTACGGCCGCGAGGACCTGCTCGCGCGGGAGCTCGGCGAGCGAGAGCACCGACTGGGGCCCGTTGACGATCACCTCATGCGCCCCCACGGCCGGCCGCGCGACGAACAGCTCCGAATCGTCTCCGGGCCGCTCATCTTCGGGCTCGGTGGCGTCGGGCGTCAGCGCGGGGTACAGGTTCGGCACGACCCGGACGGTCCAGCCGGGGGAGTCCGCGGGTCCGCCGCCAGGGCGCACCGCGTACAGCTCGGGGGGCGTGCGGTCCTCGTGACCCTCGGCGAAGGGGTCGCGTTGCACGTCGATCGGCTCGGGGGGCTCACAGCGGGGCGCTCCCCCCGGACGTCGCGAGCGCTCGCCCGCGACGATCGTGCGATGCCCCGTGAGCGGGTCTATGCGGATCTCGGGCACGCGCTGCACAGATTAGGAGCCGAGCGCGTAGCGGTGGACGTCGGCTTCGAGCTTCGCGACGCTCGGGTAGGGACCCTGGTGAATGTACTGTCGCCCGGCTCGATCGTAGAAGACGGTCACGGGCGTGAACGAGGAGTCGGCGATGCGCGTGCCCAGGCGCCCGCTCTGGTCGTAGTAGCTCGGATAGCCGACCGGCGTCGCGCGCAGGAACGCGCGCCCGTCGGCGAGGCTTGTGTCGCCAGAGTCGATGCCGATGAACGCGACCGATCGCCCGAGCGCGGTGGAGGCCCGCTGGAAGGTGGCGCGCTCGGACTGGCAGGGCACGCACCAGGAGGCCCACTTGTTGATCACCAGCGGGTAGCCGTGCAACGCGCTCAGGCGCGCGTGCAGCGCGGGGGCGCCCCCGGAGAGAATCTGTCCGGCCTGGGCGTGCAGCGCCTCGAGCGGGGCGGGTGCGCCGGCCAGCCGCGCCTGTATCTGGGCGAGCGTCAGTCGCTCTCTCGGTTCGCTCGACGGCGGGGAAGAGGAGCCGGCGAGCTGGATCAGGCCGACGGCGAGCAGCGCGATGACGGCGAGGATCGCGAATGTCGCGAGCAGACGGGCGGGGGCGATCCCGGTCATCGCGGCTGATGGTGGCATACACGCCGCCCGTTCGCCCCCTTCAATTCCTCCGCTCCGTGCTATATGCTGAAGACACGTCAGGCCGGTTCGCTGTGAGCATCCGGCGACGTCGCCGGCGTGCGTCGGCAACCTGAGCCTCGCCGAGACCACTGCGTCGGCGGCTCCGTCTCGAAGTCCAGAGCCCTAGATGGCCGAGTCCACTTCAGTGGCCCTCGCGGCCGCGCCCACTCCCAGTTCCGCCGAGATCGCTCGCGCGGAGGATTTCGTGCGCGATCGCTTCCTGCACGAGGGCGAGGACGCCGCCCTCGCGCTGGCGCCGGGCTCCCCGCGCAGGCGCGCGCTGGATCGCGCGCTGGCGGAGCTCGACGCGGGCGCGCGGCATCCCTCCACGGAATGGCGCCGGGACTTCTCGCTGCTGCTGGGGTTGGAGCGCCTGCTCTCCGACGATGAGCCGAAGCTCGCGGACGGCACCGTGCTCTCCGCCCACCAGGTCGATGCGCTGTCGGGCACGCTCACGGCGCTGCTCGCCGAGGCGCAGCGCACGAGCGTCCACGGCAACGGCCGGGTGGTGGCCGCCGCGGCCTCGCCGGAGCTGCTGGCCTCGGCGGCGATCCTCGGCCCCGACGACGCTCCGGCGAGTGAGAGCGATGACTCCGACGCGGCTCAGGACGGGCGCGCGGACCTCGACTACGACGAGGACGAGCCCGAGGGCGACGCCGACGAGGACGAGGACGAGGATGACGAGGAGGACGAGGACGACGACGAGCTCGGTCCGGTCCAGCGCGCGGCGCCCGATGAGGACGACGATGAGGACGAGGACGATGAGGAGTTCGCGGAAGAGCTGCTCGGCGAGGACGAGCACGCGGACGTCGACGAGGACGCCGCCTCCGAGAGCGAGTCCGACGAGGAGCCACAGGACTGGGTCGACGAAGGCGAGGACGACGAGGAGTCGCTGGCCGAGCAGCCCGAGGACCCGAACGCGGCCAAGCGCTTCTGGTTCGAGCACGCCACCGGCGCCGGCAAGACGGTCGCCGCGCTCGGCTTCGTCGAGGGCTCGCAGACGGGCGGCATCCTGATCCTCACGCACCGGCGCAACCTCGTCGACCAGTTCCACGGTGAGCTGCGCGAGCGCGGCTACTCCAAGCGCATCTCCCGCCCGCTGCTGCTCGGCGAGGACTCGGTCAAGGGGCCGGTGACGGTCGAGACCTATCAGTGGTTCGTGCGCAACGCCGGCAAGATCTCGAGCGCCTACACGATCGTGATCTGCGACGAGGCGCACACCGCGCTCGGCGAGAAGACGAGCGGCGCGATCCGCAACTGGACCGGTCCGATCTTCATCGGCATGACCGCCACCGGCGCGCTGATCGCGCGCCACGTCACCGACCTGTTCCCCACGCAGACCTCGCGCTTTGACCTGGCGCAGGCCGCGCGGCGCGGCGTGATCGCGCCGCTTCGCTGCGTGCGCATCTCACCGGGCGTGGGGGTACGCACGATCGCCAAGGTCCCGCTCAGGCGAGGCGAGGTCGACACGGAGTTCGACCAGGAGGAGCTGGCCGCGCTGCTCGATCAGCAGCCGTTCAACATGGCCGCCGCGAACCTCTACAGGACGCGCTTCAACGGCGTCCCGGGCGTGGTGTATGCGGCGGGCGTGCAGCACGCCTACAACCTCGCCGAGGCCTTTCGCGCGGAAGGCATCAAGGCGCAGGGCGTCTCCGGCGAGACGCCCAAGCGCGAGCTCGCGGAGATCCTGGCGCGCTATGAGCGCGGCGACATCGACGTGCTGATCAACGCGCAGCTGCTCGCGGAGGGCTGGAACTCGCCGCGGGCGACCGTCTGCGTGCACCTCGCTCCGACCGCCTCCAAACGCATCTACCAGCAGCGCGTCGGTCGCGTCACCCGCCGGCACCCCGGCAAGGAGGCCGGTCTGGTCGTCGACTTCGTGCACCCGGCCACCAAGAACGACGACCCGGTCGTCACGCTGCACTCGCTGCTGGACCGCGACGTGTACCGCGGCGGGGCGATCGTCGTCGGCCCGGTCAGGCGCGGGCGTGGGCGGCGCATGCGCGTGGAGCGCCGCGTGCTGCCGGTGTGCGCGGAGGAGGAGCGCCGCTTCGCGGTGTTCGAGCGCGAGCTGTGGCGGATCGCGGTCGAGAACCTCGACTATGGCGAGCAGCATGTATGGGCGGCGCTGGCGGGCGCGCGCGTGGCTCCGGCGGGCTGGCGCAGGGCGCGGGCGATGCTGCACTTCGATCGCGGTGGCGAGCTCAAGGGTCGGTTTCTGATCACCGCCGTGCAGCGCAACAAGAGCTCGCAGCTACGGCTGCGCGCGCTCGCGGACATCGCCGCGTTGCGCGACCCCGACGCGTTCGACACTGCGATCGACATCATCGGCGGCTGGCCCCGCGACGAGCGCCGCGAGGCGAGCAAGATCATGCTGCGTGCGATGGTCGAGCGGCGGATCGGCCGCCGCGATCAGGCCACCGCCTGGATCTGGCGGCTCGCCGGATATACGCGCGAGGTGCACGAGGAGTACGCGGTGCAGCGCTGGCCCGAGACCAAGCGCCTGCTCGGTCTGCTCGTCAACTCCTCCGGCGGCGCGCACGCGCGCAACGCCCGGCGGCTGATCCACGCCGCGCGCAAGCAGGATCGCCGGCTGGCCGCCGCGCTGCTGGCGGCCGCGCTTGCACACACGCCCGAGGCGGAGGAGGCATTGCGCGGCGCGCGCACGCGGATGGCCCGCAAGCCTCCGGCGCTGGCGCGCGAGCTGTTGCGCAACTTCCCCAAACGCCGCGCCCGCAACAATCGCCGCAGGCGCAACAAAGGGGCCGCGAAGGGCCCGGGCGCGGACGGGAGCGTGGCTGCTACGGGCGCCGCCGGCGCGGACGCAGCGATGAAGGCCGCGGACACGCAGAGCGCCGGCCCTGGCGCGTCCGGGAGTGGCGATCCTCAGAACGGTGCCGACGGTACGCAGGCCACCAGGAACGGCGCGGCGTCCAGGTCCTCCGGCAGGCGGCGCGCCCGCGCCGGCGGGCGCGCCAAGAGGAGCCAGACGCCGAGCGACGCGGTCCTGGACGAAGCGCTCACGAGCGACGCGTCCGAGCCTCCGAGCACCAACGGCAGCGGGCTCGCGCCGGCCGAGGAGGGCAAGCTCGATCGCAACGTCGCCGAAGCGCTCGAGCACGCCGAGGAGTAGACGGGCGCTCCTCGCGGGTCACACGCGCCGCAGGTGAACCTCCCCCGCGTCGAGCGCGGTGTGACCACCTCCCGGCAGCGCGACCACGAGCCGGCCCTCGCCGTCGATCCCGCCGGCGCGGCCGTTCCCTCCGGACCAGCCGACTGCCCGCCCGCGCAGGGCGTCGCGGGCGCGATAAGCGTCGAGCAGCGCCTCGGTCGGCTCGGCCAAGCGCCGCTCGAGCGCAGCGAGCAGACGTGCGAGCGTGGGCTCGATCGCCTCGGAGTCTCGCCCGAGCGTGGCGGCGGCGCCCTGCAGCTCCACGGGCAGATCCTCCAGGCGCACGGCGACGTTCAGACCGACGCCCAACACCGCCCAGCCCTCCTGGGGTCGTCCCTCCGCGAGGATGCCCGCGAGCTTCGCCAGCTCTACCGCATCGGCGCCTCCCGCAGCGGTGACCTCCCCGCTCGGCACCCGAATGCGGACGATGTCGTTGGGCCACTTGACCCACGCGTCCTCTCCGGCCACATCGCACACCGCAATGGCCGCGATCAACGGCAGCAGCCGCGGCAGCGGCGCGCCTCTCAGCACGAGCGAGGCCAGCAGCGAGCTGTCCGGGGGGGCCGACCAGCGCCGGCCCTGGCGGCCACGTCCGGCGGTCTGCGCAGAGGCGGTGACGAGCGTTCCGTGCGGCACTCCGGCGATCGCCAGCGCGCGGGCGCGGTCGTTGGTCGAGTCGGTGCTGCGCAGGTGCAGACGGGGATGGCCGAGCGCGCCGGACACGGTGACGCGCCTGTCAGTCGGTCCGGGTGCGGACATCCGCGAGCAGCGCTTGGACGAGACCGTCGATGTCGTGCGAGGCGGCCTCGACGTGTGGCTCCAGGCCGTGCTCGCGCAACGCCCTGCTTGTGATCGGCCCGATCGAGACGACGCGCGCGTTGGGGGAGAGCGCGGTTGTCCCGTCGATGGCCTGCGCGAAGAAGCGCACGCTTGAGGCGGAGGTGAACGTGACGTAGTCGGCCGCGAGCGCTTCCTCGAGGACGGGCGCGGGCGGGATCTCGGCGACCGTCTCATACAGCGCCAGCACGTCCACCTCGACGCCGCGCTCGCGCAGCGCGTCCGGCAATACCGCGCGGCCCTCGCTCGCGCGGGCGATCAACGCGCTGCGCACGGGCGATGTCAGCTTGGTCAGAGCCTCCACCAGCCCCTCGGCGACCGCGCGCTCGGGGACGATGTCCGCGCGAATGCCGAGCTCGGCCAGCGCTCGCGCGGTGCCCGGCCCGATCGCCGCCACGCGCGTACCGGCCAGGGCGCGCGCGTCCTGGTCCTCGGCGCGCAGACGCTCGAACAATGCATTCACGCCGACCGGGCTCGTAAGGCAGAGCAGGTCGTAGCGCGCGAGGTCGGGAGCCGGTCCCGGCAGTGGCACGGTGCGGATCGCGGGCGCCTGCGGGACGCGAGCGCCGAGCGATTCCAACCGCCGCGCCAAGCCGCTGGCGGTGGCCCGCGCGCGCGTCACGGCCACGCTCAGACCGCCCAATGGGGCGGGCGGCAGCCAGGAGAGCTCGCCGGCCAGTCCGGCGACCGGACCGACGAGCGTGATCGAGGGGGCGCGCACCTGCTCGACGCGGGCGCGCTCGACGATCGTGGCGAGCGTGCCAGCGATCGTGCGCTGGCCGGGGAGCGTGCCGCGTTCGACGATCGCCGCCGGCTCATCGGGCGCGCGCCCGGCGTCGATCAACGATCGCGCGATATGCGCCAGCGCGCGGACGCCCATGTAGAAGACGAGCGTGCCGGGGAAGGCCGCGAGTGCGGACCAGTCCAGCGAGGACTCCATGTCCTTGTCCGGGTCCTCGTGGCCGGTGACGAGCGCGACGGCGCTCGAGAGCCCGCGATGGGTGACCGGGATGCCCGCGTATGCCGCCGCGCCGACGCCCGCGGTGACGCCGGGCACGATCTCATACGGGATCGCGGCGGCCCGCAGGCGCAGCGCCTCCTCGCCGCCGCGGCCGAACACGAACGGGTCCCCGCCCTTCAGACGCACAACGGTCCGACCGGCGCGGGCACGGTCGATCATCAGCTCCTCGGTCTGCTCTTGGGGCACCGACTCACCGCCGCCCTCCTTGCCCACGAACAGCAGCTCCGCGTCGGTCCGCGCGCCGTCGAGCGCGGTGCTTGGAATCAGACGGTCATAGAGGACCGTGTCCGCGCTCGCGATCAACTCCAACGCTCGCGCGGTCAGCAGACCGGGATCGCCGGGGCCGGCGCCCACCAGATACACGCGACCCGCCGGAGGGTCCTCGCTTGACGGGTCCGAGCTGCCCGCCGAAAACTCACGCGCCGGCAACGCCAGTCATCTCCTGGGCTTGCGCGAGCAGCTCGTCTGCGCCGGCCGCACGCATCCGCTCGGCTATGCGTGTGCCCAGCTCGACCGGGTCGTAGAAGCCGCCGAGCAACTCGTCCGCGACCCAGGCCGAGCCGTCGGGCAGGCCGACCCAGGCGCGCAGGCCGAGGCAGCCGCAGCCCGCGGCCTGCGCGTGGGCGCCGAGCGGCGTATGGCAGGAGGCGTCGAGCGCGCGCGCGAGGGCGCGCTCGGCCTGCAGGCAGGCGGAGGTGTCGGCGTCGAGGATCGCCGCGACCGCCTCGCTTACGCGCTCGTCCTCGGCGCGGGCCTCCAGCGCGAGCGCACCCTGGCCCGGCGCGGGCACGAACCGCGCGGGGTCCAGCACCGCGCCGATTTCACGCTCGCGGCCGAGTCGCTGCAGACCGGCCCGGGCGAGCACGATCGCATCGAACTTGCCCTCCGCAAGCAGGCGCAGGCGCGTGTCGACGTTGCCGCCCATCGCCACGACGTCGAGGTCCGCGCGCGCGGCGCGCAGCTGGGCGGCGCGGCGGATGCTGCTCGTGCCGACGCGCGCGCCCTCGGGGAGCCGATCTAACCCCGCCGATCGGTCGCTGACCCAATCGTCCCCGGGCGCGCCATCGTCGCCGTTTTTTACGCCGCGTCTGTCCCGGTCCTTGCCAGAGCCGTCGTCGGCCGGCTGCTCGCTGGCGAGACACAGCACGTCCTCGACGCTCGCACGCGGCGGCGCGCCCAGCAGCTCCAGACCGCCGGCGAGCTCACCGGGGAGGTCCTTGGCGGAGTGCACGGCCAGATCGATCTCCCCTGCGAGCAGGGCATCCTCGATCGTGTCCACCCAGCGCGACTTGTCAGCACCGCTCGCAACGTCGCGGTCGCCGCTGGTGGTGAGGGTCACGATCTCAGTCCGCACGAGGCCGCCGTCCGCGAGCAGGTCCGCGACCCCTCGGGTCTGCGCGAGCGCTAGCGCGCTGGCGCGAGTACCGATGCGCAGTCTGCTCATCGCCGGCGAGTCAGGACGAGCTCGAGCCGCCGGCACGGGCCGGGCGCGAGAGCTGGCGCACGTTGTCCGGCGCCCCGCCCATGTCCGCTGCCGCCGAGGCGCGCGCGTCGGGCTCGTCGTCGCTCAGGCCGAACAGCTCGCGCACGAGCTCGATGTTGGCATGGCCTCGCTCGCCGTGGCTGCGCAGGCGGATCGTAGGCTCGTGCAGCAGCCGGCTGCAGACCGCGCGGGCGATCGCCTCCACTCGCGCGAGATCGCGCGGCGAGGCCGACTCCCAGCGGCCCTCGTTCTCGGCGAGCACCTGCTCGACCAGCGCGGCGCCGTGTTCGCGTAGCGCGCTGACGGTCGGTAGCACGTCGAGCTGGCCGAGCCAGCGGGCGAAGCGCAGGATCTCCTCCTCGACGATCGCCTGCGCGCGCGGAACCTCGTTGGCGCGCGTGTCGAGGTTGCGCGCGACCACGGCCTGCAGGTCGTCGATGTCATACAGGCTCACGCCCGCAAGCTCGGCGCAGCCGGGGTCGATGTCGCGGGGGACGGCGATGTCGATCAGCAGCAACGGACGGTCCTCGCGCTCGCGCATCACCTCGGCCAGCTCCTCGCGCCCGACGATCGGATGCGGCGAGGCGGTCGAGGAGAGCACGATGTCGGCGCGCGCCAACTGCTCGGGCAGTCCGTCGAGCCCGACGACCGATCCGCCGAAGCGCTCGGCGAGGTGCAGCGCGCGGTCGGCGTGGCGGTTGGCGACGAAGATCGTGCCGGCTCCCTGCTCGGAGAGGGCACGCGCGGTCAGCTCGCTCGTCTCGCCGGCGCCGAGGATCACGACATGGGCGTCGGTCAGGCCGCCGAGCACGGTCTGCGCGAGATCGACAGCGACCGAGGGCACGCTCGCGCGGCCGGCGCCGATCGCGGTCTCCGAGCGCACGCGCTTGCCGGTCGTGAGCGCCGCGGCGAACAGGCGGTTGGACAGCGGCCCGGTGCAGCCGGCCGCGAGCGCGGACTCGTGCGCGCGCCTGACCTGGCCCTGGATCTCGGCCTCGCCGACGATCATCGACTCAAGGCCCGCCGTCACGCGGTAGAGCTGGCGCGCGGCGTCGCAGTTGCGGGGCGAATAGATCGCGTCCGCGAGCTCGGTCGGGCGGATCTCCGCGCGCTGGGCCAGCAGCCCGAGCACGTCACCCTCGGCGCGCACGGAGTCTCCTACTACGAGATACACCTCGGTGCGGTTGCACGTGGAGATCACGATCGCCTCGCGCACCTCCGGCGTGGCGAGCGTCGATTCGGCGAACTCGCGCGCCTGGGGCTCGGTGAACGCCAGCCGCTCGCGCAGCGCCACGGGCGCGGTCTTGTGGGAGATCCCGAGCGCCAGCAGCTCGCTCATGCCGGTTCGCGCTCCAGCGTCTCATCGTCATGACTCTGCGGACGGCCCGCCGCCGCGCCCGCGCCCGACTCGGCGTCCGACGACCCCACGTCCGACGACCCCGCTCCCGACCCCTGGCGGGTCTCGTGCTCGCGCGCAGACTCCTGCGTGCGAGCCTGCAGGTCGCGCAGGTCGCGCTGCACGTGGCTGAGGCGCAGTGCCATGATCGCGACGTAGACGAGCAGGAGCACGAAGAACACGATGTAAGCGGCGGCCACGTAGCCGTCGCCCGTGTTCTCCGGCAGCGCGTTCGCGAGGACGGACATCACCGGTACCCCAGGATCCGGCTGCGTGAGCGCAGCAGCATGCGCGTGCGCTTGGCCGTGAGCTCGTACGAGCACAACGTCGCGAACAGCAACGCGATCGCCGCAAGCGAGACCAGGAACGTGAACCGCATCGAGCCGGGCAGGTTGGAGGAGGAGCCGAGCACGCGCGGGTGCAGGTAGGAGGTGGAGAGGCGCACGGCGAGGAAGTTCAGCGGCACGAACGCGCCGGCGACGATCGCGAACACCGACGCGTAACGGGCCTGGCGCTCGGGGTCCTCGATCGCGAAGCGCAGCGGCTGGTAGGTCGCGTACAGCAGGAACACGATCAGATAGGAGACGAGCGTGGGCTCGCTCCACACCCACCAGTGCCCCCACGAGCCGCGCGCCCAGATCGAACCGGTCAGCAGCACGGCGACGCCGAAGATGAGGCTCATGTGGATCGTCACGTAGGAGCGCAGGTCCCAGCGCCGGTCGCGCGTGCGCAGGTGCGCGATCGCCAGGATCCCGCCGAGCACGAACCCGCCCAGCGAGACGATCGCCAGCGGCACGTGCAGGTAGAAGATCTTCTGCAACAGCCCTTCTTCGAGTTCGATCGGGGCGTAGAAGAACACGAGGCACAGGGCGATGCCCATGGCGGCGACCGTGACGATGCTCAGTGTGCGCAGTCCCGGGACTCTCAGGGGTCAGTCCTCCAGCAGGAAGTCGAATACGGCGTAGGCGATCAGCCCGAACACCAGATCATAGAGCGCGAGCATCGCCAGCCAGCGTCCACTCAGGGCGCCGACGTGTCCGGCGCTCAGCAGCGGCGAGGTGGCGCGGGCGCCGGCGATCACGATCGGGACGAGCAGCGGCAGCGCGAGCAGCGGCCCGAGCAGGTCGCGCGCGCGGGTCTGCACCGCCAGCGCCGCGATCAGCGTGCCGATCAGCGCCAGCCCTACGTCGGCGAGCGCGAGGATCGCCACGAGGCCGGGCAGCGCCGGCCCGAGCGGCGGTCCCAGCAGCAGCAGCGCGAACGCGGGCACGGCCACGATCTCCAGCACGAGCAGGTAGGAGAGCAGCGTCAGCGCCTTCGCGATCAGCATCGCGGTGCGGTCCACGGGCGCGAGCAGGAACCCGTCGAAGCCGCCCTGCTCGGCGTCGGCGACGAACAGCCGGTTGAGCCCGAGCATCGCCGCGAACAGCAGCGTCACCCACAGCACGCCCGCGGCCAGATCGCCGTCGACGGTGGAGCGTTGCAGCGCGAAGTGAAACACCACGATCGTGCTCACGGCGAACAGGGACATGCCGGGGACGGACTCCAGCGTGCGCAGCTCGACCAGCAGCTCCTTGCGCAGCAGGGCGCTGACGGTGCGCGTCACCGATACAGCTCCGTGATCTCGGCGGAGTCGATCTCGGCGGCCGCTCCCAGCAGCGCGGGGCGGCCGTCGCGCAGTCCCAGCACCATGTCGGCCTCGGCCAGGCCTCCGCCGGGGTCGTGGCTGGAGATCACCCGCGTGCGCCCCGAGGCACGACCAATCAACGGATCTACGAGCCCGACCGCCGCCGGATCCAGGTTCGCGCGCGGCTCATCCAGCAGCAGCAGCTCGGGATCGTGCAGCACGGCGCGGGCGACCGCGGCACGCTGGATCATGCCGCGCGAGAGTGTGCGCAGCGGCTCGTCGGCGCGCGCATCGATGCCGACCTCCGCCAGCAGCTCGTCGACCCTGTGCGCGGCGACGCCGTGCAGGCGCGCGTGGTAACGCAGGTTCTCGCGCGGGGTCAGCTCGCGATAGAGCAGCGGCTCGTGCCCGAGCAGCCCGATCCGACCGCGCACCAGCCAGGCGTCGCCGGGCAGGCTGTGGCCGAGCACCTCGACGCGTCCGGCGTGCGGACGCAGCAACGTCGCGAGCACGCGCAGCAGCGTGGTCTTGCCGGCGCCGTTGGGTCCGAACACGACGAGCGTCTGGCCGGCGGTGAGCGACACCGACACATCGGCGAGCGCGGTGCGCTCGCCGTAGGCGTGGGTGAGCCCCTCGATACGAAGCGCGCGCGACGGGAGCGCTCCGGCGGGCGCCCGCCCGCCCGTCTCGGCGCTGATCGTCGTCTCGGCGCCGCCGGTGCTCATGCGGAAACCGAGTGCGCTCAGGCGCCGACGGTCGCGGGCGCGTGCTCGCGCTGGGCCCGGGCTATCAGCTCGCGCACGGCCGGCTCCTCGCCGGCGCGCAGCAGCGCGATCGGGTCGGGGTCCCCGCCGACGATCGACTCGAAGAACTCCTTGCGATCCTGGTAGGTCGGCAGCGTCGCCTTGGCCCAGCTGCGCACGTCGTTGAGCAGGATCGCCAGCCGCGCGTACTCGGCGCCGAACTGGCCTTCGATCTCGCGCTTCATCCGCTTGGCCAGCGCCGGCGAGGCGCCGGCGGTGGAGATCGCGATCGCCAGCGGCCCGGTGCGCACGATCGCGGGCAGGATGAAGTTGCACAGCGGCGGCACGTCCACGACGTTGACGAGCATCGCGCGCCGCTCGGCGTCGTCGTAGACGGCGATGTTCACGTCGGTGTCGTCGGTCGCGGCGATCGCCATGAACACCCCCTCGAGATCCTCTGCGCCCGCGTACTCGCGCTGCTCCCAACGGATCGAGCCCTCGCGCGCGTGCTCCTGGAGCGCCGGCAGCGCGGTGGGCGCGATCAACGTCACCTGGCCACCGCACGCGAGCAGCCCCTCGACCTTCTCCAGCCCGATCTCACCCCCGCCGACGACCAGGCAGCGCCGTCCGCTCAGCTTCAGGCAGGCGATGTAGAAGGGGGTGTCGAGCATGCCCTGCACGCAGCTCTGATCGCAGATGCCGCGACGCAGCTGACACACGCACTCCTTGCCGGCATAGGCCTGGGCTGGCATGGTCACAGGGTAGCCGTCCTCGTGTGCCGGTCGTATTACAACGGGGTTTCCTCGGAGATGTCCCTATCATGTCCCCCATCATCGACATATGGGAGACATCGTGCTTGCCCAACAGACATACGAGGAGAGGCTCGGCCGCTTTGATCGCGAGCTCGAAGATGTCCAGCACAGATTCATCGAAGCCATAGAGCAGGTCCGCCGGGCCCCCGAGACCGACGGCTCTTTCGATGAGCGTTGGGCTGAGATCGCGCAGAGAATGAAGGACCTGCGCGACGGCATACAGCCCGAGGACTACGACCGAGATCAACTCGCGACCTTGAGCGACGCCTTGTTCGACATTAGGGATCAGCTGGATCGAAACGAAGTCCCGGGAAATCTCGACGTCTGCGATCAGCTGATGATCATGCTGGAGCGCATCCGCCACGTGGTCCGGGATGCCCTCGACGAGCACGTCAGCGGAGTCGGCGGTGACGTCGGACTGGTGATGGTGGAGCTGGAGCGCTGGCTGCCCCACATCTCCGATCGGACCATCGCGAAGCTCGTTGGAGTAGACCGCAGGACGCTTTCTCGATGGAGATCGCAGGGGGGAGCGCCTCGACACACGCTCCGCGTATTCGCGCGCCTGGTCGCGGTCCTCCGTCACAACTGGGATGAGGAGGGCATCATCGCCTGGTTCGACCGCCCTCGGCGTGATCTCAATGGTCGTCGACCCGCGACGCTGCTCGAAGATGCCGACGCCGAAGATCAGCTGATCGGCGCCGCTCGGTCGGGCCGCAGTCAATATGCCAGCTAGACGGCGGCCCAGCTTTGTCCGCCGTACATGTGTGGCCTACCGGGCGACCTCTTACGACGTGCCCTTGTGGGTCAACCCGAATCGACGAGACGGACGCTGGAACATGGCCGGCCGGCGTCCCACGCAGTACATGTCGCTCAATGCGGAGTCACCGTTTGCGGAGATTCTCCGGCATGAGGATCTGCGCACCGACGAGGACGCGTCACACTACTCGGCGACCATCTGGCAGCTCCAAGTCGATGACAGCCTGATAGTCGACTACAGCACCTTCGAGCTTGCCGATGCGGCAGGGTTCAAAGCCGAGGCGCTCGTCAGTGACGATCACGAGCGATGCCAAGCGGAGGCGGAATGGTTGGCGAACGAAGGAGCTCGAGGCCTCCTCTCTCCCTCGGCCGCGCTGCCTGGGAATGTCAATCTGACATTGTTCGGCGCCCGGGTGGCCGTACCGTGGAACACGACGGCGGAACTCGCCTCGTCGATCCCGACGCAGAGACTGACCACAGGCCACCCTCCAAATGGCCTTGCCGCGCGTGTGCGCTACTTCGGCCAGCCCGAACCGCGATTGGAAGCGTATTTGCACACTCACCGCAGCGGGTGACCATCGGCGTCGTTCTTCGCGCATCCGATCCGCTTCGAGCTGACCCTACCGTGGCACGCCCCGCCCCAGCATCCGCGCCCCCATCCGCGCGATCGCCGGTCCACCCCGGCGCCACGCGCGCTCGCGGTCTGACTCGCGTCCCGAGCGCAGCCTCGCCACGACCTGCGCCGCGCGCAGGGTGCTCTCGTCGTACGGGCCCCACCACAGCCCGCGCAGTCCCGGCGATGACCAGGCGATCAGCTTTTCCTGCGCGCACGCCCGCAGCCCGGCCTCGCCGAGGGTCTTGCCGAGACCGCCGCCCGCGGCGGCGCCCCACGGTCCGCGCGTGAGCGTCGGCGCCGGGGGGTGGTCGTTCAGCCACACCATGCCCGCGTGCAGCTCGCGCGCGATCCGCGTCCCGCTGTAGCGGTCGGCGCTCCACACCGATGCGCCCAGCCCGTACTCGCTGTCGTTCGCAAGCGCGATCGCCTGCTCGACCGAATCGACCGCCATCACCCCCAGCACCGGGCCGTCCAGCGGCTCGCGCATCAGCCGCATCTGATGGCTGACGTTCGTCAGGACGGTGGGTGCATAGAACGCCCCGGAGCAGCCGGGCGGAGTCTCCATCGGTCCGCCACAACGCAGCCGCGCGCCCTGCGCGAGCGCCTCGTTCACGAGCTCGCTCACGTGTTGCGCCCGTCGTTGCGAGGAGAGCGGTCCCATCTGCACGTGCGGGTCGACCGGGTCGCCGACGGCGTATGACTGTGCGCGCGCCACCAGGCGCTCCACGAACGGCTCGGCGATCTCTCGCGCCACATACACGCGCTCGAGCGCGCCGCGCGCCTGGCCGGCGCCGGCGCACCCCGCCCACAGCGCGCCGGCGGTGGCGTTGGGAATGTGGGCGTCGGCGAGCACGAGCATCGCGTCCTTGCCCCCGAGCTCCACCGTCACCTCGCGCTCGCGCGAGACGCACTCTCGCGCCACCGCCCGCCCGACGGCGGGTGAGCCCGTGAACAGCACCTTGCCGGCGCGCGAGCGCGCGAGCGCGACGCCCACCTGCGCGTCGCCGTGCGCGATCGCGACCAGCCCCTCGGGCAGGCCCGCGCGGCCGATCGCGCGCATGATCGCCTCGCCCGCCAGGCACGCCCGTGTGGCGGGCTTGAAGACGACTCCGTTGCCGGCCAGCAGCGCGCCCGCGATCTGGCTCAGGGGCTGTGCGAACGGGGCGCTGCCGGCGCCGATCACGCCGATCACGCCGTATGGCTCGTACGCCACCCGCGCGCGGGTGCGGACGCTCAGCGAGCGATGCGCACGTACTCTCCGCTCCCCGATCGCCTCCGCGCCCTCGTCGGCGATCCACGTCAACGCGTCGATCGCGCTCAGCAGCTCCATGCTCGCCACCTCCGCCCGCGGCCGGCCCTGCTCGCGGGCGATCGTCTCGGTCAGCGTGTCGAGCTCGTCGACGATCGCCTGGGCCATGCGACGCATGTAACGCGCGCGGTCCACCACGCGCAGCAGCGCCCACAGCGGCTGCACGCGCGCCACCCCCTCGGTCACCGCCGCGATCCGCTCGGGCGCCGTCGCCCGCACCTCCCCCAGCGTCGCGCCGGTCGCGGGATCGCGCGCGATCAGCGTGTGCTCGGCGCGCATCTCGCCGTCCGAGGTGGTCACGATGGCCATACCCGATTATCGCCCACGCATCCGGCGCACCTGCTCCAATCGCTGCGCCAGCTGCGCTTCGGCCTCGCCCGCCTGGAAGAACCGCTCCCCGACGACGCCCTCGGGCGCCAGCTCCTGCGGGGACACCTGCCCCGGATGCTCGTGCGGGTAGTCATATCCGCCGACCTCCTGTCCGGGACGGGCGCCGGGACGGAGCCACCCCGGCACGGGCGCCGCCCCGTGCTCGCGCACGTGCCGGCGGGCCGCGCCCAGCGAACGCCCGGCGGCGTTCGACTTGGGCGCCAGCGCGAGATAGATCGCGGCCTGCGCGAGCGCGAACGTCGCCTCGGGCAGGCCCACGTGCTCGACCGCCTGCGCCGCGGCGACAGCCACCGTGAGCGCGCCGGGGTCGGCGTTGCCGACGTCCTCGGAGGCGAGGATTACCATCCGTCGCACGATGAAGCGCGGATCCTCGCCCCCCTCGAGCATCACCGCGAGGTAGTACAGCGAGGCGTCCGGGTCCGAGCCGCGCGTGGCCTTGATCCAGGCGGAGATGTAGTCGTAATGACGGTCCCCGTGTTTGTCGTACAGCACCGCCTTGCGCTGCAGCGCGTCCTCTACCCGGGCGACGTCCACGCGGGCCTCGCCGAGCTCCGCCGCGGTTTGCAGCGCCAGCTCGAGCGCGTTCAGCGCCGTGCGCGCGTCGCCCGCGCTGCGCGCCGCCAGGAACTCGATCGCGTCCTCGTCGACCTCTGCGCGGGCGACGTGCGTGCTCGCGTCCTCGTCATCGCCGCCGCCGTCCTCTCCGTCTCGGTCCGCCTGCGCCGTGCTCGCCGCAGGCGCCGCCGTGTCCTGGGAGATCGCCCGGCGCAGCACCGTCGCGACCTCCTCGGCGCTGAGCGCCTGCAGCGCGTACACCCGTAGGCGCGAGAGCAGCGCCCCGTTGACCTCGAAGGCGGGGTTCTCGGTGGTGGCGCCGATCAGCGTCACGAGCCCGTCCTCGACCGCCGGCAGCAGGGCGTCCTGCTGGGCCTTGTTGAAGCGGTGGATCTCGTCCAGGAACAGCACGGTCGGCGTTCCCAGCGTGCGCCGGTGCGTGGCGCGCTCGATCACCGCGCGCACCTCCGCGCGTCCCGCCTGCACCGCGCTGAGCTCCTCGAACGCGGCGTCCGAATTGCTCGCGACGAGGCGCGCGAGTGTCGTCTTGCCGGTCCCCGGCGGCCCATACAGCACCATCGAATGCGGACGGCCCTGCTCGATCGCGGTGCGCAGCCCGGAGCCCGCGCCCAGCAGGTGGGTCTGCCCGACGAACTCATCCAGCCGTCCCGGGCGCATCCTCACCGCCAGCGGATGCTCTGCGACCGAGCCCGCGCCCGCCGCGGCGCCTGCGGCGCGGTGGGGAGGCGAATCGTCCTCGAACAGGGTCTCCATCGCAGCAAGTATCTCGCGCGCGCGGACACGGAGACATAAACACGCGCCTACGCGAGGCTGCGTCTATTTAGTTTCTTCGGGAGGTTGCCGAGGAGTGCGCGTCGAACTCTTGTACCCGGTGCTGCATGTGACGACCATCCCGCGGAGGATTCACCCATGAGCGTGGGCGCAGCCGAGCTGCTGCCCGGCACGGGCGGACGCGTCGACCTGCCCGACCTCGCCGGCTCGGGCGCGCTTGCCGCGCGCTCTCCCCTGCAGCTGTTCTGGCGGCGCTTTCGCCGCGATCGCGTGGCGCTCGTCTCGCTCTGGTTCATCGCCCTGCTGATCGTCGTCGCGATCGCGGCGCCGCTGGTCGTCTCGCTGCTGGGGCTGCCCGGTCCGAGCGTGCAGAACCCGAACCTGACGAACGCCTTCGGCAGCCCGCTCGGGCCGAGCTCCGCGCATCCCTTCGGGGTGGATCCGCTCGGACAGGACGTCGCCTCGCGCGTCATCCACGGCACGCGCGTGTCGCTGATCGTCGGCATCGTCGGCACCGCCGTCGCGACGGTGCTCGGCACGATCGTGGGCCTGCTCGCGGGCTACTACCGCGGCTGGACCGACACGCTGCTCTCGCGCATGGTCGACGTGGTGCTGGCGATCCCGGTCCTGCTGCTGGGCCTGGGTCTCGGCGCCGCCTGTGAGGTCCGGGGCTGTCTCGGAGGGCACGTCCAGTCGGGCCTCGGCGTGATCATCTTTCTGATCGCGCTCGTCAACTGGACGTACATCGCGCGCATCGTGCGCGGCCTCGTGCTGTCGCTGCGCGAGCAGGAGTTCGTGATCGCCGCCCGCTCGCAGGGCGCGTCGGACATGCGCATCATGAGCCGCGAGATCCTGCCCAACCTGTTCGCTCCGATCGTCGTCTACGCGAGCCTGCTGATCCCCCAGAACATCCTGCTGGAGGCGGCGCTCTCCTATCTCGGGGTGGGCGTGCGCCCACCCACCGCCAGCTGGGGGCAGATGATCGCCGCGGCCACGCCGACCTTCAGCACGGCCTGGTGGTACATGGTCTTCCCTGGCATCGCCCTGCTGTTGACGGTGCTCGCCTTCAACCTGCTCGGCGACGGCCTGCAGGACGCTCTCAACCCGAGGATCGCGCGATGACGCGGCGATCCGTCACAAGATCCGCCACAAACAGGAGGGGTATCAGTGCTTGACTCGATCAAAAGGTCAGCGTCGCTCGCGCTCGTCGGGGGCGCCTGCGCGGCGCTCGCGCTGGGGCTCTCCGCGTGCGGCTCGAGCTCGGGCACTGTCTCGGGGGCCAGTGGAATCAAGGCGCCCCCAGGCGTTCAGACCCCCGCCGGCGAGTCCCAGACCGGCGGTGTGCGCGGCGGCACGCTGACGGTCCTCAACCACCAGGACTTCGAACGCCTCGACCCGGGCCAGGCCTACTCGTCGGTCGACTACGAGGCGGTGTACGCGACGCAGCGCCCGCTCTATTCCTACAAGCCCAACACGTTCGCCGCTCCTTCTCCCGACATGGCGTCGAGTCCGCCGGAAATCTCCTCCGACCGCAAGATGGTGACCGTGCATCTGCGCTCGGGCATCCATTTCAGCCCGCCCGTCAATCGCGAAGTCACCTCCGCGGACGTCGCCTACGCGATCGAGCGCGGCGCCAACGAAAACGTCGCCAACCCGTACTTCTCAACGTACTTCGGTGCGCTGGAAGGCGCGAGCAAGGCAAACGGCGGGCCGATCTCCGGCATCGCCACGCCCAACTCTCACACGATCGTCTTCCATCTGACCGAACCGAAGGCTCAGATTCTCGCCTCGGCGCTCGTGCTGCCGCTGAGCGCGCCCGTGCCCGAGGAATACGCGCGCAAGTACGACGCCCACAAACCGACCGAATACGGCAACTATCTCGTCGCCACCGGCCCGTACATGTTCAAGTCAAACGGCGCAGGCAAGGTGCTCGGGATCGGCTACGAACCCGGCAAGTCCGCGACGCTCGTGCGCAACCCCAACTGGAGCGCCGCGACCGACTTCCGCCCGGCGTACCTGAATCAGATCGCGATCCAGATCGGCGGCGACCCGAACGTGATCGGACGGCAGGTGCTCGAAGGCTCGCACATGGTTCAGAACGACACGCCCGCGCAGTCGATCGTCCAGCTCGCCTACGAACAGCACCGCTCACAGCTGGAGATCTCCCCGGGCGCCGGCACGAACTACATCGCCGTCAACAACCACAAGGGCCCGTTCGCGAACGTGAACACACGCAAGGCGTTCTGGGCGGCGCTCAACCGGGTCGCGATGAACAAGGCCCGCGGCGGCGAGCTCGTCACGAACGTGATGACGCACTTCATCTACCCCGAAATACCCGGCTTCGAGGAGGCGGGCGGCCTGAAGGGCCCGCAGGTCGACTACAACGACTACCCCGCCGGGAACGCGCAGGTGGCCGCCAAGTACATGCGCCTCGCCGGTTATCCGAGCGGGAGGTACACGGGCGGCGCGACGGTGCAGATCGTCGGCGCGACCGGCAGTCCCAACGCGCAGGACGCCGAAATCGTCAACCAGACGCTCAAGAACCTCGGCTTCAAAACGAAGTTCAGCCTCGTCGACCAGTCGGTCATGTACTCGAAGTTCTGCGGCACGCCGGCCGAAGAGATCGACGTCTGCCCGAGCGTGGGTTGGGCGGCGGACTTCGGTGATCCGCAAGGCGTGCTCGACGTGACGTTCAACGGCAAGCACATCGAACCCAGCGGCAACAACAACTGGGGCCAGGTGAACGATCCGACGATCAACCGCAAGATGGAAGAAGCCGAATCGATCGTCGGCACCCAGGCCCGCGCCGCCGCCTGGGGCGCGATCGACCGTGAACTTGTGGCCCAGGCCGCCGCGATCCCGTTCGCGTTCGACAAGGAGCCGAACATCGAGGCGCACGATGTCGCGGGCATCGGCGACGTGTGGAACATCGGGGCGTGGGATTACTCGTTCACGTCGCTGAAGTGAGGGGTGATCGAGGAGCCCTTGGAGTTGGTGAAAGAGATGTAAAGGGGTGGGGTTGTTGTTCTCAAATTAAAACTTTGTGCACCATGGTCATACGCGGGAAAAAAATAGAACACCAACCACCCCTACCCCTGTATCGCAATAGCAATACATGGTCTGAAAAAAGCGACATCTCTCGCAAGGTCACAGCGTGCCTTATGCCTGAGCCGGCGAGGACATGACCCGCTACGTAATCCGGCGCGTGTTGTGGGGAGTGCTGCTGCTGGTCCTCGTCTCGGCGTTGACGTTCGTGCTGTTTCGGGTCCTGCCCACGGCCGATCCCGCGCGGCTGCGCGCGGGACACAGCGCGAACCCCAAGGTGATCGCCGAGATCAGGGCCAATCTCGGTTTGAACAAACCGCTGCTCACGCAGTTCTGGCTGTACATGAAGGGGCTGTTCCTGCACGGCGACCTCGGCTACAGCTATTACTCGAACGCGCCGGTCAAGGGCCTGATCTTCGATCGCCTGCCCGCGACCCTGTCGCTGACGATCGGCTCGGCGATCATCTGGATGGCGATCGGTCTGCCGATCGGGATCGTCTCGGCGCTGCGCCGGCGCTCGCGCACGGATCGCAGCGCGATGGGGGCCGCGTTGCTGTTCATCTCGGCGCCCGAATACTGGCTCGGGCTGATCGTGCTGTACCTGTTCGCGGCGGACATCGGCCAGATCAAGGTCTTCCCCGGCTCCGGCTCCTATGCGGGCCTGACCACGGACCCGTGGAAATGGCTCAGCTCGCTGATCCTGCCCTGGCTCGTGCTCGCCGCCGGCTTCGCGGCGGTGTATGCGCGGCTGATGCGCGGCAGCCTGATCGAGACGATGGGCGAGGATTACATCCGCACCGCCCGCGCCAAGGGCCTGCCCGAGCGGCGGGTCGTGATGCACCACGGCGTGCGCGCGGCGATCACGCCGATCCTGACGATCTTCGCACTGGACGTGGGGGTGCTGCTGGGTGGCGCCGTGTTGATCGAGACGGTCTTCGACATCCCCGGGATCGGTCGGCTGAACTACGACGCGATCACCCATGCGGACTTTCCGATCATCCAGGGGACGGTGCTGCTCGCGGCGCTGTTCATCATCGTCGCGAACATCCTCGTGGACATCGCCTACGCGTATCTGGACCCGAGGGTCCGCTACTCGTGAGCCCGTTCGACGGCGCCGACCCTCCCGCGACGATCGCGTCCACGTCGGCCGCTGCTGCACGCCCTGACACGGCTCACCCCGGGAGCCCCGATCCGGCGCTCCCGGCGGAGGGTCCGCTGCTGCGCGTGGAGGATCTGCGCGTGTCCTATTCCACCGAAGACGGTGTCGTGCAGGCCGTCGATGGGATCTCTTACGAGCTTCATCGCGGGCGCACGCTCGGGATCGTCGGCGAGTCCGGCTCGGGCAAGACCGTGGCTGCGCTCAGCGTGCTCGGGCTGACGCGCACGGAAGGCGCGACGGTCAGCGGGCGGGTCGCGTTCGCGGGCCGTGGCGATTTGCTGGCGCTCGCAGATTCCGAGCTGCGCGCGATCCGTGGTGATGAGATCGCGATGGTCTTCCAGGATCCGCTGTCCTCGTTGCACCCGATGTACCGCGTGGGCGCGCAGATCGTGGAGGCGATTCGCGCGCACCGAGACATCGCCAAGGTGCCGGCGCGCGCGCGCGCGATCGAGCTGCTGGACCTGGTCGGCATCCCCGAGCCCGCGACGCGCGTGGACTCCTATCCGCACGAGCTCTCGGGCGGGCAGCGCCAGCGGGCGATGATCGCGATGGCGCTCTCGTGCGATCCCCAGCTGCTGATCGCGGACGAGCCGACGACCGCGCTGGACGTGACCGTGCAGGCACAGATCCTCGAGCTGCTCTCGCGTTTGCAGCGCGAACGGGGGATGGCGCTCGTGCTGGTCACCCACGACCTCGGGGTGGTCGCGGAGATGGCCGATGAGATCGCGGTGATGTATGCGGGGCGGATCGTCGAGCACGCTGCGGCCGAGCGCGTGCTGAGCGTCCCCGAGCACCCCTACACCTGGGGGCTGCTGCGGTCGATCCCCACGCTCGACGGCCCGCGCGAGGAACTGCTCACCCCGATTCCCGGGAGCCCTCCCAGCCCGCTGGCGCCCCCGCCCGGGTGTCGTTTTCACCCACGCTGCCCTTATTCGGAGCCCGAGCACGCCCGCACCGACCCGGCCCTCGCGCCGGTGCCGGGCTGGCCCGATCACGAGGTGGCGTGCCTGCTCGATTCAGGCACGCGCCGGCGATTGTGGAAAGAGCTGGCATGAGCTCGCATGGCTGCGCTGGATCGGCGTCCTCAGTCGCTCGCGTACCAAGTACGCCACGCTCCCTGCGTCCTTGCCCAGCTTGCCCTGCGCACTCATGCGCGCGCGAGGTGTACCCGGGCGGAAACCGATCATGAGCGCCGCCGAGCCGCTGCTGCAGGTGAAGGGCCTGGCCAAGCACTACACGATCGACCGCGGTGTGATGCTGCGGCGCAGCGTCGGCGCGGTTCGCGCGGTGGATGGGGTCGAGCTCGAGGTGATGCGCGGGGAGACGTTCGGGATCGTCGGCGAGTCGGGCTCGGGCAAGAGCACGACCGCGCGTTTGATCGCCCGCCTGCTCGAGCCCACCGCGGGCGAGGTGCGGTTCGAGGGACGGGACATAACGGCGCTGCACGGCGCCCGGCTGAAGCCGATCAGGCGCGAGCTGCAGATGGTCTTCCAGGACCCGTACTCGTCGCTGAACCCGCGCAAGACGATCGGCTCGATCGTCGCCGAGCCGCTGGTGATCCATCGCGTCGAGCCCGATCGTGCCGCGCGCAGGCGCGCCGTGCAGGAGCTGTTGGACACGGTCGGGCTGAACCCCGAGCATTACAACCGCTACCCGCACGAGTTCTCCGGCGGTCAGCGCCAGCGTGTCGGCATCGCCCGCGCGCTCGCGCTGGGACCGAAGCTGCTGATCGCCGACGAGCCGGTGTCCGCGCTGGATGTCTCGATCCAGGCGCAGGTGCTCAACCTGTTGCGCGATCTGCAGCGCCGGCTGGGCCTGACGATGGTGTTCATCTCCCACGATCTGTCGGTGATCAGACACATGTGCGATCGCATCGCGGTCATGCACGACGGGCGGATCGTCGAGCTTCGGTCCAACGAGGCGCTGTACAGCGCTCCCCGCGAGCCGTATACGCGCGAGCTGCTCGCGGCGGTGCCGGGTGCGCGCCGGGCGGGGCGGCGTACGATCCCCGCATGACACGCCCCGACCCGTCCGCCGAGGCGCGGGAGCTGCTGCAAGCGCTGATTCGCTTCGACACGGTCAATCCCCCCGGTGCGGAGCGTCCGGCGCAGGAGCACCTGGCCGCGCATCTGACGGGCGCGGGGTTCGAGTGCGAGCTGCTCGCCGCCGAGCCCGACCGCCCCAATCTCGTGGCGCGGTTGCGTGGCGGGGGGGACGGTCCGACGCTGTGCTACCTCGGGCACGTCGACACGGTGCTCGCCGATCCGGCCGAATGGAACAGCGCGCACGACCCGTGGTCGGGGGACGTCGCCGACGGGTATCTGTGGGGGCGTGGCGCCCTGGACATGAAGTCCCAGGTGGCGGCCGAGATCGCGGCCGCCTGCTCGCTCGCGCGCTCGGGCTGGCGACCCGCGCGCGGTGAGCTCTTGATCGTGGCGGTCGTCGACGAGGAGACCGGTGGCGCTCTCGGCGCGGAGTGGATTACGCGCGAGCATCCCGACGCGGTGCGCTGCGACATGCTTGTCAACGAGGGAGCGGGCTGCGTGTTCGAGTACGGCGGAGCACGCCGCTACGGGGTGTGCTGCGCCGAGAAGGGCGTCTTCCGGTTCACCGTCACGACCGACGGCGTGGCGGGGCACGCGTCGATGCCGAGCATGGGCGTGAATGCGCTGTTGAAGATGGCGCCGTTGCTGGAGCGTCTGGGGGCGCGCGCGCCAGGGTATGAGCTGACGGCCGAGCCGCGCGCGTTCCTTGCGGCGATCGGCGAGGACCCCGAGGATCCCGCGGGGTCGGTGGCGCGGCTGCGCGCCACCGACGAGCGCTTGGCGACGATGTTCGAGCCGATGCTCGGGGTCACGTTCGCGCCGACCCGGATCGGCGCGTCGGAGAAGATCAACGTGATTCCCAGTCGGGCGGTGTTGAAGGTGGACTGTCGTGTGCCGCCCGGGCTCGGGGAAGCGGAGGTCAGGCGCGCGATCGCCGAAGTCTTGGGACCGGCTCACCTCGAGGAGGGTGTCGCGATCGAGTTCACCGAGCGCGTCGTCGGCAACCGTTCGCCGATGAGCTCGCCGCTGATGGATGCGATCTCGCAGTGGATCTCCGAGCACGATCCCGGCGCGCTCACGGTCCCGACGATCCTGCCCGGGTTCACCGACTCGCGTCATTTCCGCGCCGCGTTTCCGGACTGCGTGGCGTACGGGTTCTTCCCCCAGCGCCACCAGTCACTGCTGCAGACGGCACCGCTGATCCACGGCGCGGACGAGCGCATCGATGTCCGCGATCTGGGGTTCGCGGCGGAGTTCTTCCGTGATTTGGTCCTGCGAATGCTAGGTTGATCTGTAGCCAAGGGTGGCGACCATGAGGGAGCACGGATGACGATCACGATCGCGACGTCGATCTCGCAGAACATTCAGAACTGGGCGCTGGATTGGGAGCCGGTGCTGATGATCCTGTTCTTCGGCGCGCTCATCTATCTGATGTGGCGCACGCTGAAGGTGATGCCGAAAGTCAAGCCGCAGCAGATCAAGCCGGCCTCCAACCAGTCGGTGTCGTTCGCGGACATCGCCGGCGTCGATGACGCCAAGGGCGAGCTGCAGGAGATCGTCGAGTTCCTGCGCGACCCGAAGCAGTTCGAGAAGCTGGGGGCGAAGGTGCCGAAGGGCATCCTCCTGCACGGCCCGCCCGGGACGGGCAAGACGCTGCTCGCGAAGGCTGTCGCGAACGAGTCGGGCGCGCAGTTCTTCGCCCAGTCGGCCGCGGCGTTCGTGGAGATGTTCGCCGGCCTGGGCGCCGCGCGGATCAGGCGGCTGTTCGCGATCGCCCGCAAGCACGAGCCCGCGATCATCTTCATTGACGAGCTCGACGCCGTCGGCGGGCGGCGCGGCTCGGACATCTCCGGCGAGAAGGACCAGACGCTCAACCAGCTGCTCGTGGAGATGGACGGGTTCGCGGGCGGCGGCGGGCGCCTGGTCGTGATCGCCGCGTCGAACCTGCTCGACAAGCTCGACCCGGCGCTGCTGCGCCCAGGGCGCTTTGATCGGCAGGTGTTCGTCGCTCCGCCGGATGTGGCCGGACGCGAAGGCGTGCTGGCGGTGCATACGCGCGACAAGCCGCTCGGACGGGTGGACCTGGGGATGGTCGCGCAGCAGACCAGCGGCCTGACGGGCGCGGACCTGGCGAACATCTGCAACGAGGCCGCGATCTTCGCCGCTCGCCGCCGCGCCACCGCGATCGACGATGCGGACTTCGACAGCGCGCTCGAGCGCGTGATCGCGGGCGTGCAGTCCCGGCGCGTGCTGAACGAGCACGAGAAGCGCGTGGTCGCCTTCCACGAGGCCGGTCATGCGCTGTGCGGTGAGCTGTTGCCGTCGGTCGACCGCGTGCACCGCATCTCGATCGTCCCGCGTGGACGCGCGCTCGGCTACACGCTGAACCTGCCGGCCGAGGATCGCTATCTGAAGACGCGCGAGGAGCTGCTCGACTACATGACCGTGCTGCTCGGAGGACGCGTCGCCGAGCAGGTCGTGTTCGGCGCGATCACCACGGGCGCTTCGGATGACCTCAAGCGGGTGGCGGACATCTCGCATTCGATGGTGCACGACTTCGCGATGGGCACCGCCGGCGTGGGGCGCTCCCCGGAGGGGGGCGTGCGCCTGTCGGAGACGACGCTGCGCATCCGCGACGAGGAGCGCCAGGACCTGATCGACGAGGCACGCCGGGCGGCGCAGAAGATGATCGTCGCCCATCGGGCTCAGCTGGACGCACTGGCGCATGAGCTGCTGGAGCACGAGGTGCTCGACCGTGGGGCGATCGAGCGGATCATGAGCGGCGTCCCCCGCTTGGAGCGCGCTCCCGGCGTGGGGCTGCGCGTGGTCGCGGCCGCCGAGCCCCATGATCTTTCGGCGAGCCCTGCCGCGATCGATGCGCCGCCGGAGGTGGGTGCGGGCGCCGTGTCCGGTCATGCGCTCGGCTCGCCGCTGCCCGCGTCCAGGAAGGGCGAGGGCACAGAAGCCGGCCGATAGCAACGACCGCCGATAGACTCCGCGGCGTGTTCGACCGCATCGATCATGTCGGCGTCGCCGTCGAGGATCTCGACGCCTCGCTCGATCTCTATCGCGACCTGTTCGAGCTGGACGTCGCCCATCGCGAGGTTGTGGAGCAGCAGGGCGTGGAGGCCGTGCTGCTGGACGTCGGCGAGAACCACGTCGAGCTGCTCGCGCCGCTCGGGCCCGACACGCCGGTGGGCAAGTTCATCGCCAAGCGCGGCCCCGGATTGCACCACATCGCCTATCAGGTCGATGACATCGATTCGACGCTGGCCACGCTCGACGAGTCCGGGCTGCGGCTGATCGACAAGCGACCGCGCACGGGGATCGGCGCCTCGCGCGTCGCGTTCGTGCATCCCAAGGCGCTCGGCGGGGTGCTGATCGAGATCGTGCAGCCCGCGACGGGGGCTCACTGATGGCGGCGCTGCGTCGCATCAGCATCGGGTTTCAGGCCGGCCAGGTGCTGGCGCTGCGCGTCAGCGACGCCCAGCTGAAGACCCTGTACAAGGCGCTGCAGGACGGTGGCTGGCACGAGCTGGAGAGCGAGGACGGTCCCGTGCGGTTGTATCTCGGGCAGGTCGTGTACGTGCGCGCGGAGGACGAGGACTCGCGCGTCGGCTTTGGTGCGTAGGGCCAGATGCGTCACCTCGACGAGCGGCTGTTGCGCGTGGCGCGCACGCGCGGGCATGGCGATCCGCGGATCGAGCGCGCGGTGGCGCGGTTCTCGCGGCTGGGTGAGCATGGCGGTGCGTGGCTGGCGATCGGTGCGGTGGGATGGGCGGTGGATCGCCCGCGTGCCGAGAGGTGGAGCAGGGCGGTGGGGACGGTCGCGGGAACTTACGCGCTGAACACCGCCATCAAGCTCGCGGTCCGACGTCGCCGGCCCGCGCTGCCGGGTTTGCCCGCGCTGACGGGCACACCGACGCAGCTGAGCTTTCCCAGCGCTCACGCCGCGACCTCGTTCGCCGCGGCCGGCCTGTATGCGCGTCTGGGGCTGCCCGCGCCGGTGCTGTACGCGCTGGCGGTGAAGCTGTCGCTCTCGCGGCTGTATCTGGGGGTGCATTACCCCTCGGACGTGCTCGCGGGGGCTGCGCTGGGGGCGATCGTGGGCGGCCGTGCCGTAAGCGGTGAAGGCGCGGAGGGCCGAGCTGCGGGCGGGCCTTACTCGGCCGAGGCGCCTGGCCGGCACACGGGAGCGAGGCTGTGAGCACGAGGATCGGAATCGTGGGCATGCCCAACGCGGGTAAGTCCTCGCTGTTTAACGCGCTCACGAAAGCGGGGGCGGAGGCGGCCAACTATCCCTTTACGACGATCGAGCCGAACGTCGCGGTCGTGCCCGTGCGCGACGAGCGCTTGGAGGAGGTCGCGCGTACGGTGGGGGCGTCGGAGATCGTGTGGGACACGATCGACTTCCACGACATCGCGGGACTCGTCGCCGGCGCGCATCAGGGCGAGGGTCTGGGCAACAGGTTCTTGGCGAACATTCGTGAGACCGACGCGATCGTGCACGTCGTGCGCGCACACTCAGACGACGGGGTTGTGCATCCGGAGGGCCGCGTCGATCCGCTCGCTGACATCGCGACGATTGAGACCGAGCTTGCGCTCGCGGATCTGGAGCAGGCCGAGCGCCGCGTGGAGCGCGTGGCCAAACAGGCTCGTGGCGGAGACAGGGTCGCGGTGGCCGAGGAGGTTTGGCTGAACGAGGCGATCGCCGCGCTGCAGGCGGGCCGGCCGGTGCGCACGGTGCCTGTGCCCGAAGAGGCCCCGAATGCGGCGCGAGATCTCGGCTCGCTGACGGCCAAGCCGGTGCTGTTTCTCGCGAACGTCGACGAGGGCTCGGATGAGCTTCCCGCCGAGATCGCCGCTCACGCGGCGGCGCAGGGCGCCGGTGCGGTGGCGGTCAGCGCGCGCATCGAGTCTGAGCTGGCGGAGCTCGAGGACGAGGACGCGGCGGCGATGCGGGCGGAGCTGGGCGTGAGCGAGTCGGGGCTCGAGCGCGTGGTGCGCGAGGCGTTCACGCTGCTGGAGCTGATCGCGTTCTTCACCGCGGGCGAGGCTAAGCCTGCGCAATCCTGGCACCTGCGCCGTGGTCTGAGCGCGTGGCATGCCGCCGGGGAGATCCACACCGACATTCAGCGCGGGTTCGTCCGCGCTGAAGTGATCGGCTGGCACGAGCTGGTCGATGCCGGTGGCTACGCCGGTGCCCGCGAGCGGGGGACGTTGCGGGTCGAGGGGCGGGACTACGCGATGGCGGACGGGGATGTCATCACTGTGAAGTTCACCCCTTAGCGACCCGCTACGCGAGCTGTGTAAGCCGCTCGGCGAGGCGCGCCATCCCCAGCTCGCGGGCGGCGTCGGCGCCCGCGGCGAAGTCGGTTGCGCGGTCGGCAGGGCGCTGCACGTCGATGCGCCGCAGCGTGGCGATGTCCTTGAAGGTGCGCAGCAGCTCGGCATTGGCCAGCAGCGCGGCTGTGGCGCGTGGGCGCGTACGGGGATCATCGGATTCCGCGGCGCTCAGCACGCCCTCGAGCGTTCCGTGGCGCGCCAGCAGTTCGGCGGCGGTCTTGACGCCGATGCCGGGGGCGCCGGGCAGCCCATCCGAGGGGTCGCCGCGCAGCGCGATCAGGTCGGGCACCTGCTCGGGTCCGACCCCGTGGTAGCGCTCGCGAACCTGCTCTGGGCCGATCTCCTCGACGATGTGGCCCTTTTCGAGCTTGCCGACCGAGGTGCGCTCATCGACGGCCTGGTAGAGGTCGCGATCGGCGGTCAGCAGCAGCGCCTCGCCTCTATGCTCGGTCTCGGTGCGCGCGTGGGAGAACATCGCGTCGTCGGCCTCGAGCTCGCCCGCGTCGCACACTGTCCAGCCGAGGCTCGCGAGCAGGTCGGGGGCTTTCGTCCACTGCTCGGCGAGCTCCGCCGGCATCGGGTCGCGGTGGGCGTGGTAGGGCGGGTACAGCTTCACGCGGTAGGCGGCCTGCTCGGCGCCGAAGCAGGCGACGACGGCACGGATTGGACGCTCCTCGATGACAGCCAGCAGCGCGTTGACGGTCCCCAGCAGCGCGTTGACCGGTCGGCCGTCCGCGCCGACGATCGATTTGGGAACGCCGAAGTGGGCGCGATACAGCAGCCAGGGAACGTCGGCGATCAGCAGCGGAGCCGTGGGCATCTACCCGGCAAGTGTGCCGCCCGCCGCCGCGGACTGCGCTGCGCCTCCTGGCGCCGCCGAGCCGCCCTGGGGCCCGGCGGGCGCGGCGACCGGCTTGGGTGGACTGGCCGCTGGGGATTGCCCGCTGTGGTCCGGCTCTGGTTTGACGGGGCCTGCGCCCGAGCGAACGCCGAAGTAGGCCCAGGTGTCCTGCAGCCCCAGGCGCTGCGCGAGCTCGCCGCCGCCGACCCGCGTGTTGCCCGCCGTCCCGAGGATCGCGGCGGTGAGAATGCGCGGCGAGTAGCCGCGCCCCAGAACCTCGATGCCGCGGAATGTGCCCTTGGTGAGCCCCTGCAGTCGTGCGGCGGCAGTGGCGAAGCTCATGGAGAGCTTCCAGTGGGCCTGGGCTCCGGTGTCGTAGGGATCGGACACACCGCGCAGCCAGGGTTGCGGTGTGGAGCCGGGCCAGGCGTTCTGCACGTCTTCGGTCATGCCGCCGGAGTCGGCGAAGAAGTAGGTGATCGCGGGAGCGCCCGCGTAGGTGACGATCTGCCCCGCCGTCGCGGCAACCGCCGCGTTCGTCTGCGGCGTTTCGGCGGCCGCGCCGCGATACACCTGTGAGCGCGTGTCGGCGTAGACGTCGAACTGCTGGCCGATCTTCGATTCCTCGCCGGCGTGCGCGGTCAGCGCGTAGGTGCGGCTGGCGATCGCCTGTGCTTGCAGCGCCGCGGCCGGCCATTCGGAGGGAACCTCGGCCGAGACCACGCCGCGCACGTAGCGTTCGAGCGGGATCCTGTGCACGGTGGCGCCGATCAGCACGCGCACGACGGCGCCGGGGGGCGCTTGCCCGATCGCCGTGCCGGTGTAGTAATGGGCGAGGATCTGCCGGCTGCTCCAGCCGTGCGTGGCGAATCCGTAGGCGCCGTCCTGGCTCATGCCAACGCCGTGGCCGTCGCCGGCGCCCGCGATCACGAGCGCCTGCTTGGTCGCTGCCGCGCTCGCGTTCGGGGTCGCGCCTGCGCAGAGCGCCAGCACGGCGAGGCCGCCTGCGAGCAGCGTGGTCGCCGGCGCCGCGCGGAACCGTGCGTGTGAGCGCATACTCGGGAATCGGCTGGTTCCCTTGAGGGCATGAGCCCTGCACGATGCCCACGGCCGACTCTCGAGCACCATCTATCGTGACGCTGGTCCTGAGCCTGAGTCGGATAGATCGGAAGGAGTCGTTGGACATGACTGGGAGTGACAGTGAGCGGGCGGTGCTCGAGCGGGTTCCCACGGGATTGCTCATCGGCGGGGAGTGGCGCGCGGCGATGGGCGGCGGGACGCTGGCGGTGGAGGATCCGGCGACCGAGCGGACGCTCGTCGAGGTCGCCGACGGGCAGGCGGACGATGCGCTGGCGGCACTCACCGCGGCGGCCGACGCTCAGGCGGAGTGGGCCGCAACGGCGCCGCGCGAGCGGGGAGAGGTGCTGCGCCGGGCGTATGAGACGATTGTCGCGCGAGCCGATGAGCTGGCGCTGCTGATGACGCTGGAGATGGGCAAGGCGCTGAGCGAGTCGCGCGCGGAGATCGCTTACGCGGCGGAGTTCATGCGCTGGTTCTCGGAGGAGGCCGTCCGCGTGCACGGCCGCTACATGGTCAACACGACCGGGCGGGGGCGGATCCTGACGATGCGCCAGCCGGTCGGACCGTGCGTGTTCGTGACGCCCTGGAACTTCCCGACGGCGATGGGCACGCGCAAGATCGCCCCGGCGATCGCGGCCGGGTGCACGATGGTCGTCAAGCCGGCGCAGCAGACGCCGCTGTCGATGCTCGCGCTCGCTCGGATCCTCAGCGAGGCGGGGCTGCCGGGCGGAGTGCTGAACGTGATCACGGCCCGGAACTCGGGCGCGGTGATCGAGCCGCTGCTGCGCGATGGGCGCACGCGCAAGCTCTCGTTCACCGGCTCGACCGAGGTCGGGCGCACGCTGATCGAACAGTCGGCTGAGCGGGTGTTGCGCGTCTCGATGGAGCTCGGGGGCAACGCCCCGTTTATCGTGTTCGAGGACGCCGACCTCGACGCCGCTGTCGATGGCGCGTTCACTGCGAAGATGCGCAATGTCGGCGAGGCGTGCACGGCTGCGAACCGTTTTCACGTGCATGAGTCGGTGGCCGATGAGTTCGCGGCGAGGCTCACTGAGCGCATGGCGCCGTTGCGGGTCGGCCGCGGCACCGAGCCCGATGTGGACGTGGGCCCGTTGATCGACTCGGCGCAGCGCGAGAAGGTCGCCGAGCTGGTGAAGGACGCCGTCGAGCGCGGCGCCCGGCTCGCATTGGGAGGCAACGCGCTGCCGGGTGGCGGTTATTTCTACGAGCCGACCGTCCTCACCGGCGTGCCCGAAGATGCGCGCGTGCTGGCCGAGGAGATCTTTGGCCCTGTCGCCCCGATCGCGACGTTCTCCACCGAGGTGCAGGCGCTGGAGGCGGCGAACCGGACCGAGTACGGGCTGGTCGCGTACCTCTACACGCGCGACCTGTCCCGCGCGCTGCGCGTGTCCGAGGGCATCGAGACCGGGATGGTGGGCCTCAACCAGGGAATCGTCTCGAACCCCGCCGCTCCCTTCGGTGGGGTCAAGCAGTCGGGGTTTGGTCGCGAGGGGGGCTTCGAGGGGATCGGGGAGTACTTGGAGACCAAGTACGTGGCGGTGGGGTTGTAAAAGGAGGCGATGGCTCTCAAGGCGCGCGCGGGGCTGGGCGACCGGCGATTGTCCACCCGGGACCGTCGATCTACTCTCCCTCTCCGAGCTCGCGCCCGCCGATGCTCGCGAGCATCATGGCCTCGGCCATGCGCAGCAGGCCGATGGTGGTGTGGGGGCGGGCTTCGCTCGAGCGCACGGAGACGCTGGAGCCGTGGGGGCCGATGACCTCGACGATCGTGCAGACGTCCCCGATCTGGCAGTCCTCGCCGAAGCGTTCTTCGAGCGCCTCCATCTGCTCGGCCACGACGCGGCCCATCTTGGACTGATCGAGGGTCATTGGGTGCTCCTTTCGCGGTAGGGAGGTCACGAGGATACGTGTGCGCCGCGCGTGTGCCCGGCACAATGCGCTGCTGCCGCGGGGGCCGCGTCGAACGGATGGCTCGCGAAGGGCTGCGTCGGGAACGCTTACGCCGAGGTGTCCGGCTCGGCCTGTTCCTCTCGCGCCGCCTCGGGCATCAACGCAAGTGCGGCCAGGAAGCAGCAGACGCCTCCGAGCGCGGTGCCGGCGTTGGCCTCAGTGCCCGGCGTGCTGGAGCTGAGAGAGATCGATTGCGCCCGAGGGGGCTGAGAGCGAGACCGGCTGTTTCCAGTTGGTGAAGGTGATGTGTCCCGTTTCGGAGCCGTGCTTGACGATTTGGATCGGGTAGGGCTTGCCGGTCGTCGCGACGAACAGCGAGCCGTTGTGGGAGGTGTCGCGCAGTTCGATGACGGGGGTTCCGGCGAGGGTCGAGGTGGGCCCCTTGGCGAGGGTGCCGTGGCTTGTCAGCGACTGGTCGAGGAGCTGGCCGAAGTTCGTGAGCGCCGCGAGCGACCCGAGTTCTCCCCCGGAGACGGGCGCCTTCAGCCACTTGCCCTGGAACAGCTGCGCGGCGGCGCTCCCGCCGAAGTGGCTATAGAAGGCGGGGCTGCCTTTGATGTAGATGGTGTCGCCGATGACGATCAGGTTGAAGGAGAGGTTGCCCTGGGAGATCTGTCCGCGCCCACCATGGCCGGAGGAGAGGCTCAGGTTCAGCGCGATCGGCGTTCCGTTGCTGGTGAGGCTGCCGATGACGTGCACGGAGCTCGCGCTGTCGGCGGCGGCCTTCGAGGCGGCGAGTATTTCGCTTGCCGATTTGGAGGAGATGCCGTTGCCGGAGGAAGAGGAGGAGCCGCAGCCGGCGATCGCGAGGGCCACGAGCGCCAGCAGCACGGAGATGGGACGACGACGCATCTCGGCGCAGCCTAGTCGAGACGGCGGATGTGTGGGATGGGCCCGTGGCGGGTAATGCGCCTCGTGACAGGTAATGCGCCGAAGGACTTGGTGCGGCACTCAAGTCGGATACTCAAAATGCCGACTGCGAGACCGGACCAGTGCGCGAGACAACGGACAATATGAATCAAGCCAAGCACCGGGTCAGGGCCCGCAGCGCCGGCACGGCGTGGCGATGGATCGCGGGCATTGTCCTGGCGCTGGCGGCGGCTGTGGGCGCCGTGCTCGCGGCCGGGCCGGCGGTGGCGGTCGTGTGCGTAGTGGTGCTGGCGATGGCCGCGGGGACCGTGGGGTGGCTCGCCGGCGAGCATCGTCGCGAGGCGCTGCAGAAGGAGATCGGCGATCGCTCGAGCGAGCTGCGCAAGGCGCTGTCAGAGCTCGAGATCGCTCAGGCGGAGACGGTCCGCAGGCTGTCGATGGCGGTCGAGTTCAGGGACGAGGACACGGGCGCGCACATCGAGCGGATCGGGCGGTTCTCGACGCTGCTGGCCGAACAGGTGGGAATGGAAGAGGACTTCTGTCTGCGGATGATGCACGCCGCGCCGTTGCACGACGTGGGCAAGGTGGCGATCCCTGACGCGATCCTGCTCAAGCCGGGCAAGCTGACCACTGAGGAGCGGGCGATCGTGGAGACGCACGCGGAGGAGGGGCACAGGCTGTTGAAAGGCTCGAGCTCGGCGATCCTCGATCTGGCCGCGACGATTGCGCTGAGCCACCATGAGAAGTGGGACGGCAGCGGCTATCCGCGCGGCGTGAAGGGCGAGGCGATCCCGATCGAGGGACGGATCGTGGCGATCGCGGACGTGTTCGACGCGTTGACGAGCGACCGGGTCTATCGCAAGGCCTACGCGGTGGAGGAGGCTGTGGCGATGATGCGCGAAGAGCGTGGCATGCACTTCGACCCGGTGTTGCTGGACGCGTTCCTGGAGGTGCTTGGCAGCTCTGGTCCCGATGCCCGCGAGCACGTGCGCGCCGATCCGGCCGCGGTTGCGGACAGCGCGCTGGAGACATTTGTGACGTCCCTTGAGCGCAGCGACGCGGAGATGGCGGAGGGCGCGGTGGCGCAGGCGATCGAGGACGGCGTGGAGGCGGTGGACCTCCCCGGCGAGGTGATCGAACCGGCGTTGCGGCGCTTGGGGGAGTTGAGAGAGCAGGGCGAGATCGACTCAGAGCGCGAGCGGGCGGCTATAGGAATCGCCCGCCGTGTGCTGGCGACGTTGCGCCGATACACGCTCGGTCGCCAGGAGGAGCCGCAGGCGCTGGCGCGGATCGACGAGTCGATCGAGGTCGTCGAAGCGCTGCTGGAGCGCTCGGTGTCCGAGGGCGAGCGGAGGCTGCGCGAGCGCGAGCGTGCCCCCGACGCGCAGGCCGTCGGATAGATTCCCGCCGACTATGGCGGACAGGCAGGCAATCGTGACCGGCGGCGCCGGGTTCATCGGCTCGCACGTCGTGGACTCGCTGCTCGCGGACGGTTACGGGGTGACGGTGATCGATGACCTCTCTTCGGGGAAGGCCGACCGGGTGGCGAGCGCGGCGCGGCTTGTCGAGCTCGACATCGTCGACGCGGGCGGGGTGAGGCGTGTCGTGGAAGATGTTGGCCCGGAGGCGGTCTACCATCTGGCCGCGCAGGCGAGCGTGACGGTGTCGGTGAACGACCCGGGCAGGGATTGCGAGGTGAACGTGCGGGGAACGCTGAACGTCGTGGCGGCGGCGAACGCGGTGGGCGCGCCGGTCGTGTTCACGTCCACGGGCGGGGCGCTTTATGGGGACGAGGCGCCGATGCCCACGAGCGAGGACCGGGAGCCGGCCCCGCTGAGCCCGTACGGGGCCGCGAAGTGGGCGGCCGAGGCGTACGTGAAGACGTGGGGGTTGGCGGAAGGCGTGCCGAACACGGTTACGAGGCTGGGGAACGTGTATGGCCCGCGGCAGAGCCCGCACGGCGAGGCGGGGGTGGTGGCGATCTTCGCGCACAAGCTCTACAGCGGCGAGCGCCCGAAGCTGTACGGGCATGGCAGGCCGACGCGGGACTATGTGTATGTGGGCGATGTGGTGAGCGCGATGAGGGCGGCGGTGGGCCGCGCGGGCACGTTCAACGTTGCGACGGGCGTGGAGACCGACGTGATCACGATCTGGAACGAGCTGCGCGCGGTGTCGGGCGCGGATGTGGAGCCGGAGCTCGCGGAGCTGCGCAGGGGCGAGCTCGAGCACAGCTGTATGGACGCCGGCCGAGCCGAACGCGAGCTGGGGTGGAAGCCCGAGGTGTCGATACGCGAGGGATTGCGCAAGACGTATGAGGCGCTGGTCGAGGAGTTTCGAGCGGGCTAGGAGGAGGCGAGCCTCCGAGCGGCTCGGAACCGGGCGTGGGGACCGTGGTGGGCGCGTGTGTTGGATGGGGCGCTTTTGACACCGGTCCTGCTGAACGGAGCGAGCGGGAGGCGCGCCGGGCGAGAGCGCGGCGCAGACGTTAAGATCGCGGTGCGGCCAGATAGCTCAGTTGGTAGAGCACACGACTGAAAATCGTGGTGTCCCCAGTTCGAGTCTGGGTCTGGCCATTACTCCAGAAAACCCGCATAAACACTGGCGTTGTGAGCGTCGGGCGCGGAGCAGGATTCGAACACCGAACACCACGATTCGCGGGTACCGGTACCTTTTCGGTCCCTTTTGAGGACCCCGAAGTCCGTAACCACGGTAGGCGGACGGCGAAACCTGGGTGCCGAATGAGCAGCGATGGTCGTCTCATGCCGCCACGGGAGTCGGCAGAGGTTGGCAGTTGATGTCGCGGGCTTGACGCACGAGACGATCAAAGCGCGCTCCGTGATCGCGCTTGGCGCGCTGCTCCAGCTGCGCATACACGTCCATCGTCATCCGCGAGTCGGCGTGGCCGACCTGCGCCATCACCCACTTCACGTCGAAGTTGTTCGCGAGCAGCGCGATCGAGATGTACGTCCGTCGCAGCGTGTGCGGCGTCGTGTGCGGCAACGGCGGCAGACCTCTCGCGAGCTGTTGCTCGCTCGCGCTTGCGCTTGCCTTCGTCAAGACGTGAGCAATGCGCCCACGATCCGTACGCCCGCCACGCAGGTTCGGGACCAGGAACGCGTTCGGTCCGGTCGGCGCGTTGACACGACGCAACCGCTGAATATGAGCGCTGATGACCGCCGCGAGATCAGGCGTCATCTGCACCTCGCGAACCCCCGTCTCGGTCTTGGAGTCGACGATCCGAAATCGCCCGCCGTCCTGGCCATGCAGACGCACCTGCCCGATCCGCAAATCGCATAACTCGCTGACACGGACGCCTGAGCGTCCGAGAATCTCAACAGCGACACGCCGCCCCGCATAACAACGTCCGACGCTCACGCCGAGCCGATACATATGGAAGCTGATCGTCGAGCGCCTCAACCCCAATCGTTTGGCGATCTGCGGCGGCCGATACCCCCTCTCCAACAAGCGCGCGACCCGCAGACTCGTCTCACCGAGATCCGCCAGCGGCTCGTGCAACCGCAGCGGCTCGTCCTGCGCACCAGCCGCCTCGAGCAGCAGTGCGAGCTCGTCCATCTCAAGGAACGTACGCTCGGGCTTGGGCACCCGCACACGCATCCGCTTCCCCCGCGCAGGATTGCTCTCGATCAACTCGTCCTCGACCGCATCCTCGAGGATCGCCGCGAGCGCGCGAAGCACCTTGCGCACCGACGCCGGCCCAAGCGGCCGACGACGACGCCCTCGCTCATCACGCAGATCACGCCCCGACTCAAGCGCGTCGCGCAACTCGCGCGCATCGCTCAACAGCCGCGCCTTGAACCGCAGGCACAGCGCACGATCGATCTCCTCCACCGCGCAATCCTCAAAGACCGGCAGTAGATGCCTCTCAACGCACCAGCGATAGTCAGCCGCGGTGCCGGGCCGGATCTCGCCGAACAGGCCCTCCGTCTTGGCCTGGAGCCACCGTTGCGCATACGCTGCAAAGCTCGTGCCCGAGCCGGCCCTCCTGGCACGCATCGCCACCGTCGGGCGCTTCCACTCCCCCAGACGAATCCGAGAGACCGTCTCGGCGAGCTCACAGCGGGCGGCTCGCTCATCCCAACCGCCGCCACAACCACACTCGCAACCTTGACGCTCGTGCAGGCTCATGATCTGACGCCGCCCGTTCGCGTTGAAGCGCAAACGAAACACCCGCGAGCCATCAGCCAACTTGCGGACGTGCAGCGAACCGGAGTTCAGACGGGACACCTTGCGATCACCATGCCCGACACGGCGGACGGAGAGCACGGCACCGGCCGTGAGAAGGCCGGGGCTGGCCGCAACACGTGCTACATAAACCCGTCCGACTGTCAGGATTTCCTTGCGAAGGAGCTGTGCGACCCGAGCGTCGCCGCAAAGACGCGATCTCCCCTGAGTCGCTGGCTGAGCGGGCACGCCAGGTTCCTTCGGCCTCGCTCCTGCTACTGACGAGCTCGGAGTGTTTCGTCCGACGCTCGCGTGACGCCTGCTTTCTTATCGCGGAGTAGGAGCGCAGGGCTGACGGTAGTTCGCCGCTGGAGGTCGTCCAACACAGAAGCGTGAGAGGCGTTGCCGACGCACTCCCATATACACGAAGCAGTAGTCATCGCCGTTGGCACGGCCTAGCGCCGTGGCGTGCTCAAGCGTCAGCGGTCTTGCCAGCGGGCACCGGCTGACGCGTGTCCTCCGCGCGATTTCGCTAGCAGTCATCTGGCACGGGACGACGGCCGTGAATCGCATCGACCATGTGGCTCCGCGATTCCCCAAGCGCGATCTCCAGGCCGAGCATCCGACTGTCGCTCATCACGCGCACTTGCACTCCCTCGGGCGACCCAACAGCCTGGTAGACCCGGTACGAGGCCACCGTGCCGGCACGCACGCAGTAGGCCTTCTCGAAGCGTGTGATGATCATGCGCGCGAGGTTGTCGAGGTCTATCCCGTCGATCGTTTCGCCCCGGACAGCGATATCGAGCGCTACCCAACTGCGCAGCGGCGCGCGCGCCATGAGGAGGTGTCGGCGATGCCGCTCGATCCGGCGCTCCACCTCGCTCTCCCACGCGGAGCTAGTCCCCTTGCCCATTCCCCGTGGAGGAAGCATCAGTCGGGAGCCGATGACGCCGCGCAACACCGAATGCAGGGGGCGCGCGGGAAAGAGCCGGAACGCTCGGCGCATGTCGTCGGAAAGCGGTCCGGGCCGGTCGATATCGGCGAACGCCCCCGACGTCAGCCGCTGCTCCTCATACAAGGCGATCAGCTGGTCGCTGGCCTGGGCGCCGGGTCCATTGGACATGGAGCTGCGCTTTGCTCTGAGCTTCAGCAGCTTGGTCTCGTCCCGGACGCCCCAATTGTTTCGGAACGGAGACTGAGCGTGGCCGCGGAAGATCAGGCGGCGGAAGGTGCGGTCATACAGCCGCGTGTACGCCTCGAGCGGTTTGATTTCGATGTATATCTGGCCCTTACGATGATCGCCCTTGGGTTCGTAACCGTCCATCATCGGGTGGTCGAGGCCACGGCGGTGCACTACGAGGTGGTCGATCTGGCGATCGTCGTCGTACGCGATCCCCTGAAGCGCGTCGATGTAGGCCTTGACGACGTCCGGCATCAGCGGCTGCTGCCCACCTTCGGGAACGTGGATATCGATCTGCATGGAGACCGGCGTCGGTTCGGCGAACCTACTGCGTCCGAGTTCTGCCACCTGCCGGCGCGCTTCGTCCTTGAACACCTCCTCACGGTCCGGGAATCGCGCGCTCTGCTTCGAGCTCTGCGGCTTGCGCAGCAGCTCCTCGGGTTCGACGAGGACGATAATCTCCGACGCAAACAGGTCAAGCTCGCGCTCTATTGCCTGAGTGCTGTTCCAGATGGTTGGTGAGAAAAGATTGCGCACATGCCCCATGATGCCACCGACAAGTCATGCGCTACGATGCGCCGAGAAGGGGCATCCACGCGGTGTCCGAACCCTGACCACGAGGAAGGGAAAATAAAATGGCTGCGTGGCTTAAGACGTTCCGTGAGGGCAATGTGCTCTCTCCCCGTAAATCACCGACCGACCTCCCCGAGATCGGAGGTCGATTTATCTTTTTCGAGCCTCTGAGCCTCAACTCGGATGGCTCGCCGAAGCTAACTCGCCATGGCGAGCCGATGGGCAAGCCAAGCTACGAGGTTGGCGATCTCATAGGCGGTTATTGGAACGGCTCATATGAGGTAAGCGAGGTATGGGAGGTCGTCGGCGAGCCTGACACATCCGAACTGGACGGCTGGGCTTGGGAGACATCGGTTGAACTCCGATCGCTGCGCAAGCCGGGAGTGCCGCTCGGCGACTTGGCGATTCGCCCGAAGACGCTAGCCCGCCGTGTCCGGCTCCGACTCCGGCCGGATCAGGAGGCGCTGCTGGAGAGTGCCTTTGAACTCTGAGACGTGATCCTGTGGAAATGGGTGACGGACCAAGCAAGGGTGCGCTGGGAGGAGCGGCTGGCGAGCTAGGCAGCTTGCAGCGATCCGGCGTGATCGCCTTCGTCGCAGCCCACATCCTTCGAGGCCAGCTGCTGCTCGACCTCGGTCTGCCCACTGAGCGCTCGGTACCGCTGACGGTGAGTGCTGAGACCGACGCTGCAGTCGACGATGTTCAGGTCACTTGCGAGGATGGCGGCCACGCGTACCTCCAGGTCAAGACTCGACTGACAAGCGCAAAGCTCGACGACTGCGTCAAGCAATGGATTGAGTTCGCCACATCCACGCAACTTGACCCGACGCGACAACGAATACTCGCCTGTGGAGGCACGGACGTTACTGCTGTTCGTGCGCTGCAGGGGGCCCTTCGGCGCCACCAGCAAAGGCTGGGGGGCGCACCCACGAAAGCCGAGGCTGACGCGCTCGATGCGTTGCGCGAGTCGCTAGCGAGTGTTCCCGTCAACCGCCGCGACGCTCTGCTGGCTTGCGCGGACGTGTGGATAGCCGACTTCCGCGGTGAGAACGAGCTACAGCAGAAACTCGGTGCAGCGATGCTAGACGGGCACGTCGTCGAGGCCGGCCAAGGCCTGACGGCTTGGTTGCTGCTGCGTGAGCACGCCCGCTTGCTGTCATCTCAACGAGGCGGGGCCGACCTCGATGCTTTGGTGACCTTCTTGCGCACAACCGATCTCACGCTCGTCGCCGATGCCTCCGCCTCGCGGGCTGCCGCCCGTGTAGCCGAGCAGGACGCCGTCGCCGACTACCGCTCGGCGGTCGTTACCACCGGGCGCATGGTCTCATTCGACGGCGTCGGCGCGGGCATCCCCCCGATCCCACTTGAGGACCTGGACATGTCTATCGATGCCGCATCTGGGCCGCCGGCTGATGACCGGGAGGCTGGCAGCGGCTACGAGCTGCCATGGCTCGCGCGCGCTTACGGCCGCACCCTGCTGTGCGGACCACCGGGCTCTGGCAAGAGTGTCGCGCTCCGAGCCGCCGCCGCCGACTATGCCGGGCTGGCGGACTGGCCACTACCGCTCGTCATCGATCTGCCGCGTTGGCAGCAGCGACGGGGCGTCCTCGGCGACCGAGCCGCGCTGCTCAACGTCGCATTCGAGCGTGAGCCTGTCCACCGACGGTCGCTGCTCGAGGCAACCGCTGAGCACGCTCTCGACGAGGGTCGAGCAGTCTTGCTACTCGACAGCCTCGACGAGACCGGCCGGGCGCGACGCTCGCTCGTAGATGCGCTGCGCAATGTTCTCGACCGCGTACATGCCGACGTTGAGGTGGTCCTGAGCACCCGCGATGTTGGCTACGCCGACGCCCGTACGCTCGGCTTCGCGGACCTGTCGCTCGTGCCGCCCGAACGACCAGAGGTGACCATCACCACCGTGCTGGGAGCCGTGGCTGTCCGTGACGGGGTTTCGCCCACCGACCGCGACGCCTGGGTCAAGCAGCGCGCCGGTTGGGTCGAGGGGCGTCTTCAGGCGGACCCAACACTTCGGCGTACTCCCCTCATGGTGGTGTTGCTGACACTTCTGGCGGCGACGCACGCGCCCGACCAGCTTCCGAGATCGCGCGGTGAGGTCCTCGTCCAGGTAATCCGAGACGTCATTAGCCGATGGGAGCACGAGGCGCGTCGCAAGGGCGGTCCGTTCACTCTCGGACCGCTGCAAGAAGCCGCTGCTCTTGAGGCGGCTCAGCTGGCGTTCGCCGTAGTTGGCCACCACGTTCTGCGTGACGCTGAGCCGACGGCCGACGAGGTCGCCGAGGACCTCGCGACCATGCTCGCGGTCGAGTACGGGCTTCCAAAAGGACAGGCACATGCCGCCGCCGTTGAGGCTGTCGACCTGTGGGACGTCGTCGGCGTGTTCGTAAAGGAGGGGATCGAGGAGCGGTTGCGTGCTCGTGTGCAATCACTCGCCGAGCTTGCCGAGGCGCTGTATGTCATCGAGCATGATCAGCATGTCGAGGACTGGGTCGCCGGAGCGGTTGCCGGCGACGTTGGCCGCGAGCCACTCCAGCTTGCGGCCAGCCTTGACGTGCGGATAGCCGATGCGCTCCTGGCCGTCGCCGGTAAGGATGGCACGTGGTCGACGCTCAAGCAGGTCATCGAGGCGGTTCGGGCGGGAGCGCAGCCGTCGCCCGCAGCCCTGAGCGAGTTTGTCTCCGGCCTTCAGAAGGCAGTCGACGCCGAGACCGGCGAGGTGGGTGGCTGGGCGGCTGCGGTCACGCTCGTCGCGGTGCCTATCCCCGACGACAGTCGTACAGATGCGCTCACGACACTCGACCGTCTCCCAGACTTCCAGCGGATCGTTGCCCGAGCGTTTGCCGTGGATGGCTGGGACCGGAACGATGAGGCCGTCGACAACGACCTGCGGCGGATGCTTGACTCCGAGCCGGTCGACTTGCCGCTGCTCAACCCACCGCCGCTCTCGTTGCCCAGGCTCGGCCCCGACCCGCGCCAATCCGCCGCATACGCGAGTGCCGCCAAACGCCTCGTTACACGGGGTAACGACGCGTTGGCCCGACAAGTCATCACCAACATGGATCGCCAACTGACGACCGGGGCGGCAATGCAGATGAGAGAGATGCTCGCCGATCGAGGGTTCAATGATCTGTTGGAGACCTCAGAGCGAGCTGCACTACACGCCGCGGCAGCCAAGAATATGGCCGCCTTCGACGAGCTGCTCACTATGTGGGCCGAGGTCGAGAGCATCGTCGAGGAGGCACTCCTGGCGCGTGTGGAGCCGGCCGAGTTGACCGAAGGCCAGCGTCGCCGACTGGCCGAGTGGGCCAATCTGGATCAGACGCTCAGCATCGGACAGCAACGGCCCGGCAGTCTTCGCGACGCGCTGAAAGACGACGAAGACGGCTTCGGGCATATCGCCGACGCTCTATCGCACCTCAAAACCGTCGATATGCCTGTCGCTATGGCGCAGCTCGCCGAGCTGCGCCAGATCGAGGCCAAGCACGGACGCAGGGCGGCACATGCCCTCACGAGCGCAGGTCGGTCCGTCACGCTCCGAGTCGACTGGACTCGACTGCCCGATATGGGAACTACCGCCGAGGGTCTTGTCGACGTCGTTGCTCGCGGTCGCGAGTGGATGGCGCTCATCGCCGCCGAGATGTTCGCCGGGGTCCCGCAGGCCCTACACGATCGCGTGCTTGAGCGCCTACACCAACGGCTAACGACGGCCCGTGCCCACGGACTCGAGCTACTGGCCCTCATATGGCTCGACATTGACCGCAGCGACGAGGCTCGGGCAGAGGCCTTGGCTGACCAGCGTCCGCCAGTGCGACGAGGTCTCGCCGGCGCCGCGGTTGTTGCAGCCGAGCCGGTGGCCGTTTTGTCATCGCTCGTCACCGACCAAGACGTGCTTGTACGCGAAATGGCGGTCAGCGTCGCCCGTCGTCTTGGAGTACTCGATGCCCTGATTGAGGAGATGAGCGCGGCTGAGCCGCCAACCGAATGGGAGTGCCGATGGTGCGCAAGCGACAACGAACCTAACGATGGCAGCTGCGGCCGCTGCAAAATTGTGCGTGCCCCGCGAGATGAGTGAGCGCGAGGTCCCGCTTGTCCGAGGTGGAAACGTTCGTCTGTGACCGAGCTGTCGTGGTATGCCTCGCAGAGGGAGTCTTATCGGCCTGATCGTGTGCGCGTGCTTCTCGTCGGAGAGGCCGCACCCGATCCAGGAGACGGGGAACGCCGGTTCTTCTACGCGCCCTTCCTTCATCAATACGACAACCTCTTTCGCGGCGTGATAGACGCATTTTACGGCTGCTCACCAGGTCACGCGGGCGACCTCAAGACCCCGTGGCTTGAACGCCTTACGTCGGATGGCGTGTACCTGATCGACTTGGTGCCGTTTCCAGTCGACAACCTGTCGTCGGACAAGGCCGAGGCCCAACGACTGCGTCGGAGTGCGCGGCGGGATCACGTCGATGCGTGCATCGCGGAGGCGATCACGGTCGACCCGGCGGGAATCATCATCTGCCACAACGGCGTGTACGAAGCTACCGCCCGGAAGATGCGAGCCGCCGGGCTACCGGTCCTGCACGACGACTCGATCCCGTTCCCGCTATACGCTGGCCGCAAGGTGTTCCCAGGTAAGGTACGCGCCGCGCTGGCTCGCCTCGTCTGATCAGCACTCGCGCCATCGGCTTCAGCCGAACCGAGTTCATATGCGCTGAGACCGCGAGCACGACGGCACTGTCGCTACAGGTCTCAGCACTGCCGGTTTCGCCCAAATGCGAGCGCCCAGATCTCGATCCACCGCGTGCCTGCTATGGACGACTCCAGCTGCGAACTGGCTCGAACCCGTGCTTCCGCTCCCCGATGCGGAAGCAGGCGTCCCTGCGAGCACCGGACGATACCCTTCGAACTCGTCCAGGGCGGCACAGTCATCGTCTCGGTGTTGGCTCCCGCTTGCGGGACGGATGCGGTTGTCCCGACCCCTGGTTGTGGCGAAACTCAAGGCTGCGTGCGCCGACTCGGATAGGTCCTGCTTCGGTGTTTCCGCGAGTATCGCGGCAGTCGACCTTCGGGCGCGCCAGGGCGAGTGCAAACGCGGTGGGGCGCTCATGTGGTGCCGGTGATCGGCAACCGCTGTCGAACGACAGCGATTTCGTGTTAGGCTCGCGCGCATGTTCAGGGGATGGCGGCGCATCCTGATCGCTTTCGCGTCACTGATGATCGGCGTCGGCGCAGCGTCCGCACTGACGACGGTCACGGTCAAGCGCTGCGGCTACGCGGCCAAAGGCTTCTACGGCAAGGACGCGATCTATCCGTGGCACATGTCATGCGCGCGGGCCCGGACAATTCTTGCCGGCGCCATCAACCCACACGCCAAGTACATCAACCTGACCGCGGACGGGGCCGCCACTGGCGATGCCGGGCCGGTACTCATTGACGGCCGCTGGTGGGTGTGCGGCGGTCGTATGGGGTTCTACTTCTGCGGCTATCCCTACCGTCCGGCCTACGTCTCAGGGACCGGCGGCGGAACCACTTGGAAGGGGCCCTTCACAGAAAAGTCCGACTACAACGCGTGCTCGGCCGGGGGCATCTGCGGTCCCCGAGATGTTGTCTATCTGCCGCACTGAGCGGCATTTGCGCTGGCGACAGGTCGCCGAACACAGGACAGTCCACGAACCTGACCTGGGGCAATCCCGGTGGCTGGGCGACGCCCGGTCGTCCAGAGCGGGAGAGCCCGGGCCGGAGCGTCAGCACGCTTGCTACGGACGACTTTGGAGCAGTCGCCGCGATCGTGCGGATGGCTTCTGTTTTCTCGGCCGAGTGTGGCAGCCTGAGCATTGGCCTGGCAAGCGGCGGCACGGTAGCAATTCCGAGCACCGCAGGGGAGCATCCGGGTGTGACGTTCAGGGCGCCTCTTGCCGCGACGCCATGTGCAGATAGGACAGTTCATGGTAGGATGGTTGTGTGATGAAAACCCTCCACCTTGATCCGGCCGCTCGCAACCAGGCTGCGCTCGTGACCGAGGAGATCGATCGGATGCTCGGGGAGGGCAAGCGCATCGCTGTGACGTTGGCAGAGGAGCAGGAGTTGCTTTCGCCGCAGCAGGCTGCGGATCGGCTGGGGTTCTCCCGCCAGCATGTCGTGCGGCTTATCGGCTATGGCGATCTGCAGGCGCATAAGCTGCCCGGCTCGAGCCACTGGAAGGTCCCACTCGCGTCGGTGCTTGCCTTCGAGGAGGAGCGCGAGCGTGGCGATCGCCTCGCCGACGAGTGGTCACGCGGGCTCGATGCGCTCGGCGCACCGTCCGAGTGAGCGACGTCAGTCGGCCTCGCGCGGTCCTCGACGCCGACATCATCTATTCACGCGTGCTGCACGACCTAATGGGGCGCGCAGCACGACGTTTGCGCCTCCTCGACCTGTTCTGGTCCGAGGAGCTCCTGGCCGAGGCACGAACGTCGCTTGAGCAGAAGAAGCGGCTGCCGCCCGAGGCAGCGCGACGGTGGGTGGATTATCTGCCGCGGAACTTTCCCAACGGCGGGATCGACCTCGGCGAGTCGTCGGCCGTACCGGATCTCGTGAGCCTGAGCACCGACCCGGCGGACGCCCATGTGTGCGCTTTGGCGATCGCCGCAAACGCCGACTACCTCTTCACTCACGACCGCGGCTACCTGAGCGATGGGCTGGCGCGCTACCGAGTGCGGGTGATCGCCCCCGACGAGTTTCTCGTGTCCGCCTTCGATGCCGATCCCCGAGGAATGCTCGCAGTGATGGAACTGCAGGCAGCCAGTTGGGCCGGAGGGCGACCCATCGCAGATCTGCTCGACACCATCGAGCGAGCCGGCGCGTCCCTGCTGGCGGACAGAGCACGCGCTCACATCTGATGCCGCCACTGCCACCCGAATACACGCGTCTCGGACACCACGAAGTGACGCGAGGGGTTTAGGACGGAAAACTCGTCTTTCGTCCTAAACCCCCGTGTATCCGCGTGCATCCACGGGTATCACGCACAGTCATTGGCTGGCGGTGTCCAGCGCCAAGAACGCTGTTAGCCGGAACGGGCTTCCCCTCCATTCTGGCTTGAACAACAGGGATTCAGCTACGGAACGGGGCTCGGCGCGACCAAGAATGCCGCCCTGTTGTACGCTCTATGAGCCAGAGGAACGGCTGGCACGGCGATGCCTGAAAATCGTGGTGTCCCCAGTTCGAGTCTGGGTCTGGCCATCTCCTGTTTGCCTGCTAATCGGCGGGTTTTGAGTGATCTTAAGGGCTAGCTGTTTGATGTCCCCTGTCAGCCTGTAGCTCCAGCTCTCATAGAGCCTCGGGCCCGTTCGTTGCTCGAGCGTGATCTGCCCCTGATCGACCGTTGGGAGGCCGTCGCCTTATCGAGCATCGGGTGTACCCTGGCGTTCGGCGAGAGTGAGCCATTCAGCGACCGAAGGCGAACAATTGAGCGCGACACTGCAGTTCGACGAGGATGCCTCCCGGCGCGTAGAGGCGATCTACGCCACGCCCGATGTCATCGAGCAGCGCCAAACGATCCTGCGGGCGCTCGCGCTCCAGCCTGGCGAGCGCGTTATCGACATCGGCTCGGGTCCCGGTCTGCTCGCGTGCGAAATGGCCGTCGCGGTGGGGACCGGCGGGCTGGTCTGCGGGGTGGACGTCAGCGAGAGCATGCTTGCCCTCGCCAGGGCGCGCACGCCGCCGCCTCACAGCGCCCCGATCGAGTACCAGGCAGCTGGCGCGCACACGCTTCCATGGGGGGACGCGAGCTTCGACGTCGCGGTCTGCACCCAGGTCTACGAGTACGTCGATGACGTTCCCGCCGCGCTGGTGGAGCTAGGGCGGGTGCTGCGGCCGGGAGGTCGAGTGCTCGTGCTTGACACCGACTGGGATTCGATCGTATGGGCTTCGAGCGACGGGGAGCGCATGGACCGGGTGCTCGCGGCGTGGGAGGAGCACCTCGTCGACCCTCACCTGCCGCGTACGCTCACGCGACTGCTGCGCGATGCTGGACTGGAGGTCACCGACCGCCGAATCGTGCCGTTGTTCAACGCCGGCTATGACCCCGACACCTACAGCGCAGGCATGCTCGAGCTGATCGCCGCATTCGTACCCGGCCGCAACGGCGTGAGCGAGGCTGAAGCCACGGCATGGGCACAAGACCTAACCGAGCTCGGCCCCGACTATCTTCTCAGTCTGAACCGCTACCTGTTCCTCGCGCACAAGCCCACCTGACGACCGGGCAGGTAGCCGTCACCGAGGACGATGGGGTGTCGCAGAAAGTTGGCTGCGAGCGATTGGAGACGTTGGCAACAGCCGTGAGCGAGGCCGAGGACGACGACGGGAAAGGGCACAATCCACCGTGTTGCGTCAGGTCAGTTCTTTTACGACTTTCTGCACGTCTGCCGCATTTACCAATGAGACCGGATGCTGCCATTGTGAGCTTATGCCCGCTATATAGCGTTCGCCGGATGGCTTGGTACGGACAATATATTTATGGTAGTCTTCGACAGTGCTTCCCGCAAAGTTCCGCATTCTGCCGCCAGTACGTCCGATACGGAACGCTGGAGTGTCATAAAACCCCGACTCACGGGCAGACGAATCGTCCGCGACGACGATCTTCTCCATGGCGCCGGTGCGTGACCGCTCCCACTCGGCGAGAGCGAGTCCTGGGATTTGCTTCGCGATGCCGCGCAGAAATTCTTCCGTTACGTAGTTCGTAAACTCCGTGCCCTGCTCATTTACGAAGGTCGCTGCGTAATTCCACAATAAATCCTGCGAACCGGCGGCCAGCGCAGATGTTTGCTGCATCATGAACGGGATGGAGTTGAGCGTATCGGTCTTAAAGGAACGGAATTCCAATCTGATGACGTTGGTCCTGACAAATTTCCCCAGAATGGGGGGCAACATTTCATCAAACCAGCGGGTCCCATCACCGTGATCCTCGAGATCGACAAATACCTGCAGCGTTACTGGGGCATTCGGGCGCCCGAGGCTGACACCGTGCTGAGGTATTCCTGTGAATAGCGCCGCCACCTGCTGCTGTACCCGCAGTCTTGCAGCACCCGGACTCGCAGCGCTTCGTCTCCAGGGGCCTGGGACGAGAAGCACCAGCGCGACGATCACGACCGGGATGAAGCAGAGACCAACGGCGAGATGCGGCCGTGTCGATAGCCGTGAGAAGAACGTGGGCAGAAACGCATGGCGTGGCCGTACGGGCACCTTTCTACGCGCTAGACGCCTCGAAGCCTTTGTCATCTTGTCCGCCTTGTCCTCCCGGTTCAGCGCCACTTCCTACTCCGATCGACGCTACTCCCAACGACCGTCAAATACAGTTCACCGACGCGACTGTTGCGCTCGCCGGCACGCAATCCGCACCCAGAGCCAGATCACTGGCAATCGCTGACCGCTGGCATTGGGACCAGCATGTTTCTAAGTCATGCCGAACTGAGCGCAAGCGGGGGCGTGGCGCCCAGGTCAGAAACAGATCTTCGATTTTTCATTCCCGACCGTCGCAAGGCGAATCCGGCTCCATAGGTGGCATTCCGTGGCCCCAATCCGGGGAAGCCATGTCATGTGGTCACGACATCTCAGCGCGCGCGGAGTAGCTTTGCCAGAGGCGGGCGGCCACATGGTGCTGCCGGCTCACAGGAGGCAGACATGTTGCGGGCGGGAAGCCAGGTCGAGCTGAGCTCGGCCCGATTACAGCGCCGACCAAGAGGCATTTGATGCCCGTTGGTCGCATACTCGGTGCACAGTTGCTGGCGTTTGTCTGTGCGCTCGGTGCCTTTGCCGTAGCCGCCGCCGCTTGCGAAGGAGGCGGAGGCGGCGGCGGTGAACTGACCAGCCTCTCGACCAAGCTTTCGGGCGGCGGCAAAGAAGGCGAATCGATCACGGTGCTCGAAGGCACAAAGGTCAAGGACAAAGCCACGCTCACCGGCAAAAACGCCTCTAAAGCCACCGGAAAAGCAACCTATAAGGTCTATTCCGAAAGCTCATGCAAAACGCTCGTCGCATTGGCGGGCGAAGTCACGGTGAGCGGCGAAGCCGTACCGGCATCCAACGAAGAGGAACTTGAAGCCGGCAAGAGCTACTACTGGCAGGCGCACTACGGCGGCGACGCCAACAACGCCGAATCCACAAGTCCCTGTAACGAGATCCTCAGCGTCCAAGCCAAAACCTCGTTGTCCACGAAATTGTCCGGGGAAGGCAAAGAAGCCGTGGAACTGACGGTCCTCGAAGGGTCTAAGGTCAAGGACAAAGCGACGCTCAGCGGCGCCAGCGCCTCTAAAGCGGGCGGCACAGTGACATACAACGTCTACGCCGATCCCGGATGCGCAGAGCTTGCCGCCGAAGCCGGTAAAGTGACGGTCTTGGCAGGGGTCGTACCGGTGTCCAGCGAAGTGCAACTTCCGCCGGGAACCTACTACTGGCAGGCCACCTACTCCGGGGACAGTCTCAACGAGGCCTCGACGAGCACATGCGGCAGCGAGATCGCTAACGTAACGCCGAAGATCTCAACCGCGCTGTCGGGTGAAGGGCAATCAGGGGAAGAACTCGAAGTCAAGGAAGAAAGCGCGGTCAAGGACACAGCGACGCTCTATGGCGAACACGCCGGCACTGCAACCGGCACTGTCAAATACGCCGTCTACTCCGACAAAGAATGCAAAACTCTCGTCACCAAAGCCGGCGAAGTGACCGTGACCGGCGGGAGCGTACCGGCATCCAGCGAAGAGAAATTGAAAGCCGGTACCTACTACTGGCAGGCGGTCTATTCCGGCGACGAACACAATCCTGCCGCAACAAGCATCTGCGGCACGGAGGTCGATCTGGTGCAGACCACCACGTCGCTGACGACGTCCTTGTCGGGCGAAAGCAAATCTGGCAAAGAAATCGAAGTCAAAGAAGGCGCCGCGGTGAAAGATGGCGCGACACTGAGCGGTACGAATGCGTCGAAAGCGACGGGCTACGTGAAATACGCCGTCTACTCCGACAGCGAATGCAAGGAACTCGTCGCGGAAGGTGGCGACGTCACTGTAACCAGTGGAAGCATTCCCGAATCGACTGAAGTGACGCTTCCGGTCGGCACATACTACTGGCAGGCAGTCTATTCAGGAGATGGGACCAATCACGGTTCGACGAGCGCCTGCGGCTCGGAGAAGTCTGTCGTCACGGCGCCGGTAACGACGTCGCTGTCGGGCGAAAGCAAAAGCGGCGTAGAACTGGAAGTCGCAGAAACAGCGTCGCTGAAGGACAACGCGATGCTGCACGGCGAACACGTCTCGACTGCGACCGGCACCGTCAAATACGCAATCTACTCCGATGGCGAATGCGCGCATCTCGTCAAAGAAGCAGGTGAAGTGACCGTCGTCGGTGGTAGTGTCCCTGCTTCCAACGAAGAGAAACTTGCAGCCGGTATCTACTATTGGCAGGCGTCCTACTCGGGCGATACGGAAATCCCGGCGGCCAAAAGCGCGTGCGGCACGGAGGTCGCCGTCGTCAGGCCGGCTAACCCGCAATACGCCGCGCTCGGAGACTCGTTCTCGTCGGGCGAGGGCACGGGAAAATATTATGCAAACACGAATACGGGGCTGCTGGCGCCAGTGAATAACAAATGCCACCGCAGCTCTGTTGCATACCCGGCGCGACTCGCGGCGACCCTCTATTCGGGACGACTGCCGTCCGTCACTGAAGAAAAAGTGGTGTTCGAACAGCAGCCTCCATTCATCTTCCGCGCATGCAGCGGCGCTTACATAGAAAATCTATGGGGAGCAGGTGAAGCCGGCGGTCTGTACAACGAGTGGCTTCAGGGCCCCAACCGGTGGCTCACGACTCCTGCTCAGGACCTTTGGGTTGCGCTGCCGGGCGGTGAAGCGCCGACGGGCCCGAACAACGCGATCACGCTCGTGACGCTGACGATCGGCGGAAATGACGCGGGCTTTGCGGAAGTCGCGAAAAACTGTCTCAACTCCGATACTCCATTCCTCAGAGGCAACTACACCCCAACCAGATGCAAAGAAGTGATAGAAGAATGGCAGACCGGTGTGGCAAAAATTCCAAATACGCTCAAACCTCCACGACAGACTGGGATTTTGTCGATTAAGACCAAGCTGCCGGTCGTGCTGAACAACATCCACGAAAAAGCACCGAACGCTCGTATCCGCGTACCTTTGTATCCACAGATCTTGGATGCGACGCGTAACGGCGACGTCAATGTCGGGGTCGGCTACTTCATCGACAATATGGTACCCAGAGCATTTTTTGTGGGTACTGCCATCGAAAGGTTCGAGGATCTCTTGAATCAGACGGTCAGGGCGACCGTCCAGAAATGGGCGAACGAAAAACGGGTCAACGCCAAGGTGATCCCGGGAACCGTGACGTCTTTCAACGGGCACCGCTTGGGCGACCAGCCAAATCAGCTGTGGGCTAACGGCGTCGTCCCTTTGCCAATAAGTGAAACCTTCCACCCGAACTGTCTTGGGCAGATAGCGATCGCCACGCAGGTCGTGGCGAGCCTTGGGGTTTTCGTGTCCGAAAAATGGGGATGCTGAAGCGGCCGCGGAAGAACAGTGCCCCATGCCGATGCGTCGGCCCGCCCGGTCCGTAGATCGGCGAAGCCAAGTCCTGCCTGTCTCGCGAGGGCGCTGTGATGCTCGATCCTTACGGCCGCCCAGAAGCCCCCCGGGCTTGAACGCCTCGGACCTGAATTGGGACGTCGGGGTTTGGGGGAAAGACGCCCCTCTCCGCCCAAGCCACGTGTATTCTGCGCAGGGGCCTGTAAGAATTTTGCATGAGGCGTTTCGTCTCAAAATCGAGAGGAGCTCTGGACAGAAGCGCGTAGTTCCCTCCAGAACCCCCTTCATTTGCGCTTCTGAGGATCCGCCGTCCCGGACTCCATGTAGTCTGCAACTTCAATATGGCGGCAAGTTCGAATGTGGCGCTAGGGTGCATCGCGGTTGTCTGGACCGGGGTCAGGCGTGTCGCGCCGCGCGCGCTGGCCACGCTCACGGTGAGCGCGCTGGCGCTCACCGTGAGCGGCGCTGGAGTCGCCGCGGCGCAGGGCCCCGGCGACCTGACGTTCGCCACCGCCCAGCCGTTGACCCTGACCTGGGCGCAACTGCTGCAGGGGAAGAGCATCGAGGTCTGCAACGGCAGCGCGGCGACCGTCCGTCGATTTCAGGTCGTTCCCGAGGACTTCCAGTTCCGACGCGACGGCGCTGTCGTCGCGCCGTCGCGGGTGCTCACGGTTAAGCCGCCGAGCCATCCGGTGCGCGCCGGCGAATGCGCGCCGGTGCACATTGCGCTCAGGAGCGAAGCGGCGATCGACGCCGGCGAATACACCGGGTCGCTTCTGCTCGTCGCGGCCGGCCACGGCGCCAGCGTGCGCCTGAGAGCGACCGTCACTACGACTTCCAAGAAAGACCCTGAACCGGGCGGGGCCTCCGAACCGGTCGGCCTGTCGATTCACAACTCCTCGCCGTGGAGCCACAACACGACGGCGACGCTGCTCCTGAAGGAACCGGGCTCGAACGAAGAAGCGCTTGCGATCGGCAAGAGCTGCAGCGCCTCCGAGCCCAACGAAGGTGACTGCCCGGCGCTCGGCAACCTCTATCAGGGCTCGAACATCGTGCGCGTGAGCGTCGACGGACCGTCTCGTGTCAATCGGGACAGGGGCGTTCAGGAAGTGCCGATCGCGCTGCACGGCTTCCAGCATTCGGTTGGAACCTACGAAGGCGCGCTCGTGCTGCCCGGCTCGGCACAGGCGATCAAGCTGAAGCTGACCGCGAAGGACGCTTGGTGGTGCGCAGTCATCGCGCTGCTGCTCGGCATCTTGCTCGCACTGCTCGTGCAGCTGTGGAACGGCCGCTGGCAGCCACACAGCGCGCTCGTCGAACGAGCCGAACAGCTCTGGAAGCGCTACAGCACCCGACCGGTGCAGGGCCATGGGCGCGTCGAGATCGATTGCAGCAAACTCGAGGAATACGTCGATGACGTCAAAGCAGCGATCGCGCAGTACGCGGCCAGTGTCGTCATGTTCGACACGACGAGCGATGCATATAAGGCGATCGACGCTTCGCTGAAGCTCGCCGAAGCCGATGCGGCCATGTTCACCGGGCCGGGCGGTCTCAAGCCCGTGCTCGATCAACTCGAAGCAGAGACCAAGACGACGACCCGGGTGCTGCGTCGCGTACAGGTGAGCGACGTGCCCGAGATCCTCAAGGCCGCCTCGGCGCTGCTTGGCGGAGACAAACTCGGCGTCGGCGGTGCGAGCAAGCGGGTCAAGGAGAGCGAACAGCTGCTCCCCGTGCTCGTCGCATGGCGCGAGCTCACAGACAACTTCGCCAATCACGTCGTGTCATTGAAGGTGCTCGCCAGCAAAGCGAACCTCGAAAAACCAGACCTCAAGGACGAGCTCACCGACCTTGGTGTGAGGATGTCAGGGTTGCGTCAGCGGCTGTTCGAAGTCAAAGACGCTGCTGACCTCGGCGCGCTTCGATCGGCCGGAAGGCTTTGGGCGACGCTGGACAGCGTCGCGGCGCTCGGCCAGAAGCACAAGGCCGACCCTCACGACCCCCGCGACTTCGACAAGCTCAAGAAGGACGCCGGCGGCAATCTGGATATGAAAGCCGCGAACGGTCAGGGGCTGAAGGCGATCGGGTACTCGGCGAAGCAAGGCGACCCGTTCACGTTCGCTGAAGTGATCGAGGAACCCGCGGGCGTGGTGATCGAGCCCGCACACTCCGCCAGGCTGCCCGAACGGAAGCGCCTCCGCATCCTCGGTGACCGCATCGCGCTCGGCGTGACGATCGTCGTCTCGATTGTCGCCGGCCTGAGCACGTTCTACTTTACCCAGCCGTTTGGCACGTTCACCGACTACCTGATCGTGATCGTGATCGGCGCAGCGGCGCAGACGCTGCTCAAGGGCGTGCTCAACCAGACGTCGATCCTGCTGCACGACATCGCACCGTCATCACCCGCCGTCCCGGCGAAGGTCGTGGCGCTCGCCCCGGTGAGGGTCGAAAGCTAGCCGCCCTCTCCGATCACGAAGGCGCCGATCGTGCGCGTTGCCAGAGTGGACGTGCAGGTTCCTGCGGATGACGCCCGAGCACCTGCCACGCCCGAGCGCCCGCCGCGCCCGCGCACCCGCCGCGCCCGAGCCCGCTCGCCCCATCCAGGCGAGCCTGTACGTTGCGGGCATGAGCGATGGGACGCTCGCACGGAGCTATGGGAAGGTCTTCAACGAGGTTGCGGTCGAGTACGATCGCAACCGCCCGGCCTACCCCGATGCGCTCGTCGACCAGGCATGCGAGGTGGCACGTATCGGCGATGGCGATCGGGTGCTTGAGATCGGGTGCGGGACCGGTCAGCTGACGCGCAGCCTCCTCGCGCGAGGGCTGCGCGTGACCGCGATCGAGCCGGGAGATCGGCTGATCCGTATCGCCGAGGAGAACCTGAGAGATGCGGCCGATGTGCAGCTCGTCCACGCGCGGCTCGAGGACATGCGGCTGCCCCGCGAGAGCTACGAGGCGGTCTTCTCGGCGTCCGCAATCCACTGGGTCGACCCTGACCTGAGCTGGCGGAAGATCGCCGACGCGCTCGCTCCCAACGGGACGCTCGCCCTGATCCAGTACTTCGGCCTTCAGGAGCAGCGCGGCGTCGACGATCGGGAGGCTCTGCTGTCGGCCCTGCGCAGGCACGCGCCGGCGCTCGCCGCGACCTGGCCCACCTACCGCGACCTCGATGGCACGATCGCGGGCGTGCAGGAGCGCCGCCGGAACGTCGCCGACGCCTGGGCCTGGCTGGGGAGCTGCGACATAGGACGTGACTACGCAGCGGACCTCTTCGAGGATCTACAGCTGGCAGTCGTGCCAACGCTGATCGAGCACACCGCCGGTGAGCTGGGCGCCCTGCTCGGCACGATGTCATTCTGGGCACGACTCTCACCCGCGGAGCGCGACGCCCTCGTTAACGAGAACCATGCTCTCCACGAGCGCCTGGGGCGGCCAATCCGGGCGAGCACGGTCGCCGTGCTTGTCACGGCGCGACGCAGTCCCTCGCGCCTCAACATTCAGGACAGCCGCCCGGGGAAAAATTAGGGCAGCCCACATAAATCGGATACTTCGGGTAAATGGCAATCCCATAGAAGTGATCAACACCGTGTAGGCCGCGCTCAGCACGGGCTCCTCTGCGGTGCGGCGCCGCTGCGCCCAGGCGATCACGCGACCCGGCTGCACCGCGCCCGTGCGAGGCGTCCTACGCGGGCACGCCGGAGAACCGCTCATGGACGAAGCGCACGACCATCGCGCCCTCGCCGACGGCGGTGGCGCAGCGCTTGATCGAGCCCGAGCGCACGTCGCCGGCGGCGTAGACGCCGGGAACGCTCGTCTCGAGCAGACCCTCGGCGCCGGCATCCGCTCCCGTCAGCACGAAGCCCTTCTCGTCGCGCGCGACGACGTCGCCCAGCCAGTCCGTGCAGGGGGCCGCGCCGATGAAGAGGAACAGAAACGAGAAGGGCAGGCGCTCTCCATCGTGCAGCGTGACGGCCTCGAGCTTGCCGGCAGAGCCGTGCAGGGCCGCGACCTCGCTGCGGTCGCGCACCGCCACCCCGTAGCGCTCGAGCTCGAGGACCAGATAGTCCGACATCGTCTCGCGCAGGTCGTCGCGGCGATGCAGGAGCGTCACGAGCGCGCCGCCGCGCGCCAGCCAGACCGCCGCCTGGGCGGCCGAGTTGCCGCCGCCGATCACGCCGACCCGGGTGGCGCCGCAGAGCTGAGCCTCGGGTGGACCGGCGGCGTAGAAGATGCTGGCCCCCTCGTAGTCCGACAGGTTCGCCACCTCCAGCCGGCGGTAGTCGGCGCCGGTGGCCAGCACGACCGCCCGCGCGTGGATCTCGTGGTCGCCCTCCAGGCGCACAAGATGGCGGTCCGCGCCCGGCGCCAGCGCGACCGCTCGATAGGGCGTGGCGGTGCGCGCCCGGAACTTGCGCGCCTGTGTCACGGCGCGGGTCGTGAGCTCCGAGCCGCTGATGCCGGCGGGGAAGCCGAGGTAGTTCTCGATCCGTCGCGACGTGCCGGCCTGCCCGCCCAGCGCGGTGCCCTCCACGACAAGCGTCTGGAGTCCCTCCGATGCGCCGTAGACCGCGGCGCCCAGTCCGGCGGGGCCGGCACCGATCACGACGAGGTCGACCTCCTCGCGCGGGGAGAGCTCCAGCCCGATCCCCAGCGCGCGCGACACCTCGCCGCTGGTCGGATTGCGCAGCTCCCCCCCGCCCGGCAGGCGCACCAGCGGCAGCGTGCCGGCGTCGAGCGTGTCGATCAGCGCCGCGGCCTGCGGGTCGGCGGCGCCGCCTTCCCCGCGCCAGACGAACGGCAGGCGATTGCGCCGCGCGTACTCGACCATCCGCCGTGTCGGCTCGGAGGAGCGCGGACCGATCACCTCCATGCCGACGCCCTCCTGTTGCAGCGCCTCGCGCCGGGCCATGAAGCTCGACATCAGCAGGTCGGCGAGCGGGGCGTCCTCGAACAACAGCGGGCGCAGCGCCTCGCGATCGACCGCGATGTAGCGCATCGGCTGCGTCACGATCGCCGTCAGGTAGGCCGTCTGGCCTGTCAGCAGGCTCATCTCCCCCAGGAAGCCCGAGGCGCCGTGACGGACGATCTCCCGCCCCGCGGCGTCCTGCACGGACGCCTCGCCCTCGACTATCGCGATGAACGAGAAGCTCCGATCGCCGATACGAAACAGCACATCGCCGACCTCGGCGGAGTGCTCCTCGCCGTGCGAGCGCAGCGTCGCCAGCTGCGAGGCGGACAGGACGGCGCTCGTGACGGCGCTACTCACCTTGTCTCCGGTACCGCATTCACGAATCCTACAATCACGCCTGGGCAAGACCGATGAGTTCCGCCGACGCCGTCCGTCTAGGAGACAGGCAGCAGAGTTCGACAACAGTCGTTTCACACAACCGAGCACAACCGGAGGGAGCAGTGCGACATGGCACGGATCGTCGTAACGGAGTTCATCTCGCTTGACGGGGTGATGGAGGACCCGGGTGGAGCCGAGGAGTACGCGCATGGTGGATGGACGTTCGAGATCGAGCGCGGCGCCGAGGGCGACCGCTTCAAGCTGGAGGAGGCGGCAGACGCCAGTGCGCTGCTGCTGGGACGCAGGACCTACGAAGGGTTCGCGGCGGCATGGCCGAGCCGCGAGGGAGAGTTCGCGGACAAGTTCAACTCGATGCCCAAGTACGTCGTCTCCAGCACCCTGCGCGATCCCGAGTGGAACAACTCGACCGTGCTCGCCGGAGACCTCGCGCGGGAGGTGGCGCGGCTGCGCGAGAGCGCCGATGGCGACATCGTCGTCCACGGCAGCGCCCAGCTCGCGCAGGCGCTGCTCGAGCACGAGCTCGTGGACGAGCTGCGGCTGATGGTGTTCCCCGTGCTGCTCGGCAGCGGCAGGCGACTGTGGGGCGCGTCGAGCAAGAAGCAGCCGCTGCGGCTCACCGACTCGCGCACGGTGGGAGACGGCGTGAGCATCCTCGTCTATGAGCCGGCGAGCGCACAACCGGCGCAGGCGTCATGAGCGGGCAGCTGGAGGGCCGCAACGCGGAGACGAAGAGGGCGCGCTCGGCTCGCGCCGCGGGCTCACGTCCACGGCAGGCCGCGATACCTGGCTCGATGTCGGCGCCGGCGCCCGCGTGCGAGTTGGCGCTCGCGTCGCGCCTGCAACCGCGCCTCGACGGCCTCGACGTCCGATGCGGGTCCCAGCAGGCGCCAGCCGTCGCGCACCAGTGGCAGCAGCGTAACGCCGATCACCCAGCCCGGCCAGAAGCTCGTGTCGGCGCCGGCGGCGAGCCATATCCCGACACACAGGGCGGACAGGCTCAGCGACCCGCCGGCCTCCTGGACCAGGCGGCGGCGCAACTGCGACTTGCGCGTTCTCAGCGCGAGCTGCACCGATGACGCGCTGATCGGCAGGTCGGCGCGCAGTGCGTCGAGGTCGGCATGGGTGGAGGCGTTGTAGGCGGCGCCGATTCGCTCCTCGAGCTCATCCGTGGTGAGCCGGCCTGCGACCGTGTGCTCGTGCAGCTCCTCGATCAAGCGTTCGCGGTCGGCATCTCCGACTCGCATCTGGGACGGATCGCTCATGTCAGAAGGTTAGAGCAGCATGGAATCCGGACTCGATGGGGAGTTATGGTGGTAGCCCATCCCTGGATCCGACCTCAGGAGCACGATATGACCGGCTCGACGCTCAGCCAAGACCATCATCCGACATTGCGCCACGAGGAGCGCGAGGCGATCGGCGCCGAGCTGCAGGGAGTGCTCGTGACCCTGATCGACCTCTCGCTGCTGGGCAAGCAGGCGCACTGGAACATCGTCGGCCCGAACTTCCGCGCGCTGCACCTGCAGCTCGACGAGCTGATCGACGCCTGGCGTCTGGCCGGCGATGAGGTCGCCGAGCGCGCGGTCGCGCTGGGCCATCAGCCGGACGGGCGCAGCGCCACCGTGGCGCAGCGCAGCGAGCTCGAGCAGCTGCCCGCGGGCCGGCTGCTGGATAGTGACGTGGTCGCGGCGTTCACGCGCCTGCTGACCGACGCGATCGGCTCGATCCGCACGCGCATGGATCGCCTCGAGGACGTCGACGCGGTCACGGCCGACATCCTGCACGGCGTGGTCGCGGGCCTGGAGGAGAACCTCTGGATGATCCGCGTGCAGGCGGCCTGACCGCAGTCCGCTTGCCGGCCGCACCGCCTATTTTGAAACAGGTTCTTGCTCCCCCTCGACTTGCACCTCGCGCAGCCGGTGCGTGTCCACGTCGTAGACGAACCCTCGCACCCGATCGCGGTGGGGTATGAAGGCGGAGCGGCGGACGCGCAAGATCGACTGGCGCACGTCCGCGTCGACGTCGCTGAACGACTCGATCGCGAACGCCGGAGCGACGCCCGTGTCCTGCAGCAGCTCGGCGCGGAAGCTGTCGTCGCCGAGCGTCTGCATGCCGCAGTTGGTGTGATGGATCAGCATCGCCTCGCGCGTGCCCAGCCGTCGCTGTGAGATCGCCAGCGAGCGGATCACATCGTCGGTGATCACCCCGCCGGCGTTGCGCAGCACGTGCGCCTGACCGTCCCTGAGCCCGAGCGCCGCGAACACGTCCAGGCGCGAGTCCATGCACGTCACCACCGCCAGGCGCCGGCTGGGGCGAGCGTCCAGGCGCCCCGCGGGCAGCGAGGCGGCGAGCGTGCGGTTGTTCTCCAGCAGCTCCTCGATCGTGGAATCCACGCCGGCACCCTATTCGCTCGCCCGTATATTTGGCTCCATGACGAGCGAGACGTCGCTGCAGATGACGCTGCTCCCGGGAGCCCGCGAGCTGCTGGCCTTGCACGCCCGCGAGGTGCCCCAGCGCGACGATCTGTGCGGGGCGTTCTGCGGGGCGCTGGCGCTGGGCGCGGCCGGCGTCTCGGTCTCGCCGGGAGGCGCCGAGCCGATCGACCAGGACGCCGTTGCGCTTGCCGCCGGCAGCGTGGTCGGCGTGCACGCCGACCACGGGATGCTGCCCTTCGCGGAGACCGGCCGGCGCGACTACCGGCTGGAGCTGCCGCTCGTCGAGGACTCCTCCGTATCGGGCACGACCGCCGCGGGGCTCGCGCATGCCCTGGAGGAGCTGTCCGGAGGGCGACTCGCGGCGATCCCGTTCAGCGGTCCCTGGACGGTGAGCAAGCTCGACGGGCTGTTCGACCTCACGGCGGCGCTCGAGCGCCCGGTCGCGCTGCTCGCCAACCTCCACACGCGTCACCTGTGGGGCTCGCACCCCAGCGCCGGGGAGCTGCTGGGGTATCTGCTCGACGGTGCGCTCGCCGGGCCGGCGCCCGACTGGGAGGTCGGGCACTTCGTGTGCATCGTCGGGCGCCTGAGCGGCCCGGGCGGAGGTCTTTACGGGGTGGCCGACACCTACCCTTCGCTCGGCACGGGCGGCGTGCACCTGCAGCCGCGCGAGCGCCTCGCCGCGGCGATCGAGCGCCGCGAGGAGCCGGCCGGGGGCCTGCTCGTCCTCGTCGACGTCCAGGACGCGCCGGCGCTGCGCTCGGGCGCGGGCGCGCTCGGATTGGTCGAGGGCCTCTGGGACAACGGCACCGTGGTGGCCGCCACCGCTGTCGCCGCGAACGCCTCCCCGGGCGCTGCTGCTGCCGCCGCCGCCGCCGCTTCCAAGCCCGCCGGCGGCGCCACCACGGACTCCGCGCGCGCGTCGTGACCGGTCGTCCTCCCACCCCGCTCGCGCGATGAGCGCCACCGACCTGGTCGCGCTCGTCTGCTGCGATCTCGGCGCGATCGTGCGCGGCCGAGCGCTGCCGGTGGCCGACCTCGACGCTCACCTCGCCGCCGGCGTCGGCTGGGTGCCCGCCAACCACGCGCTCACGCCGCTCGGTCCGCTCGCCGAGCCTTCGCCGTTCGACTCGACCGGCGACCTGCGCCTGCTGCCCGATGCGCTGACCCGCGTTCGCGTCGAGTCGGGCGCCGGCGACACCGCCCTGGAGCTCGTGCTGTGCGACATCGTGCAGACCGACGGCACGCCCTGGGAGTGCTGCCCGCGGACATTCCTGCGCGATGCCCTGGCGCGGCTGCGCGACGAGCTCGATCTTACGCTCGTGGCGAGCTTCGAGCACGAGTTCCAGCTGCGCTCCCGGGAGCCCCCGGCGCTCGCGTTCTCGCTGCAGGAGCTGCGCTGGGCAGAGCCGTTCGCCGGTGAGGTCATGGGTGCGCTCGCGGCGGCCGGGGTGCAGCCCGAACGCTTCTTCGCCGAGTTCGCCGCGCATCAGTTCGAGATCCCCGTGCGCCCCGCCGAGGGCCTTGCGGCGGCCGATCGCGCGGTCGTGCTCAGGGAGGTCGTCCGCGACCTCGCCCGCCGTCACGAGTTGCGAGCGACGTTCACGCCGCTCTCGCACCCCGCCGAAGCGGGCAACGGCGTGCACATCCACCTCAGCCTGCTCGACTCGGCCGGGCGCCCGGTTTTGTATGACGCGCCCCGTCCCGGCCGCCTGAGCGAGCTCGGCGAGCGCTTTGCCGCCGGGATCCTCGCGCACGCCCGCGCCCTGAGCGCGCTGAGCGCCCCCAGCCCCGTGTCGGCCGCGCGCCTGTCCCCGCACCACTGGAGCGCCGGCGCGGTCTGCCTGGGTCAGCGCAACCGCGAGACCCTGCTGCGCCTGCCGCCGCTCGTCTCGCTCGGCGGCGGCGACCGATCGGAGATCGACGATATCTCCGATCGGCCAGCCGGCCAGCTGCGCCTGGAGTACCGCGGCGCCGACGCCTGCGCGAACCCTTACCTCGCGCTCGGGGCGATCGTCCGCGCGGGCATCGAGGGTGTGCGGGCCGAGCTGCCCGCCCCGCCGATCCTCGACCGTGACCCCGCCCAACTCGACGCCGCCGAGGCGGCGCGCTACGGAGTCGGCGCGCTGCCGGCCTCACTGCGGGAGTCGCTGGATGCCCTCGCCGAGGACACCACCGCGCGGGGATGGATGACGCCGCTGCTGCACGAGGCCTATACCGCGGTCAAGCGCTTCGAGGTCGCGGCGACGGTGGATATGGACATCGAGGAGCTGTGTCGCCGCTATGCCTCCGTCTACTGAGGGCGCCCTCACGCGCCTGCTGGGCGCGATCGAGCGCGAGCTGCCGCGCGCGGTGGAGCTGCGTCATCGCCTGCACGCCCAACCCGAGCTGGCGCACGCCGAGCACGAGACCTCCGCGGCCGTCGCAGCCGAGCTGCCGGTCGCGTGCGAACGCGTCGCGGGCACGGGGCTGGTCGCTCACGTCGGCTCCGTGGACGGCGCCGCGGTGGCGGTTCGCGCGGAGCTCGACGGTCTGCCCGTCCTCGAGCGCACCGACTCACCGTTCAGCGCCACCGGTGAGGCGATGCATGCCTGCGGTCACGACGTGCACATGGCGGCGCTCGTCGCGCTCGCGCGCGCCGCGCACGTGCTCGGCGCGGCGCTGCCCGCGCCGCTGCTGGCGGTGCTGCAGCCCAGCGAGGAGGCCTACCCCTCGGGCGCGCAGCAGCTGGTGGGTCCGCTGAGCGCGCATGCGCCCGCGGCGATCGTGGCGGCGCACGTGCACCCCGAGCTGCCCTGGGGCGCCGTCGCGCTCGACCCCGGCACGGTCAACGCCTCCTGTGACATCGTCGAGATAACGATCGAGGGAGAGCCCTCGCACGGCGCCTATCCGCACCGTGGGCGGGACCCGATCCTCGCCCTCGCCGCCATCGTCGTCGCGCTCCACGCCCAGATCGGTCGGCGCATCGATCCGATCCATCCGGCCACCCTCACCATCGGCGTGCTCGAAGGGGGCGGCGCGGAGAACGTCATCCCCGCGCGCGCCCACGCGCGCGGGGCCCTGCGCGCCTACCGGCCCGAGGACCGTCTCGCGCTGCGGCGCATGGTCGAGGAGGTCGTCTGCGGGATCGCGGCGGCTCACGGCTGTCACGGCGCGGTCGAGCTGAGGACTGGCGAGCCGGCGCTGGAGAACGACCCCGCCATCGTCGCGCGCGCCCGTGGGCTGCTGTCCGACGCGGGCCTGTCCCCGGCGCCCGAGTGGCGCTCCGGCGGCTCGGACGACTTCGCCTTCTTCGCCGCGCTGGACGTGCCTCTGGCGATGGGGTTCGTCGGTCTGCACGGCGCCGACGGCTTCGTCCCCCGCCCCCTGCACCATCCCGAGCTGCTGATCCCCGACGATGCGGTCGGCGCCGTCGCGCGTGCGCAGGCCGTCCTGTACGTGGCCGCGTCCTGTACATAGCCGAGTCCGGTACGTAGCCGCGTTCGCGTGGCCGTCCCACGCCACGCCACGCCACGATCGGCGTATCGTTGACTCACATGCGTACGCGATCGAGTTGGGGGACATTGTGAGCACGTCTACGGCCGAGCAGGCCAGCGGCGCCAACGAGGAGGCGATCCGTGCCTGGGACGGGCCGCTGTACGACCGCTTCGTTCGCTTCCGCGAGATCGTCACGACCGGATTGGGAGCCCACGGCGAGGAGGCCCTGCGCCTGAACCCGCCCCAGCCGGGGCAGCGGGTCCTGGATGTCGGCTGTGGCTTCGGCGACACCACCCAGCGGATCGCCGGCCTGGTCGGCCCCGACGGTCGGGTGGTCGGCGTGGACGCCGCGCCGCGCTTCATCGAGGACGCCGTCCGCGAGGCGGAGGAGGCGGGGATCGCCAACGCCCGCTTCCGGGTCCTCGACGTCGAGGAGACGCTCGCGGGAGAGTCCGGCTTTGACATGGCGTTCTCGCGCTTCGGCACGATGTTCTTCGCCAGTCCCGTCGCGGCCCTGCGCAACGTCCGCGGCGCGCTCGCGCCCGGCGGCAAGCTCGTAATGGTCGTCTGGCGGCGGCGCATCGACAACGACTGGCTCTACCGGGCGCAGACGATCGTCGAGGGGATCGTGCAGCGCCCCGAGGAATACGACGAGCCGACGTGCGGTCCCGGCCCGTTCTCGATGGCCGACGCCGACACCACCAGCGAGATCCTCGTCCACGCCGGCTTCAGCGGTATCGCGCTGCGTCGCTGCGACATCCCGATCGCGATCGGCGGCGACCTCGACGAAGCCCTCGAACTGGTCATGGCGCTGGGCCCCGCCGGTGAGATTCTGCGCCTGGCGGGCGATCGTGCGGCGCATCTGCACGGACAGGTGGAGACGGCGCTGCGCGAGGGGTTGGCGGAGTTCGCCGCGGACGGTGGCAGCCTGAGCGCTCCGGCCTCGACCTGGATCGTCACCGCGACCGCCCCCGCCTGAGCGCGGTCTGAGCACATCCGCTGAGGACCCGTCCATCGGGCGGAGGGCTCGAGCCCCGAGCGTTCAGGGCGCGGTATCGGGACGGGCTCCCGCGATCGGGCGCTGCGCGCATCGCCCGATCGGACATAATCCCGCTCGTGCGCGCCGTCCAGATCGTCGACCTCACCGGCCCGGACTCGGCGCTCGTCGTTGGGGAGGTCTCTGCGCCGGCCTCGCCGCCGCAGAGCATGCTCACGCCCGGTTCGGGCGTGCTGGTCGAGGTGCACGCCGCGGGCGTGTCGTTTCCCGAGGTGCTGCAGACCCGTGGCGAGTACCAGATCAAGCCGCCGCTTCCGTTCGTGCCGGGCAGCGAGATCGCCGGTGTCGTGCGCGAGGCGCCCGCGGACGCGGGGGTGAAGGCGGGCGAGCGCGTGGCGGCCTTCTGTGCGCTCGGGGGATTCGCCGAGCTTGCGGTCGCGCCTGAGTTCCTGACGTTCCCGCTGGCCCCCCAGCTCGACTATGCACAGGGCGCGGGGCTGATCCTTAACTACCACACGGCCTACTTCGCGCTCGTGTTGCGTGGGCGCTTGCAGGCGGGCGAGACGGTGCTCGTGCACGGCGCCGCCGGGGGTGTGGGAACCGCGGCGCTGCAGGTCGCGAAGGGCCTTGGCGTGCGCACGATCGCGGTCGTCTCCAGCGACGCCAAGCAGCGCATCGCCGAGCGGGCCGGCGCGGACGCGGTCGTGCGCTCCGACGGTCCCTGGAAGGACCAAGCGCGCGAGATCTCCGGCGGGGGCGTGCACCTCGTGCTCGACCCGGTGGGTGGCGATCGCTTCACCGACAGCCTGCGCTGTCTGCGCGAGGATGGGCGTCTGGTCGTCGTCGGCTTCACCGGTGGCTCGATTCCCGAGGTGAAGGTCAACCGGCTGCTGCTCGGCAACACCGAGGTGATCGGCGCCGGCTGGGGCGCTTACGCGATGGCCCGTCCCGAGCTGTGCCGCGAGATCGACCGGGCGCTCGCCCCGCTGATCGAGAACGGCAGCGTCGCGCCGATCGTCGGCTCCCGGCACTCGCTGGAGCACGCCGGCGACGCGCTGCGCGAGATCGACGAGCGCCGCGCGACCGGCAAGGTCGTGCTCGACGTGCGCACGGACTGAGCGCGCGCGACGCACCCGGATCGAGCCGATGGACTTCGCCCACTCCCCCCGCACGACCGAGCTGCTCGAGCGTCTGATCGCGTTTCAGGAGCGCGAGATCGTCCCGCGTGAGGAGCCCTACATACGCGAGCTACAAGCCGGCGACGGCTACCCCTGGACCTCGATCCCCCCGGCGATCGAGGAGCTCAAGGCGATGGCGCGCGAGGAGGGCTTGTGGAACCTGTTCCTGCCGCCCGGCGCCACCCTCGCCGGCGAGCCGATCGGGGCGGGGCTGACGAACGTCGAGTACGCGCCGCTGGCCGAGCGCATGGGCGGTTCGCTGATCTCGAGCGAGGTGTGCAACTGCAACGCGCCCGACACCGGCAACATGGAGGTGCTGCTGCACTTCGGCTCGGACTCCCAGCGCGAGCGCTGGCTGAAGCCTTTGCTGGATGGCGCGATCCGCTCGGCTTTCTGCATGACCGAGCCCGAGGTCGCCTCCTCGGACGCGACCAACATGCAGGCCACCGCCACGCTCGACGGCGACGAGGTGGTGCTCAACGGGCGCAAGTGGTGGAGCACCGGCATCGGCCACCCCGCCTGCGAGGTGCTGATCTTCATGGGCCTGACCGACCCCGAGGCGGATCGCTATCACCAGCATTCGATGGTGCTTGTGCCGCTGTCCACGCCGGGCGTGAAGGTCGAGCGGATGCTCTCGGCGATGGGCTTCCAGGATGCACCCGGCGGTCACGGCGAGGTTTCGTTCAGCGACGTGCGCCTGCCCGCGAGCGCGATTGTCGGCGGTCCCGGACAGGCGTTCGCGATCGCCCAGGCGCGTCTGGGACCGGGGCGCATCCACCACTGCATGCGCCTGATTGGACTCGCCGAGATGACATTGCGGCTGGCGTGCGTGCGCGCCGGCGAGCGCGTGGCGTTCGGCAAGCCACTGGCGAACCTCGGCGGTAATCGTGAGCGCATCGCCGATGCGCGCATCGCGATCGACCAGGCGCGTCTGCGCGTGCTGCACGCCGCCTGGTTGATCGACACCGGCTCCCAGGACGCGCTGGGCGCGGTCTCGCAGATCAAGGTGTCGGTGCCGAACATGACCCAGCAAGTCGTGGACATGGCGATCCAGCTGCACGGCGGCGCGGGCCTGTCCGACGACTTCCCGCTGGGTGCCGCCTGGACGATCGCCCGAGCTCTGCGCTTGGCCGACGGACCCGACGAGGTCCACCGCGGCGTCGTCGCCCGCCTGGAGCTGGCGCGTCACGGCATCGGCAAGTGGGGTTCCTGACGGGCTTGCCGGCGCGCTCCGGCGGGCAAGCCCAGTGCCCAACCTGAGTGGGCTACCGGATGAAGAACGTCCTCAGGATTTACTGCTAGCCCGGGCTTGCCGGATCCGCCCGTCGCGCCCGCCCGGCGCCCACGTTGCTGACGATCACTGCGACGATCGTCACCAGGTAGAGCTGTCCGAACAGCGCCTCCAGCGCCGAGGTCATGCGCGCGGCGGCGGCGACGGGCGCGATGTCGCCGTAGCCGACGGTGGTCAGCGTGATGAAGCTGAAGTACACCTCTTCGGGGTGCTTGTCGGGTCCGAGGTTGCTCAGCACCGGTCCGCTCACGATCTCGTCCAACACGCCGTAGGCGAACGCGAAGATGAGTCCCGCCAGCAGGTACACGGTGAGCGCCCCCATCACGGAGTGCAGCGTCACCCGCCGCTCGATGCGTATGCCGGTGAGCACCCCGCGCGCGACGATCGTCGCTCCCACCACCGCGAGCACGCCGCTCAGGCCGAACATGACCGCCCGCTCGGACTGCCCGCGCGGCCCGGCGATCGTCGCGGCGAGCAGTCCGAGGACGAAGATCCCCACGAGCAACCCCACATGCCGCCATTGTGCGCGCGTGGCGTTCTCCGCGAACAGCGCCGTGATCACCATCGCCGCCATCAACAGCGACTGCACGAGCAGCGCGGCGGGCGTGTCGTGCAGGAGCATCTGCGCGCCGGTCGAGACGACCGCGAGCATCAGCACCAGGCCGTAGCGATAGCTGCCTTTCAGCTCGGCGACGTTGCGCGCGGCCTTCGCCGTGCGCTCGGCCCGCGGATTGGGGCGCTCCGCGTGTGAGCCGGGCCCGCCTTCCTTGTCCTCGCTGTGGTCCCGCATCGGCCCAGGTTAAGGTTCTCACCGGACCTGATAGAAACGTCGCGACCGATGACCGACCTGTTGAGCACGATCCGCGCTGAAATCGACGTCCGCTTGCGCGAGCTGCGCCCGATCGTCGCCGAGTATGAGCGGCTGACGTCCGCCACCGACGCGCTCGTCGCCGGCGGCCGCGCCGCGAGGCAACCTCGGGGCGAAGTGCGGCGCGCTGCGAAAAAACCGTCCCGGCCCGTCCGTCGTAAGCGCGCGCGCTCCGCTCCCAATCCCACCGGCCAGGCGATCCTCGCGGCGCTCGAGCACGGCTCGCACACCGTCGCCGAGCTGGTCGTCGTGACCGCGCTGCCCACCCCCGAGCTCCGCGACGGCCTGCGGGATCTGCGCCGGCGCAGAGCGATCGTCAGGACCGACCGCGACGGCAGATCCGCCTACGCGCTGCCCACCCCCGCCGCGTAAGGGCCTATCTCGCCGCGGCGGGCGCCGGAGGCCGTTTGCGCGCGACCCGCCCCGCCTCCTTGCCGCCGATGAAGGGGGCCAGCGCTACGTACACGAGCTGGGGCGCCAGCTCGGCGATGTCCTCGACGTGCTCGTGCTCGATGTGGTTGTGCAGCACCTGCCAGATGCCGCCGGCGATCGCCTCGGGCGCGATGCCCGGAACCGAATGTGAGGAGGTGTAGTGGTAGCCCGGCTGCAGGTAGGCGGCGAACGCGTGCAGACCGGTGTCGCGGATTTCGATCGCCAGCGGGCTGGCCGCGAACGTGTCGACGACCGTCAGGTGGGCGTGCGCGGGCTCGGAGGCGAGGTAGTCCAGCAGCGCCCTGATCCCGGCGGCGACCCCCATCGGCCAGTCATCGCCCTGCGCTTCATAGGCCTGCACGGCGATGCCGAGCGCTTGGTGCAGCCCGACCTTCTGCGCGCCCAGGAAGGCGTCGTCCTTGGTGGGGTACATCTCGTAGAACGTCTGGTGTGAGACGTTCGCGCGTCTGGCGATCTCGGGGATCGTCAATCCCGCAAGGCCCTTCTCGGCGACGATCGCGGCGGTCGCGTCGACGATCCGCTCGCGCTGATTTTTGACGATGAACTGGCGCGGCAGGTCGTGGCGACCGCTCGGCAGCCGACCCTCGGCTTGGCGTGCGCGCTCGGAGGCCAGCCCGGCGCTCGCGTCCTCGTCCTCCGTCGTCGAGCCCTTCGCGCCCGCACGCTGTGTCGTTGAGCCCGTGGGTCCCAGGCCGGCGGGCGCCTTGGCGGGATATGACTCGGCCCAGGCGACGAGCTCGTCCGCGAGCGCGGGCAGGGCGCCGGCTTGGCCGCGGCGCAGGCGCGCGGCGGTGACCTCGCGGATGCCCCCGAGGATCACTTTCACGGTCAGGTCCGTCGGCGCGCCGGCCTTGCGCGCCTTCGCGCCGCCGCCGCGCTCGGTGGCCGCCGAGCGGCTTGCGCCGATGCTCTGCTCGAGCGCCTGGAGCGTGCGATTGCGGCGCTCGAGCGCCTTCGGTCCCGCACCGAAGGCGCCGAGCACCATCAGCGACACAGCCTCCGGCTCGGCCGCAGCCAGCTCGGCGAAGGCGCGCATCGCCCTGCGCAGGCGCTCTCCCGGTGAGCCCTGCGTTTCGTAGGCCGCCATGATCGTGCTCGCCGTGCGCTTGGCGATCTCGTCGTAGGCGGCCAGGAACAGCTTTTCCTTGTCGGCGTAGAGGCTGTAGAAGGTCGGGCGCGAGACGCGCGCGAGCTTTGTCAGGTCGAGGATCCGCACGGCCTGATAGCCGCGCTGGGAGATCAGCTCGATCAGCGCCGTTTGCAGCCGTTCGCGTTGATCGCGCCGTACCTCCTCGGGGTCCAGGCCGTGCGCGCCGGTCGGTAGGCGCCGGTAGCGACCGGACCCCCCGGTCGCCACCCCCCTGTCGGCGCCGTGTTCCCGACTCGCGCTCTCCGGTGTCCCCGCCGGAGCGTCCCCCCGGCCGTTCTTCGTGGCGGCGACCTTACGCGACGCTGCCGCGCTTCCCTGCTCGAGCGGTTTGGTTGAAGCGCCTCGCGCGGACATGCCTGCCTCCGAAACCTCTATTTGACATCAAGCCAGATCAGGGTATCAAAGGATTGGCCGGCCGGTCAAGGGGCAAAGGCGCACAGGCAAGATCGTCGATCGTGGACCGGAGGAGAGCGGGGCCGCGAGCGACCGCTAGCCCTTGATCGTGGGCGATGTGCCGATCACGGCTCCGGCGCTGTCGAGCGCCTGGGCCACCACGTAGGCCGCCGGCCCGGGTGTGGCGATCGTCGTCTCGAACCCGCTCTTGGGCGCGCTCGCGACCGGCGTCAGCTGTGTCGGGGAGGACCCCGCGAGCACGCGCCAGCTCGCGACCTCGGTGGCGCCGTTCCAGCTCGCGTACACGCTCACTGTGCCGTTCGCGGCGGGAGCGCTCGCGGCGATCGCGGGCGGGGCGGCGGGCGTGCCCGTCCAGGGGAAGCGATAGGCGCGGTAGGACTGGTAGGAGCCGTGCCAGTGCGCGTCGTACAGCAGCTGCCCGGCCGAGCTGAATTCCGAGAAGTAGGGCAGCGAGCCCCAGCCCACGAACAGGCTGCCGCCTGCCAGCGTCTGCACGCTGCCCTGGCTGCCCGAGGAGAGCCCCCTGGGGTGCTCGTAGCGGGCGAGCAGCGTGTCGGTGCGGGCCTGCGGGTTGACCGACAGCACGATCGCCCGCGACTGCGGATGGACCTTCGGCACCGCGCCGTTGTCGAACAGGCTGATCGTCCCGTTCGGCTGCACGGTCGCGTCGTGCTGGAACGCGGTCGCCGCGCCGTTCACCAGCTTGACGTTGCTGCGCTTGCCGCCCACCCGCAGCCCGATCTGCCCGGTGGTCGTGCTCAGCTCATACAGCGCCCACGTGTTGCGGGCGCTGATCAGCGTGGTCGCGCCGGCGAGCTGGTCGATCGAGTTGATGTGAAAGAAGTCGAACGGCCACTGGGTGCTGACGCCCACGGGCGAGCTGTAGGACTCGCTCAGCCCGACGTGGTCGAGGCTGTGCCACTCGCGTCGCACGAGCCCCGTCGCGAGGTCGATTTCCTGGAACACGCTGTCGGTGACCGCGCCTCCGTTCGGGCCGCCCACGCCTGAGAGGTTGCAGGCGATCGGGTCGAACACGGTCAGCAGCGCGGTGCCTTGGGGCGTGATGTGGAAGTCGTGCAGGTCGGCCTTGTAGCCGTTGCCCGCGTGCACGCGCCCGAGCTGCTGATAGGCGCTGGAGTAGATCATCTCTTCGCCCTCGCCGAATCCCTGCGGGGGGATGTATCCCTGCCACCACGTCAACACTGGCCGCCCGGCGTACTGCTGCACCTGCAGGTCGGTCGCCGCGGCTTCGCCTGCCAGCGGATCGAACCACACCAGTTCGCCCGATTCATTGAAGATCTCCGGCCCGCTCGGACCGGGGCCGTTGTAGGGGGCGGTGAACAGGTATCCGGGGGCCGTCCCGCCCGCGTGCGCGGTCACGGCCAGCACGGGCGGCTGCAGCGTCGGCGCCGAGTTGAAGTGCTGCTCCTCGCTGTAGTCCTTCGCCGGTGTGGCCAGCGGGGTGTAGGTCAGCGTGTCCTGGTGGGCGATCGCGAACCGGTAGGCGAATCCGCTCGCTCGCCCGGAGCTCGCCCGCACCCGCCCGCGCACGGTGACGGTCTCGCCGGGAGCGAACGGGTGCGAGGGGACGAAGCTCGCCCCGTCGCCCTGCGAGTAGGCGAGCAGCTTCCCGGAGTGCGAGCCGCTGCTCGATCCGCTCGCGCTGATCGCGCTCAGCGAGCTCGCGGGCGCGCCCAGCAGCGAGATCTGCGTGCGCGGCGAGGCGTCATAGGAGCCCGGCAGCGGGCTGACCGCGAGGCTCGTGCCCGGCAGCACGGCCGAGCGGTTCAGCTGCGAGGGCACGCACTGCGCCGCCGCCGGCGCGCGGTAGGCGGCGTCCTCGGCGGCGATGCGCTTTGCCGCGAACGCGAGTGTTCCCGAGCTGGCGACGGCGATGACCACGCCAATGTAGATCAGCGCTCTACGCAAGTGGCTCAGAATACGGGGGTCTCGCGATAGTCCCCGAAGACTTGCTGAAGAGACTCCACGATCTCGCCCTCGCTTGAGTGCGCGCGGGCGCAGTCGAGCAGGGCGGGCATGAGGTTGCGGTCGGGGTGGGCGGCGTGCTCGCGCAGCGCCGCGAGCGTGCGCTCCACCTCGGCGCCGTCGCGGCGCGCGCGCGCGGATTGCAGGCGGTCGATCTGCTTGCGTTCCAGCGCGGGGTCCACGCGCAGGGTGGGGATCGGCTCCTCGTCTGCCAGCACGTAGCGGTTGACGCCGACGACGACGCGCTCGCCGGCGTCGATCTCGCGCTGCAGCTCGAAGGCGGCGTCGGCGATCTCGCGCTGGGGGAAGTTGGACTTGACCGCGGCGACCATCCCGCCGAGCTCGTCGATCTTGGCGAAGTACTCGTAGCAACGCTGCTCCATCGCGTCGGTGAGCGCCTCGACGTAGTAGGAGCCGCCGAGCGGATCGGCGGTCGCGGCGACGCCGGTCTCGTGCGCGATCACCTGCTGGGTGCGCAGGGCGACGCGGACGGCGTCCTCGGTCGGCAGCGCGAGCGCCTCGTCGTAGGAGTTGGTGTGCAGCGACTGGGTGCCGCCGAGCACGCCTGCGAGCGCCTCGACGGTCGTGCGCACGATGTTGTTCAGCGGCTGCTGGGCGGTCAGCGAGACGCCGGCGGTCTGCGAGTGAAAGCGCATCAGCCACGAGCGCTCGTGCTTGGCGCCGTAGGTCTCGCGCAGCTCGCGCGCCCAGATGCGCCGCGCGGCGCGGTACTTGGCGATCTCCTCGAAGAAGTCGATCTGGGCGTTGAAGAAGAACGACAGCCGCGGCGCGAACTCGTCCACGTCGAGGCCCCGCTCGACCGCCTGGCGCACGTAGGTGAGGCCGTCGGCGAGCGTGAACGCGAGCTCCTGCTGGGCCGTGGCCCCGGCCTCGCGGATGTGGTAGCCGGAGATCGAGATCGGGTGCCAGCGGGGCATGTGGTGGGTGCACCACTCGATCATGTCCCCGCACAGGCGCATCGCGGGGTCGATCGGAAAGCACCACTCCTTCTGGGCGATGTACTCCTTGAGGATGTCCGCCTGGATCGTGCCCGACAGGCGCTCCGCCGGCACGGCGCCGCCGGCTCCGTCGCCGTCGAGCTCGGCCGCGGCGACGTAGTAGGCGAGCATGATCGCGGCGGGCGCGTTGATCGTCATCGAGACGCTGACCTCGCCGACGTCGATGCCGGCGAACAGCGTCTGCATGTCATCGAGCGTGTCCACCGCCACGCCCTCGCGCCCGACCTCGCCCAGCGAGCGGGCGTGGTCGGAGTCGTGACCCATCAGCGAGGGCATGTCGAAGGCGGTCGAGAGCCCGGTCTGGCCGTGCTCGAGCAGGTAGTGGAAGCGCTCGTTGGTCTCCTCGCTGGTGCCGAAGCCGGCGAACTGGCGCATCGTCCACAGCCGCCCGCGGTACATCGACTCGTAGACACCGCGCGTATAGGGGTAGGCGCCGGGCCGCCCGATCGGGTCGTTCGGCGAGCCGATCCCGGCCGGCAGGTCGGCCTCGGTGTACAGCTCTCGCACCGGCTCACCGGATAGGGTCCGGTCACCGGCCCGCTCGTCCGCGCGCGGGCGTGAGGTCGAAGCATCTACCGCCATGTATCCAGATCGTACCTGCCGTCACCCCCTGCTCCGTGCGCTCGTGCTGACGTGCCTTGCCGTGCTCGCGCTCGCGGGCTGCGGGGGCTCGGGTTCGACCGCCTCCTCGACGGGCGCCGCCGCGCGGCCCTTGCGTCAGGCGACGTTGATCCTCGACTTCACGCCCAATGCCGTGCACGCGGGCATCTACCGTGCCCTGGCGGCCGGCTATTACCGCGCGCAGGGGATCGATCTGCGGGTGGTGAGCCCGAGCGCGACCACTGACACGCTGAAGCTGATCGACGCCGGCAGCGCCCAGCTCGGGCTCGCCGACGGCAGCGACGTCGCGGGGTTGATTGCCGGCGGCGGGGACGCGTGGGCGGTGATGGCGATCGTGCAGCGTCCCCTGGGGGGCCTGATCGCCTCGGCCTCCGAGCGTCTGGGCTCGCCCGCGGATCTGCAGGGGCGCACGGTGGGGATCACGGGGGTGCCCTCCGATACGGCGGTGCTCGACACCGAGGTCGCTCACGCGGGCGGGGATCCGCGCAGGGTCCACGTCGTGACGATCGGCTTCGACGGCGCGCAGGCGCTGGCGGCCGGGCGGATCGACGCGTTCACCGGTTTCATTCCGGACGATGGCGTGCAGCTGCAGGTGAGCGGCCATCCGATCGCGGCGTTCGCGCTGGATCGCAACGGCGGCCCGGCATATCCGGGGCTGGTCGCGTTCACCACCCGCGGGCTGATCGCCTCCGATCCCGCGCTCGTGCGCGGGTTCGTGGCGGCGACGGTGCGCGGCTATGAGGACACGCTGGCCGACCCGGCGCGCAGCCTGGAAGAGCTGCTGCGGGCCAATCCGATGCTTGCGCGGAAGTTCGCGCGCGCGTCGCTGAGCGCCTACCTGCCGCTGTTCGCCGGCGCGGGCGCGAACGGCGCGAGCACGATGCCGTTCGGCACTTTGCAGGCGGCGAACGTTCGGGCGATGTCGAGCTGGATGCTCGCGAGCCATCTGATCTCCACGCCGGTCCCGCCGGCTCGCTACGGCACGAACGCGTTCGTGCCCGGCGCCTGAGGATTCCGCCGAGGCGGCTCTCGCGCGCGGGCCACCAGTTGCGCCGCGCCCTGGCACGGTAGGGTTCGCCCCGCCTCGCACGCACCACCTGAAACACATAATCCATCGAAAGGAATCCGTCCATGAACAAGTCTCAGCTGGTCGACGCGGTCTCCGCCGACAGCGGCCTCTCCAAAGCCGACGCCGGCCGCGCGGTCGAGTCGGTGCTCGCTACCGTCACGAAGACGCTCAAAAAAGGCGACGAGGTGAGCATCACCGGTTTCGGCAAGTTCTCGGTCGTCAAACGGGCGGCGCGCCAGGGTGTGAACCCACGCACGGGCGAGCGCGTGAAGATCAAAGCCTCGAAGGCGCCGAAGTTCACGGCGGGCGCGACGCTGAAGCAGGCCGTCAGCCCCAAAAAATAGGGGTGGAGCCGCTGCGATGACCCTCGTGAGCGAGCTGGAGTTGCCGGGGTTCGATTACACGGACCCGTCTTTGAGGGGGGAGCGTTTTCACGAAGCGATGCGCGAGTGCAGCGCCCGGGGCTGGCTCGCCTCCGGGCCCTACGGCTACATCGTGCTCGACCGCGAGGCGGGCGAGTGGTGGCTGCGCACGCGCGAGGCGATATTTCCGGGGATGACGATCGCGGAGATCTTCGACGTGCGCGAGGGGCCGCTGTATGAGCAGATGCGCCGGAACATCCTGCACGTCAACGGCCCCGACCACACGCGCCTGCGCAGTCTCGTGAACCCCGCGTTGAGCGCGCGCGCCGTCGAGCGCTGGCGCCCGGCGATGCGGGAGTTCCTGGAGGGGCTGTGGGCGGACGCGTGCGCGGCGGGGACGGACGGGGAGGGGGATGGGGTCGTGCGGTGCGAGTTCGTGGAGGCGTTTGCCAAGCCCTATCCCTCGCGGACGATCGCGCGGGTGATGGGCGCGCCGATCGAGGATGCGCCGCGGCTGCACCATTGGTCGAGCTGGATCCAGCGCCAGTTCGACGCCGAGGGGATGGCGATCGAGCGCGCGGCGATCGAGCGCGCGGTGGAGGAGTTCTACGAGTACGCGGAAGCGCTTGTGTCCGAGCGGCGCGAGCGGCCGCGCGAGGACGATCTGGTGTCGAGGCTGATCGCCGCGGAAGAGGACGGGGAGCGGCCGTTGAGCGACGTGGAGTGCATCAACCTCGTGTTCAATGTGCTCGTCGGCGGGGTGGACACGACGCAGAGCCAGCTCGCGCACGCGATCAGGCTGTTGGCGCAGCACCCGGAGCAGTGGGAGCTGCTGCACGAGCGTCCGGAGCTGGCCGACGCGGCCGTGGAGGAGGCGCTGCGGTTTGAGCCGATCACGCCGTTCACCGCACGGATCACGACCTCGGAGGTGGTCTATCGCGATGTGGTGTTCCCGCAGGGCACTGTCGTGATGGTGTGCGCGCACACGGGCAACCGCGATCTGCCGCCCGGGGAGGGCGCTTCTTCGCCGGAGGAGTTCGACATCGCCGCCGACCGCGGCCGCGCGCGGGCGCTGACGTTCGGCGCGGGCGTGCATTACTGCCTGGGAGCGAACCTCGCACGCTTGGAGCTGCGCGAGGCGCTGACGTTTATGGCCGAGCGGATGGACGGGCTGCGCCTGGACGGGGAGGTCGAGTACGAGACGATCATGGGCATCTACGGTCTGGCGCGTCTGCCGATCGCGTTCTCCGTGTGAGGCTTCGCGCGGTTCGGGGCGCGTTTTTTGCCGGGTAAGCCACAGCCAGCCCTTCCATCCACAGCGGTCCAAGCCGCTTACCGCAGCGGTTGGCGAGTCGGGAGCAAAAACGAAGGACTTCCCGACAGCTGCCCGGATCACAGCTTATCCCCGTGGCCGGTCGCCGACCGGCCGTTCACGCGGGAAAGCCTCTACTCGACAGAGCCATCTGCCGGCAAGCCACAAGCCGCGTGTTGCCATACGAAGCGGTTGCGTAGCTTGATCGCGTCCACAGCGATCCCGACCGCCCGCGCCGGTTGGTGTCGCGCGAGCGCGTAAGGGCTGGAACAATTCGCAGGGGGGTCTGTAGAGGTCACGGAGCGACAGGTGGGTGTGGAGATGGTTCGGAACAGAGTCGGGATGGTTGTCGCGGTCGGGATCGCGATGATCCTGCTGGTGTGCGCGAGTGCGGTGGCTGGCGGGTATCACGTGTATTCGTGCCGCACGCCGGCGGGCGGCGTTGCGCCTACGGACGGATGGACTGGGTCTGTTGCGCCGGGCGGCGCGTACGACGACTACGCGGTGGATACCTGTGAAAGCGGTGGTGCGCTGATTGCGGCGCTCGGAGACCAGACAATCCACGAGGCAGGCTTTGACGCAGTCACGTGGACCTTTGAGCCGCCGAAAGCAGAGACAATCACCGGCGCAACGCTTTGGCGCGCGGGCGATGTCCACGCGGCTCCTGAAGAATTTGCGACCTACCAGTTTTGGTTGGCAGGATCTAATGAAGAGTTCATCCTCGACGAATGCTTGTACACACGAGGGTGTCCAGGGAGGGGTACGGTAGGACAGCCATTTGCCGAAAGCAATCGCTTGATATCGACATCTAAGCTGAGCAATCTCGACATCCGGGCATCTTGTGGCGTGGATCCGGGACAAGAATGCAAGAAGGTTGCAGGCGATGCGAGCGGCTACGCCGCGGCCATATACCTCTACGCCGCCGACATCCTCCTCGAACAAACCACAGGCCCGACCGCCACGAACGTAACCGGCGAACTCGCCACCGCGCCCTCGGTACGCGGCACGAGCGACGTCGCCTTCAACGCCACCGACCCCGCGTCGGGCGTCTACGAGGCGGTGTTCACGATCGACAACCAGGTGGTGCAGCGCACGGTCGTCGACGAAAACGGCGGGCGCTGTCACGACGTCGGCGGTACGAGCGACGGACGACCGGCGTTCGAGTACGTGCAGCCGTGCAAGGGAAGCGTGAGCGTGGACATGCCCTTCGACACGACGCGCGTCGGCGACGGCGCGCACCATCTGGTCGTGAGCGTGATCGATGCGGCGGGCGACAGCGCGCCGGTGCTCGACCGTGCGATCACGATCGCCAACCCGCCACCGGTGGGAGCCCCGAACGGGACGAACGCATCCACGCATGCGACCCTCGCGGCGGCCTGGGTCGGGTCGAAGAAGGCGCGATTGGAGGGCGCGTTCGGCCGCGCGCACACGATCGACGGTCGGCTGACCGCGCCGGGTGGGGCGCCGATCGTCGGCGCGGCGATCGACTGCACCGCGACCGCCGCGTATCAGGGCGCCAAACTGGTGGCGATGGTCTGCCCGCGCACGGGAGCGGACGGCCGCTTCGCGGTGAGGACGCCGGCTACCGCCAGCTCGCGCACGATCCGCATCGCCTATCGCGCTCACGTCGGCGATGCGCTGCCGGTGGCGACGCGCACGCTCGGGCTGGCCGTGAGGGCGGGGGTGAGGCTGCGCGTGAGCCCGCATACGACGAGCATCGGCCACACGATCCACTTCACCGGCGCGCTGCTGGGCGGGCCGATCCCGCACGGCGGCAAGCAGCTCGTGCTCGAGGCGCGCTCGCCGGGCGGGCGCTGGATCGAGTTCGACGTGGTCCGCTGCAACCGCAGGGGCCGCTATCGCGACTCCTACACGTTCAGGTTCCCGGGCCCGGTCGACTACCGCTTCAGGGCGGTGAGCGAAGGCGAAGCCGACTTTCCCTATGCGACGGGCTCCTCGAACGTCGTGCGCGTGCACGAGCGCTGAGTGACGCTCGAATATCCCTGCAAACGCTGATGTTCCGCATTTGGGTAGAACGAACGTCCAAATACTTAGAAGAATCGATCCGCCCTGGGCGTGTCGTCCGAAAAGACCGACATGGACAGTCCAAAAGGGGCAGTGATCATGAAGCTCGACGAGTTGCCGGTGCAGTGCGTGTGGACCCGTCAGCCCACCAACGACCATCGCTGCCGCGCGCGGGTGCCCGCGCGGCGCGTGGCCGGCGCGTGGCGTCGCGAGCTGGAGCTCGGCGGCGTGCGCGCCGGGTTCTTCCACTTCGAGTGGCGCGGGGAGATATGGCTCGCCTACGGGCTCCCTGACGGCGAGGTTCGCGGCGTCTACTGCCCGACGCATCGCGCGCAGCGCGAGCAACGGCTCGGCTACGATCCCGGGCTTGCCCTCACAGCAGCCGGACACGCAAGCTAGCCCGACGACGGTCCCCGACGTTCCCGAGCGCCCGTCGCTCGACGGGCTGGAGGCGAAGTGGAGCGAGGGCTGGGAGCGCGAGGGCGTCTATCGCTTCGATCGCTCCGCCCCGCGCGAGCGGGTGTTCTCGATCGACACGCCCCCGCCGACGGTCAGTGGGTCGCTGCACGTCGGGCACGTCTTCTCCTTCACCCACACCGACCTGATCGCCCGCTACCAGCGGATGCGCGGCAAGGTCGTGTTCTATCCGATGGGCTGGGACGACAACGGCCTGCCGACGGAGCGGCGGGTGCAGAACCACTACGGCGTGCGCTGCGACCCCTCGGTCGACTACGACCCCGACTTCACGCCCCCCGCGGAGCCTTCGGAGAGGGAGCCGGTGTCGATCTCGCGCCCGAACTTCGTCGAGCTGTGCCTGGCGCTGACCGCGACCGACGAGCGGGCGTTCGAGGCGCTGTGGCGCACGCTCGGCCTGTCGGTCGACTGGTCGATGACCTACACCACGATCGGACGGACTGCGCAGCGGATCTCCCAGCGCTCGTTCCTGGACCTGCTCGCCCGTGGCGAGGCCTACCAGCTGCAGGCGCCCACGCTGTGGGACATCGACTTCCAGACCGCGGTCGCCCAGGCCGAGCTCGAGGACCGCGAGCGCCCGGGGGCGATGCACCGCGTGCGCTTCGGGCGCGTCCGCGGCGAGGGTGACGGGAGCGCAACTGACGGGGGCGCGCCTGGCGGTGGCGTCGCGACCGGCGCCCCAAGCGAGGGGAGCGCCGCCGAGCCCGGTGTCGGAGACATCCTGATCGAGACGACCCGCCCCGAGCTGATCCCCGCGTGCGTGGCGCTGCTGGCTCACCCCGAGGACGAGCGCTGGAGCGACCTGGTCGGCGGGGAGGCGCTGACGCCGCTGTTTCGCACGCGCGTGCCGGTGCTCTCCCATCCGCTGGTGCAGCCGGACAAGGGCACGGGCCTGGTGATGGTCTGCACGTTCGGCGACCTCACCGACGTGACGTGGTGGCGCGAGCTGAGCCTGCCCGTGCGCGCCGTGCTGGGCGAGGACGGGCGCCTGCGCGAGGTGCCCTGGGGTGCGCCCGGCTGGGAGTCGGTGGACGTCGCGGGCGCGCGGGCCAGCTACGAGGAGCTGCGTGGACGCAGCGTCAACCAGGCGCGGCGGCGCATCGTCGAGCTGCTGGTCGAGTCCGGGGAGCTGATCGGCGAGCCGCAGCCGGTTAACCGCGCCGTGAAGTTCTTCGAGAAGGGCGAGCGCCCCGTCGAGATCGTCACGAGCCGCCAGTGGTTCTTCAAGACCGTCGCCCACCGCGAGGAGCTGCTCGCGCGTGGAGGGGAGCTGGAGTGGCATCCGCCCTACATGCGCGCCCGCTATGAGGACTGGGTGAACGGCCTCACCGGCGATTGGTGCGTCAGCCGCCAGCGTTTCTTCGGGGTGCCGTTCCCGGTCTGGTATGAGATCGACGCAGCTGGGGCCATCGCCCACGATCGCCCGCTCGTCCCGGCGCCCGAGCTGCTGCCGGTCGACCCCTCCACTGACGTGCCCGATGGCTTTGCACCCGAGCAGCGCGGACAGCCCGGGGGGTTCGCGGGTGATCCCGATGTGATGGACACGTGGGCGACGTCCTCGCTGACGCCTCAGATCGTGGGTATGGCCGGTGAGGATGAGGATCTGTTCGGGCGGGTGTTTCCGATGGACATGCGCCCCCAGGCGCACGACATCATCAGGACGTGGCTGTTCACGACGATCCTGCGCTCGCACCTGGACCGGGACGCGCTGCCCTGGCGCGTGGCCGCGCTGTCGGGCTGGGTGCTCGACCCCGATCGCAAGAAGATGTCCAAGTCCAAGGGCAACGTGCTCACGCCGATGCACCTGCTGGAGGAGCACGGCGCCGACGCCGTGCGCTACTGGGCGGCGAATGGACGCCCGGGGACTGACACGGCGTTTGACGCCCAGCAGATGAAGGTCGGCAGGCGTCTGGCGGTGAAGCTGCTGAACGCGTCCAAGTTCGCGCTCGCCGACCTGCCGCCCCAGGGCGAGGAGCTCACCAGCTCGCTGGACCGTGCGTTGATCGCGCGTCTGGCCACGGTCGTGGAGGACGCGACTGCGTCGTTTGAGTCATACGACTACGCGCGTGCGTTGCAACACACCGAGGAGCGCTTCTGGTGGTTCTGCGACTACTACCTCGAGCTCGTCAAGGGTCGGCGCTATGACTCCGCCGGCGATCCTATGGGCGCCGCCTCGGTCAGCCGCGCGCTGCGCCTGTCGGTATCGGTGTTCCAGCGCCTGTTCGCGCCGTTTTTGCCGTTCGTGTGTGAGGAGGTGTGGTCGTGGTGGCAGTCCGGCTCGATCCACCTGGCGCCATGGCCCGATGCCGCTGAGCTGCGCGCGGAGCTGGACGCGAACGGTGGCGGTGGGCCCGCGGGCGCTGAGGACGAGGCGCTCACGGTCGCCGCTGAGGTGCTGGGCGAGGTGCGCAAGGCTAAGTCCGAAGCGCAGCGTCCGATGCGCGCGCCCGTGCGCCTGGTGCGCGTGTATGACACCCCCGCACGACTGTCCGCTTTGCAGCTGGGTCTCGGCGACCTGCTGGGGGCGGGTGCGATCGAGCAGCTCGAGCCGATCGAGTCAGACGAGCATGCCGTCGAGGTCGAGCTGGCATAGGTAGGGTCCTCGTCGTGGCTCGCACGCTGACAACGGATCTTCCCGCGCAGATTGGCGCCCGCGCGAGCGTGCGCGGCTGGGTGCAGGCGATCCGCGATCAGAAGCGCGTGCAGTTCGTCGTCGTGCGCGACGAGGCCGGCGCCGTGCAGGTCGTGCTCGGCAAGGACGATCCGCCGAGCGAGCTCAACGAGGCCGTCTCCGCGCTCACGCCCGAGTCGGCGGTGACGGTCACCGGCAGCGTCGTCGCCGACGAGCGCGTGAATCTAGGTGGGCTGGAGTTGCAGCTGGAGGATCTGTACGTGGACTCGCTCGCGGAGCCCGAGCTGCCGATCGCGCCCGACTCGGCCCTGGACAAGCGCATCGACTGGCGCTATCTCGATCTGCGCCGCCCCGACCGGCGGCTGATCTTCGAGGTGCAGTCGACGATCGAGCACGCGATGCGCGAGCTCTGGCGCGCCGAGCGCTTCGTGGAGATCCACACGCCCAAGCTGATGGGCTCGGCCAGCGAGTCTGGCGCGGAGCTGTTCAAGGTCGAGTATTTCGAGACGACCGCCTACCTGGCGCAGTCGCCGCAGTTCTACAAGCAGATGGCGATCGCCGGCGGCTTTGAACGCGTGTTCGAGATCGGTCCCGTGTTCCGAGCGAACCCGTCGTTCACCTCCCGCCACGACACCGAGTTCACGAGCGTGGACGTGGAGATCGCCTGGATCGACTCCCACGAGGACGTGATGGCCTTTGAGGAGCGCTGGCTCGCGCACGTGCTCGGGGTCGTCAAGGCCGAGCACGGCGAGGAGATCGAGCGGACGTTCGGCGCCGAGGTGATCGTCCCGAGCGTGCCCTTCCCGCGGATCGCCCTGGCGGACGCGAAGGAGATGCTGCGCGACGGCGGACACGAGAATGTTCCGGGCCCCGAGCACGACCTCGACCCCCCCAGCGAGCGGGCGCTGTCCGCGCTCGTGGCAGCCGAGCACGGCCACGAGTTCGCGTTCGTCACCGATTACCCCTCGACGGTGCGGCCCTTCTACCACATGCGCCACCCCGACGATCCGACTCTGACCCGCAGCTTCGACCTGCTGTGGCGGGGCCTTGAGCTCACGACCGGCGCCCAGCGCGAGCACCGCCACGACGTCCTGCTCGCGCAGGCCGCCGACAAGCAGGTGGACCCGGGCCCGATTTCCTACTACCTCGACTTCTTCCGCTACGGCGCCCCACCCCACGGCGGCTTCGGCTTCGGCCTGACGCGCCTGCTGATGCAGCTGCTCGGTCAGGACAACGTGCGCGAGGTCACGTTCCTGTACCGCGGTCCGCACCGCCTGATGCCCTGAGACGACCGCTGGGCGGCGCGATGCTGTGTCCTTACCGATAGCAGATCAGATGCGATCTACTATCGGCCAGCACGCGTACGTAGTACGCCACGCTCCCTGCGTCCGGGCCTCGCTTGCCCAGCGGCCGTCTCAGCCGCGTATTGCCGTCAGATCAGTAAGCCCCGCCGAGCTTGCGGTGGTCCCAGCTCGCGCGGTGGCGCTCGACGAACTCCAGTCCCACGCGCTTGGCGGCCTGTGCGTCCACCGCTGCGCGCGCCTGCGCCGGCATCTTCGCAGGTGGCTCCTGCCCTCGCGGGACGGAGTTGCGCAGCAGGATCGCCCCGCCCAGCGGCGCGACCGTGTCGAGGTCGCGGTGGATCACCACCTCGCACTCGAGCATAACCCCGCGCAGCTGCGCGTACTCCTCGCCTGCCTCGAACTGGAGCGTTGCGCGGGGATCGCGTTCGAGGTTTCGTACCTTCTGCGAGCGCGCGTACGTCCACGCCCACACACGCGACCCCGGCTTGCCGTCAGGGCCGTCGCGCAGGATGTACCACAAGGGCATCAGGTGCGGCCATCCGCGCGGGCCGGCGGTCGCGCACGTGACGGTGCGCTCCTGCGCCAGGAACGCCGCGACCTCCTCCGCGGACATCTCGATCTGCTTGCGGCGGCTCACGGGGGCAGCGTATCCGCCCGCGCGTATGTGACGCCGCTCAGCTCACCCCGGCGGCCACGGCCCGACCGTCGCGCAGCCGCCCGACGGCCGCGAGCACCGCCGCGCGCGCGTCGGCGGGCTCCAAGACGGCGGCGTCGCCGGCTTCCTTGAGGATCTCGCGCACGAGCCAGTCCACGCCGGCGAAGCTGAGCTCGACTACGACTGAGCCGTCGGTGCGCTCGGCTACGACGCGGCGGGCCTCGCGGGCCCAGCGAGCGCGCTCGGGGGAGACCCACACGCGCGCGGTGCGCGAGGCCTGCACCTCGCCGGTGCGCAGCCAGCCGTCGACCTCGGCGGCGGGGTCGACCTCGGGGCGGGGCGCGAAGATGTCGTCGGAGATCTCGGCGCGCTTGACTCGGTCCAGGCGGAAGTGGCGCACGCCGTCGCGCTCGGGATCAAAGCAGGCGACGTACCATCCCTCGCGCCCGTTCGTGAGCGCGTAGGGCTCGACCGTGCGGTGGGAGATCTCGTTCTCGTTCTCCTTGAAGTACTCGAGCTCGATCAGCCTGTGCTCGACGATCGCGGTCGAGACCAGGCGCGCGAGGTCTGCGTCGTCGCTCGCGGCATGTGCGACCTGCAGCCCCTGCTCCATCGGGTCCTCGCCGAGGGCGGCGACGATCTTCTCGCGCGCGCTCGTCAGCGAGCCCTCGGGGATGTGCTCGCCGAGCAGGTCGATCGCGGCGACCAGGGCCTTACCCTCGACGGGCAGCAGACGGGCGGGCCGGTCGAAGTTGTCGCTGTAGGGCTCGGGGTCGACCTCGATCGTGCCGACACCGTCCTCGGTTTCGAGGATCTCCGCATACAGCACGTAGGAGCCGCCGCCGAAGTTGACGACGTTCAGCACGTTGACGTCCTCGTGCAGCTCCTCCACGCTGATCTGCAGCCGCTCGCACACGTCCGCGATCGATACGGGCTCGCCGGCGCGCCCGGCATGGATCAGGATGCTTGCGAGCGTCACGAGTCGAGCGAACCGCTCGGGCCTGATCGCGGTGTCGCTCCCGCGCGCGCCCGTCTCCTCGCCATCCTCCGAGGAGCCGCCGCGCCGCCCGCTCCGCGCGCGGGATGAGCCGCGCTCGCTTGCCGGATGCTCCTTGACCGACCGGCTCGCGGCGGAGGTCGAGGATTTGCTCGATGCCGCCGTGGCGGGCACGGCGGTGGCGTCGAGGAAGCCCTCGCCGTGACGCTCCCACAGCAGCTCCAGGCGCCGGCCCAGCTCGTGCGTGAGCGACTCCGGGCCGAGCAGTCGCGCGTTCGCGCCGAGGCCGAGCACCCACGCGACGATCGTGCGCGGGCTGGAGTAGTCGGTGGCGAAGACGACGTCGCCATCGCCGAGCGCCCGGATCTCACCGTAGCGGCCGAAGTGACGTTCAACCTGCCAGGCGATCCGCGAGGTGATGAGCACTTCGGCGGTGTCCACCGGATCGCCCAGCTGCCAGTCCGCCCGCCGGGCGTAGGCGCGCGGGTCGAAGTCCTCGGGCCGGCGGAAGTCGTGCTCGGCCTTGGTCGCGTAGGAGACCTTGCCGCGGATGCGCGAGAGCCGGAACACGCGGATCGCCTCGCGCTCGTGGGCGTGCCCGAGCAGGTAGAACTGCCCGCCCTGGAACAGCAGGTGGTAGGGGTCGACGCGGCGCGGGCCGGTCTCGTCGCGCTCCATCGTGTAGTAGTCGAACACGATCGTCTTGTTGCGGAAGATCGCCGTCTCGACCTTCGCCAGGCGCGCCGAGAGCTCGTGCCCGCCGGCGGAGGCCGTGATCCCCAGCGCGACCGAGCGCTGCTCGGGCGCGCGCAGCGGGCTGGGGCGTCCCCAGGTGATCTGCTGCAGCGCCAGTCGCAGCGGCTCGGCGTAGGCGAATTCGCCGTCGAGCAGGCTCAGCGCCGTCTGCAGCGCCGCGAGCTCCTCGTCGGAGAAGGCGATCGGCGGCAGATGAAAGTTCTCGGGCCGCAGCGAGTAGTTCTCCTGCTCGGCCGCGCCGTCGGTGGGCCGCTCGACGGTCAGCTGGATGCGCAGCGACTCAAGCTCGGAGCGATCGGCGTAGAAGCGGCGCGCGAACGCGTCCTCGTTCATGCCGCTGTATCCCTCCACGTCGCGCCGTATCTCCAGGGCCGTGACCGGCCGGCGCTCGGCCATCAGGTAGGAGATCAGCGACAGCTGGCGGATCAGCTTCTCGGTGTCCTTGGCCATCCCACGTTGAAAGATAGAACCCGACGGTGGGAAGGCTCACGCGGGCGGCTGCGCGGGCCGCTATTTGCGACTTTTCAAGCGGCCTGTCGTTCGAGCTCGGCCGGAACGTCGTCGCTCGGTGCATCGGCGAAGAACGCGCTGCCCGCCAGCGCCCGGTCATAGCCGGACCAGCGCTTTCCGGGCGCGAGCTCCTTCTCGAGGCGGTCGAAGCTGCCCAGTCGCCCGCCGAGGTTGTCGATCATGTGCACGAGCGTCGCCTCGCGCGTGCACGGCACGACGGGGCTGCCGTGCTCCAGGGAGCCGTGATGGGAGAGGATGATGTGCGTCACCGCCTGCGCCAGCTCGGCGGGAAAGCCGTCGATCTCCTCGATCGTCCTGCGCACGCGGTAGTAGCCGAGCGCGATCTCGCCCTGCAGGCGCCCGGCGTCGGTCAGGTCAATGCTTTGGCCCGCCCCGCCCTCGTCGGTGTAGGCCTCGAGCTTGCCGATGTCGTGCAGCAGCGCGCCCGTGACGGCGACGTCGCGGTCGATTCCCGGGAACGTCGCGCTGGTCGCGCTGACCGCCTGGGCGACGCTCAGGCAGTGCTCGAGCAGCCCGTGGGGATAGGCCTGGTGGTAGTGCTTGGCGGCGGGCGCCACGCGGTAGGCGCTCCACAGCTCGGAGTCCTCGCCGATCAGCCGCGCAAGCAGCTCGCGCAGGTGCGGCCGGCGGACGGTCTCAAGCAGCTCGCGCAGTTGCGCCTCCAGCTGCTCGACCGTGTACGCGGGGCCGTCGCGCAGCTCGTCCGGCGAGAAGCTGCCGGGCGCCGGCGCCTCCAGGCCGCGCAGGTTGATCTGCGGTCCGAATCGCGGGTGGACGGTGTAGCGGCCGCGCACGCGCACCGCTTCGCCGGCCCGCGCGAGCCCCTCGATCTCGCCGATCTCCTCCCACACCATCGAGACGACCGCGCCGGTGCGGTCGCCCAGGCGCAGGCGCAGGTAGTCCCCGCCGTCGCGCCGCTGCCGACGCTCGGCCTCGCGCACCAGCAGCACCTGATCGATCTCGGCGCCGTCTTGCAGCTCGTTCACGAACACGCCCCTGACGTTAGGCGTTGCTCCGGACGGCCGGCCCGATCGAGAGGTTCGAGAGCTGTCAATAGATACGAACAAAGACATCCTCAATTGTCCATGAGAATTCAGAACATCAGATATCCACAATGTCTAATCACGCATGGTCACGTTTGCCAATCGGTATCTAGGCGTATCCCCCTGCCATCCCTACTCTTGTTTGGTGTAAGACGAAGTTTTACATGGAGTCATCAGAGCGTTACATGAAGTCACAGCGGTCATGAGAACAGCCACCAGGGGGACAGCGGGGACATGAGGGAGAACAGGATCAGGGTCGTGAGCTGGAACGTCAACGGGATCCGCGCGCGCTGGCCGCGACTGGTCGAGCTGCTCTCAGAGCAGCAGCCGGACGTGGTCTGCCTGCAGGAGACCCGCTGCCCGGACCATCGCTTCCCCTACGGGCAGCTGCGCGACCTCGGCTACGAGGCCCAGCACAGCTGCGGGCGGGGCGGCGCCGGGGTGGCGATCCTCGTCCGCGCCGACCATCAGGTCGCCGAGCGCAGCCTCGCGCTCGACCACGATCACGCGATGGCCGCCGGGCGCTGGCTGCAGATCTCGCTGAACGGCCTGACGATCAGCTCCGTGTACGTCCCCGCCGGCTCGCTCGAGGAGACCGACGACGCCGAGGCCAAGCTCGCCTTCCTGGAGGCGATCGCGCGTCAGGTCTACGGCGAGCAGGAGCGCCCGATGCTGATCACCGGCGACTTCAACGTCGCGCCGACCGACCAGGACGTGTATGAGCCGGAGTGGCTGCTCGACTCCTCGCACACCGGCGAGGCCGAGCGCGAGAGCGTGCGCGAGATCATCGCGGAGGGCGAGCTCGTCGACGTCTACCGACGGCTGCACCCCGCCGAGCGCGGCTACACCTGCTGGGATCAGCGCGACGGCCACTACGCCCGCGACTACGGCCTGCGCATCGACCTGGCGCTCGCGAGCGAGCACCTGACGCCCTACGTGACTCGCTGCGACGTCAACCACACCTACCGCCAGGGCCGCAAGCCCTCCAATCACGCCCCGCTGGAGATCGAGCTGGAGCCGGTTTCGTAGGGAGCGCGGCCAGGTTCTCCACCGCGTCTTTGCAGGCCACCGCCTTCTGTTGAGGCCGGCCCGGACGGCCGGCCCGGTGACGTGTCGTGGCGGCGCAGCGAACACCAAAATGGTCACCTCCGCGGGACATCCGGCCCCGCGAATCGGAACGGCGACCTCCTTGTCGCCGTCTCTAAGCGAGCACGCCACGACTAAAAGCCCGGACGGCGGTTACATTCCCACGGGATGGCAACCCCCACCCTCAAGGGCCTGATCCTCTCCGGCGGCAAGGGCACGCGCCTGCGGCCGATCACGCACACGAGCGCCAAGCAGCTCGTGCCCGTGGCCAACAAGCCGGTGCTGTTCTACGGGATCGAGGCGATGGCGGCCGCCGGGATCGAGCAGGTCGGGATCATCATCGCGCCCGAGACCGGGCCGGAGATCGAAGCGGCCGCCGGCGACGGCTCGCGCTTCGGCGTGCGGATCTCCTACATCCTCCAGGACGAGCCGCTGGGCCTCGCCCACGCGGTGCTCACGGCCGAGCCGTTCCTCGGGCAGGATCCGTTCGTGATGTACCTCGGGGACAACCTGCTGCAGGGTGGGATCGCCGACCTCGTGGCGGCCTTTCGCGAGCACCGCCCGGACGCGCTGATCCTGCTGACGCCGGTGCCCGACCCGGAGAACTACGGCGTCGCCGAGCTCGGCCCGGCGGAGCCGGGTCGCCCGGAGGCCGTCGGCCCGGTGGTGCGGCTCGTCGAGAAGCCGTCCGCGCCGGCGACCGACCTGGCGCTCGTGGGCGTGTACATGTTCACCGCCGGCATCCACGACGCCGCCCGCGCGATCGAGCCCTCCGCGCGCGGGGAGCTCGAGATCACCGACGCGATCCAGCATCTCGTCGACGGCGGGCGGCGCGTGGAGCCCCACATCGTGCGCGGGTGGTGGAAGGACACGGGGCGCCTGGAGGACATGCTCGAGGCCAACCGCTTGATCCTCGACAATCTGATCGAGCGCCACGAGGGCGAGCTGATCGACTCGCAGGTCGCGGGTCGCGTGGTGATCGAGCCCGGGGCGCGCCTGGAGCGCACGACCGTGCGCGGACCCGCGGTGATCGGCGCGGGCGCGCGGCTGCGCGACTGCTACATCGGCCCGTACACGGCGATCGGCGAGGACTGCTCGATCTCGGACGCCGAGGTCGAGCACTCGATCCTGCTCGCCGGCTCCTCGGTGTGCGACCTGGACGGGCGCATCGAGTCCTCGCTGCTGGGGCGCAACGTGACGGTGCGCCGCACCGACTCCCAGCCGCGCGCGTACCGGTTCATGGTCGGTGACAACTCCGACATCTCCATCCTTTAGGTAAATGCGGATACTGATCATCGGCGCCAACGGCATGCTCGCCCATGACGTGCGACGGGCGGCCGAGCGCGCCGGGCACGAGCTGGTCTTGGTCGATCTGCCCGAGCTCGACATCACCGACGAGGCGGCCGTGGGCGCGCTCTTCGAGCGCGAGCGCCCGCAGGCGAGCGTCAACTGCGCCGCCTGGACCGATGTCGACGGCGCCGAGACCCAGCCGGATCTCGCCCGCGCCGTCAACGCGCAGGGCGCCGGTAACCTCGCGCGCGCCGCCGCGCGCATGGGCACGCCGCTGCTGCACGTCTCCACCGACTATGTGTTCGACGGCGTCCCGCCGCTCGACGCCGACGGCAGGCCGCGGCCCTATGTGGAGTCCGATCCGACCGGCCCGCGCTCGGTGTATGGCGCGAGCAAGCTCGAGGGCGAGCGCCGTGTGCTCGATGCCTCCACCGAGCACACGGTCGTGCGCACTGCCTGGCTGTACGGGGTCGCGGGCGCCAACTTCGTGGAGACGATGCTGCGCCTGGCCGATGAGCGCGAGGCGGTGCAGGTCGTCGATGATCAGGTCGGCTCGCCCACCTGGTCGGGTCACCTCGCCCCCGCCCTGCTGGGACTGCTGGAGCGCGGGGTCCGCGGGCTCGTGCACCTCACCGGCACGGGCGAGGTCTCCTGGAACGGCTTCGCGCGGGAGATCTTTCGCCAGGCCGAGGTGGACTGTCGCGTGGAGGCCGCCACGAGCGAGCAGATGGCCCGCCCCGCCCCCCGTCCGGCGTGGTCGGCGCTCGAGTCAGAGCGAGCCGAGGTGCTGCCGATGCCGCCTTGGCAGGACGGGCTGGCGGGGTATCTGGCTATGCGTGCTGGATTTCATCGACCCGAGACAGGGTCGGCGGCCGCCTGATTCCACCGGCGGACTCTGGGATGATGCGCGCATGAAACTCTTGGTCTGTGGCGGCGCGGGGTTCATCGGCTCGACGTTCGTGCGCCAGCGCCTGCTGGAGCACGGGGACGAGGTGACGGTGCTCGACAAGCTCACTTACGCCGGGCGCGAGGAGAACTTCCACGACATCGCCTCCGAGCCGGGGTTCCGGTTCGTTCGCGGCGCGATCGAGGACGGCGAGTCTGTCCTCGCCGCGATCGACGCGGGCACGCCTGAGGCGATCGTCAATTTCGCGGCCGAGACGCACGTCGATCGCTCGATCGCGCAACCGGACGCGTTCGTGCGCACTCACGCACTGGGGACGTACGTGCTGCTGGAGGCCGCGCGCACGCGCGAGCTGCGCTACGTGCAGGTCTCCACTGACGAGGTCTACGGGTCGATCGAGCTCGGCACGTTCACCGAGGAGAGCCCGCTGCGTCCCTCCTCGCCCTACTCCGCCACGAAGACCGGCGCGGATCTGCTGGTGCAGAGCTACTTTCACACCTATGCGCTGCCAGCGAGCATCGTGCGCGGATCGAACAACTACGGCCCGTATCAATACCCGGAGAAGCTGATCCCGCTGATGGTCCTGAACGCGCTGCACGGCGACGGGCTGCCGGTGTATGGCGACGGGATGCAGGTGCGCAACTGGATCCACTCGAGCGATTTCGCGCGCGCGATCGGACACGTGCTCGCGCACGGGGAGCCCGGCGAGGTCTACAACGCGGGCGGTCCGGACGAGCAGGCGAACATCACGGTCGTCAAGCGCATCGTCGAGCTGGCGGGCGCGGCTGAGTCGCAGATCGAGCACGTCAGCGATCGTCCCGGCCACGACCGCCGCTATTCGCTCTCCTCGGAGAAGGTGCGCGCGCTGGGCTGGACGCCGCGGGTGCGCTTCGAGGACGGCCTCCGGGAGACCGTCGAGTGGTATCGCGAGAGCGCTTGGTGGTGGGAGCCGATCCGCTCGGGCGAGTACCGCGACTACTACGAGCGCCAGTACGGCAAGGCTCTCAGCTGACGCTGGAGATCTTCCACTTGCCGCCTTCGCGCACGAGCGTGACGGTCTGGACGGCTTTCTTGCCGCCGTTCACGCTCTTCACGCCGGCGGTGGCGGTGGCGCCCTTGATCTGAACGGACTGGACTGTCGTTTCGAAGCTGTCGATCTGTTTGAGCTGTGATTCGAGCGCCTGCTTACAGCGCCCGGGGGCCTTGTTCAGCTGGGTGACGCGGGCGGCGGCGAGGTCTTCGGCGCAGATCTTCTTCGCTTCCAGCGCCGTGGCGTGGCTCTGCAGGTGCGCCACGGCTTGGGCGACCTGCTGCTGTTCGCCCTTGAACGAGCTCGTGGAGACAGTGGTGGCGCCGCAAGCGGCGACACCCGTCGTCAGCAGCGGCGCGCACAGCAACGCAATCGTTCTACGGGCCATCATCGGCCCGAAGGCTATGCGATCCGCCCTAGGACTCGTCGTCGCGTCTGAATCCGAGGCGGGCGGAAATGCGATCGGCGGTTGAGACGAGGTGCGGGCCGAGCGCGTCGACGAGCTCCTCGAGGGAGATCATCGAGGAGTGCGCGGCCATGTTCACGGCGGCGACGACCTCGCGCGACTCGTTGCGCACGGGCGCGGAGATCGAGTGCAGCTCTGGGGCGAGCTCTTCGTCGTTGACGGCGAAGCCGGCGTCGGCGACCTCGTCGAGCTCGTCGCGCAGGGCTTTCTTTGAGGTGATCGTGTTCGGGCCGCGCTTGCTGAGCTTGATCTCCGAGAAGATGTCCTTCTGCTCGGGCTCGGGCAGGTAGGCCATCAGCAGCTTGCCCATCGAGGTGCAGTACGCCGGCAGGCGCGAGCCGGGATGCAGGCCGAGGTCGATCTTGCTCTGGCCGCGACGGAAGCTGCGGGCGCGATCGACGTAGAGGATGTCGGCGCCGTCGAGCACGGACAGGTTGACGGTGTAGCTGGTGCGCTGACGCAGCTCCTCCAGGTAGGGATGGGAGTGCTCGCGCAGACCGGTCGAGTTCAGCGCGGACATGCCCAGGTCGGTCACGCGCAGGCCGAGACGGTACTTGCGCGACGCGCCCTGCTCGAGGTAGCCGAGCGCCACGAGCGTGATCACGTAGCGGTGGGTGGTCGAGCGGCTCATGCCGAGCTCGTCGGCGATGTCGGCGATGCCCAGCACGGGGCGCTGGGGGGTGAAGCAGCCCAGGATCGCGAGCCCGCGCTCCAGCGACTGCGAGTAGCGCGGCTCACGCAGGCTGGGGATCGACCAGGCGGGCTCTTGAGTTATGTCTGATTTTTTGGAAGTATTTGAACTAGTTCTGGGCATTACACTCGGTTTCCTGTTCCTTGTCCTGGAGACTTCCCCTGCGTGGGAATTCCATGTCTGAACGATCATCATACTTAATATCAGCGCGAGTCTCAATCATAAACATTGATTTCCCTTTTGGGCTGCCCAGAAACATAGCGGCTTGTGTCTCGGACTGGGGCTGAGGGACGACCGTGCGCTTCTATCTGTTCCTTCCCGGGCAGTGGTGGGATCGTTCCAAGCCCGCGCGCACGCTGTACGGGGAGCTGGTCGAGCAGGCGGTGCTGGCGGAGGAGCTGGGCTATGACGGGGTCTGGCTGGCCGAGCAGAACCTGGTGAGCTTTCTGGCTGCGCCGGACCCGTTGCAGCTGGCGGCGGCGATCGCCCAGCGCACCTCGCGCATCAGGATCGGCGTGGCGGTGTTCGTGCTGCCGTTTCACCATCCCCTGCGGCTGGCGGGCCAGATCGCGCAGATCGACCAGCTCTCGAACGGGCGCTTCGACGTGGCCTGCGGGCGCGGCGCCTCGCCGTATCAGATGCGCCAGTTCCAGATGGCGATGGACGAGGGGGACAGTCGCGAGTTCTTCGCCGAGCACCTGGGGATCATGGTCGATCACTGGAGGGACCCGACCGCGCATGCCCATGACGGGCGCTTCTTCTCCTATCCCAACGCGACCGTGCTGCCCGCGCCGGTGCAGCTGCCGCACCCGCCCCTGTGGCTGGCGGCGCTCTCGGCCCGCTCGGTGCGCTGGGCGATCGAGCTGGGGTTTGACTGCGACGTGATCTCGGCGCCGTTTCGCGAGCCGTTCGCGCAGGTCGAAGGCGTGTATGAGGCGTTCGAGCAGGCGCTGCGCGACGCCGGGCGCGAGCGTTCGCAGGCGAGGTTTGGGCTGAACCGCATGACCTTTGTGGGCGCCGATGAGGCGGAGTGTCGCGAGGTGCTGCGGTATGTGCTGATGAACCACCGCATCATCGACCAGCAGCTCGGCGACCGCGAGCACGTGCGGGAGGGCGACTATGTGGTCGACGAGCCCGTTCGCGAGGACGAGCCGGAGCTGGATGAGATGTACGCGAACATCGCGTTCGGCACGGCCGCGGAGGTGCACGGCAAGATCGCGCGCTATGCCGAGCTGGGCGTCGATCAGTTCTCGGCCTGGCACAACGTCGGTCAGCCTCATGCGCAGGTCTGCGCTTCGATGACGGCGTTTGCGCAGGAGGTCATGCCCTCGTTTAACACGTCCACGGGCCATTCCTCTCCCGGGGAGTCGCGCGCCGCGAGCGGGAGTGGAGCGCAGGGTTCAGAATAGGGATATCGTTCGATCGACGAGCTCGATCTTTCGCCGCGGCTTGAAAGGGGGTGTAGCACCAGATGGGAAGGTCTGCCGGCGCTTCTGTCACAGCGATTGCGCTCGCCGCGATCGTGCTGGCGTCGACGCTCGCCGGCTGCGGGTCCTCGGGCTCGGGCAGCGCGCAGCTGGCGCCCGGCGCGACGGTGAAGATCGGCTACCTGGCGTCGCTGACGGGTTTCTGCTCGACGTTCTCCCAGGAATACGTCAAGGGCGCGGAACTGGCCGTGAGGCGAGCCAACGAACAGGGCGGCGTGCTGGGCCACAAGCTGCAGCTGATCGTCCGCGACGACAAGGCCACGCCGACGGTGGGGGTGGCGCAGGCGCGCGATCTGGTGTTGAGCGGCGGCGTGAAATATCTCGCGGGCACGTGCTCGAGCGCGGTCGGCAAGAGCGTCGAGCAGCTGGTGGCCAACCCCAGCCATGTGATCTATGCGCTGGGCGTGTCGGACCCGACGGTGTTCTCGGCCGGCCCGGAGATCTACGCGTTCAACACGATCCCCACGGCCCAGATCGAGGGCCGCAACGCCGCCGCTTACATCCGCGCGCACCCGCAGTGGAAGCGGATCGCGGTGATGAGCGAGGACTACAGCTACGGGTATCAGGTGACGGCGGCGTTCAGGCAGGCGATGCGGGGCAGCGGGCAGACGATTATCAGCCAGGACTACCTGCCCAGCGGCGGCACTGATTACACCCCTTACATCGACAAGGTGCTCGCCGAGCGTCCGGACGCGGTGTATTCGACGGTGATCACCGAAGACACGGTGACGCTCGTCAAGCAGGGCCTCCCGCTGGGGCTGTTCAGCAAGACGAATTTCTTTGGGATCATGGATTACGGGACGATCGACGCGATGCCCCAGCCGCCGGTGGGGGTGCAGGGCTACACCTTCTATCCCTCCTCCTCGATCTACCACACGCCGTTCGCGCGCGAGCTCGAAGCGCTGAGCCCGGCCGTGGCCAACGGCGGCGCGGCCGGCGACGCGTTCAACCAGATCCAGCTGATCGTGCAGGGGATCGAGAAAGCGCGCTCGACCGATCCGACGAAGGTCCGCGACGCGCTCGCCGGCGCGACGGTGCAGACGGTCCAGGGGAACGTGGAAATTCACAGGTGCAACCACGAGGTGGCGATGCCGATCGCGATGGGCACGATCGTCGGGCCCGGTCATGCGCTGGCGTTCGCGCACTTCAACCCGCTGCGGCTCGTCGACACGAACAAGTACTTTGAATGCTGAGGACGTGTCCCGCGGCCGTACGCTCCTGCCGGGATGCGTGCTGAGCTGAGCTGAGATCGCGATGAGCCTGGCGACGTTCATCGGTCAGCTGTTCGCCGGTCTCGGGCTGGCGTTCGTGCTGTTCTTCACGGCCGCCGGGTTGAACCTCGTGTGGGGCGTGCTCGGCGTGATGAACTTCGCGGCGGGCTCGGTGTACATGCTGGGGGCGTACCTGACGACGAGCGTGATCGCGCGCCTGGGCGCCTCGGCGCTGGGCTGGACGGTGGCGCTGATCGCGGTCCCGGTGGCGGTTGCGGCGCTCGGGGCGGTGGCCGAGGTGGCGCTGTTGCGGCGCACCTACCGAGTGCAGGACGAGAACCGGCAGTTCATGCTGACGCTCGCCCTCAGCTATCTGATCGCGGGTGCGATCGTGCTCGTGTTCGGCACGCACTTTCGCACGGTCTCGCTGCCGGGCGCGCTGAACGGCGGCTGGAATCTGCTGGGCGCGACGCTGTCGCGCTACACGGTCGTGACGATCGTGCTCGGGCTGCTGGTGACCGTGGGGATCTGGCTGGGGTTGTATCGCACGCGCGCGGGCCTCTTGACGCGCGCGGCGGTGGACGATCGCGAGATGCTGGCGGTGCTGGGCGTGAACGTGGACCGGCTGTACTCGGCCGTGTTCGCGGTCGGGATCGGGCTGGGCGCGCTCGGGGGCGTGCTGATCGCGCCGCAGGGCGCGGTGTCGACGAACCTTGAAACGACGGCGCTCGTGCCGGCCTTCATCGTGGTGGTGACGGGCGGCTTGGGCAACATGACGGGCGCGCTGCTGGCGGCGCTTGCGATCGGGATCCTGCAGAGCTTTGCCGCGCTGCACGACGCGACGCTCGCGCAGCTGACGCCGTATGTGGTGATGAGCGTCGTGCTGGGAGCGCGCGCGCTGGCGGGCAGGCGCGGCTGGTCGCTGACGGGCCTGCGCTCACCGCGCGGTGAGCCGGCGGCCGGTTCGACCGCGGGATAGGCGAGCATGGCGCGCATGGTGGGTACGGGGCCGGCGCGCCGGGCGATGCTTGCGGACGGCGGCCCGGCGCTGGCGCTGCTGGCGCTCGCGGCGCTGCTGCCGACGGTGGCCTCCAGCGAGTACGTGCTGCTGGCGGCGTCGATGATCGTGACGGCGCTTACGGCGGTGAGCTTCAACCTGCTGTTCGGCTACACGGGCATGTTCTCGTTCGGGCAGGCGGCGTTCTACGGGCTGGGCGCGTATGCGACGGCGCTGCTGATGGGCGAAGCGAGCCTGAGCTTCTACCTGGCGCTGGGCGGGGCGGTGCTCGTGGCGGTCGTGGTTGCGGGCGCGAGCGGGGCGGTGCTCGTGCGGATGGAGCCGGTGGCGTTTGTGATGCTGACGTTCGCGCTGAGCGCGCTGCTGGAGTTCGGCGCCGAGCACACCCCGCGGCTGGCGGGGGGAGACAGCGGCCTGATCGCGAGCCTGCCGGAGGGGTTGAACGTGGTGCTCGACGTGAACGGCGTTTATTACGCGATGCTGGGCGTGGCGAGCGCGGTGCTCGCGGGGGTGTTCGTGTTCGTGCGCTCGCGCGCGGGGCTGATCCTGCGGGGGATCCGTGAGGACGCGTTGCGCGCGCGGACGCTGGGGGTGGAGGTGGAGCGGCGCAAGCTGGGGGTGTTCGCGCTGGCGGCGGGCGTGGCGGCGGTCGGCGGCGGGCTGTCGGTGCTGTCGAGCCAGATCGTCTATCCGGACGTGTTCGACTGGAAAATCTCGGCGAACGCGCTGATCGTGACGTTGCTGGGCGGCGTGGGGACCTTCTCCGGACCGGTGGTGGGCGCGGTGGCGCTGGGCCTGATCGACTTTTACGTGGGCAGGCTGACGACCGACACGCTGCTGGTGGAAGGGCTCGTGCTGCTCGCGGTGATTCTGCTGGCGCCCCGTGGGATCGTCGCCTGGTTGCGCCCGGGGCGCGGGTGGGGCGGCGTTCCACGGCGGTTCACGAGCGTGAAATAGACGAATCGTCAGGATGTGACGTTTGTCGGTAGACTTTCGTCTGCTTTGTGAGAGAATGTGTCTCGTGGTCGCTTCGACAGTGAGCATGCGGGGGCCGTTCGCCGCGAACCTGCGCGGTCATCGCGAACGGCTGGGTCTCTCCCAGGAATCGCTGGGCGCGATGTGCGGGCTGCACCGCACGGAGATCAGCCTGCTGGAGCGCCGCAAGCGCTCGCCGCGGCTGGAGACGATCGTGGTGCTCGCCCGCGCGCTGCAGCTGGAACCGGCGGAGCTGCTCGACGGGATTCCGTAGGGCGTTGCCCACCGCGCTGGCGCTCGAGCTGAAGGACGTCCGCAAGAGCTTCGGTGGGATCCGCGCGGTGGATGGGCTCTCGCTGCGCGTGGAGGCGGGCGAGCGGGTCGCGGTGATCGGTCCGAACGGCGCGGGCAAGAGCACGCTGTTCGGGTTGATCTCGGGGGAGCTGCGGGTCGATGCGGGCGACGTGCTGCTGGCCGGCGCGAGCATGCGAGGCGTGGCGCCCGCGCGCCGCGCGAGGTGGGGGCTGGGACGGACGTTTCAGAGCGCGCGGCTGTTCGCGGGGCTGACGGTGGCAGAGAACGTCGAGCTCGCGCGGGTCGCGGGCGAGCGCGGGCGCGAGGGTGTCGGGGACGCGTTGGCGGAGGTGGGATTGGGCGATGCGGCGCCGCGCGAGGCGGGCGCGCTGGCGCAGGGCGAGCGCAAGCGGCTGGAGCTCGCGATGGTGCTGGCGGGCGCGCCGCGGGTGCTGCTGCTGGATGAGCCGACGGCGGGGATGGGCGCGGAGGAGCGCGCGGCGGTTATGGAGCTGGTCATGGGTGCGGTGGGGCGCAGGGGCTTGACCGCGGTGTTCAGCGAGCACGACGTGGAGACGGTGTTCGCGTATGCGCGGCGTGTGGTTGTGATGGACCGCGGGCAGCCGATCGCGGACGGGACGCCGGAGGCGGTGCGCGAGGACGAGCGGGTGAGGCGCGTATACCTCGGCGGCGGCGAGATGTCCGCAGGCGGGGCATAGGTACGGTGGACGGCTATGGGAGACCCGCAAGCCCGCAGCTCTGATCGGCCCGGCCGGCGCCGGTCACCGCACGAAGCCTCTTGTCGCGAGCGCGGGCGAGGGGCGATGCTCGAGATCAGAGGTCTGAACGCCGGATATGGCGTGAGCCAGGTCCTGTTTGACGTGGATCTGACTGTCGGCGAGGGGGAGACGGTCGCGCTCGTGGGCCGCAATGGCGCCGGGAAGACCACGACGCTGCAGAGCGTCATGGGGATGAGCGGGATAACCAGGACCGGGTCGATCGAGGTCGCGGGCAGGGAGACGATCGGGCTGCCCGCGCACCGGATCGCGCGGTTGGGCGTGGCGCTGGTGCCGGAGGGCAGGAGGGTGTTCGGCGATTTGACTGTCGAGGAGAACCTGCGCGTGGCGGCGGGGACGGTCAGGCGCGTGGGATCGGATCGGAACGGGGTCGGCGGGGAGAGCGCGTGGCCGCTGGAGAGGATCTTCGAGGTGTTTCCGCTGTTGGCGGAGGTGAGGGGCTCGAAGGGCGCGGGGCTGAGCGGCGGCGAGCAGCAGGTCCTGGCGATCGCCCGCGCGCTGGTGGCGAGCCCGAAGGTGCTCCTGCTGGACGAGCCGAGCGAGGGATTGGCGCCGCGCGTGGTGGAGGCGCTGGTGGAGCAGTTGAGGGTGGTGCAGGGCGCGGGGATGGCGATCCTGCTGGCTGAGCAGCATGTGGGGCTTGTGCGGGAGCTCGCCGGGCGGGTGTACGCGCTCGAGCGGGGGAGCTCGGTGGGTGGGCTTAGCGTAGTGAGAAACACTGGGCGTGAATCTCCGTATTCGGAATAACGCCAAGCAGTGGGCAAATGGCGAGGGATGGCGCCGGCGGGGTGTAGCCGGCGGATTGGGTCTTATCGTGCGTGCCTTCGCGAGCTTTGATTGGGCTTGTGGAGTCGAAGGATGACGCGGATGCCTGTGCGTACGCCGCGGTTTAGCGCAAACGATGAGCGTCTCGTCGGTTCGAGACGTACGGAGGGCTTAATAATGTCACGTTTTAGATTGTTTTTGTTGGGCCTGGTGGCGGTGTGTGCCGTGGGTGTGGTGTCGGTTGGGTCGGCGTCGGCCGATAGTTGTACCGGAGGTACCCATCTGGTGTTCTGCACGAGTCCCGGGAACCTGCCGCTGGTGGGTGAAACGGGCTTAGGCCCAGGCGGGTTAGTCTTAGTTGCCAGTATATTGGGAGGGGCCGAAGCGAGATTCGATTGTGCCAGCGCCGATGGCACGGGAACGTTTGGGAAATTAGGTGCTTCGACAGGTTTATACCTTCTCTTAAACTGCAAAGAGGAAAAACCGGCGGGGTGCAAGCTGTCGGCGGCGAGCGAAAAAGAAATAGATGCCAATTTTACTGGCCAACAGGAAACTACAGGGTTAACGTTATTCATCGGGTCGGGTGCAGGTGAAGAATTCACCACGTATACGATAGAAAGTAAGCCGGGTGAAACATGCGTCGTCAATGGAGCCCAAAAAATTACCGGTAGACAGATGGCTGAGACAAGTACAGCAGCGGCAGTGGATCAGACGGCCACGGCGAAAAAAGCCGAGAGCTTCCTGAAATTGGGTACAGAAAAAGCGTCGGCCAGCGGTGTGGGCAAATTCCATCTGGGTGGGGCCAATCTAGGCTCGGCTTGGTTAACGATGAATGGCGAATAGACGCTAGGCGTAGGATGGAATGATGGGTGTGGGGCCAGGTATCCTGGTCCTGCAGCCATGCTGCGTGCCGGACCCCGGCGGATCTCATTGAGGTTTGCGAAGGGGTCAATAGATGGTGCGGCTCGGTATCCCGCCGCGCATCGTTAACACAGCGAGCGTCTCGCTTGCCGAGGCGCATGGAGGTTTATCGATTCATGTCACGTTTTAGATCGGTTCTTGTCGGCCTGTTGGCAGTTGTCGCGACGGGCATTGTGTGGGTAGGGTCGGCGTCGGCCGATAGTTGTAACGGAGGCAGTCATGTGGTGTTCTGTACGAGTCCGGGGAACCTACCGCTGGTAGGGGAAACGGTCTCAGGTTTAGGCGGTTTAGCCTTATTCGCGAGCACAATAGGCGGGGCCGAAATAAAGTTCGACTGTAGCGATTTCCATGTCGCGGGCACACTGGGGGAATTAGGCGCCGGGAAAGGATTATTCCTATTCTTAAATTGCAAAGAGGAAAAACCTGCAGGATGTAAGCTACCCGCAACTAACGAAAAAGAAATAGACGCCAAATTTAACGTCCAGCAGGAAACTACATCGTTAGCGTTAGAGATTGGATCGGGCACGAGTGAAGAACTCACCTCGCTGGCGATAGAAAGTAAGCCGGGTGAAACATGTTTTGCCAGTGGAGCCTTCAAAGTGACCGGTAGGCAGATGGTTGAGACGAGTACAGGAGCGGCGGTAAATCAGACGGTCACGGCGAAAAGAGTTGAGAGCTTTCTGAAATTGGGTGTAGAAAAAGTGTCGTTTAGTGGTGTGGCTCAAATTCATTTGGGTGGGGCTAATCTTGGCTGGGCCTGGTTAACGATGAAAGGCGAATAGACGTTAGTCGTAGGATGGAATGATGGCTGTGGGGCCAGGGTATCCTTGGCCCCACAGCCATATCGCGGGCGCGCTCAGGGTTCAATGCCCCCAGGGTCCTCGCTCTGCGCTCGCGGCCAACGCCAGCCTCTGCGCGCCGACAAGGACGAGTACCACCAGAAGCCTGTGGCGGTGCGGCTTCATGGCACATCGTGCACGTGTTGCGCTCCGTCAAAAGCAGGTCGGGGGCTCGCCGGACGGGTGTATGCGCTCGAGCGTGGGAGCTCGGTGGGTGGGCGTCGCGTAGTGAGAAACACTGGGCGTGAATCTCCGTATTCGGAATAACGCCAAGCAGTGGGCAAATGGCGAGGGATGGCGCCGGCGGGGTGTAGCCGGCGGATTGGGTCTTATCGTGCGTGCCTTCGCGAGCTTTGATTG
>DASXKH010000010.1:0-1740 GCA_036496915.1 Solirubrobacteraceae bacterium
GAGCCCGATCGCGGTGCCGATGATGCCGGATTCGGCGAGCGGCGTGTCCATCACCCGGTGTTCGCCGAAGTCCTTCTGCAGCCCGTCGGTGACCCGGAACACGCCGCCGAGCCTGCCGACGTCCTCGCCCATGATCATGACTTTGGGATCGTCTTCCAGCGCCCGGCGCAGCCCCTGGTTGATCGCCTTCGAGAGCGTGAGATTCGTCATCGTGCCGCCTCCTCGAACCCGTCCAGGTACGCCTCGTAGTCGGCACGCTCGGCGTCAAGGATCGCGTTCGCGCCGGTGTACACGTGGTCGAACAGCGCCAGCGGCGCCGGGTCGGGCAGCTCGCGGCAGGCGGTGCGGATGCGCGCGCCCAGTTCCGCTGCTTCCGCCTCGATCTGCTCGAAGAAGGCGGCGTTGGCCTGGCCGCTGCGGGCCAGGTACGACCGCACGCGCTCGATCGGGTCCCGCAGCCGCCACACCTCGAGTTCGCTGGCCAGCCGGTACCTGGTGGGGTCGTCGGTGGTGGTGTGCGCGCCCATCCGGTAGGTGAACGCCTCGATCAGCGTGGGCCCCTGGCCCTCGTGCGCCGCGCGCAGCGCCTGCTTGGTCACGGCGTAGCAGGCGAGCACGTCGTTGCCGTCGACCCGGACACCGGGGAAGCCGAACCCGCGCGACCGCTGGTAAAGCGGGACGCGGCTCTGCCGCTCCTGTGGCGCCGAGATCGCGTACTGGTTGTTCTGGCAGAAGAACACCACGGGGGTGTTGTAGACGGACGCCCAGGCGAAGGCCTCGCTCACGTCGCCCTGGCTGGTGGCGCCGTCGCCGAAGTAGACGATCACCGCCTCGTCCTCGGCGGTGTCGCGCTGGATGCCCATCGCGTACCCGGTCGCGTGCAGCGTCTGGTCGCCGATCACGATCGTGTACAGGTGGAACTTGTGTTCCTCCGGATCCCAGGCGCCGGCGGTGACGCCGCGGAACAGCTCCAGCAGCCGCACGGGGTCCAGGCCACGGCACCACGCGACGCCGTGCTCGCGGTAGGAAGGGAACGCCATGTCCCTGGGCGACAAGGCCCGGCCCGACCCGATCTGGGCCGCCTCCTGGCCGAGCAGGGACGCCCAGATGCCCAGTTCTCCCTGGCGCTGCAGCGCGATGGCTTCGGTGTCCATCCGCCGGACAAGCACCATGTCCCGGTACATGCCCTTGAGATCTACGTCGCCGAGCGGGTAATCGGGGTGCTCGATCCGCTCGCCTTCTGGGGTCAGGAGCTGGATAAGCTCACTGTCTTGCGGCGCGACTGTGGTCGCACCGCCGGTTTCGACGGTCACGTGCCACTCCTTTCGGGGAGGCCTGGCGCTGGGATCGCCAACGCCGCCTCATGACGAGACGATATATGCCCTGTTTGCCCTGGGAGGATACGTGGCCCGTGTGATCGTCGACGTAATGCTCAAGCCCGAGATTCACGACCCGCAGGGCGAGGCGGTGCTCAGCGCGAGCCGCCGCCTTGGCTTCGGCGGCGTGACCGCGGTTCGCCAGGGAAAACGGTTCGAGCTCGAGATCGACGGCCCGGCGGACAGCGCCGCGCTCGCCGCGATCGAGGAGCTCGCCCGCGAGCTGCTGGCCAACCAGGTGATCGAAGAGTTCACTATCAGCGCAGGGTAGGCTTCGCGACGTGCGGATAGGTGTTGTGACGTTTCCTGGATCGCTCGACGACACCGATGCGGCCCGCGCGGTGCGGTACGCCGGAGCGGAGCC
>DASXKH010000011.1:0-1601 GCA_036496915.1 Solirubrobacteraceae bacterium
CCTGTCGTCAGCACCAGCTTCGGCGTGACGCGGCCGATCGCGCGCTGGGAGATGGCCGAGAAGACGGCCACGCACGCGCTCTGGGGCAGAAACATCAGCCCCGTCTGCAGCGGCGTGTGGCCCTTTACGACCTGCAGGTACAGCGACCCGAAGAAGAAGTTCGAGTACAGCCCGGCCGTGAGCAGGAAGGTCGCTGCCGCGCTCGCAGAGAGCGAGCGGATTTTGAAGATGGCTAGGCGCACGAGCGGCGCGCGCAGGCGTTTCTCGACGATCAGGAACGCGCCGATGAGGCCCAGCGACACCGCTCCGAGGCCGAGCGTGCGCGCGCTGCCCCACCCGTAGCGGTTTGCTCCGGTCACGGCGTAGGTGAACAGCGCCAGGCCGGTGGTGATCAAGATCGCGCCCGCGAAGTCGAAGCTGCCGGCTCGCTCGCGCGCGTGCGACTCGGGGACGCGCAGGCGCGCGAGCACGACGGCGGCGGCGCCGACCGGCAGATTGATCAAAAACACCCAGCGCCAGCTGAGGTAGGTGACGAGCACGCCGCCCAGCACCAGGCCCACGCCGCCGCCACCGGCGGAGACGGCGGCAAAGACCCCGAGGGCTCGGCGGCGCTCCTGGCCCTCGGCGGTAGAGGTGGTGATGATGCTCAGGGCGGCCGGTGACACGAGCGCGGCGCCGGTGCCCTGCAAGGCCCGGGAGATGATCAGGGCAGCAGAGGACTCGGCGAGCGCGTTCGCCAGCGACGCGACGGTGAAGATGGTCACGCCGAGCGTGAAGAGGCGCCGTCGCCCGAAGAGGTCGGCCGAGCGGCCGCCCAGCAGCAAAAACCCGCCGAAGGTGAGTGTGTACGCGGTGACCACCCACTGCAAATCAGAGGTGCTGAAGTGCAGGTCGCGCGCGATCGCCGGCAGCGCGACATTTGTCACGGTGGCGTCCAGAATGACCATGAACTGGCCTAGGCACACGGTCACGATGAGCGCCGTCTTGGACCGTGCGGCCACGGTCGACTGAACTGCCGATGCCCGCGTCACCGACGTCATCGCCGCGGACTGTTCGTGTAGCACCGGATGTTGCTCTGCGCGGCCTGGTGAGCCGACCTCACTCCAATCCGGTGATTTCGCGTACTCACGTCAGGTTCGGGGGCGTCTAGGCCGGTAGGTTTTCAGGAGTCCGCGGTCGCTCGGGCAGCTGCGTGCGCCACCAGTCGAGGGACACGATCCGAAACGCGAGTTCGAACGAGCTTCGATCGAGCGACTCAGCGAGCTGGGCGATAGCCACGAGGTTCTCGCGTAGCCACGCATCATCGACCGGGCCGTAGGTCACGGTCGCCGGGCTGACCCGGCTCAGCCTCGGCCGGGGCAGGTGTTCCTCGAGCGGGTCTGACTCGTCGAGCACGCTGCCCCACCAGTACAGACGGTTGTAGAGCTCGACGTGTCGATCGACGATCTCCGCGTATGTGCCCGAGTTGACCATCACGTCGGCCCAGCGTCCGAGGAGGTTCTGGCCGTGACCTTGTAGCGCTGCGAGCAGCCTGTGGAGCTGTTCGCGGCGTTGCGGGTCAGCGAGCATTTCGTCGATCGCCGCGGCGAGGCGGGGAGTGT
>DASXKH010000012.1:0-55194 GCA_036496915.1 Solirubrobacteraceae bacterium
GATGTTGACCCGCGAGACGACCACGCCGGGCACCTCCTCGGACTCGACCTCGTGGTCGACGCGCGCGAACGTGACCGTGAACTCGTAGTCGGAGTGGCTGACGTTCGCGAAGTTCGCGTACACGCCCCCCATGATCTCGGGGGATAGATGGATGTTTATGTGGCGCTCTGCGCCTGGGTCTTGGTCGTTCACGTAGTTAGTATCCCAATCTGTGAGTCAGATGCATGCAGCGGGTGAGAGGACCCCCGTGGACGAGTTGCGCGAGGCGGTCCTCGCGGGCGCCGCAGCGCTCGCGGGCGCCGCGGGCTCCGGTGGGGGCGCCGGTCTCGGAAGGCCCGATGCGATCGTACTCGAGCGCCCCCCCAAGGCCGACTTCGGCGACTATGCGACCAACGCGGCGCTGCTGCTCGCGCCCTCGCTCGGGAGCCCGCCACGTGAGGTGGCGGAGCGTCTCGGCGCCGAGCTGGGGCAGCGCTTGGGAGGGCGGTTGCGACGCTTCGAGGTCGCCGGACCGGGCTTCCTGAACCTGTTCCTGGACGACTCCTGGCTGCGCAGCGCGCTCGCTCGGGTGCTCGGCGGGGAGGCGACGTTCGGCTCAGGCGGCGCGCAACCCTCTGAGCGTATCCTGGTCGAGTTCGTCTCGGCCAACCCGACCGGCCCGATGCACGTCGGCCATGCCCGCAACGCGGCCTACGGGGACTCGCTGGCACGAGTCCTCGCCTTCCATGGGCATGAGGTCGAACGCGAGTTCTACGTCAACGACGCGGGCTCGCAGGTGCGCTCTCTCGGCGAGTCGATCCGTGCGGTCGCGAACGCAGAAGAGATACCCGAGGGCGGCTATCACGGCGACTACGTCCGCGAGCTCGCGCGGGAAATCGAGGGCGCGGCGACGCTCGACTCCGGCGAGCTCGGGAGTGCGGCGGTCGGCGTGATGATCGCGCGGATGCAGTCGACGCTCAGGGCCTTCGCCGTCGAGGGCTTCGATCACTGGCAGTACGAGTCCGCGCTGCACGCCGGAGATCCCAGTCCCGTGGCGCATACGCTGGCCACGCTCGAACAGCATGGCCACACATATCGCCAGGATGGCGCCCTGTGGCTGCGCACCACCGACTACGGCGACGACAAGGATCGCGTGCTCGTGCGCTCCTCCGGCGAGCACACCTATTTCGCTTCGGACATCGCCTATCACCAGGACAAGCGCGAGCGCGGCTTCGAGCGCCAGATCGACGTGTGGGGCGCCGACCATCATGGCTATCTGTCACGGATGCGGGCCGCCTACGCCGCCCTTGGCGGCGACCCCGAGCACCTTGAGATGCTGACGATGCAGCTCGTCCATCTCGTACGCCGCGGCGAGCGAGCGCAGATGTCCAAGCGCGCGGGCGAGTTCGTCACGCTCGACGATCTCGTCCGCGAGGTCGGCGTCGACGCCGCGCGCTGGTTCCTGCTGTCGCGCTCGCACGACACGACGATCGACCTCGACCTCGACCTGGCGCGCGCGCAGTCTCGCGAGAACCCCGTCTACTACGTGCAGTACGCGCACGCCCGGATCGTCTCGGTGCTCGCCCTCGCCGGTCCCGAGCGTGTCGCCGGCGCGCTGGAGGACGCGACGCGTGAGCGGGTCGACGCCGGCGAGGGCACGGAGATCGGGGAGGGGACGGATGAGTCCCTGCACCCGGCCGAGCGCGAGCTGATCAAGCGACTGCTCGCCTTCCCCGGTGAGATCGTCGAGACGGCCCAGCGGCGTGCGCCCCACCGGATCGCCAGCTACGCGCTGGAGCTCGCGCAGGACTACACCGCTTTCTACGATGCCTGCCGTATTGTCGGCGTCGACAGCGCGACGGAGCCGCCGATGGACGGCGCGGACGTCGAATCGCTGCGGCTGGCGCTGTCGGTTGCGGCGCAGCGCACGATCGCACGCTGCCTCGATCTGCTCGGCGTCACCGCGCCGCAGAAGATGTGAGGCGCGGCCAGGAGGCTGTCGCCCCGCTCGGGCCTATCGGTCGAACCGCGCCAGGTCGGCGTCCAGGCGTGCCGTCTCGGCCGCGCTGAGCGGTGGCGACGCCGGCGGGTCCGATCGGCCGTGCGCGCGTCTTCGCCAGCGGGGCAGCAGCAGCGCGAGCGTGGCCACCAGCGCCGCCACCGCCACGAGCGGCGCCAGATAGACGGTCAGGTCGAACCCGTGCGCGCTCGGCAGCCCCAGCGCGGTCGGACCGTACTGACTCACGAGCGCGCTTTCGATCTGAGACTCGGTCTCGCCTCGCGCGATCAGTCCTCGGATGAACACCCGCTCGCGGTCGGCCTGCGGCGACTCGGCGACGATCAGCGGGATTTTGCACGTCACGCACATCACCCGGCGTTCGATCGCCGGCAACGATGCGCGCGGTGCGGTGGCGGCGAGGCCCGCGACAGGGGACAGAGTCCCGACCGCGCCGATCACGCCGAGCACGCCGAGCATCGCGCGGAGGCCTTTCATGAGCTGCTTTCCGCGTGCCTGATCGCTTCGTTCAGGAACGCCTGTCCGATCTCGCCCCTGGAGACCGCGACGACGCCGCCGTTACGGTCGATCACGAAGCTCTCCGGGAGTTGGTCGGTGCCGTAGGCGTGCGCGAATTCCCCGGTCGTGTCGCGCAGGTTCGGATAGGTGATGTGGTGTTCGCGCACGAACCCCCGCGAGTCGGTCGAGGCGTCGAGGTAGGTCACGCCGAGCACGGTCGCGTTGTGCGCCCGCAGCCGGCTCTGGGCGCGCTCGAGCAGCGGCGCCTCGGTCTGGCAGGGCACGCACCAGGAGGCCCAGAAGTTCAGCACGACCACCTTGCCCCTGTATGCGACCAGCGAGTCGCCGGCCCCGGCCGCCGTGCCCTGCAGCACCGGCAGCGTGCGTCCGGCCTGGGGCGCGGGGGGATGTTGCCCTTTGGCGACCGCCTCGTCGAGCGTGCGGCTGGCCCCCTGCGTGGTAACGCCGTACACCAGCAGCCCGATCAGGCAGGCGCCCGCCAGGCAGACGAGGATCGGCAGAAGACGGCCACGCACGGGAGTGAGGATAGATGGCGCGCGGTCGGGCGCACGCATCGTGCGAGCCTCCGGGCACGAACGTCCAGGGACTAAGATCAGGCTCCTGCGCGGTGGTAGCTCAGTTGGTAGAGCGCGAGCTTCCCAAGCTCGAGGTCGCGGGTTCGAGGCCCGTCCGCCGCTTCCGATCGCTCTGCAAACACGGCAACCCGGGCTGTCGCGGCCCGCTGCCTACCGCGCGGCCGCGCGGCGGCTGCCCCGCATGAGCTCTGCCAGAAGCGCCTCGATCGAGCGCTCGAGCTGCTTGATGCTGGCGCTCTGCACGCGCTCGACGCCGACGGCGCGGTTGACCCAGGCGTTGATCTCACGGTGGCTGCGACCGTCGCGGCGATGCAGTTCGGCCACCAGGCGGCTGCGCTCCTGTCGTAGATCGTCGCGGCGCTCGAACGCCGCGACCGGGGTTGGCGCCGGCGCGGACGGGGAGGGTTGGCTCGCGGACGGAGAGGATTCGCCGGGAGCGGGGGATGACGCTCGCGGGGGAGGTCCGAAGAGGGTCATCTGCGCGGCGAACTCGGCGCTGAGGGGCACGAACTCCGCGCTTGGCGAGGGCTCGCTCGCGCGCCGCTCGGGCTGCTCCTGCAAGCCCTCCTCCCCGGGCTCGTCGCGCTGGAGCGCGTGGCGCAGCTCCGTTTCGACCTCGGAGGCGTGCGTGCGCAGGGTCTGGTCGGCCGGCAGGTACAGCCAGCTCGCCTCGGGCGGCCTGCCGGGGATCGTGCGCACGAACCGCCCGACGATCTGGCGGAAGATCAGCGGCGTTTTGGCGGCGCTCGCGTATACCCCGACGCGCAGGCGGGGAATGTCGACGCCCTCGGAGACCATGTTCACCGCCACGATCCACGGCTCGCGCGAGCCGCGGAACTGCGCGAGCTTGCGCGCCGCCTGGGTCTCGGTGTGGAGCACGACCACGGGCGCGCGCCCGGTGGTCTCACCCAGGAGCTTGGAGATCTGCCGGGCATGGGCGGCGTCGGCTGCGACCACGAGACCGCCCGCGTCGCGGTGGCCCTCCTCGCGCAGTGCCCGCAGCTTGGCGTCGGCCTCGCGCAGGATGCGAGGCAGGCCATCGGGCAGCTCGGTGGAGATCGCGGTGCGGTAGCGCCGGCCGGCCTCGCGCGCGGTGAGGACGGTCTCGAAGGAGGACTCGATCACGTCCTCGCCACTGCGCCACGAGAGCGTCCCGTCGAACGTCACGAACGCGACCGGACGGCAGATCCCGTCGGCGACCGCCTCGGCGTAGGTGTAGGAGACGTCGGGGACGACCAGCCCGTCGGCGTCGTAGCGCACGCCCGGGATCGGCGTGGCATCGGAGCGAAACGGCGTGCCGGAGAGCAGCAGCCAGCGGGGGGCGCCCCCGAACGCCCGCTGAAAGCCCGTGCCCCAGGCGAGGTCTTCGCCGAGATGGTGTGCCTCGTCGACGATCACGAGCGTGTCCGGCGCCACCTTCGCCGCCCACGCGGCAGGATCGCTCGCGACGCGCGCGTAGGTGACCGCGACGCCGTGGAAGTCTCCCCGCGGCGGGTTCGGTCCCGCCGCGTCGGGCTGCAACTGCACGCCGAGGATCGCCGCCGCCGCGGCCCATTGGCGAGTGAGCGGCGTGGTGGGGCAGAGGACGGCCACGCGACGGACGATCCGCCGCGACAGCAGATCGCTCGCGAGCTCGAGCGCCGGTCGCGTCTTGCCGGCGCCGGGAGCGGCCGAGATCAAGAAGGGGCCATCGCGCCAGTCGTCGAGGCGCGCGAGCGCGCGGAGCTGCCACGCGCGCAGGGATGTCGAGGGAGAGGGCGCAGAACGGGTCAAAGAGCCCGGCATCCTGCGACATGCCACGGACGGACCGACCCGCCCACGGCGCACGCCGCCCGGTTAAGCCGATCCCGGTCGGGCTCGCCGGCGGAGGATCGCGTCGGCGCCGCTCCGCATCGGTGTCTCGGCGCGCCCCGGAGATTCGCCTCGCCGAGAGGGGATGCGAACCCGTTGCAGGCCGACCTCGGCGCTGTCCGCCGTCAAATACGTGAGAATCACGCGCAATGCACGTGACCGCCAAGGCCGACTACGCCGTGCGCGCCGTCGTCGAGCTCGCCTCCGGCAGCCAGGACTCGCCGCGGAAGGTCGACGAAGTGGCGCAGGCTCAGGGCATTCCGGTGTCTTTCCTGGAGAACATCCTCACGCAGCTGCGCTCCGCCGGTCTCGTGCGCAGCCAGCGCGGACCGGAGGGCGGCTACTGGCTTGCGCATCCGCCCGAGGAGGTCAACCTTGCGCAGGTCATCCGCGCGGTCGAGGGGCCGCTCGTGGGCGTGCGCGGGCTGCGTCCCGAGGAGGTCGTCTACGAGGGCTCGGCCGAGTCGCTGCAACAGGTGTGGCTGGCGCTGCGCGCGAACCTGCGCAAAGTCCTGGAGCACGTCACGCTCGCGGACGTCGCCTCGGGAAAGCTGCCCAAAGAGATCGTCGCGCTGACTAAACAAGAGGAAGCCTGGGAAACCCGCTAGGCCGCGAAGACTCGCGGCTCCGGCAGCCGCACGGCGAGGATCTGCCCCTCGTGCAACTCCAGCTCCTGCGCTGACTCGCGCGTGACCTGCGCCCAGATGTCCCGCCCATCGCCCAGCTTCAGCTCGACGCGCACCTCGAAGCCCAGGTGCACCACGCGCTCGATCAGCGCCTCCGTGCCTTCGCCCGCGGCGGAGGGCAGGATCTGGATGTCGTGCGGGCGCAGGAACCTCGCCTCGCCGAGGCGGTTGACGGGGCCGATGAAGGACATCACGAACTCGTTGCGCGGGCTCTCGTACAGCTCGCGCGGCGTACCGGCCTGCTCGATCTTGCCTTTGTTCATGACCACGATCTGCTCGGCGACCTCCATCGCCTCCTCCTGGTCGTGGGTCACGAAGATGGTCGTCACGTGGATCTCCTCGTGCAGCCGGCGCAGCCATTCGCGCAGCTCCGCCCTGACCTGCGCGTCCAGCGCGCCGAACGGCTCGTCCAGCAGCAGCACCCGCGGCTGCACCGCCAGCGCCCGCGCCAACGCCATGCGCTGCAGCTGGCCGCCGGAGAGCTGTGAGGGGTAGCGCTCGGCGAGCCCGTCGAGCCTGACGAGCCCCAGCAGCTCGCTCACACGCTCGCGGATCTCCGCCTTCGGGCGTTTGCGCACGGTCAACCCGAAGGCGACGTTGTCGTGCACGGTCATGTGCTTGAACGGGGCGTAGTGCTGGAAGACGAAGCCCACGTCGCGCGTGCGCGCGGGCGTGTCCGTCACGACCTCATCGGCGATCTCCACCTCGCCCGAGTCGGGGCTCTCCAGCCCGGCGATGATGCGCAGCAGCGTCGACTTGCCGCTTCCGCTCGGGCCCAGCAGCGCCGTCAGCGCGCCGTCGTTCACGCGGATACACACGTCGTCGAGGGCGACGAAGTCGCCGAAGCGCTTGCTCACGTTTCGTACCTCAATAGCCATCAGACAGCCGTCCTGCGACGCGTGCGTCGGGTTAGCAGGTTCATGGCTATCAGCGTAGCCAGCGCCAGCAGCGCCAGCACCACCGCGCTCGCGTATGCGCCGGTTATGTTGAAGTTCTCGAACTGCCCCTGCACGTACAGCGGCAGCGTCTGTGTCTGACCTTCGATCCGCCCGGAGACGACGCTCACGGCGCCGAACTCTCCGAGGGCGCGCGCGGTCGTCAACACGACCCCGTAGACCACGCCCCACCTGATCGCCGGCAGCGTGATGCGCCGGAACGTAAGCCAGGCGCCCGCCCCGAGCGTGGCGGCGGCCTGCTCGGCGTCGGTGCCCAGCTCGCGCAGCACCGGCGCCGTCTCGCGCACGACGAACGGCAGCGACACGACGGCCGTCGCGAGCACCATGCCGGGCACCGAGAAGATCACCTGGATGCCATGCCCGATCAGCCAGTCGCCGAACCAGCCGGTCTTGCCGTACACGAGCACCAGCGCGAGGCCCACGACCACCGGCGAGATCGCGAACGGCAGGTCCACGAGCGTGCTCAGCAGCACCTTGCCTTTGAACGAGCCGCGCTCCAGCAGCAGCGCCATGCCGACCCCGAAGGCCGTGTTCAGCGGCACCGCGATCGCCACGATCTCGATCGACAGCCAGAAGGCGTGCACGGCATTGGGCGCCGTCACCGCATCCCACACCGGCGCGATCCCGTGTTCGAAGGTGCGGTAGAAGATCATCGCCACGGGCCCCACCAGCAGCAGCGCGAGATAGCCGAGCGCGATCGTGCGCAGACCGAGCTTGCTAAAGGACATGCTTCGACCTCCACCGTGACACGAATGTCAACGCGCCCAGCACGATCAGCGCGGCGGCCAGCAGCACGACCGAGACGGCCGCGGCGGCCGGCAGGTTTTCGTCCTGGATCTGACTGAACACGTACACCGAGCCGACCTCCGTCTTGAACGGCAGGTTGCCCGTGATCAGCACCAGCGAGCCGAACTCGCCGACCGCTCGGGCGAAGCTCAGGGCGACCCCGGAGACGATCGCCGGGGTCAGCGTCGGCAGCACGATCCGGCGCAATATCGTCAGCGGCCCGGCGCCGAGCGAGGCGGCGGCTTCCTCCATCGAGCGGTCCATCTCGATCAGCACCGGCTGCACCGAGCGCACGACGAACGGCAGCGTCACGAACAGCAGCGCGAGCGCGATCGACGCGCGCGTGAACGCCACGTCGATGCCCAGCGGGCTGTTGGTCCCGTACAAGGCCAGCAACACCACCCCGGCGACGATCGTCGGCAGCGCGAAGGGCAGGTCGATCAGGGCGTTGACCGTGCGCTTGCCCGGAAACTCGTCGCGCACGAGCACCCACGCGATCAGCGTGCCGAAGAACGCGTTGACCGCCACGACGATCGCCGACATGACGAGCGTCAGCTTGATCGCCGCCTGCGCCTGCGGCCCGCTTACCTCGCGCCAGAAGGCATCCAATCCGCCGCTGCCCGCCTTCGCCAGCAGCGCCGCCACCGGCAGCAGCACGAGCACCGACAGGTAGACGCCGATCATGCCCTTGCCGAGCACCCCCGCCGCACGCCCGCCCCCGAGCAGGGCGGGCGCCTGCAGCCGTCTGGGCGCGGCCGCGGAAGCGGTGGGGGAACCGGTGGCGCTCATTTCGAGGTGGACACTCCCAGCGACTGCTCGATCTTCGTCACGATCCCGGTTTCGGGTTCGAAGAACTGCTTGCTCACGACCGTCCACCCACCGAGGTCGGCGATCGTGAACAGGCCCGTCGGGGTCGGAAACTGGCCGGGCGCGGCCACGCCCGGGACCACCGGCCGGTAGCCCTCCTGCGCCCAGATCTTCTGCCCGGCCGGCGAGACGAGGTAGCTGACGAACTTGCTCGCGCTCGCGCTCGAGCCGACGACCGCGACCGGGTTCTGAATCAGGATCGTGTGCGGCGGGATCACGTATTCGATCGCGGCGCCCTTCTTCTGATCGGCGATCGCCTCGCTCTCGTAGTCGATCAGAGCGTCGCCGCGGCCGGCGAGGAACGTTTGCAGGGCATTGCGCGCCGAGCTGTCTTGGCTGACGACGTTGTGGAACAGCGCCTTCAAATACGCTTCCGCTTCCGCGGGGCTCTTGCCTTCCTTGATCTGCGCGCCGTACGCGGCCATGATGTTCCAGCGCGCGCTCCCCGAGGTGAACGGGTTGGGCGTCAGCACTCCCACGCCCGGCTTGGTCAGGTCCGACCAGCTCGTGATGTGCTTGGGGTTGCCCTTGCGCACGATGATCACCGCGACCGACTCCGTCACGAACCCGTGCGTGGCGTTCTGGTTCCAGCTCGAGGACACCAGGCCCGCCTTGACCAGGCGCGTGACGTCCGGTTCGAGCGAGAAGTTGACCGCGTCCGCGTGCAGCCCGTTGGCGACCGCGCGGCTCTGTTCGCCTGACGGTCCGTAGGACTGGCTGAAGGAGACGCCCTTGCCTGCGGGCGTGGCCTGAAACGCCGGGATCAGCTTTTCGTATGCGCCCTGGGGGGTGGAGTAGGCGACGAGCGTCACGTGCGAGCTGCCCGAGCTCGAGCCCGAGGAGCTGCTGCCGCAGGCGGCGAGGCCGAGCGCGGCGAGGAGCAGGGTCAGGGCAATAACTGGAGTGCGTATGGACATAGCCACTTTCTTCATCGACGACATGATGAACATGAACGCCAAACTAATACCACAAATTGCATCCGGATTAGGTAGATTCGAGGATGTCCTCATTCTGGGTTACTAAAGTTGAGGTTGTGCTCGTTTTGGTTTACGCTTAATCACCCCACCCGCCTCGTCGAGGCATGTCCGCAGCCGCCGGCGCTCAACGCGCCCCGTCCCCAAGGAGATCCCGCCAGATGTCAGCCACGCCCACAGTCGCTACCCCCGAGGAGCGAACCGAGGCCGCCGAGGCCGCCGTCGAGGCGATCACGAGCTCGGCCAACCAGGAGGCGGCGTTCTCGATGGCGCTGACCCAGGACCAGAAGGACATCCGCGAGTGGGTCCACGGCTTCGCCGCCGACGTCATGCGCCCGGCCGCGCACGAGTGGGACGAGAAGGAGCAGACGCCGTGGCCGATCATCGAGGAGGCCGCCAAGATCGGGCTGTACGGGTTCGAGGGGCTGGCGCAGTTCTTCGCCGATCCGACCGGCCTGACGCTGTCGATCGTCAACGAGGAGCTGTTCTGGGGCGACGCCGGCATCGGCATGTCGATCATGGGCACCGCGCTGGCCGTGGCCGCGATCTTCGGCCAGGGCTCCGGCGAGCAGATCGGCGAGTGGATTCCCCGCTGCTTCGGCACGCCCGATGACCTGAAGGTGGCCGCGTTCTGCGCTTCGGAGCCCAACGCGGGCTCGGACGTGTCGAACGTGCGCACCCGGGCCAAGTTCGACGAGGCGAGCAACGAGTGGGTGCTGAACGGCCAGAAGGCGTGGGCCACCAACGGCGGCATCTCCGACGTGCACGTCGTGATCGCCACCGTCGATCCCGAGCTGGGCTCGAAAGGACACGCCGCGTTCATCGTGCCGATGAGCGAGGCCAAGGGCATCTCCCAGGGCACGAAGGTCTCCAAGCACGGTCTGCGCGCGTCGCACACCGCCGATGTGTTCCTCGACGACTGTCGCGTTCCCGCCGGCTACGTGCTCGGCGGCAAGGACAAGCTCGACGAGCGCATCGCCCGCGTGCGCGAGGGCAAGAAAGGCAAGTCCCAGGCCGCGATGCAGACGTTCGAGGCCTCCCGCCCGACGGTCGGCTCGCAGGCGCTGGGGATCGCTCGCGCGGCGTATGAGTATTCGCTGGAGTACGCCAAGGAGCGCGAGCAGTTCGGCAAGAAGATCATCGAGAACCAATCGATCGCGTTCACGCTCGCGCGGATGAAGATGGAGATCGACGCGGCCCGCCTGCTCGTGTGGCGCGCCTCCTGGATGGGCCGCAATCAGGTCCCGTTCGAGAACGCCGAGGGCTCGATGTCCAAGCTCAAGGCCGGCGAGGTCGCCGTCTGGGCGACCGAGCGCGCGATCCAGATCCTCGGCGGCAACGGCTACACGCGCGAGTTCCCCGTCGAGCGCTGGCACCGCGACGCGAAGATCTACGACATCTTCGAGGGCACCGCCGAGATCCAGCAGCTCGTGATCTCGCGCGCGATCTCGGGGATGCACATCAGGTAGCTGCCGAGACTCGCATTGTCACTACCCACGTCGTAGGAAGGTCGTGCCCACGGCCTTCCTACGGGCTTGGTCTACCAGGCTTGGTCGGCGCCATAGCGCGGGCAGGTAGTCTGTTATGGAAACAAGGCGTCCCATGCGTGGAGCCCGTCGCTGGAGGTCTCGATCTCTTCGAGTCGTGCAAGCATCCGGCGCGGAAATCCATCCAGGACGGTGTCGAGAGGGCAGCCGCACCACACGACGGCGTTGCCTAGGATCTCCTCTACACCGTAGGCGAGAGCCATGAAGACCCCGTAAAGTCGCTCTCCATCCTCACGCACGCGGCGCCCGTCAAGCTCGTCTTGGGTCGAGTCAAGCATCGCGAGCAGGCCGATCGCGACCTGCCCCTGGCGAAGCGACTCGGCGAAGTGCATCGTCTCCTCATGAGATACCGTCTTTTGGCGCACCTCCACGGCCAAGACAGGCGCTCCGCCGACGAGGAGCTGAACATCGCCAGGCATTCGCCGGCTGGGATCGTTCACACGGCAGCTCCTGACGCTTGCAGAGCCGAGATCGAAAGCCGCGGCGACAAACGCCTGTCCACGCCGGCCTCCTTCGGGGTTGGAGGTGACGAAGCGCTCTGTCTTGTCGATCAGGTCGCTCATGGACGAGCTGCTCCCCCGCAGATCAATTGTGGGATGGCCGCGAGCTGCGTCCATCCGAACCCTGAGGAATGCGGCCAGCGCTGCGTATGCCTGCTGCGCGTCAAGCCGATTGATGGCCTGGCACGCTGCTATGAGATCGGGCAGATGCGGGCGTGCTCTGGCATGGATGCGGTCTATCTCATCGATGCGGTTGTAGCGGAAGAAAGGCTGGTTGTTCAGCGGCTCTCGCCCGGTGGCGCGCAGATCGTATCTGTGCCTAACGGCTCCCGGCACCAGAACTCGGTGCCCCACAGTCCGCGCGGAGTAGGCGTTTTGGCCGGACGTGGCCTTTAGGGCAAGCGCGTCGATGGCGGGGTTCGTGGCCTTGGCGAGCAGCGCGGTTCCGAGCGCCACTGTAAAGGTCTTGGAAGGGGAGTTGTCGATGCGTCGCGTCCACTCCGTCCACTCGTCGGGCACGTTACGGTCGGAGACTGCCCACTGAGCTGCCTCGTCTAGGATCGCGCGTGCCTCTGTTTGGTCTACGGCGAGTCCCATGCGCATTCCGGGGGCAGAGGCCGGTCTCTCCTATGCCGCTTCTTGCAGTGGCGCGGATGTGCCCAGACGCATTAGCTCACGAGCGATTTGACGCGCAACCACCTTGGCGAGGTGGGGTGGCACTGCGTTGCCGAGCTGAAGCTGCTGGTCTCTTCTGCTGCCTAGCACGACGAAGTCATCCGGGAACGTCATAAGTCGCCTTAGCTCTGCTACTCGCAAGCGTCTGCTTGTCCAGTGGAACGGGCCAACCCACGGGCCGGGCTGTCCCTGGATCGTCGGTGCCGGGCGATCGGGATGGAGCTTGAGCAGAAAGCTCCAGTAGCGCTTTCGCCACTCAAACCGCGGGGCTGGATGACCACGGTGAGCGGTCCAGAAGAGATAGTTCTCGCCAGGGGGCACGCCGCGAAGCTCCTCTTCATAGGTGCCCCGCACGACCTCCTCCGGCTCAGGTGGGTTGCTCTCCCTGTCAAGGTCGCCGAGCGCTTCTCCAGCGGTGACGTGTGGAGTTAGGGAGCGATCGTATTTGGTGCGTGTCTCGTGCGGGCCGGAATGAGTGGGAGAAGGCCAGGGAAACCCATAAGAGGCCGGGTGCGAGTCGAGTATGTCTTGGCGCAAGCCTACGCAGAAAAGACGCTGACGCAGCTGCGGAACACCGTAGTCAGCCGCTATCAAGACCTCCATGTCGAACGAGTACCCGGCGGCCTTGACCCCCGCGATGAAGCGCTCGAGCACAGGACGATTCTGGTTGCGATAGCCCAAGGCGAAGACGTTCTCCATCAGGAATGCCCTTGGCTTGATCGCGACAAGCGCCTTTACGTAGCTGTCCAGAAGGGATGCCTTCGGATCCCTCCCCGCACGCTTGTACTCCAGCCAGTATCCGCTCTTTGAGAACGGGGTGCACGGAGGTCCTCCATGCAGGAGATCGACATCACCTACGCCAAGCCCCGGCGTGCCAAGCAAGTCACCATACTTCAGCCCAACTATGTCCGAGAAGACGCTGCCCTCGTCCAGCAGCGGAAAGAAGCGCTCCTGGTTGGCGTGCAGCGTTTCCTGCGCGCGCTCGTTGAGCTCGACTGCTGCGCGCGTCCGAAACCCAGCGGCCTCACAGCCGAGATCCAGGCCACCGGCACCCGTGAAGAGGCTCACCGCGTACATGCTCGCGAAGACTATGGCGTTGGGATGACGGCAAATCCGTCGATGCCGCTGTCGTCCAGGAGGAGCAAGATCCCTTCTGCGCCGCCGGCCAGCACCCCCGGCGTGCGGGCGGCCATGCAGGGCAACCGTAGTCAAGACACACGCCCGGAGATGCTGCTTCGATCCGTGCTGCACGGTCGAGGTCTGAGATTCTTCAAGAACAAGCCGCCCGTCTCGGATATTCGGTGCCGTGCAGACGTGGTCTTTCCGGGATCGCGGGTCGCGGTGTTCTGCGATGGATGCTTCTGGCATCGCTGTCCTGAGCATGGCGTCGAGCCAGAGGCCAACAAGTCATACTGGCTCGCAAAGCTGAGCCGAAACGTCGAGCGTGACCGCCAGAACGATGCGGCGCTCAACGCATCAGGCTGGCACGTCATACGGGTGTGGGAGCATGAGGATCCAGAGCAAGCGGCGACGCGTGTGGAAGAAGCAGTGCATGCTCGGAGACTTCCCAAGGCAGCTGGAGATCCAGCAGGCTGATCGTTGTCTGGCTTTGCTACCAGGCCTGGTCGGCGCCACAGTGCGGACAGCGCACCGTGGTGGAGACCGACGCGGCGAACACGAACCCGCAGGAGCACGTGTAGGAGGCGTTGTCGATCGGTCCGCCCGCGAGGCGCACGCGTGCGACGGTCGCATCCTGCCTGGAGGGAGGGGCCGCCAGGTGGAGCTTCGCAGTGGACGTCCGGTCCGCGCGCTTGCGCCCGTGCCGGCGCGGATGACGGCGGGGCTCGGTGTCGGAGGCGTGGGGGAGACGTTGCAGTAGCGCGGTGGCTCTCATGACGATCTACCCATAAAGACTCTCGACACGTCCAAAGGTTTCGCTCTGAACGCACAATTTCCTGGGTGTGGTGGGATTTCACGGCGTGGGGGCGGATCCCGGGTGGTCGTGCGTGAGCGACGCCGAAGGAGGCCGCCCGTGAAATACTTGGCGGCGATGAACCCCGCGCGCAAGCGAGCTGTGCGGCTGACGGTGGCCCTGAGCGCGGCCGTGGTGTTGGCCGGAGCGCTGATCTATACGAGCTTCAGCGCCGCCTCGCCTGCGCTCACGCCCAGCCAGCTCGTCCACCAGGCGCAGTCTGGGCGCAGTTACCAGGTGACGGGCACGGTCGTGGCGGGCTCGGTGCATCGCTCCGGCGGCACGCTGCATTTCAGCGTCGAGGACCGCGTGGGGGGGACGGTCGTCCCGGTCGTCTACACCGGCACGGTCCCCGATCCGTTCCGCGAAGGTCGCGAGATCATCGTGACCGTGCAGAAGCAGGGCGGCGCGTTCTTCGGCGAACGAGACTCGCTGATCACGAAGTGCCCGTCGAAGTACAAGGCCGCGCCGCCGCCGGCCGGCAAGCAGAGCTATTGAGTGCGATGCGCGGCGCCACATCGTCACAGCTGCGTGGCTGCCACTGCGCCCCGCCTCCCGCGTGCGTCGGCGCGCTTGGGCGCTGAGCGCTGATGGCCCCGCTCGGCAGCGCCTGTCTGCTGCTCGCGCTCGCCGTCTGCGTGTACGGGATCGGCGCCTCGCTGTACGGAGTCCGCCGGGGACGTCCGGAGTGGTCTGACTCGGGGCGGCGCGCGGTGTACGCGCTGGCCGGAGTCCTGACGGTCGCCTTTGCGGTGCTGGAGATCGCCTTCCTGCGCGACGACTTCGCGTTCAACACCGTCGCCGACACCTCCAGCGTGACCACGCCGACGTTCTACAAGGCCGCGGCGGTGTGGTCCTCTCAGGAAGGGTCGCTGTTGCTGTGGGCGTGGCTGCTGTCGATGTGGTCGAGCCTCGTGCTGTTCTTGACACGCAAGCGGATGCGCGACGTGGCGGCGTACGCGACCGCGGTCCTGCTCTCCTTCGGCGGGTTCTTCGTCTCGCTGATGATCTTCTACGCGAACCCGTTCGCGACGACCCATCCGGCGCCCGTGGAAGGCGCAGGCCTGGATCCGCTGCTGCGGTTCCCAACGATGATGATCCACCCGCCGATGCTGTACTCCGGTTACACGCTGTGCACGATCCCGTTGGCGTTCGGGATAGGTGCGCTGCTCGCCCGGAGGGTGGACGCAGAGTGGATCAGGGCGATCCGTCGGTTTGCGTTCGCGGCGTGGTTCTTCTTGGGCATCGGCATCCTGCTCGGCGCGCGCTGGTCCTATGCCGAGCTCGGCTGGGGCGGCTACTGGGGCTGGGACGCGGTCGAGAACGCCTCGCTGATGCCGTGGCTGACGGGCACGGCGTTCCTGCACTCGCTGATGATCCAGGAGAAGCGAGGGATGCTGAAGGTGTGGAACGCCTCGCTCGTGCTCGCCACGGGCGTGCTGGCGATCATGGGCACGTTCCTGGTGCGCAGCGGCGTGCTGAGCTCGATCCATGCGTTCGGCGGGCAGACGCTGGGCGTGCCGTTCGTGTGCCTGATCGGTGTGACGATCGCCGGGTCGATCTATCTGGTCGTCACGCGCCGGGACATGCTGCGCTCCGAGCATCGCATCGACTCGCTGCTCTCGCGCGAGTCGATGTTCCTCGCCAACAACGTCGTGCTGGTCGCGCTGTGCTTCGTGATCTTCTGGGGCACCTACTTCCCGCTGATCTCCGAAGCGCTGACCGGCAAGGCGGCCTCTGTCGGTCCGCCCTGGTTCGACCGCTACACGGTGCCGCTCGCGCTGGTCCTCGTGCTGCTCAGCGGCATCGGGCCGGTGATCGCCTGGCGACGGGCGACGCTGGCGAACGCGCGGCGCAACTTCCTCGCGCCGGTGGGCATCGCGCTGAGCACGGTCACGGTGCTGCTGCTCGTGGGCGTGACCGGCAAGCCGTTCGCCTTGGCGATGTTCGGCTGTGCCGCGTTCGTGCTCGGGTGCGTCGGTCAGGAGTTCGTCCGCGGCGTGCGCGCCCGCCGCGCGATGGCGGGGGAGGCCGTCCCGGTCGCGCTGGTGGCGCTCGTGCGACGCAATCGCCGCCGCTACGGCGGCTACATCGTGCACGTCGGCATCGCCGTGCTGTTCGTGGGGGTGGCGGCCTCCTCGTCCTTCCAGCACGCCCTCGAGCCAACGCTGTCGGTCGGGCAGTCGAGCAAAGTCGGCGCCTACACCGTTCACTACGTGCGTCCAACCGCGACGGTCACGCCCAGCAACGATGCGGCTCACACCGGCGCGACGCTCAGCCTCGGCGCGGTCCTGAGCGTGAGCAAGCACGGGCGGCACGTCGCGACGCTGTATCCGAGCGAGGGCTACTACGCCTCCGACGAACCCTCGCAGGGGTCGGTCGGCAGCCTGATCGGCGGTCAGCCCGTCAGCCACGTGGCGATGAGCGGGGGCGTCACGCGCGATGTGTGGAGCGCGATCGCGCCGAACATCGAAACGCCCCAGCTGAAGCGGATCGTCGAGATCGGCAACCGCACGATCCCGTTCGTGCACCCCGAAGATGCCCTGATCGCGGTCGCTTATCTCGCGCGCTCCTATCTCCAGCACCCGCCGCCGGCGCAGTTTCATTTCATCGTCTCGCCGCTGGTGATGTGGATCTGGATTGGTGGCCTGATCGTGTTCGGCGGCGGTCTGATCGCGATCTGGCCCGCGCCCAGCGCGGTGCGCCGGCGCGTGGCGGTGCTCGCGCGCGGCCGCCGTGCTCGCGCCGCGCGGGGCCTCGCGCGCGCCTGAGCGGAGCCCCGAACGCGTGAACGTCCTCGTTGCCCTGGTCACCGTCGCGCTGCTGGGCGCCGTGATCCTGCTCATCAGCGCGCCGCTGCGCGCCGCCCGGCGCGAGCCCGATCCGGAGTCGGTCGCCGACCGCGCCGAGCTGCGGACCGCCCGTGAGGCGAAGTACCGAGAGATCCGCGACGCCGAGATGGACTACCGCACGGGCAAGCTCTCCTCCGAGGACTACGCCGCGATCGACGGGGCGCTGCGCGCGGAGGCCGTCGCGATCCTCGATCGCCTGGCGGCGCTCGGCGAGCAGGAGCCGGAGGCTCGGGCTGCCGCCGCGGATTGGCAGACGCCTGAGCGGGCGCCTAGGAGGACTTCAGGAGGATGATCGCGTTCAGGAAGAACAGCACCGCGAACACGACGGTCCAGCGGTTGAGGTTGCGCTCGACCATCGAGCCGCCGCCCAGCGGACCCTGCCCGCTCCCCACCCCGAACGCGCCGGAGAGGCCGGAGTCCTTGCCGGAGTGCATCAGCACGAGGAAGACCAGGACCACGCAGATCCCGAGCTGGATGATGGACAGAATCGTCGTCATAGGAGCAGATTATCGCGTGGAGATCACGGGCACGCGACCGTCGCGGTGGCGCTCGCCGGGGCGCCGCCCGCGAATGTGAGCTCGGCCGCGAACGGAAAGCCCGCGGCGGGGCAGGTGCGGGGCACGACGATCGCGCCCGCGGCGGCGTGCGCCCGGGGGCTGCGCCCGATCCCGCCGATCGTCAGCGACAGGGAGGCGAACGAGGCGTCCGGCTCGAGCACCAGCGTCGGGATCGCGGGGACCGTGACCGTCAGCTTCGAGCCGTAGCGACCGCTGTCCGGCGCGAGCGCTCCGGTGAGGAGGGTGCCCTCGTCCAGCGGGGTTTCGCCCTGGCTGAAGATCTCCAGCGTCTGATGGCTGCCGCGATTGGGACCGCGGTAGATCGAGATGGAGGTTTCCTCGGGAACCGTCAGCGAGCCGGCGTGCACTCGCATCAGGGCGTGGCCGCGCCCGATGAGCGCCTGCGAGGAGCAGCCACGAGTCCCCCGACTCCTCAACCGCGATGGAGGGCAGACCCGGGCGCCGCGCAGGTTGACGCTCAGTCCGGCCGGCAGGTGCACGACGATTCCCCGCAACGGCGCCGGGACTCCTTCGAGGCCCCCCGAGAACCGGAGCGCGAGCGTGAGGGCGGAGCTGGCGCCGAGCCTGTCGGGCAGCAGCGACGGGCGTATGCTCGCGGTTGTTTCCGTCTGGGCCGTTGCCGAAGCCGGCACCGCGGTTGCGGCGCCGGCGCAGCAGGCGACGAGCGCCGCCAAGCTCGCGGCCGTGCCCGAACGCCTCACGGCCCGCCTGTCCCTCGCCGGGGGCCGGCGCATTGCCGTTCCGTCCTGTCGTTCGCCTCTGGACCCACGTCGCGTCCCTTCGGTTCAGGCTTATTTCTTCGGGCAGCGGATCTTGGTCGTGCTTTTGACCGTCGAGCCGTCCTCGAAGCTGATTTCCGAGGCGCCTGGCCAGTACCCGAGCGGGCAGGTCTTGGGGGTGATGATGCCCTTGACGTGGAACAGCGTGCGCTTGCCGTGGACCTTCTTGTAGTAGGCGACGTTTTTCGCGCCGGCCGTGAAGAAGGCGCTGATCGCCGAGGCGTCGGAGGCTTCGGGCAGCACTTTGATGAGCGGCACGTTGAGGCTGAAGCCGAGTCCGTAGGGCTTGGGCTCCTTGATCACGGGCGCGTTGAACACGAGCTGGATCGAGACGGGGGTTGCGCCGTTCAGGTAGATCAGCAGTTGGACGTGACCGGGCTTGTTGTTGGCGAGGAAGAAGTCGACCGTGAAGCTCTCGTTGATGACTTCATGGGCGATTTCATACGCTCCCACACCGCCGCCGAACCCGGCCTTTGAGTCTGCGGGACAGCCTTGGGGCCCGGTGTTTTCGAGGATCGCCACGGTGCATGTCCCCGTGCCTTCCAGGTTGAGGGTCATGCCGGCCGGGCCCATCACGTTGATGTGGGTGATCGGCGAGGGCACGGGCAGGTTGGTTGAGCCGATCGTGGCGGCCCCGAACACGTTGGTCGGCACACCGAGCGCGTCGGGGGAGAAGCCGGCCTTGGTGATCGTCACGGTCTCTTCCGCCCGCGCCGCGCTCGCGGCAAGGCAGAGCGCGAGTGCGCACCCGATCAGTGTCGTGGCTGCGATCCGAACCCTGGGCATCTCAATCATCAGTCATCTCTCTCCCGTGGATATGTTTGCAACGACCCGCCGGGCTCGATCTCTCCGGCCGCCTTACCACTGAACCCTCAGCCACGGAGGATAGAGCGGTTTGGCGCAAACTGCGACGTTCCGCCGCGCATATCGCTACGGTCCGCTGTCCAGGCGCCGTCTGAGCGCATTAACGAATCCTTTACGGGATCTTGCTTGTCTGCCGATATGAATACCGGTGGCGTGTCCGCGATCGTGGGTCAGCGGCGCCGACTACCGATCCGCAATGAATAAGGGACCGCACCAGCACAAGCCTTCCGAGCGGCCGCCGGCGAGTGGCCCGCGTGGCGTGAGCGCACGGCGTCCGTCGTGGCGCACGGTGTTCTCGGTGCTCGCGGGCGGAGGGCTCACGGCGGCCGGTCTCGGCGGACCGCTGGCGGGCGGCGCTCTGGGCGCGGAAGGAGCCACCGGTCCGACGGCGACCGACGGCTCACCTCCGCCCACCACCACCACACCCCCGGCGAGCGGCGGCGAAGCGACCAGGGAAGTGCCCTGGGAACCCTCCACCACTTCGAGCACCACCACGACCGCGCCGTCCACGCCGTCGCCCACCGCCACTTCCGGTACGCCCGCCCCGGCCGGCGCCACCGGCGGAGAAGGCCCGACGGTGCTCGTGCGCCAAAAACAACGCACGAGCCCGAGCAAGCGGTCCAGTGGCGCGGTCACTCAGACCAGCACTCAACCCACGGGCGGACGGGTGAGCACCGGCGCTCAACCCGCGACGCCTGGCACGGGCACGACCTCCGCGTCCAGCAATGTCGCGTTGCCGCCGCAGCTCGTGGCCGGGCAGGCCGGCGCCCTGGCGGCGCTGCTGGGCGGCTCGGCCAACAGCGCCTCGGCGCAGGCGCTCGACTTCTATCGCATCCCCCTGTTCCTGCTGCCGATCTACCGTGCCGCGGCGATCCAGTACGACGTCCCCTGGCCGATCCTCGCCGCGATCAACGAAATCGAGACCAACTACGGGACCGACCTGTCGGTGTCCTCGGCGGGTGCGGAGGGTTGGATGCAGTTCGAGCCCTCGACCTGGCTGCAATACGGCGTGGACGCCCTGAACGCAGGCTATGCCGACCCCTACAACCCGGTCGACGCGATCTATGCCGCGGCTCGCTATCTGAAGGCCGCCGGCGCGGCCACCAACCTGAGCGGGGCGATTCTCGCCTACAACCACTCCGAAGCGTATGTCAGCTCGGTGCTGCTGCGCGCGAAGCTGATCGCCGCCTACCCCGATCAGGTGATCGCCACGCTGACCGGTCTCATCGACGGACGCCCTCCGGTCACCGGCAAGCGGATCGGATGGGGCGCTCCCACGGTCCCTCCGCCTGCCACGGCGGCCCTGCCCTCGTCCTCCAGCACGACCGCGGGGGTGAGCGCGACGTCGGCGTCCGCGGCGCCCTCCGGCTCCGCCGCGACGCCCGGGTCCACGGCCCCACCGTCTCCGGGCGCCGCCGCGACCGCCACGAGCGCCGGCTCCACCGCGCTGCGGTTGGTCGATGTCCGCGGCGAACCGAACGCGCGTGCCGTGGCGGTGCAGGACGGGCGCATCGTCAGGCTCGGGTATTCCCGCAAGCTCGGCCGCTACGTGATCCTGCGCGACGTCTACGGGGACATGTTCACGTACGCCGGGCTCGGCGCGATCGCTCACAGCTACAAACTTCCCAAGTCGGAGTCCGCCGCCGGCGCGGTCTCGCAGAGCGAGCCGGCCTCCGCGTCGGCCGCCCCGGGGACGTCTCAAGGCGCCTCCACAGACCCGGCCAAGCCGACCGGAAAGATGCGTGTGTTCGCCCGCGCCTATCGCAACCCGGATGCCCAGGCGGCCGTCGCGAGCGCCAGGGTCCTCGGAACCTCGACCGCCGGTGGACGGCTGCCTCTGAACGTCGGGTCGGTGGTCGCCCAGGGCACCGTGCTCGGTCGAGTCAGCGCTCCCACGGGCGTCAAGGACGGTCATCTGCGCTTCGCGATCCAGCCGGCCGGCGATGCGAGCACGATCGACCCTCGGGCGATCCTCTCGAACTGGACCGAGCTCGACGCGGCGCTGCACCCGCAGGGCGCGAAGGGCTCTCCGAACCTGCTCGGCGCGACCGCGAGCGACGTGTTTCTGCTGTCCAAGGGCCAGCTCGAGCGCGAGGTGCTCTCCGATCCGGGCGTCGTGCTGCCGGCGTGCTCACGCCACGAAGTGGCCTCCGGAGCGATCGACAAGCGGGCGCTGGCGATGCTCGCGTTCCTCTCGCGCAGCGGCCTGAAGCCAACCGTCGGCACGCTGCGCTGCGGCGCGTATGACGCGGCCGGCTATGTGGCCCCCGGCCATCTCGGAGATGCGGTTGCGATCGTCGCGATCAACGGCGTCCCGATCGCCGGCCATCAGGGCGCGGGCTCGATCACCGACACCACCATTCGCACGCTGCTGACGCTCCGAGGCGGCTTCATGCCCGCCCGCATTGTCAGCCTGATGCGCTACCCCGGCGCGCCGAGCACGCTTGCGCGCGCCGACCACGGCGACTACCTCGAGATCGCGTTCAGCCCCGCGCCGCACGCCGCGACGCTGAAATCTTCGGCCACGGTCGCCGTGGCCCCCGCGGCCGGCGCCGGCCAGAACGCCCCCTCGCCCGCGCCGGTGGCGGTCATGGGCGAATTGAGCGTGGCGCAGTGGGAACAGCTGATCGGGCGCATCGCCGGTCTGCCCAGGCCGACCGTCGCGGTCAAGCCGAGCTCCGGTGCGATCCCCGACACTCCCGGCGGCAGATCGCAGACCGCGCCTGGCGGCGCCGGCGCAGGATCCTCCTCAGGAGGGTAAGCCTCACCGGACCGTGCCGAAGGACCGCGGGCCGATCTTTATGTGTGATGATCCCGCAATGCCCACCTTCGGCGGGATCGACCTCGGCGGGACGAAGATCCAGACGGTGGTCGTCGACGACGGGCACACGGTGCTCGGATCCGCGCGCCGTCCCACGCCCACGAGCGGTGGACCGCAGGACGTGGCTGACGCGATGGCGCAGGCGCTGCGCGACGCGGCGAAGGCCGCCGAGGTCGAGCCGGCGCGACTGGACGGGATCGGGGTCGGCTCGCCCGGAACGATCGCGGACGGAGCTGTTACCAGTGCGCGTAACCTGCCGGATTGGGAAGGCACGTTCCCGCTGGCGGCGAAGCTCGAGGCCGCGCTTGGGCCGGAGGTGCGGGTCGGCAATGACGTGCAGGTCGCCACCGACGCGGAGGTGAAGCTCGGCGCCGGGCGACCATACGACTCGCTGCTCGGTGTCTTCTGGGGGACGGGGGTCGGAGGCGGCCTGATCCTCGACGGCAGACCCTGGACCGGACGTGGGGGCGCCGGGGAGATCGGGCACATGGTCGTGGAGATGGGCGGCGCGCGCTGCACGTGCGGACGGCGCGGCTGCATGGAGGCGTATGCCGGGCGCGCGGCGATGGAGCTGCACGCGCGCAGGCTGCACGAGGAGAAGGGTCATAAGACCGACCTGTTCAAGCTGATGCGCGAGCACGAGCGCGAACGCCTGACGAGCGGTATCTGGGCGCGGGCGCTGGATCGTCAGGACAAGCTCGCCACGGAGATCGTCGACCGGGCGGTGCGCGCGCTCGGGGCCGGGATCGCCTCCGCGGTGAATCTGCTCGACGTCGAGGCCGTCGTCATCGGCGGGGGCCTGGGGGTGCGGCTCGGCGATCCGTACGCCAAGCGCATCGCAGAGGCGATGCAGCCGCATCTGTTCGCCGACACGCGTCCCCCGGACGTCCACGTGGCGGCGCTGGGAGATCTCGGCGGCGCGATCGGCGCGGCGCTGCTGGTCGAGCCGGACGGGGTCGGTCCCGGGGGAGGCTAGAACCCGCCGATCGTCGCGATCACGAGGATCACCGACAGCGTTGAGGTGACGGCGACTGTGATCCCCGAGGCGGCGCCGAGCAGGCGTCCGCTGCGCATCTCGCCCATCACGCCGGCTGAGCGCGAGAGCCGCCAGATGAAGAACAGGTTGATCGGCAGCAGCAGGCCGTTGACGACCTGCACCCCCACCAGCAGTGCGATCACGGGAACTCCGGGGACGATCGCCACGACCGTGGAGATCGCGATCATGGCGGTGATGATGCCGACGAACACCGGCGCCTCCTCGCGCCGGCGCCCGACGCCCTTCTCATAGCCCAGGGACTCCGAGATCACGTACGAGGTGGCGATCGGCAGGATCGCGCACGCGAGCAGGCTCGCGCCGAGCAGCCCGATCGCGAACAGCGCCTCGGCATAGCTTCCGGCAAAGGGGCTCAGCGCGCTGGCGGCTTCGGCCGCGGAGCCGATGTTGTGGATGCCGTGCGTGTAGAGCGTGGCGCCGGTGGCGATGATGATCGAGGCCGCGATCAGGTTGGCGAAGATCGAGCCCGCGACCGCCTCGCGCTGCTCGTGGGCGAGCTCCTCCTCGCGCACGCCGCGCTCGACCACGGCCGATTGCAGATAGAGCTGCATATACGGGGTGATGGTCGTTCCGGCGGTCGCGATCAGCAACAGCAGGAACGCCGGTTCGATGTGGATCTGCGGGGTGATGAGGCCGTGGCCGACGGCGTGCCAGTCCGGGTGGGCGAGAATCGCGGCAAGCGGGTAGGCGAAGAAGGGGATCGTCAGCCAGATGAAGATCCGCTCGGCCGAGCGGTAGGAGCCGCGCACGATGATCGTCCAGATCGTGACGCCGGCGATCGGCACCGAGATCTGCACGGGGACCCCCGCCAGGCCGAGGGCGGCGCCGACTCCGACGAAGTCCGAGATGCAAATGCCGAGGTTCGCGATCAGGACGGCGATCGTGGCGATCACCGACCAGCGGATGCCGTACTCCTCACGGATCAGCTCGGCCAGGCCCTTGCCGGTGACGACGCCCATGCGCGCCGCCAGCATCTGCACGATCGCGAGCGAGATCGTGATCAGCAGGATCGTCCACAACAGTCCGTAGCCGTACTTGGCGCCCACGGAGGAGTAGGTGGCGACCCCGCCGGCGTCGTTGCCGGCGTTGGCGGCGATCAGTCCGGGGCCGAGCAGCCCCAGGAAGACGAACAGGCGGGTGCGTCTAGGGCTGAGACGGGCAGGCAGGCGCGGCCGGCCACGGATGGCCGAGCGGGCGCGGCGCATGACGGGCGGTACTCGGACCGCCATCGAACTGTCCGGTGGGGACGCTCACGCCCGGCAGTCTATTCGCGCACGGCCCGCGAGGGCCGTGCCGGGCGGGTTCTTGCGAGGAGGAGACCTCAGGTTCTCAATCCTCGCCGAGCAACCCGAAGCGCAGGCGCCAGCCGCGGGGAAGCATCGCCTCGAGCACGTCGTCGACGGTGACGACGCCGACCATGTGCTCGCGCTCGTCTACCACGGGGATCGCGGTGAGGTTGTAGTCGGCCATCAGGCGGGCAAGCTCCTCGAAGGAGGCGTCGGGGCGCAGACAGGGAGCCTCGTGCTTGACCAGACCCTCCAGGCGCTGGCCGGACTGCGCGCGCAGCAGCGCGGTCACGGGGATGCTGCCCTGCAGCGTCCCGTCGGGAGCGCTGACGAACACGGCCGTTAGCAGCTCGGGAGCGATCTTGCTGGCGCGGATCGCCTCCAGCGCGTCGCCGGCCGCGGTGCTGTCGCGCAGGAGGATGAAGTCCGGGCTCATCAGCCCGCCCGCCTCGGCGGGGTCGTAGCCGAGCAGGGCGCGCACCTTCACGCGGTGCCCCACGGGCAGGAGTGCGAGTAGGGGCTCGCGCCGGTCCTCGTCGAGCTCGCCGAGGATGTCGGCGGCGTCGTCGGGCGCCATTCGCGCGAGGATCTCCGCGACCTGCTCATCGGGGCGGTTCTCCAGGAGCTCTCGCTGATGCTGGTCGTCGAGCTCCTCGTAGACGTCGGCCTCGAGCTCGCGGTCGTCATCGCCGACGGCCTGGATGATCTCCTCGCCCTCGCGGCGCGAGGCCGCCTCGACGAGGTCGGCGATCTGGGCGGGATGGAGCTTGGCGAGCTTGGGGTGGGGGACGCGCAGGCGCACCGTGGGCACGTGTCCGACGAACGGCTCGACGCCGGCCCAGTCCAGGAACTCGCCGGTGGCGATGCGCGCCCCCAGCGGTTTGGGCAGCAGGCGCCGCAGCCCGCCGCGCGGGCCGGTGTCGACGCCGACCACGCGCCAGGCCCCCGCGATCAACGCCAGCTCGATCTCGTTCGCGCGCACCAGGCGCGCGCCCTGTACGTTGATCAGCTGGCGATCGAGCACGTCGCGTTTCAGCAGCACCTCCTCGGGGCGGCGGTCGAAGCGGCGCAGGTCGAGCTTGGCCTTGCGCAGGACGACGCCGTCCGGGCCGATGTCCGAGACGCGCTCGACGCCGAGATAGGAGGTCCGCCCGGCGACCGTCACCAGAAAGCCGGTGATCGGGGGATAGCCCGCGCCGCCGAGGCGCACGATCACGTCGCGCACCTTGCCCAGGCGCTCGCCGTCGGAGTCGCGCAGCGGGCTGCCCGTCACGGTTGACAGGTGCAGGATCGGGGGCGCCTGCGTGGCGGGCGCGTTCATGTCGCTCATCGTAGGGCTAGCGCGGGATCGGTGGGCTCACGCGGGTCCGCGCCCCAGCCCGTCGGTCAGTCTCCGGCCAGACTGCTCGGCAGCGGCTGGCCGGAGGGCGGAGGGTCGTCGAGCATCAACCGCGGGATCGTGACCGGGTGCAGGCCTTTCCTGTGCAGGCCGGCGACGATCGCGGGCAGCGCGGCGATCGTCTCAGAGCGGTCGCCGCCGCCGTCGTGCATGAGGATGATCGCGCCCGGGTGGGCCCCCGCGAGCGCGCTCTGCACGATTGCGCCAACGCCCGGCAGCCGGTAATCCTCGGTGTCGGTCGACCACAGGACCATGAGCAGGCGCAGTCGGTGCAGAAGCTTGAATGTGGTTGCGTTGAACGAGCCATAGGGAGGACGGAACAGGCGCGGCCGCGGCCCGTCGAGCAGTTCTATGCGGGCAATCTGTTCGAATAGCTCTTCGTACTGGTCGTGCGCGGACATCGACGCCAGCATCGGGTGAGTCTCGGTGTGATCGCCCACCACGTCCCCCGAGCGCAGCTCCAGCAGCGTGCCGGGCGAGAAGTAGCGCTCCTGGTCGCCGATCGCGAAGAATGTCGCGTGCACATCCAGCTTGTTCAGCTCGCCCACGAGCTGCTGGGTGTACGGACCGGGGCCGTCGTCGAACGTGAGCGCGACCTCGTTGCCCTGCGACCCGCCCGCGGTGATCGCCGGGGCGTAGGAGAGGACGTGGTCGATCGCCTTTTCTTCGGCCGCCGCGGTGAGCGCCTGTGCTTCGACCGGGGTGCGCTTGACGGGCGCTTTGGCGTGCGCGGCGGCGGTGGTGGCCGAGTGCGCGCTGCCTCCGTGCGAGCTGAGCGCGGCGATCAGCAGGGCGAGGAGCGCCAGCGCGACGATCGTCGCGACCGCGCGGCGGCGCCAATAGACACGCTCGTGCGGGTGGCTGGGTGGCGGCTGCTGGCGAGCGACCATCGCGCAAGAGTGTAGGGCCAGTGCCGTACGCCACACACGTCCACAAACTGACCATCTATCAGGACACCGCCCGTAATGTGAGAGCCCGATGATTCCGTTCTCGATCTCGATCGCCGTGCTGTCGCTCGTGCAGGGCGCCGTGGTGGCGGTCCCGCGCGCGTGGCGGCCGGGCCGCCTGGCGCGTCTGCGCGGTCGTCGGTGGGCGCTGATCCCGCCCCTGTCGGTGCTCGCGTTCGTGCTGATCGCGCGCGAGGCCGAACGGGCAAGCGCCGACGGTCTGACATATCTGGCGCTGATCGCCGTGCCGGCGCTCGCGGCGCTGACGCTGGGCTGGCTGGCGTGGTACGCCGATCCGCCGCGTCCGCGCTGGGCGCTGCTGGTCGTGCCTCTGTTCGCGCTGGCCTGGGCCGATCGCGGTGGGGTCGCGGGGGAGGCGGCGGCGCTGGGGCTGTCGGCGCTCAGCTGCGCGGCGCTGGGGGCGCTGCTGGCGGCGGTGACGCCCGTGCGCTGGCTGGCCGTGGGGATCGTGGCGATGGCGCTGGCCGACACCGCGCTGGTGGTCTCGGATCTATTGCAGCGGCCGAACAACGCCCTGAACGCAGCCCATCCGGCCGCGGGGCTGCCGCGACTGCAGAGCGCGGTGTTCGGCTCGGCGGTGATGGGCTACGGCGACCTGTTCGTCGCGGGTGTCCTCGGCGGGCTGCTGGCAGCGGTGAGCAGGCGCTGGCAGCTGCGTGGCGCGGCGCTCACGATCGCGATTGCGCTCGTGCTGGACCTGCTGTTCTTCTTCGTGGACGAGCTGCCGGCGACGGTGCCGGTGGCGCTTACGCTGCTCGTGTTGATGGCGCTTGGGCGGCCGGGGCTGAGATGGGCTCGTCCGCGTCCGCGGCCTCCCGCGCCGGGGGCACGATCCGGTTCGGCCGCGGATGGGCGCCCGGAGCGCTCGGGGCCTGGCCCAGCACGAACTCTTCCTCCACGGGCTCCAGCCGAGCGGTGAGCGGTCGGGCGGTGGTCTCGATCGCGGTTGGCGCGTCGATCTGACGCTCGGAGGCGATGCCGGCTCGCTCGATGTGTCGTATCTGTGGGATCAGCTTGTGGTCGAAGGAGCCGACGGCTTTGTTGTAGGCGCTGACGGCCGAGTCGAGCTGGCGACCGGTCTTGGCCAGGTGCTCGGCGAAGGGGCCCATCCGGCGGTGCAGCTCGCGCGCGGCCTCGGCGATCTCGCGCGCGGACTGCGCGATCTGCTCCTGGCTCCAGCCATAGTGCACGGCTCGCAGCAGCCCGATCAGGGTGGTTGGGGTGGCCATCAGCACCTGCTGGGAGACGCCGTATTCGATCAGCGCGGGGTCCTCGGCGAGCGCGGCCTGATAGATGCCGTCGGAGGGCACGAACATCACGACCAGTTCTGGTGCGGAGTCGAATTGGCGCTGGTAGCCCTTGGAGGCGAGCTTGGTGATGTGATCGCGCGTCTGGCGGGCGTGACGGGCGAGGTCCAGCTCGCGCTGAGGCCAGTTCTCCTCGCCGGCCTCGATCGCGGCGAGGTAGGCGTCGAGCGGGACCTTGGAGTCGACCACGATCGTCTTGCCGCCGGGCAGGCGCACGAGCAGGTCGGGTCGCAGCAGGCCCTCGCCGGTGTGGATCGTCGATTGCTCGGTGAAGTCGCAGTGGGCGACCATCCCGGCGAGCTCGACGACGCGGCGCAGCTGGATCTCACCCCAGGAGCCGCGCGTCTCGGGACGCTTGAGCGCGGACACCAGCTCGCCCGTCTCCTTGCGCAGCGTGTCGGTGCCGGCGCTGAGCGCGCGCACCATCTCCGCGAGCTGGACCTGTGAGTCGCGGCGCTCGCGCTCCAGGCGCGTGAGCTCGGACTCGACCTTGCCGAGCTTCTCATGGACGGGCCCGACGAGCCCCTTCAGCTCCTCCGCGCGGCGCGCCATCTCGCCCGCGGCGCGCTCCTCCTCGGCCCGGCGCGCCTCGGTCATCCGCTGCGCGAGCGAGTCGCCGGTCTGTTGCAGCACGTCCAGGGAGATCGCCTTCAGCTCGTCGCGCAGGCGCTCGCGCTCGTGGGCGCGCTCCTGCTCATCGCGCGCGCGTCCGCCACGGCGTCCGAGCGCCACGGCGCACACGGCGCCGAGCAGCAGGCCGATTATCAGCAGCAGAACGCTCATGGCCGACTGACGATGACAGTCGCCTCGGACGGAGATAGGTGGAGAGATGGGTGAGCCATAGCCGGCTCCTTCGTCGCTTGCCGCAGAAGCCGCTCACCGCAGCCGTCTGCATATCGCGAGCGTTTTCGGCGGCGGTTGACGTTGAGCCGGAGACGAGGTAGGATTTGTTATGTAGTCATTCCTACCGAGGTAATCCAACTATGTTGAGCAAGGTTTCCGAGAAGGGGCAGATCACGGTTCCCAAGCGCTTGCGTGAGCGGCTTGGGATTCACGCCGGCGACCAGCTCGAGCTTGTCGAGGACGCGGGGCGGCTTGTCGCGACGAAGACCGTTCCGGGCGGCGGCGATCCGGTCGACGCGGTCTACGGGATCCTCAGCCTCGATGTGAGCACCGACGAGGCGATCGGCGCGTTGCGCGGCGAGCCCGACGCAGTGTGATTACGGCCGTTGACACGAGTGTGCTGCTCGACGTCTTCGGCGCCGACGCCGAGTTCGGCCCTCGCTCGGCCGCGGCCCTGCGCAAATGCCTGGCCGAGGGAGGTCTGATCGCCTGTGAGGTTGTCTGGGCGGAGGCGGCGGCGTCGTTTGCCGCCGACGGCGCGGCCGAGAAGGCGCTGAACGGGCTGCGGGTCGGCTTCTCGGCGACAGACGACTCAATCGCGCTTGCCGTCGGGAGGGCGTGGCGCGCCTATCGCAAGGCCGGCGGAACGCGTGAGCGCGTCGTCGCGGACTTTCTGATCGGCGCCCACGCGCTGGCCCGCGCCGATCGGCTGCTCACCCGCGATCGTGGGTTCTACCGGAGCTATTTCGCCGGATTGCCGATCATCGACCCGAGGGACGAACCCGAACGGCCGTCCTCCTCCGCGTCCGTCCCCGAGATATAAGCGCTCGTCCCATTGTGCGTGCGATCTAATATCGGACACACGGCTGGTAGCCTGGACACATGAGTTCGGTCCTGAGGCAACTCGCAGATGAGGTGGGGATGAGCGAGCGCACCCTGCGCCGGTGTGTGGGGAGCGAGCTCATCCGGGCTCGGCGTCCCAGCTCGCGCCAGCTGTTCCTCTCGCAGGAGGAGGCGGCATGGGTTCGTTCTCATTGGTCGCTTGTCGCCGCTCTGCGTGGCGCTCTCAGGACGGAGCCCAACGTGGAGCTGGCTGTGATCTTCGGATCGGCGGCGCGGGGGGACGACGTGGCGGGGATCTCCGATTTGGACCTGTTGGTGGGATTGCGTCGCCGATCCCCGGGCGCGTTGGAGGCGCTGCGTCTGCGGCTTGGCGTGCGGCTGCCTGTCGAGGTGCAGATCGTGCCCGCCGATGCGGTGCTCGACAATCCTCGTCTGTTGGCGGAGGTCTTGCGCGATGGTCGTCCGCTCGTTGACCGTGAGCGGGCCTGGCCATTGCTGCAAGCGCAAGCAGGGCAGGCGCAGGTTTTGGCCGACCGGTTGGGAGAGGAGTCCCGCGAAGGAGCTCGGGCCGCGCTTGGCTACTTCCAGGAGCTGGCCGCCGTTCGTGCTCAGTCTCCGGTCGGGACTGTCTGATGGAAGAATCTGTTCGCCCGCCAGTCGCCGCGCGGGCGCGCCGGAACACGTTGGATGATGCGTTGCGACAACTGGCGCAGACCATGGCGCAGCTGGAGGCCGCCGTCTCTGCATTCCCGCCAGAGTTTGACCGTGCCGCGTTCGATGCCGCGTGGTATTCGAAGGATCCGCAGGAGCGCAACCGGGCCACGCTGGTGCGGTCGAATATGGACGATCTGCACAACCTCTGCCAAACCTTGATCGGCCTCAGCGTGCGAGTGGCCCAGGACACGGGCGCGATCCCCGCGGACCGCAAGACCCCGGTCTCCGATCAACTTCGGGCCCTGGGTCTCTATCCAGAGGAGACGGAGCGGGTCATACGGGAGGTAATCGACCTGCGCAACAAAAGCCAGCACGAATACTGGATCCTCAAGCCGGATTCCGTGCATACGGCCGTCAATCACCAGCGTCAGCGCCTCCCGTCCTTCATCGCCGGCGTGGGTGCGTGGATCGAGGGTCTGCCGGACTGACGACGGCCCCCGAGGTGGGGGCTTGTCTCTCTCTAGTAACAAGGCCCACGAGAGGAAATGAGGACTGCGGTACCCGTTTGACATCGGCCAACACGAGGAGTAGCGTGGAGAAATTCCGTCAGATGGGCTGTGCTGGCATCGCGGGGCGGGGGAGGGGCCGTTGTTGTCGTCGTAGTGAGTGCATGGCCCCAACGAGTTGGAGGAGATGCACATGCTTGTCTCACACGGCCTCGCGGGTTCGGCCCGCCCCCACCGCCGCCCGCTCGGGCGCCCATTCGCTCTCGTCGTCGCGCTGGTCGCGTTGGCCGCCCTTACGGTCCTGGCGCCGGCTGCGAACGCCAGGATGAGGCCCCCTGTCAGCACCTATTTGGCGCTGGGGGACTCGATCAGCTTCGGCTACAGCGAGCAGGTGTTCAACGAAAACTTCCCCAATGAGTCGCCGTCGTTCTTCGAAGAAGGGTTTACGAACGACTTCGCTCAGGACCTCGCGCGAGGGTCCGAGGCCGGCAGGGGCGTGACGCTTGTCAACGATGCCTGCCCGGGGGAGACGTCGAATGGGCTGATCGGCGAAAACCCGGCGCTCGGCGGGAAAGCGTCGACGGAACCGGCGGGCCACAATCCACAGGGGCTCGGCGACTATCACCCGTGTGCATACAACAACGTGGACGGGCTGCCGCTGCACAACTCGCTCACCGTCGGCGGGCAGTCGATTTCACAGCTGGAAGACGCGCTGAGCATCCTCAAAGAAGGTCATCCGGCGCACCCGGTCGATGCGATCACGCTGAATATCGGCTCCAACGACGAGCTCGCGGCGATCACGCAGTGCAAGAACGAAGTCACCGAAGAATTCACCAATACGGGCAAAAGCAAATACGGGTCCTCGCCAGAAGCGGCGGTGGCCGCCTGTATCGCGGTAACCTCGGAAAAAGTCACCGCGCCGCACATCATCGCGAACATCGGTGACATCTTGGGCGTGTTGGACAGTACGGCGCCCGGCGGCGGCCACTACTCCGGGCCGATCGTCCTGGTCGGGTTCTACAACCCCGACGCGCTGATCCTCCCCGGCAGCGACGCGCTGCAGGAGGGCCTGAACGCGGCGGTCGAAGCCGACATCCTGCCGCATTTCCCGAACGTGACGTTCGCGAATCCGTTCCCGGTGTTCAACAGGGGCAATAGGCCGGCCAAGGAGCAGGCGTCGATCTGCAGGTTCACCGAAATGTGCAACCCGAACGTCCCCGGTGGCAGCTCGGACAACGGCGACATCCACCCCTCGCCGCTTGGCTATGAAGTGCTCGGCAGGCTGGTCAACCAGGCGTATCTGGCCAATCCGGCTCGCTGAGGATGACCGTCTGAGACGGCCGTGGGAGGTGCGGTGGCGGCGTCGGAGCGCCCGTCTGGTTGGACGGGCGCTCCGCTGGCGGCTGTGTGCCTGAATCTCTAGGCGGCCAGGTGCGCGACGCCGAGCGCCTCGTACTCGGAGGCGACCTCTCCCAGCACGCTGAGCATCGCCGGCGCGGCGGGCAGCAGGCGCGCGCCGGCGGCGGTGGCGGCGATCACCTGGCGCGCCGGGGGCCGGGGGGAGAGGGCGCGGATGACGATGTCCTCGCGTATGACCGAGAGCGCGAGCTCTGGTATCAGCGCGACGCCGACGCCGGCCCCCACCAGACCCTGGACGGTCTGGTAGTCGTCGCTCTGGAAGGATACGTGGGGCTCGAACCCGGCGGCGTGACAGCAGCGCACGACGTGGCGCGCGCAGGGGCTGGACCGCGAGGTCTGGATCCAGGCTTCCTCGCGCAGATCCTCCAGGCGCAGCCGCCGTCGCTGGGCGAGGCGGTGCGCGCGGGGGAGCGCCAGGTAGAGGGGGTCCTGCAGCAGCTGTACGCGTGTCAGGCGCGTGCCGGCGGCGGTCCCGTCGGTGGGCCTCGAGCCCGCATCCCCGTGCTGATTGAAGGGCGCGGAGTCGAACTCGAACAGCAGCGCGAGATCGAGCTCGCCGGTGCGCAGGCGAGGCGCGATCTGCTCGGGCTCGCCCTCGGTGAGGGTCAGCTCGACGTCGGGATGGCGCGCGCGGAAGGTGGCGATCGCGAGCGGCATCAGGGTGGCGCCGGCGGTGGGGAAGGAGGCCATCCGCAGCCTGCCCCCGCGCAGGCCCGAGATCGCGGCGAGGGCCGCTTCCGCGGCGTCGAGGTCGGCAAGCACGCTTTCGGCGTGGCCGACGAGCGTCTGGCCGGCCGCGGTCAGGCTGACCCCGCGCGGGCGGCGCTCCAGGAGCGTCATCCCGGTTTCGGCCTCGAGCGCGGCGATCTGCTGGGAGACGGCCGACTGGGTGTAGGAGAGCGCGTCGGCGGCGGCGGAGAAGGAGCCGCGGTGGGCGACCTCGCGGAGAATGTGCAGACGGTTCACATTAAGCATAAGTGGAGCTTATCGCAGCGATCAGATATTGCACTGGAGCTGATGGCAGGATCGTGCCACGATGATACGAGATCGGAACTTGAAACCGGCTCCACACAAGCCCAGATACAGGAGAATCGAAATGGCGACCAAGGTGATTGTTTCCTACGACGGAACCGCTAACGAGGACGACGCGATCGCGTTCGGCTCGCTGCTGGCCGGCGCCGGTGCGCAGGTGTCGCTCGGGTATGTGCGCCACACCGACGAGGCCGTGAGCGACGAGGAGGTCCAGGAAGTGCTCGCCCGCGGCGCCTCGCATTTCGGCGGCGCGTTTGCGAGCAGCCATGCGGTGACCGATCGCTCGACGCCCGAGGGCCTGCAGGCGCTCGCCATGCGGATCGGCGCTCAGGCGGTGCTGTTCTGCTCGGACTCGCACACCGCGCAGGGTCATGTCACGATCGGCAACTCCGCCCAGCGTCTGCTGGAGGGTGGCAGCGTCGCCGTCGGGATCGCCCCGGTCGGGCTGGCGGAGTCGCATCCCTCCGCGCGCAGGATCGTGGCGGTCGGCGAGGCGGGCGGCGCGGACGGCGCGCAGGCGACGGCGCGGTCGCTCGCGAGCGCGCTCGGCGCAGAGGTCGTGCCGGTGCTCGACGCCGAGGCCGATCTGGTGGTGATCGACTCGCGCGCGGACGCCGAGCGGGGTCGCGTGTCGATCAGCTCCTCGGCGGCGCACCTGATCGAGATCGCGACGTGCCCCGTGCTGGTGCTGCCGAGTGGCGTGGCGCTCGAGTTCGGTGGCGCGCCGGCGGCTGCTGTGGCGTAAGTTTTGGGGCGAGCCCCCGCGCGTGGCGTCTCGGAGAGGGGGCGCCCGCGCGGGGCGCGTGCGTTAAGCAGGAGCGCTCGCAAAAGGGGGCAGGGTACGTCACTTCTTCCTGGGGGCGGTTGACCGGGCGCGCAAGCGGGTGAGTGCATAGCTCGCGAGCGCGCGGAAGAGGTCCAGGCCCCCGCCGAGCAGGTGTCCCAGCGGGCCCGTCCAGAGCCAGGTCTCGAGGCGTCTGTGGGCGGGCGGGCGCACGGTCCTCATCGGGCGGACGGTATCGTGGCGGCAATGGCCGGGCCCGTTCAGACCACAGTCGCAGAGCTTGAGGAGTCGCGCGTGCGCGTGGACGTGCGGGTCGCGACGGGCGAGCTCGACGCGCGCCTGCAGCGCAAGGCGGGCGAGCTCGGGCGTGAGCTGAAGCTGCCGGGCTTTCGCAAGGGCAAGGTGCCCGCGCCGCTGGTGTTGCAGCGACTCGGGCGCGAGGCGGTGCTCGAGGACGCGGTGCGCGACGGTCTGGGGAGCTGGTATGCCGAGGCGATCCGGGAGTCGGGGATCGTGCCGGTGGGGGATCCGAAGATCGACCTCGGCGAGCTGCCTGCGCAGGGGCAAGAACTGCAGTTCGCGTTCGAGATCGGGGTTCTGCCCGTCGCGGAGCTGGGGGAGTACTCGGGCTTGGAGGTGGGGCGTCGCGAGCCGGTGCTCGACGAGGAGCTGGTCGAGGGCGAGGTGCAGGCGATGCGCGAGCGTCTGGCGCGCCTGGAGACGGTCGAGCGACCCGCGGCAACGGGCGATTTCGTGGTCGTCGACTATGTCGGGCGCCTGCCCACTCTGGATGAGGGGTCGGGCGAGACGACGATGGTCGCGTTCGCGGGCGGCGAGGGCCGCGATCAGTTGATCGAGCTGGGCGGGGGCAAGCTGATCCCGGGGTTCGAGGAGGGATTGCTCGGAGCGGGGGCGGGAGAGACGCGCACGGTGGAGCTGAGGTTCCCGGCCGACTACGGCAACACGGAGCTGGCCGACCGTGAGGCGTCGTTTGAGATCGCCGTGAAGGAGGTCAAGGGCAAGGAGCTGCCTGACGTCGACGAGGACTTTGCCGTGGACGCCGGGTTCGACGACGTCGCGGAGCTGCGCGAGGACATCGGCCGGCGCATCTTGGAGGCCGAGGAGCAGCGCGTGGCCGAGGAGTTTCGCGAGGCGGCGCTGGATGCGGCCGTGAGCAACGCGCGGGTGTCTGTGACCGAGGAGCTGGCGCGCTCGCGGGCGCGGGAGATGTGGGAGCGGATGCTGCACACGCTCTCCCATCGCGGGATCACGCGCGAGGCTTACCTGCAGATCGTGGGACGCGATGAGGAGGAGATCCTTGCGGAGATGGTCCCCGAGGCCGAGCAGGGGTTGCGTCGCGAGGCGGTGCTGAGCGCGGTCGTCGCGGCTGAGGGGATCGAGCCGTCCGAGGAGGACCTGCTGGCGGCGGTGGAGCAGGCGGCCGAGCGCGAGGGGATCGCGCCCGAGCGGGTGCTCGCCCAGCTGCGCGAGGCCGGACGGCTGGAGGAGCTGAGCGAGGACCTTGCGGCGCGTCAGGCGGTCGAGCTGATCTCCGAGCGCGCCCAGCCGATCGCGCTGGAGCAGGCGGCGGCGCGCGAGAAGCTGTGGACGCCGGAGAAGGAGGCCGAGCAGGAGCGGGCCGGCGCGGGCGTGGCGGGCGGCGAGGACGCCTCGGGCGGCGGATTGTGGACGCCGGAGCGCTAACGTTGGAGCGACGATGGCGGGTGCGGGAGATGCCAGAGGATTCGGGGATAGCCCGCCCACTGACTCGCCCTCTGAAGGAATCGAGGCCGCGAGGCAAAATCTAAGCGAGGACCGTTCATGAGCCCACTAGTCCCCATGGTGGTCGAGCAAACCTCGCGAGGCGAGCGTGCGTTCGACATCTACAGCCGTCTGCTCAACGAGCGGATCATCTTCCTCGGCACGCCCGTGGACGATCAGATCGCGAACCTGATCGTCGCGCAGCTGCTGCACCTGGAGTCGGAGGATCCCGAGAAGGACGTGTCGCTGTACATCAACTCGCCCGGCGGCTCGGTGTATGCGGGGCTGGCGATCTACGACACGATGCAGTTCATCAAGCCGAAGGTGCAGACGATCTGCGTCGGCATCGCGATGTCGATGGGTGCGCTGCTGCTGGCGGGGGGCGCGGAGGGCAAGCGCATGGCGCTGCCCAACGCCAAGATCCTGATTCACCAGGTGAGCTCCAGCTTTCAGGGTCAGGCGACGGACATCGAGATCCACGCCAAGGAGATCATCGACGTGCGCCGGCGGTTGGACGAGATCATCGCCAAGCACACGCACAAGGAGCTCGCCGACGTGCGCAAAGACACCGAGCGCGACTACTTCATGAGCTCCGAAGAGGCGAAGGCGTACGGGATCATCGACCGGGTGATCACGGAACACTGAAATGGCGCGCCCGACCGACACCAACGAGCAGCTCCTGTGCAGCTTCTGCGGCAAGTCGCAAAGGCAGGTCAAGAAGCTGATCGCCGGGCCGGGCGTGTACATCTGCGACGAGTGCATCGACCTGTGCAACGAGATCATCGACGAGGAGCTGGCGGCTCCGCCGGCGTTCGATCTCGAGAACCTGCCCAAGCCGCGTGAAATCTATGAGGTCCTGGACGAGTACGTAGTCGGCCAGGAGCCCTCCAAGCGCACGCTGTCGGTGGCGGTCTACAACCATTACAAGCGCGTGCAGATGATGACCTCGGGCGATGAGGAGATCGAGCTGCAGAAGTCGAACATCCTGCTGCTCGGGCCGACGGGGTGCGGCAAGACGCTGCTCGCGCAGACGCTCGCGCGAATCCTGAACGTGCCGTTCGCGATCGCCGATGCGACCGCGCTGACGGAGGCGGGGTACGTCGGCGAGGACGTCGAGAACATCCTGTTGAAGCTGATCCAGGCCGCCGACTACGACGTCAAGAAGGCCGAGACGGGGATCATCTACATCGACGAGGTCGACAAGATCGCGCGCAAGGCCGACAACCCGTCGATCACGCGCGATGTCTCGGGCGAGGGCGTGCAGCAGGCGCTGTTGAAGATCCTGGAGGGCACGCAGGCCTCGGTGCCGCCCCAGGGCGGGCGCAAGCATCCTCACCAGGAGTTCCTGACGATCGACACGACCAACGTGCTGTTCATCTGTGGCGGAGCGTTCGCGAATCTCGACAAGGTGATCGAGCGGCGGATCGGCAACAAGGGCATCGGGTTCGCCGCGGCGATCGAGGCCAAGGCCGAGAAGGACACGGGCGAAGTGTTCGAGCAGTGCCTGCCGGAGGACCTGATCGAGTACGGGTTGATCCCGGAGTTCATCGGCCGGCTGCCGGTGATGAGCGCGGTGCACCAGCTGACGCGCTCGGATCTCGTGTCGATCCTGACCGAGCCGCGCAACGCGCTGGTCAAGCAGTTCCAGCGCTTCTTCTCCTTCGATGGGATTGAGCTGGTGTTCTCCGAGGATTCGCTGACGGCGATGGCCGAGCGCGGCCTGGAGCGGGAAACGGGCGCGCGCGGGTTGCGCTCGATCATCGAGGAGATCCTGCTGGAGGTTCAGTTCGAGCTGCCCTCGCGCAGGGACGTGAAGAAGTGCGTCGTCACCAAGGAGACGGTCGAGCGCGGCCTGACGCCGACGCTCGTGACCGAAGCGGCGCCGGAGGAGTCCTCGTCCTCCGGGCAGGAGCTGCGCGAGGAGTCGGCGTAGGCCACACGGCCATGCCGGCTCGGGCTTGGGTTGCGAGTGCTCCCCGGCGCCCGGCTCCCTCTGACGGTCGCCGCGAACCCGCGACCGCTACCATCGCGCTGTGACCAAGCTCGTCAAGGCTCCGGCCAAGACTTCGGACTCGAAGCTGAAGCGCACCGTCAGGGCGGTGCCGTGGGCGACGCTGTTGCAGGGCACGATGATCGTCGGCCGGCGCTGGGCGTCGCTGTCGGAGAAGGAGCGCGCGCGGTTCGCCGAGCTGGTGCGCCGTTCGCGGGGACGGGTGCGCAACCTCAGCACGAGGGAGCGCCTGGAGCTGCGCAAGTTGGCGCACAAGCTCGACGTCAGAGGCATGGGCCGCGATCTCGCGCCGCTCGTGCTGCGCCGGCGCCATAAGCGTGGGCGCAAGCGCCGCTGATCCACGGATGAGCGACGATCTCGACCAGCTGTCCACGCACGAGTTGCACGACCGTGCCGTGCACCGCGCCGAGAAGCACTTCGACGTGAAGTTCTTCTGGTCGCTGCTGGAGATGATCCCCGCCGCGGAGACGGCCACCGGGGACACGGGCGAGGCCGACTTTGACATCGAGTCCTCCAAAGGGCTGATCAAAGACGCCGTGCACAGCGGCGACGGCGCGCTCGGCGAGGCGCTGCGGCCGGTGTTCCTCGACTACCTGCGCAAGCACCCGGACGCCTAGAGCTCCGGCTCCGACCGCGGAGATGCAGCGACCACGAAGCGCCAAGCGGCCCGGCTCCGGAGGGGCGGGCGCGAGCTGGACGCCGGCGCAGGCCGAGCGTCACCTGCAGACGCTGGAGCTGTTCGGGATGCGCTTCGGGCTGGACCGGATGCGGCGGATGATGACCGCCTTGGGCTCCCCGGAGCGGCGCCTGGAGACGATCCATGTGCTGGGGACGAACGGCAAGACCTCGACTACGCGGATGACCGCCGCAATCCTGGAGCGTCACGGCCTGCGCACGGGCGTGTACACCTCTCCGCATCTGGTCTCCTACAGCGAACGCGTGCGGATCGGCGAGCGTGACCTGCGCGAGGGCGAGTTTGCGGTTGCGCTCGCGCGGGCGGCGCGGGCGGCGGAGCGAGTCAACCGCACGCTGGCCGAGGACGATCACGTGACCCAGTTCGAATTGATCACGGCCGCGGCGCTGTCGGAGATGGCCGAGCGCGAGGTGCGGGTCGCGGTGGTGGAGGCCGGCCTGGGCGGACGCTATGACGCCACGAGCGTGATTGACGCTCCGGTCACGGTGCTGACGAACGTGGGGCTGGAGCACACTCGCTGGCTGGGACCGACGCTGCGGGACATCGCCGAGGAGAAGCTGGCGGTCGTGCGCCCGGGGGGGACGCTCGTGTTCGGGTCCTGGCTCGCGGGCGAGGCGCTGGCGGTGGCCGAGCGCGTGGCGGGTGAGCGCGAGGCCCGGATCGTGTGCGTGGACGAGGCGTCCGGCGCGGTGGCGCTCGCGGCGAGGGGGCAGTTTCAGCGGCGCAACTTCGCGCTGGCACGCGCCGCTGCGCAAGCTCACCTGAGCGGCGCGAAGATCGCGCTCGACGAGCGCGCCGTGGTCGCGGCGGCCGCCGCGACCGAGGTGCCGGGTCGCCTGCAGGTCGTGCGAGAGAGACCGCTGACCGTGCTCGACGGCGCGCACAACCCCGACGCGATCGGAGAGCTGGTGCGGTCTCTGCCGGACGTGCTGGAGGGCCGCGGGGTGGGGCTCGTGATGGGGGTGCTCGAGGACAAGGACGCCGCGAGCATGCTCGCCACATTGCTGGGAGTGTGCGAGCGCGCGTGGTTCACCGCGCCGCCGAGCCCGCGCGCGCTCTCGCCGGCGGCGCTGCAGTCGCTCGCGCGCCAGCTGGGGTTCGACGAGGTGGAGTGCGAGCCCCAGCCGAAGCGGGCGCTCGCGCGTGCGCGTGCCTGGGCCGGGGAGGATGGGAACGGCAGGGCGGTGCTCGCGACGGGCTCGATCTATCTGGTCGGCGATCTCCTGCGGGGGCTGGACGCCTCCGATACTCTGGATATGCAGGCCGCTTCGCGGACCTGAGCGCTAATGAACGACGACGGCCCCTCTGTGCTTACGATGATCGGCGCCGTCGCGCTGATCGTGGCCCTGGTCATCCTTGTATTTTTTGCTGCGGGCTACGGTTTCGGCCGCCTGTTTCTCTAAACTCAGCCGGCCGATGCCACCGCTCGCATATTTTGGAATCGAAAGCAGCGGCCTGAACTTGGTCATCGATCTGCTGATCCTGTTCGTCGTCGTCCTGTACTTCTCGCTGATCTACTGGACCTACGCTGACGCCCGGCGACGCATCCTCGATCCGATGCTCGTGGGCTGCGCGACGGCGGCGTCGCTGTTCCCGTTCGTGGGGACGATCGTCTACGTGATCCTGCGTCCGCCGGAGTATTTGGAGGACGTGCGCGAGCGCGAGCTGGAGATGCAGGCCGCCGAGGCGCGCCTGCACGAGCTGGACAGCGGCCTGTGCCCGCACTGCGACTACCGGATCGAGCGCGATTTCGTGCGCTGCCCCAGCTGTTTGCGCAAGCTCAAGGATCGCTGCGTCAGCTGCCAGCGCCCGCTCGATCAGGCGTGGACGATCTGTCCCTACTGCGAGACCGAGGTTCCGGGCGCCGTCGCTCCGACGCGACGCAGACGCCGCCGTCGCGAGGAGACCGGCGAGGACTCCCTGGCGAACGAGGGCGAGCCCGCGTTGACGCGGGACATCTCACTGAGCGCCGATGATCCCGCCGAGGACGTCCTGCCCGCGGTGACGCCGGCGGGTGGTGCGTCCGAGGAGGAGGAGGTGCGGGCGAAACCGGTCGCGGCGTCCGACCCGGGCGCTTCACGCTCACGAAGCACCGGGCGCGCACGCCGTCCACGCCCGACCTCCTGACGCGCCGCCGTCACGCGCCCGAGCTTCCGTCAAACGACCAAAGGACCCTGCAACCTCATGGACCGCACTAATAGGGCCCACAACCCGATATCTGCCGGGATTGATGCGGCTGCCGGACCGGGAGACGCTCCGCATCCCCGAACCGGCCAGCGGCGTCATACGCCACCCCCGATGCTCGACGTGCTGGCCGATCCCGGACGATCGGTAGCACGCCTGCGCTCGGGTGCGGCGTCTGCCATCCACGGCCCGACCACCTCAACCCACCATCTATCGTGATGCGAACCCTGATCCTCGTCAAGCCCGACGCATTTGCCCGAGGGTTGTCCGGGGAGATCATCGCCCGCTTCGAGCGCAAGGGCCTTGCGCTCGTCGCTCTGCGCCACATGACCGTGACGCGGGAGCTGGCCGAGCGTCACTACGCCGAGCACGCGGAGCGGCCGTTCTTCGGCGAGCTGGTCGACTTCATCACCTCGGGGCCGATCGTGGCGATGGTCCTGGAGGGCACAGACGCCGTCAGGGCGGCGCGCCAGGTGATCGGCGCGACCAACCCTCTGGAGGCCACCACCGGCTCGATCCGCGGCGACATGGCGATCGAGTTGGGGCGGAACATGGTGCACGGCTCGGACTCACCTGAGTCGGCCGCGCGCGAGGCGGCGCTGTTCTTTCCCGAGCTCTCGCAGGGGTAGCGCCACGGCGCGGACGGTTCTGCGGGTCCTCGCGATGGCATCTCCTGCACTGATCCTCGCTTCGGGCTCGCCCCAGCGCCGCGCGATCCTCGAGGGGCTGCGGGTTCCCTTCACGGTGCGCGCCACCGACGTGGAGGAGCTGAGCGAAGGAGATCCAGCGCAGGTCGCGCGCGAGAACGCGCTGCTCAAGGCACGAGCCGCGCTGCGCCCGGGAGCGGACGAGGTGGTGCTCGGATGCGACACGATCGTCGTGCTCGACGGCGTGATCTACGGCAAGCCCGCCGATGAGTCGGCCGCGCGCGCGACGCTCGCGGCGCTCGGCGGGCGCACGCACGAAGTGATCAGCGGGATCGCGCTGCTGTTCGCGCAGGGACGGACCGAGGACGCCGAGCGCGTGGCCGTTGCGTGCACGCGGGTCACGTTCTGTCCGATCGATCAAGCGCTGCTCGACTGGTATGTGGGAACGGGGGAGTGGCGCGGACGCTCGGGTGGCTATGCGATCCAGGGCGCCGGCAAAGAGCTGGCTCAGAAGCTCGACGGCGAGGTCGAGAACGTCGTCGGATTGCCCGTCGCGGCACTGCGCGAGCTGTATCCCGCGTTGATTGGCTCCTGAGTCATGGAGGCGATGCGAAACCGCCAAGCGGATGAGCAAGAGGCAGCGTCGGTGTGACCGATCGGATGAGGGGTGTCGTCCGTTGCGTCATCCGATCGCTGGATGGCGTCTTCGAGAGCGGGAAAACTAGACTGGGAGCGTGCTGATGCTGGGAACGGATCGATGATGCTTGGCGAGCTGCTCACCGGCATCGGTCCGGTGGATGATGCGGCCGCGGCGGTTGAGATCTCGGGGCTCGCCTATGACAGCCGCGCGGTGCGCCCCGGCACGCTGTTCTTCTGCGTCCCGGGCTTTCGCAGCGACGGGCACGACTTCGCCGCCCGGGCGGTCGCTGACGGCGCCGTCGCGCTGGTCGTCGAGCGCCCTCTGGGTGTGGGCGTGCCGGAGGTGCTGGTCGCATCCGTGCGGGCGGCGATGGGGCCGATCGCGAGCCGCTTCTATGGCGAGCCGAGCGCGTCGTTGCGCGTCGTGGGGATCACGGGCACGAACGGCAAGACGACGACCGCCTTCCTCGTGCGCGCGCTGCTCGAGGCGGCCGGCGAGCAGACGGGCCTGCTGGGCACCGTCACGTCGATCGTGGGCGGCGAGGGGCGTACCGACCGCAGCCGGGAGACACTCGCCTCCGGCGAACATCCTTGTCTCGGCGAACGCACGACTCCCGAGGCGATCGACCTGCACGCGGGCTTTCGCGCGATGCTCGAGGGCGGGGATCGCGCCTGTGCGATGGAGGTCTCCTCGCACGCTCTGGAGCTCGGGCGCGCCGGCGGCATCGGCTTCGCCGCGGCGGTGTTCACGAACCTGACGCAGGACCATCTCGACTTCCATCCGAGCATGGAGGACTACTTCCTGGCCAAGCGCCTGCTGTTCCTCCCTGGTGAGGGCCGACCGCCGGGCGTGAGCGTCGTGAATGTCGGCGACCCGTACGGGCGGCGGCTCGCGAACGAGATCGAGGGTGCGCGGACGTTCGCCATCGAGGCCCCGGCCGACTACAGCGCGAGGCAGCTGCGTTGCGACGCAGCCGGCTGCCGCTTCGCGCTGCACACGCCCGCCGGCGCACGCGAGGTCTCGTTGCCGATGCCCGGCCGCTTCAACGTCGCCAACGCCCTCGGCGCGCTCGCGACCGTGCACGCGCTCGGCTTCGACCTTGACACGCTCGTCGCGGCCCTGCAGCGCGGCGTCAGGGTGCCCGGACGCTTCGAGCCCGTGGATGCCGGCCAGGACTTTGCGGTGCTCGTCGACTACGCCCACACCCCCGACTCGCTCGACAACGTCCTGCGCGCCGCGCGCGACATCGCCCGCGGGCGCGTGATCGGAGTGTTCGGGGCCGGGGGAGACCGCGACCGCGGCAAGCGCCCATTGATGGGGGAGATCTCCGCGCGCCTGGCGGACGTTACGCTCGTCACCTCCGACAACCCCCGCTCCGAGGAGCCCGCCGCGATCGTCGCCGAGATCGTCTCGGGCATCCCGCCGGCGGCGCTCGCCGACGGGTCGGTGCACGTCGAGCTCGATCGCCGCGTGGCGATCGAGCGGGCGCTCTCGCTCGCGATGCCCGACGATGTGGTCGTGATCGCCGGCAAGGGCCACGAGCAGGGGCAGGAGCTCGCGGACGGCCGCAGGGAGCCCTTCGACGATCTCACCGTCGCGCGCGAACTGCTCACCGCCGGGATTGGCACTCCTGCGAGGACGGGCGAATGAGGGATTGGGACCCCAACCGTCTCGCGCGAGCGGCCGGCGCGCGCCTGGTCTTTCGCCCGGACGGGGATGCGCTGCCGGGCGGCGCTCGGGACGGCTCGCCATCAGGGCCGGTGCGCGTATCGATCGACTCGCGCTCGGTGGCGCCCGGCGACCTGTTCGTGGGACTGCGCGGCGTCTGCACCGATGGGGGCGAGTACGCGGCGCAGGCGTTGCAGGCCGGCGCCTGGGGCGTGCTCGTGGCGCCCGAGCACGCGCTCGCCGTCGCCGCGATGGCCGAGGCCGCCGGGGCCGGAATCGGCTACCAGGGCGTGGTGCTCGCCGACCCCAATCCACTCAAGGGCCTGCAGTCGCTCGCGCGCGCCTGGCTGGCTGAGCTGCGCTCCGCCTCCGCAGCGCGCGTCGTCGCGATCACCGGCTCCACCGGCAAGACCTCGACGAAGGACATCCTTGCGGCGCTGCTGACACCCCACCTGCGCACGGCCGCGAGCCCCGCGAACTTCAACACCGAGATCGGCCTGCCGCTCGCGATCCTGGCGGCGCCGGCCGGCACCCAGGCGCTCGTGCTGGAGATGGCGATGCGCGGCCCCGGTCAGATCGCGGGGCTGACGGCGATCGCCGAGCCCGAGGTCGGCGTGATCGTCAACGTCGGCCCTGTCCACCTCGAGCTGCTCGGCTCGCTGGAGGCGATCGCCGCCGCCAAGGCCGAGCTGATCGCGGGCCTTCGTCCCGGCGCCACCGCGATCGTGCCCGCCGGCGAGCCCCTGCTCGGTGAGCACCTGCGGGATGAGATCCATACGGTCACCTTCGGCCCCGGTGGCGAGGTCCAACTCGCCGATCGCAGCCCCGACGGGAGCGTTTTCGTCTTGGCGGGCGCCTCGGTCGGTCGATCGGAGATCCCGGGACCTCCGATCGACATGGCAGACATCTCGCCAACACGCGACCGCCCAAATACAGGCCCAGCCGATGCCACCCGCATCGTCCTGCGGCCCTCCTTCTCCCAGAGGCACAACCTCCACAACCTGCTCGCGGCCATCGGCGCCGCCCGCGCGCTCGGCGTTACGCCCGGCGGCGAGGTTACTGTGCGGTTCTCCGCGCTGCGCGGCGAGCGCATACGACTGTCCGAGGAGATCGTGCTGATCGACGACTGCTACAACGCCAACCCGATGTCGATGCGCTCCGCGCTCGACGATCTTGCGCAGACCGCCCCCGGGCGGCGCGTCGCGGTGCTCGGCGACATGCTCGAGCTCGGAGCGGACGAGCGTCGCTTTCACCGCGAGATCGGCGTCCACGCGGCCGCGCGCGAGGTCGATGTGCTCGTGACCGTCGGTCCGCTCGCGGCTGAGATGGCGTCCGCCTTCGCGGGCGCCGACAGTCATCGCGTCGCGGACGCTCCCGCCGCCGCCGAGCTCCTTGCCCGTCTGCTCTGCCCGGGCGACACCGTGCTCGTGAAGGGCTCGCGCGGCGTCGGCTTGGAGCGCGTCGGTCAGGCGCTGCTCGCGCGCGAGGCCGCTGACGGCGCGCTGACGAGCCCGGACGAGGGCGCTCAGGCGGACGGGCGCTGAATGGGGCGGATCCTCTTCGGCGGCACCTCCGCCCTGCTCATCTGCATCTTTCTGAGCCCCAAGTTCATCGAGTTCCTGCGCCGGCGCGAGTTCGGGCAGCACATCCGCGAGGACGGTCCCGAGGGTCACCATCAGAAGGCCGGCACTCCCACGATGGGTGGCATCATCGTGATGCTCGCCGTCACGATCCCCTTTCTGATCCTGACCGACTGGGATTGGCGCTCGGTCGGGGTGTTCGGCGCAATGATCGCCTGCGCGCTGCTCGGCTTCGCCGACGACTACACCAAACTGGTGCGCCGCCGCTCGCTGGGCCTGCGCGGGCGCACGAAGCTCGCGATCACGATCGCGATCTCCCTCGGCCTCTGGTACATCGCTGCCCACAAGGCTCATCTCGCGCCGGAGCTGCGCTTGCGCGTCGTCGACTACACGGTCGAACTCGGGCCGTTCTACCCCGTGCTTATCTACCTCGTCGTCGCCGGCACGACCAGCGCCGTGAACCTGACGGACGGCCTCGACGGTCTCGCCGCCGGCTGCGCCGCGATCGTGCTGCTCGCCTACATCGCGATCGCGTTCGTCACCGAAGACTACGATCTGGCGATGCTGGCGGGCTGCCTTGTCGGGGCCTGCATCGGCTTTCTGTGGTTCAACGCGTTCCCGGCCACGATCTTCATGGGCGACACCGGCTCGCTCGGTCTCGGCGGCGCGATCGCCGGCCTGGCGGTGATGACCCATACCGAGGTGCTGTTGATCCTGCTCGGCGGGATCTTCGTGATCGAGGCGCTGTCGGTCGCGATCCAGGTCTTCTCCTTTCAGACGACCCGCCGGCGCGTCTTCCTGATGGCGCCGATCCATCATCATTTCGAGCTCAAGGGCTGGTCTGAGACGAAGATCATCCTGCGCTTCTGGATCGTCGCTGCGATCTTCTGCGCGATCGGCTTCACCATCTACCACCAGAGCATCCGTTGATCCGTTGAGCGGGAAGGCGCGCACCCTCAAGCCCAGACCGCCCCTCCCCGACGGTCCCTACCTGGTCGTCGGGCTCGCGCGCTCGGGACGCGCGGCCGCGCTCGTTCTGCGCGAGCGCGGCGAGGTGACGATCGGAGTCGACCGTGGCGCCCCCGAGGACCTGGGCGAGCTCGCGGCCTCGGGCGTGGAGCTGCACCTGGCCGAGGACGGACTGTCCCTGCTGGAGCGCGTGAGGGCCGTCGTCAAGAGCCCGGGCGTGCCCGCGCAGGCGCCCGTCATCGCCGCCGCCCGTGCGGAGGGGCTGCCTGTGCTCGGCGAGCTGGAGCTCGCCTGGCGCCTGCTGGGAAACGACTTCATCGCCGTCACGGGCACGAACGGCAAGACGACCACGGTCGAGCTGATCGGGCACATCCATCGCGCGGCGGGGCTGCCCGTCGCGGTCGCCGGAAATGTCGGCACGGCGCTCAGCGGCCTCGTCGGCGAGGTCGATCCGGACGTGACGATCGTCTGTGAGGCGTCATCGTTTCAGCTGGAGGACACGCTCGCGTTCGCGCCCGAGGTCGCCGTCTTGCTGAACATCGCACCCGACCACCTCGACCGCCATTCAACGATCGAGGAGTACGCCGCCGCCAAGCTGCGGATCTTCGCGCGCCAGTCCAGCGGCGACGTGGCCGTGCTCCCCGCCGACCTCGACGCCGACCTCGACGAGGGGGTTTGGCGCGTGAGCTTCGGCCCGCCGTCGATCCCGCGCGGCGATCCGCGCTCGGCCGCGATGACGCTCCAGGACGACGACGACGACGACGGTCTCATCCTCTGGCAGGGCGCACCGCTGCTGCCCGCCGAGGAGATCGCGCTGCGCGGGCGCCACAACGTCTACAACGCGATGGCCGCCGCCGCGGTCTGCCTGGCGCGGGGGATCGACCCCGATGCCGTCCGCGCGGGCCTGCGCACGTTCGCGGGGGTGCCCCACCGCCTGGAGGAGATCGCCCGCCGTGAGGATGTCCTGTATGTCAACGACTCCAAGGCCACGAACGTCGCCTCGACGCTCGTCGCGCTCGACGCGTTCACCCCCGGCGTCGTGCACCTGATCCTCGGCGGCCAATCCAAGGGCCAGGACTTCGCGCCGCTGCGCGAGCCCGTCGAACGGTATTGCCAGGCCGTCTACCTGATCGGGGAAGACGCAACCCTGATCGCTTCCCAGCTCGCGGGCATGCCGGTGCCGCTGCTGGAATGCGGCGAGCTCGAGCAGGCGCTGGCGGTCGCCGTCTCGACCGCCCGTCCGGGTGACGTGATCCTGCTCTCACCCGCCTGTGCGAGCTTTGACAGGTACACCGACTTCGAGGCCCGCGGCGAGCGCTTCCGCGAGCTCGTCCTCGGCATGGAGGCTTAGAACCGCTTTCAAAAAGATCGGCACGTCTGGATGCGTCCCTGGACGCGGCGCTGGATCGCCACGTGACGGCTTGCACGTGCTACCAGCATGCGCTGCGCCGTCCCGCGTCGCCCAGCTTGGCCCATGAACGCTCCAGCCGCACCGCCTATTTTGAAAGAGGTTCAAGCGGGCGCATGTCGAAGTGGGCATGAATGCCGGCCACGCCGCAGAAGCAGTCGATCGAGCACCGCATTCTGATCACGGCCACGATGTGCCTGCTCGCCTACGGCGCGGTGATGGTCTACAGCGCCACCTCCGCGACCGCGCTGCTGCAGGGCTCGGGCAACGGCACGGGCTATCTGATCAAGTTCGTCGTATACGGCGCGATCGGCCTGGTCGTGATGCGCGTGCTCGCGCGCGACGGGATCGCCAAAGCGCAGAGCTTCGTCGCGCCGCTGCTGGCCGTCTCGTTCGTGCTGGTGCTCGCCGTGCACGTACCGCACGTGGGCGTCTCGATCAACGGCGCGCGGCGCTGGATCGGGCCCGGTCAGCTGCAGTTCCAGCCTTCGGAGCTGCTCAAGCTCGCGCTCGTGCTGTACGCGGCGACGCTGCTGGCCCGCCGCCCCAAGCGCGTGCACGATCTGCGCGAGCTCTCCCGTCCGCTGCTCGTGGTCGTCGGCGGCGCGTGCCTGCTCGTCGCCACCGAGCCCGACCTCGGCACCGCGATGACGATCGCCTTCACGACCGTTGCGCTGCTCGTCGCCGCGGGGATCTCTTTGCGCAACCTGGGCATCGTCGTCGGCGTCGCGTTCGGCTTCGTCGCGCTGTACGCGATCGCGCGCCCCTATGCGCGTGCGCGGCTGACATCGTTCGTGGACCCCTGGGCGCACGCCTCGGGCAGCGGCTTTCAGGCCGTGCAGGGTCAGATCGCGATCGGCTCGGGCGGTCTGTTCGGCGTCGGGCCCGGGCAGTCGGTGCAGAAGATCTTCTACCTCCCGGAGGCGCCCACCGACTTCATCCTCGCGGTCATCGCCGAGGAGCTGGGGGTTGTGGGCGTGTGCGCGCTGCTGTTCCTGTACGGGCTGATCGCCTATGCCGGCCTGCGCGTCGCCAAGTCAGCGCGCTCCCTGCACAGCGCGCTGATCGCCGTGGGGGTCACCTCGCTGATCGTCAGCCAGGCATTGCTGAACGTGTTCGCCGTGCTCGGCCTCGCGCCGCTGACGGGGGTGCCGCTGCCGTTCGTCTCCTACGGCTCCTCGAGCCTGATCGTGATGCTCGCCTCGATGGGTCTGCTGCTGAACGTCGCCGCCGGCGGCACCGCGCACGTGCGGGCCGTCCCCTCTCGCGGTCAGGGTCGCACGGTGGCCGACGCGCGAAAACAGGCAGGATGGGGCCGTGACACAGACGAAGATCGCGATCGCGGCGGGGGGCACCGCCGGACACGTCGCGCCGGCGCTGGCGGTGGCCGGCGCGCTGCGGGCTGAGCACGCGCAGGTCGCCTTCGTCGGCGGCACGCGGGCCGAGGCGCAGCTGGTGCCCGCCGCGGGCTATGAGCTGCGCACGATCTCCGTTGAAGGTCTCAGCCGCACGAACCCGCTGCGCGCCGCCCGCGCGCTGCTGCGCGCCGCGCTGGCGTTCTGGCGCGCACGCGCGATCCTGCGCGAGCTGCGCCCCGACGCGGTGCTGGGGGGCGGTGGCTACGTGGCCGGCCCGGTCGGGCTCGCGGCGCTGTCGCTGCGCATCCCACTCGTGCTGACCGAGGCCGACAGCCATCTCGGGCTCTCGAACCGCCTGCTCGCGCGCGGCGCGCAGCGGGTGTGCCTGGCCTTCCCGATCGCCGGACGCGACGGAGAGCGCTACCGCGTCACGGGCCGGCCGATCCCCGTGCCCGATGCCGAGCGCGCGCAGGCGCGCGCCCACTTCCGGATCGGCGCGCGGGAGACGTGCGTGCTCGTGTTCGGGGGCTCGCTCGGCGCACGCTCGATCAACCTCGCCGCCGTCGAGGCGTTCGCGGGGAACGGGGGGAAGGCCGCCGATGTCCGCGATGCCTCGGACGCTCCTCGACCAGGGGACGACGATTCCCGCGAAATGGGCCGAGGGGCTCTTGCAGGGGAGATACCCGACAACGGTCCGCCGGTGCGCATCCTGCACGTCGCCGGGCGCCGGGACCATCCCGAGCTCGCGGCGCGCTCGCTGCCGGACGGGTATGACCTGCGTGACTATCTCGACCTGGCTGAGTTCGCGCAGGCGCTGGCCGCCGCCGATCTCGTCGTCGCGCGCTCGGGGGGCTCGGTGTTCGAGATCGCCGCGTATGGCCTGCCCGCGATCCTGGTGCCCTATCCGCACGCCTCGGCCGACCACCAGAGCGCGAACGCGCGTTGGATGGCCGATGCGGGCGCCGCGATCGTGATCGCGGACTCCGAGTGCAGTGGCGCACGCCTCGCGCGGGAGGTCGTGGCGCTGCTGAGCGACCGCGATCGCCTGCAGGCGATGGCGGCGGCCTCGCGATCCCTCGCCCGGCCGCGGGCCGCGGAGGATGTGGCCGGAGAGCTGCTGGCCGCAGCCGCGTCGGCGGGACTGACGGGGCACCCATGAGCGCCGTCTCGGGGCGTCCGTGGGAGGGGCGGCGGTTGCACTTCGTCGGCGTTGGCGGCGCCGGCATGAGCGGCTACGCGCGTGCGGCCCACGCGCTCGGCGCGAACGTCAGCGGCTCCGATCGGCATGCCTCCCCCTTCACCGAGCGCCTGTCCGCCGACGGTGTGCTGGAGACGCGGATCGGCGAGCACGACGCCGCGAACGTACCGGCCAGCGGGGATGTCGAGGTCGTCTACTCCAGCGCCGTCGCGCCCGAGAACCCCGAGCGTGTGGCGGCTCGCGAGCGCGGCCTGCCGGAGCGTCCGCGCGCGGAGCTGCTGGGGGAGCTGAGCGCCCTGCGGCGCACGATCGCGGTCGCAGGCACGCATGGCAAGACGACGACCTCGGCGATGGTCGTGTCCGCGCTGGACGCTGCCGGCCTGGAGCCCGACTGGCTCGTCGGCGGCTCCGTCGGGGAGGGTCAGGACAACGCCGGCTGGACGGGGGCAGGGGAGTGGCTCGTGGTCGAGGCGGACGAGTCCGACCGCTCGATGCTCGCGTTGCACGTCGATATCGCCGTGCTCACGAACGTGGAGCTCGACCATCACGCGACGTTCGGCTCGCTGGCCGAGCTGCGCGAGGCGTTCGCAGCGTTCCTCGGGCGGGCGCGCACGGCGATCGTCGTGTGGGACCGTCCCGAGCTGCTGGCGCTGGCGCCGGCGCGGGCCGGGGCCGAGGGCACCGCCGGGCTCGCGGTCGAGGACGGGTCGCGGGTCCAGAGCGCATCCGGCCTGGCGGTCGAGGACGGGTCGGGGGTCCAGAGCGCATCCGGGCTCGCGGTCGAGGACGGATCGGGGGTCCAGAGCGCATCGGTGGCCGAGGCCGGAGCGCGGGAGGAGGTCGAGATCGTCCCCTACGACGTGCCCATGCCGACGCTCATCGACGGGGGATCGCATTTCCAGTGGCGCGGTCACGAGGTCGCGCTGTCGGTGCCGGGTGCCCACAACGCCCTGAACGCGACCGCCGCGCTGGAGGCCGCCCGCCTCGCCGGGGCCGACTCGCGGCGCGCGATCGCGGGGCTCGCCGAGTTTCACGGCGCGGGCAGGCGCTTCCAGCTTTTGGGCGAGAGCGCGCGCGGCGCGTGCGTGTATGACGATTACGCCCACCACCCGACCGAGATCGCGGCGACGCTTGCGGGGGCGCGCACGCTCGCGCATGAGCGGTTGATTGCCGTGTTCCAGCCCCATCTGTACTCGCGCACGGCGATGTTCGCGCGCGAGTTCGGCGCCGCGCTGGCGCAGGCCGACGTCGCGGTTGTGCTCGGCGTGTATCCCGCGCGCGAGCGCGCGGAGGATCATCCCGGCGTCAGCGGCCTGCTGATCGCTCAGGCCGCGGCCGACGCGGCGGAGGGCCGGCCCGTGTACTGGCTGCCGACGTTCGCCGACGCCGAGCCGGTGTTGCGAGGGCTGCTCGGTGCGGGAGACGTTTGCGTCGTGATGGGCGCCGGCGACGTGGATCGACTGGCCCGCGGGCTGGTGGTGAGCGACGATGGCGCGTAAGCCCGCCTCCAGGGACGCGCCGACGACCGTGCCCTCGATCGTGGAGCGCGATTATTCGCTGGCGCGCATGGCCACGGTCCGCACCGGCGGTGAGGCCGAGTACTTTGCGCGCGCCGGCAGCATGGCCCAGCTGCGCGAGCTGTTGACCTGGGCGCGCGCGGCCGCCCTGCCGGTGGCGGTTGTCGGCTCGGGCTCGAACCTGCTGATCGCAGACGAAGGGGTGCGCGGGCTGGTCGTCAAGCTCGATCGCAAGCTCGCGCTGATCCAGCGCGAGGGGCCGTTGCGGATCGTCTGCGGCGGCGGCGCGCGGCTGCCCGCGGTCGCGACCCGTGCCGCGCAGGCGGGACTGTCGGGGATCGAGTTCGGCGTGAACATCCCCGGCACCGTCGGCGGCGCGGTGCGGATGAACGCGAACGCTTACGGCGGCGAGCTCGCGCGGACGCTGGAGTGGGTCGAGATCGTCACCGCGCAGGGGCCCGAGCGCCGCGTCCCCGAGCAGCTCGGGTTTGCTTATCGCCGCTCGAGCCTCAGCGACGGGGAGATCGTAGCGCGCGTCTGCTTCCAGCTCGCCGAATCGGACACGGCCACCGTCAAGGCGACGCTCGCACAGATGCGTGCCCGCCGCCACGAGGCCCAGCCGCAGGGGATCAAGACGTTCGGCTCGACGTTCGTCAATCCCGACGATCCCCGTGCCGAAGGTCGCACCGCCGGGCAGTTGCTGGCCACCGCGGGCTGCAACGGCCTGACCGTCGGCGGCGCCCGTCTGACGCCCAAGCACGCGAACTTCGTCGAGAACACCGGTGACGCCACGACCGCGGACGTGCTCGCGGTGATGGCCGCCGGCCGCGCCCGTGTGCTGGAGCGCTTCGGCGTTGCGCTCGAGCCCGAGGTGCAGACGCTTGGGAACGTGCGCTTTCCGTGGTAGGGGTTCGGACACGGAGGTCGAAGACCTCGTGAATGGCCCGCTCCATAGCCGCGCCCATACCTCGTCGCCTGGCCCGTACACGGGCGCGTCGCGCGTTGGGCGTGCCGCGTCCGGTGGCAGCCGCTGCGCGCACGGCACGCATGGGGATCACGGCCGTGTGGGCGCATCGCCGGCTGCGGATCGCGCTACTGGCAGTCCTGATCGCGATCCCGCTGCTGACCGGCGCCTACCAGCTGCTGCGCCACTCCTCGCTGAGCGCGGTCGAGCACGTGCAGGTGCGCGGCCTAGCCGCGGTTCACGGCGCCGACACGGCCGTGATCGAAACGGCTCTGACGGGCACGGCACACGGCATGAGCACGCTCGCCGTCAGCCCCGCGGCGCTGCGCGCGGCGGTTGCGACCTATCCGATCGTGGGCGCGATCAGGGCCCATCCGAGCTTCCCGCATGGCCTGCGCATCGAAGTGGTCGAGCGCCCGCCAGTCGCGGCGCTGGTCGTGAACGGCGCCAGCACCGCCGTGGCCGCGGACGGGGTCGTGCTGGGCCCGGGCTTCCTGTCGGGCTCGCTGCCGCTCGTGAACGCCGGCAAGGCGACTGCCACCACGACCGCCTCCGCCATCACAACCACCCTGCCCCCGGTCGGAGGGAGCGTTCGCGGAGCCTCACTGCTCGGGGCGCTCGCGATCCTGGGCGCCGCCCCGACGCCGCTGGCCCATGAGGTCACGCGCGTGTATTCCGGGTCGAAGGGCCTGACGGTCGCGCTGCGCGGGAATCTGCTGGCGTACTTCGGCGACGCGACGCGGCCGCACGCGAAGTGGCTGTCGTTGGCGCGAGTGCTCGCCGACCCGAGCTCGGCGGGCGCCTCCTACATCGACGTGCGCCTGCCCGAACGCCCTGCCGCCGGGTTCGCCCCCGGCACGATCCGGCCCGGCACGAGCTCCACCGAACTGGAATCTACCGGCGCGTCGTCGGATCCGAACACGGCCGCCGAACTGGCCGGCGGTCTGGACACCGCCGTGGGAGGCGGCTCGGGCTCGGGCTCGGGAACAGGAACGAGCGCGGGCAGCGGCACGGGGACGGAATCGAGGGCTGGCGCCGAAACGACGCGATCGAGCCCGACGCCCGCTGAAGTCGGCTCGAGCGGATCGACCTCGAGCGGGAGCACGAGCGCCTCACAGTCAGCGGAAGCCGGGAGCGGCGAAACCTCCGAAACGCCCACCACGAGCGGGGTCCCCGGGGGTTGAGCCGCATCCGCGAGCCACAAGGCAAACACTCATCCTCAACTCGAGGTTTATCCCGCCGGGAGAGCGTGTCTCGGGGCCCGGTCGAGAGTTCCTGGATCTGCAACGATTGTTGCGAGATTGAACGCGGTCGTTGACAGGGCGAAGTTCCCTGCATAACGTGCACGTTTCAGCGGGCCGGACGACAGTGTCGATCGAACCCTTAACTCTTACTGAAGGCTGTGGACGGAACCAATCATGGAGAGCTCAGCGAGTAGCGGCAGCATGACCGGCGCCGGCAGCTATCTGGCGGTGATCAAGGTCGTCGGCGTGGGCGGCGGCGGCACGAACGCGGTCAGCCGCATGGTCGACGCGGGCCTGCGCGGCGTGGAGTTCATCGCCGCCAACACCGACGCCCAGGCGCTCGCGATGTGCGACGCGGACATCAAGCTGAACATCGGCCACGAGTCCACGAAGGGGCTCGGCGCGGGCGCCAATCCCGAGGTCGGCCTCGGCGCCGCCTCGGAGTCGCGCGATGACATCAAGGAGGCGCTGAAGGGCGCCGACATGGTGTTCGTCACCGCCGGCGAGGGCGGTGGCACCGGCACCGGCGCGGCGCCCGTGATCGCGGACATCGCCAAGAACGAGATCGGCGCGCTGACCGTCGGCGTGGTCACGCGCCCGTTCGACTTCGAGGGCTCCCAGCGCGGTCGTCAGGCCGCCGAGGGCATCGAGCGGCTGCGCGAGGTCGTCGATACGCTGATCGTGATCCCGAACGAGAAGCTGCTGACCGTGGTCGAGCGGCGCACGTCGATGCTCGACGCGTTCAAGGAGGCAGACGACGTGCTGCGTCAGGGCATCCAGGGGATCACCGATCTGATCACGATCCCCGGCCTGATCAACCTCGACTTCGCGGACGTGCGCACGATCATGCACGACGCCGGCTCGGCGCTGATGGGAATCGGCACCGCCGGCGGCGAGAACCGCTGCGGCGACGCCGCCAAGGCCGCGATCTCCTCGCCGCTGCTGGAAGAGTCCGTCGATGGCGCGACGGGCATCCTGCTGAACATCACCGGTGGCAAGGACCTCGGCCTGTTCGAGGTCAACGACGCCGCCGAGATCATCCAGAACGCGGCCGATCCGAACGCGAACATCATCTTCGGTGCCGTGATCGACGAGGCGATGGCCGACGACGTGCGCGTCACGGTGATCGGCACCGGCTTCGATCACCGCCCGGGACGGTCCGCCCGCGCGGAGACACGCTCGCGACGCGACCGCGGGCCGCGGATCGACGATCGTCAGCGCTCCTCGTTGGAGATCTCCGACGACGACATCGACGTGCCGCCGTTTTTGCGTTGATGTAGTTCGCCTCGGCACATGTGCCGAGGCGCCGGTGGGCACATGTGCCCACCGGATGAGAGGCCGCATGCGGCCTCTCAGGAGACCGCACATGTGCGGTCTCTCCGTTGGCGCATGCGCCAACGGTTGACGTGTCGCATGCGACACGTCTCGCGGTGCGTGCATGCACGCACCGCCGGGGGG
>DASXKH010000013.1:0-28141 GCA_036496915.1 Solirubrobacteraceae bacterium
AGGCCGAGCTTGGCGGGCGGGAGGATCTGACCGAGCCTACGGTCCGGGACGCTCGACGCTCGCACACATCTAGCGTCCGCTGAGTCAGTCGAGATACACATCGCGCGCGTGAGGAGATCGAAGCCGGCGGCGATCCGGTCCCTCTCGTGGGCGCCGCGCCGATGTCCGGGGAGCGTAGTCGTCCGTCGTCGGCGGCGAACCAGGGACCTACGCCGCCCCACCCGCCGCGAACGTCTGCTCGGCGACGATCGTCTGGGGACCGGAGAGCTCGAAGGCGGAGTGCAGCGCGCGCACGACCGCCTCGACTCGGGCGCGGGGGATGACGCAGGAGATCTTGATCGGCGAGGTGGAGATCATCTCGATGTTGACGCCCTCATCGGCGAGCACCCTAAAGACCTTCGCCGCCACACCCGGATGCGAGCGCATGCCCGCTCCTACGATCGAGACCTTGCCGATCTCCTCTGAAGCGATCAGCTCGGCGTAGGACTCGCCGGCGAGGGGCTCCAGCGCCGCGCGAGCCTCGCGCAGATGCTCGTTCGGGACCGTGCAGGAGATCTCGGCGGCGCGACCGCCCGCGGAGATCGGGACGTTCTGGTCGATCATGTCCACGTCCACACCCGCCTCGGCGAGCGCTTCGAAGATGCGCGCGGCGGCCCCGAGCTCATCGGGCACGCCCACGAGCGTGATCCGCGCCTCGGAGGTGGAGTGAGTGACGGCTGTGATCAGGGGTCGCTCGTGGTGATCCATGTCTTCGGCTCCGTTTCTCGCTCCGCTTCCGTGACGACAATTGTACCAGGACCATCATCGAACGACGAACGGCAGTGGATGCGCACGCCGTGGTTGCGCGCGTACTCGACCGAGCGCAGCTGCAGCACGCCGGCGCCCGAGGCGGACATCTCGAGCATCTCCTCGAAGGAGAGCACCTCGAGCTTGCGCGCGTCGGGCACGATCCGCGGATCGGCGCTGAAGACGCCCGGGACGTCGGTATAGATTTCGCAGACCCGTGCGCCGACGGCCGCCGCGAGCGCGACGGCGGTCGTGTCCGAACCCCCGCGACCCAGCGTGGTGACGTCGCTGGAGTCGGTCGAGACACCCTGAAAGCCCGCGACGAGCACGATCCGATCCTCGTCGAGGGCCGCGAGGATGCGATCGGCGCGCACGTCGATGATGCGCGCGCGTGTGTGCGACGAATCGGTGACGATCCCCGCCTGCGAGCCAGTCAACGAGATCGCGTGGTGACCGAGATCGTGAATCGCCATCGCGCAGAGCGCGCAGGAGATGCGCTCGCCGGTGGACAGCAGCATGTCCATCTCGCGCGGATCGGGCGTATCGGAGACCTCGGCGGCCATCGCGATCAGCTCGTCGGTGGTCTTGCCGCGCGCCGAGAGCACCGCGAGCACGCGCGCGCCCGAGTCGCGCATGTCGACGATCCGCCGCGCCGCGCGGCGGATGCGGGTGGCGTCGGCGACGGAGCTGCCGCCGAACTTCATCACGACGATGTCGGACACGCCTTGAGGCTACAGCGACCGACGCCCGGCGAAGGCCTTGCCGAGCGTCACCTCGTCGGCGTACTCCAGGTCCGATCCCACCGGCAGACCGCTCGCCAAGCGCGTGACGCTCAGCTCGGGGGCGCGTGCGCGCAGCTCGTGCGCGATGTGCAGCGCGGTCGCTTCGCCGGTGGTCGTGGGGTTGGTCGCGAGCACGATCTCCCTGACCGGCGGTGTCTCGGAGGCGACGCGCGCGTAGAGCTCTGAGATCTTCAAATCCTCCGGGTCGATCCCGTCGATCGGCGAGAGCGCTCCCCCCAGCACGTGGTAGATGCCCGAATACTCGTGCGTGCGCTCCATCGGGATCACATCGCCGGGCTCCTCCACGACGCAGATCAGCGTGTGATCGCGGCGCGTGTCCTCGCAGATGCGACAGCGTGGCTGGTCGGTGAGGTTGTAACAGACCTCGCACAGCCCGATGCGCTCCTTCACCTCGCGGATCGCCTCGGACAGGCCCAGCGCGTCCTCGTTGCTGGCGCGCAGGATGTGAAAGGCCAGGCGCTGCGCCGTGCGCGTGCCGATGCCGGGCAGCTTCGAGAGCTCGGTCACGAGCCGTTGGACCGGTGGGGCGTACGAGCTCACAGGCCGGGCAGTCCCAGGCCGCCGAGCCCGCCCAGGTCCAGACCCTCGGTGGCCCCGCCCATGCGGCCGGCCGCCAGCTCCTGGGCGGCGCGCAGACCCTCGTTGACGGCGGCCGTCACCATGTCGGCAAGCATCTCCACGTCCTCTGGATCGACCGCCTCGGGGTCGATGCGCACCGAGGTGACGCGCAGGTCGCCGGTCACCTCGACGCTGACCATGCCCCCGCCGGAGGAGGCCGAGACGGTCTCCTGCGCGAGCTGCTCCTGCGCCGCCGCCATCTCCTGCTGCATCTGCTGGACCTGCGCCATCATCCCCTGCACGTTCGGCTTGGCGCCCCTGCCCGGCTTGGGCGCGCGCTGTCTGGATGGGGTCGTGCGTTTGGACATCGCCACTACGCTCCCCGCTCCATGCCGCCGACCGCCGGCTGGCCTGACTCGGATTGGGAGTCGGGGTCGGTGTCGAGAGGGATCTCCTCGGCGTCGAGCTCGGCTTTGAAGCGCTCGATCCACTCCTCCTCGGTGTAAGCACGCGGGGCGCCGTTGCCGGAGCCTCCCTCGTCGAGATCCTCGTGCAACTCATAGGAGATCCGCCAGCGCCCCCCCGCGAGCTGGCGCAGCGCGTCGGTGACGATCTGGCGGTTGGAGGGGTCCTCGGCCTTCTTCTTCAGAAAGGCCGCGCTCGTCGGAAACCCGACGATGAGATCCTCGCCCGCCAGCTCCACCGGACGGGTGTCGGCGATCACCGCCCCGCACAGTGCGTGCCCCGCCCCGACCAGCTCGACCACCGCCGGCCACAGCTCGACCACCGCCCGCAGATCCTCCGGCGCCTCGACCACGGGCGCGACGACGTCCATGGGCTCGATCGGCTCGAGCGGGGGGTCCTCCACTGGAACGGTGGCGGCGGGAGCGTTCTGCTCGCGCGCAGGCCCGCCGGCGGCGGGCTCCTCGTCGCGCCCATCCGGTGACCGCCGCTCACCCGGCGCCCCCTCCGCCGGCGGCGACTCTCCCGCCGGCGCGGGCATGGCCGGGGCCGGCGGTGTGGAGGCCAGAGGTACGGGCGTGGCGGGCGGTGGCGTGGGGGAGACGACCGAAGGCGCCGGGGGCCGAGTGGCGGCGGGGCTTGCGAGGGGCGGCGCCGAGGGGGCGCCCCCGCCCTCCAACCGCTCGATGCGGGCCAGCAGCGCTTGCGTGGAGGCATCGACCTCCGGGCGAGCGGCGATGACGAGCGCCAGCTCCAGGCTCGTGCGCGCGTCGGCGCCCGCGCGCACCGACTCCAACGCCGATCCGATCAGCTCCAGCAGGCGCACGACCGTCGCATGGGGAACGCGCTCGGCCTGCGCCAGCAGCCGCGCGTCGGACTCGGGAGTGAGCGCCAGCTCGGAGGGGATCTCGCCGAGGGTCTGCACGAGCAGCAGCTCGCGCGCTCTGGACTCGAGGTCGGAGGCGAACGAGCTCGCGTCGCGGCCGGAGTCCGCGCACTCCGCCAGCGCCAGCAGCGCCCCGCGCGCGTCGGAGGCGGCGACCGCGTCCACGGTCCGCTCCAGCAGGGCCGAGTCGGCGATGCCGAGCACCGCGAGCACGTCCTCCAGCGCGATCTCAGGGCCGCTGTAGGCGAGCAGCTGCTCCAGCGTGCCGAGCGCGTCGCGAAAGCTCCCCGTGGCCGCGCGCGCGAGCGCGGCGATCGCCTCGGGTCCGATCTCGATCGACTCCGCCTGCGCCGTGCGCGCCAGCACCTGCGCCAGCTGCTCGACCGTGGGTCTTTGGAAGTCGAAGCGATGGCAGCGATCGACGACCGTCGCGGGCACCTTCTGCGCCTCGGTCGTGGCGAGCACGAACACGGTGTTCGGGGGCGGCTCCTCGAGCGTCTTCAAGAACGCGTTCCAGGCGGCCGTCGAGAGCATGTGGGCCTCGTCGAGGATGTACACCTTGCGCCTGCCCGACACGGGCGCCAGCGCGACCGAGTCGCGCAGCTCGCGGATGTCATCGACCGAGTTGTTCGAGGCGGCGTCCATCTCGATCACATCCAGCGAGCTCGCGCGCGCGATCGCGATGCACGAGTCGCATTGCCCGCAGGGCGTTACCGTGGGGCCGTGCTCGCAGTTCAGGCAGGCCGCGAGGATCTTCGCCATCGAGGTCTTGCCGGTGCCGCGCGAGCCGACGAACAGATAGGCGTGATGAACCTGATCGCGCCGCACCGCGCCCAGCAGCGTGCGCACGACCGGCTCCTGACCGACGACCTCCTCGAACGTGCGCGGACGGTGCCTGCGATACAGGGAAGATTGCTGTTGGGCTGCGCTGGGCTCGCTCGGCACCGTTCAGCTGAGTCTACCCACGAGCAGATAGCGTCCGCGCGCGTGAGGGTCTGGATCAAACGCCTGGCCACTCCGGCCGCGATCGTGGCGGGAGCCATCGCGCTGCGGGTGGCGGCCGGCGTGGGGTTCGTCAACTACGACACCCTCTATGGCCTCGCCTGGGGGGGACAGCTCTCGCGCGGCGCCCTGCCCGCCTACGGCGTCGCGATCGCGCCCACGCCCCATCCGCTCGTCGAGATCCTGGGCGTCGTGCTCGCGCCGCTCGGGCCGGCGGGCGTAGTGCACGTCACCGTCGCGCTCGCGTTCCTCGCGTTGTCGGCGTGCGTCTGGGTCGTATACGCGCTGGGTGCGCACTGGTTCGGGCGCGCCGCCGGCGCGCTCGGCGCGCTCTTGCTGATCACGCGCGTGCCCGTGCTCTCCTACGGCGTGCGCGCGTATGTCGACATCCCGTATCTGCTGCTCGTGCTGAGCGCGCTGCTCGTCGAGTCGCGCCGCCGATCGGGGATTGACGGAACCCCCGATCGGCCGGCACCGGCCTGGCCGGTGCTGGCGCTGCTGGCGCTCGCCGGGCTGCTGCGCCCCGAGGCGTGGGCGTTCTCCGGGCTCTACTGGGTCTACCTGATCCTCTGGCCCGGCTGGCGCGAGCGGATCGCCGCGCATGAACGCGCGCCGGCGTGGCTTGGCCGCAATGTGGCCAAGCAAGAGCCTGGCGCCGTCGGCACGGGGTCGCCGGGACCGCAGGCCATTGCGGACGGCTCGCCACTACCGGATGTCGCCCGGGAGCCGGAGCGCTCGCGCCGGCAGCTGGCCGGTCTGACGCTGCTCGCGGCGGCGGCCCCGCTGGTGTGGGTGCTCAGCGATCTGGCGATCACCGGCGACGCGCTGTGGTCGCTCACGAACACCCGCCACACCGCCCAGGCGCTCGACCGGGTGACCGGGATCGCGAACGTCCCCGAGTACATACCGCGGCGGATCGGCGAGATATTGCGCCCCCCCGTGCTCGTGGGAGCGGCGCTCGGGGGTGTCCTGTCGCTGCTGTGGCTGGGCTCACGAGCGCGCCTGGGCGCGCTCGTGGGCGTCGTCGCGGTGGCGGTGTTCGCGGTGTTCGCCGCCGCCGGGCTGCCGATCAACACGCGTTACGCGTTCGTCGCGGCGGCGATCCTGTGCGTCTTCTGCGGCGCGGGCGTGTTCGGCTGGACGCTGCTCGCGTCAGGTGATCCGCGGCGGCGCTGGTGGATGGTCGGTGGGCTGATCGTGGCGCTCGCGCTCGTGGCATACGCACCCAGCCAGTACCGCGGGGCGCACAATCAGCTGCAGGCGCTGGCGAGACAGCAGCGCATCGAAGGCGACCTGCTCGCGCTCGTGCACAGCCACGCGATCGAGCTGCGGTGCGGCCCCGTGGGCGTACCCAACCACGCGCCGATCCCACTGCTGGCGCTGTACCTGAAGACGAGCCCCAAGAACGTGATCAGTGCCCAGGTCAATCAGATCTCATACGGAACCTACGTCGACCCGGCGAGCATGGAAGTCGAACACGACTACGTGCTCGACCCACGCGATCCGCATCTGGCGGTGAGCGTGCCACCCGGGTTCACCGAGTCCGCGACAGGCCGCTCGTGGTTGATCTTCACGCGCTGCTCATGAGGGGCCGGCAACCTGTAAGAAGCCCTCGTGGCCGCCGGTCTCCCGCCCCGCAGCTCGCGCTCGGGCGCGGGCGCTCACTCGCAGAGGAAGGTGGGTTGGAGACGTATCTATGGACCGTGCACCCCTCGTCGTCGCCCCCGCGTCCGGTGCCTGATCGCTGCCGCGAGCTCCGATCCGGGTACTCCCGCTGCGCCTGCCGGTGATCGCTTAAGGCTGCTTCCTTCCGGACCTGACCTGGTTCGCAAGCCGACACCGCGCGGGACCCGAACCATCGACGCCCGCGGCGGCGGGGCGACCGGGACGAAAGCCCCTCAGAGAGGAGTTCAGCCCCGCTAGAGCGGATTGCGGATTCAGGGCGCCGCTACATCCCCGCCTAGCACGGTCCGAGACGATCGTAGCGCGCGAGCTCAAGGTGCGTTAGGCTGCCCGGCCGTGAACTACTTCAGCGACATCCCCACTCGGCTCCCTCGAGCCCACGCTCGCAGCCTCGGCCTCGGCCTCGCCGTCCTTGGCGCGAGCGCCCTGATCGCCGGTTGCGGCAGCTCCGGCAGTTCCAGCACGATCACGGTCGGCGCCGAGAACAAGGCCGACGAAGCGATCGCCAACCAGAGCGCATCGACCGGTCCGACCGGGGCGGCAGGCGCGAGCACCGCGGCGGCGAAGACGCCGACGAGCGGGCCGCTGTCCAAAGAACCGCACGTGACCCCGCCGAGCGGTCCGCCGCCGACCAAGCTCGTGACGAAGGAAATCATCGCCGGCACGGGCACCGAAGCGAAGACCGGCAGCGCGGTCGCGGTCAACTATGTGGGCGCGCTCTACAAGACCGGCACAGTGTTCGACGCGTCGTGGAAACGCAACGAACCGTTCACGTTCACGCTCGGCAAAGGCCAGGTCATCCCCGGTTGGGAACAGGGCGTCGCGGGCATGAAGGTCGGCGGTCGGCGCGAGCTGATCATCCCGCCCGCGCTCGGCTATGGCGCCAAAGGCTCGCCCCCGTCGATCCCGCCGAACGAAACGCTCGTCTTCATTGTCGACCTGCTGAGCGCTTAGGCCCGTCGAGCAAAGCGGGAGCGTGCGGATAGGGCCCTCAGCCGCAGGCGGCGCGGGCCAGATTCGCACGCGCATTGCACCCCGCGTCGCGATGCGCGGCGCGGGACGGGGGCTGACAGCGCTCGGGCTGCTGTCCTGCGTCCTTGGGTGCACGCTCTCCGGCTGCGGTGGCGCGAGCGCCACTCCGGCAGAACTGAGGCTCCAGCGCGAAGACCTCGTCGCGGTCAGCAGGGCCCTGGCCACGGTCGAGCATCCCGTCGCGATCGAGACGACCGCCGCCAAGCGGGCATGGCCGCTTATCGCCAACGGGCTGTCCATCGATACCGGCGCGCTGGCGCGCACGCGCCTGTCAGTGGCCGCGGCCGCGACGAGCGCCGCGCGCGTCCCGACGCCCCCGGCGCTGGGCGAAGCGCAGGCCGATTCCCTGACCGGCCCCGGCGCCGGGCTCGCGGGCATGTTTCGCAACTACATCGGGCTGAGCACGCGCGGATGGACGCTCACACAAGCGGCGACCGATCAGATCGAACACGGCTCCCCCGCGGTGGCTCGCTTCGCGCGAGAAAACGTGGGGCTGTACATCGAGAGCGTCTACGACGGCCACTTCGACCTGGCGCAGATCGGCAAGCACCTGAGCGACGGCTACCGCCGGCTTGGCGGGCCGGCGGCGTTCGGGAGGACGCTCACGCAGGCGGAAGTCGACGCGCTCGCGGACGCCTACTCGGAAGCTCGCGTGCGCCTGCACCCGCATGTCGGAGTGCGGCTGGGGTCGTAGGGAGGCGCCCCGACCGTCGCTGGTTGGGCGGCGATGTGCAACGTGGCGCCGAGAGGGCTCCGCTCGAGGTGGTCAACACTGCGCAAAGCCCAATAGACTCAGATGTCCAGGGCGCGTAGCTCAGTGGGAGAGCGCTCGCTTCACACGCGAGAGGTCGCAGGTTCGAAACCCGCCGCGCCCATCCGGGGATGCCAGCGATTGGCCGAGTCTGTAGACGTATGTCTTCAGGATAGGCGCTAGATCTAGATCCATGAGGTCGTTCGTGGGCCTAAAGCTCGGCGAGCTTCTCGCCGTGACGAGCGTTTGCTCTTGCTCCGCCAATCGGACAAACCACCCCAACAAGAAACCAGATAGCCTCCCTCATTCCAAAGATTCGTCTTTCAGGAGGTAAGGTTATGGACAAGGTTAAGGACGTGACTGTTGGACTAGCGGTTCCTGGGGTGCCGAGCGCGAGTACATCAGTGGATCTTGGGCAGATCGGCGATACGCTCAAGGGGCTTCGTTGGAAGACCCTTGCCGCTCTCATAGCCGGAGGCGCACTTGCTTTCAATGTGTGGTTTGCCGGTATATTCAACAGCGGACATCCCATTGACGAGGGCAATTGGAAATTCTTTCTCCTCGTCCTGATTCAGGCCGTGATCGTTACTTACGCCGTTGTCCTCAGCATGGCTCTGGCAGTCGATGTCGCGGGCGGCATTCTGGGCGGCACGATCATCATCATCGTGGGCAATGTGGTTGGTGCCTTCCGTGGTGCTTTCGACATCGGGCAGTTCGTCGCTCAGCTGGTAATCGCGTACTTTGTCGTTGCTGGGCTAGCATACGCAGCAGCGATCGTGAAAGCGCGAAACGCCCATCGTGTCGCCACGGTAGAGCCAGACTGACCCAGGCGCTCCGGAGTGAATGATCTGACTGCGCGCGTCCACTTCCAGGTGCTCAGCGTTAGCCGCTGATCGCTTCAAGCAGGCCGGTGTCGGCGACCTTTTCGATCCGACTCTGCCGATTAACGAGCTTGCTGCCTTCTATTAGCTGCTTGATCGCGGCATCGTGACTGAGTCGCATAATACGCTCGCGCTCGGAGGCAAGGAACTCAAGGGCTTCCGTCTTTGACGTGACCAAAGCCTCTACGCTCGCCTCCTTCTCCACGCCCCAGAGAACTTTCATCGCGGAGCCGTGGCGCAGCATCGTGTCGTTGACCTGCCGCCAATATGAGAGCGAGTCCTTGGTCGGGTTTAGCGAACTGATCGCCTCCAGGACACCAAAAAGCACTCCCTGAGCAGCCTCATGACCTACCTTCTGCGCGTATGAAACGAGCACCGCAAGATGCGCGTAGGACATGATGCAGACATCGCTGCTAATGGCTTGCTGGTAGATTTGGCTTGCTTTCGTGGGGAACTGGTACAGCGGGCCGACGATGATGGCGTGCTTCTTTCCCTGCTTCCAGCCGTGCATCGCCTGAACCTTGAAGTCCTTCTGGTTCTTGGCCGTCCTACTGAGTCGGAACGCCTTCGCGTCAGCCACGAAGCTGAAGTCTCGCGCCGCCACCTCTACGTCGGCCGTATCCGCGCGCTGAGTAAGGACGATCGCGGGCATCCCCATTGCCCGAAACGCGATCGCGAGTAGGACATCGGTGTACTTGGAGTACAGCTTCTCCTCGCTCGTATCGTGCCCATAAGACTCAGGGATCACGCCGCAGAGCCGAAGATGGTCCAGGATGGAGACGATGCCCGCGGCCGCCACCTCGTCGTCCAGCTCCTTCTCCACCCGATCGGCGTCGTCCTCAAACGTCCCGCTAATCTTTACGATCTCTGAAACCCAATGGTTTCTACGCGCGATCGCTTCGGTGCTTATGCGACGAGCGGCCAAACTCATTCCCCGCTCGGACAGCGAGCCAGCAGCGGACGTGCGGCAAGCCGCTCTCTCGCCGTTGCGGCCACGTCGGGGGCAAGCTCAAATCCCATGAACTGCCTGCCGAGGCGCTGCGCAGCCACGAGGGTACTGCCACTGCCAGCGAACGGGTCCAGCACGATTTGGCCCGGCCGCGAGGCGAGGCTGATCAGAGCCTCCATCAAGCGCACGGGCTTTTGGGCGGAGTGCGATCCCGACTCGCCAGGCTCAAATCCGGCCGTGATGTGGTTATCAACGCCACCGTTGATGGCGATGTAGTCGTCTTGATTGAACCCGCCGACGCCGTAATAGAGGAGGTTGTCAGCGATCGTGGTACCAATCGGGTATGGCTTCACGAACCAGAGGATCGGCTCAAACGTCGGGCGCAGATTGCCGACACGCCAGCCGACCCACTCCTCAGCACTCACGAGATCCCCCCGCCGTTCAAAGACGACACTCGCGCGTTGCGCGCGGTGCACGGCGCGCGGCCGTATCCACGCGATCATGTCCTTAACGGTAAATCCTGAGTCCTCTAGCGCCGCAACGCAACGATGCTGCAAGCGGCGTCCCGCGAACACGAAGGCCGACGCCCCGGGCTTGAGCACCCGGTACCAGTCATCGGCCCACGTCCGGCACCATTCGTAATACTCATGCGGAATGCGGCGATCAGCCTCCGACCAACCGTTGAGGGGCTTGCCCCGCCGCCTAAAAACTGCGCCTGCCCGCTCTTGAGCTGGGCTCGTGCCTAGATACGCAGAGTTCGTGTTGGAGTGCAGCACGTCCCAGCTGTCGGCTCCGATGCCGTAGGGAATGTCGGAGGCGATCATGTGGATGCTCTGGTCGGGAAGGGTCGCCAGGAGCTTCGTCGTATCGCCGATCACGACTTCGTCCAAATAGGGAAGCGACGCGGTCGCTGAGCGCGGAAGTGGCGAGGCGTCCAGGAGGTCGTTTTGGGACATGCATTCTTTCCTTGGGGACGTAGCAATGCGCGTGACCGGGAGCCGCGCGCGACGCGCGGATCGCCAACAAGCCAAGCCAGAGCATAGGCATGGGCCCGGATGCAGTCGCGCTTCGTTCCACCCACACCTGCGACACATCCCAGAGGCTGCTCACGTCAGGCGAGCCGATACCGCCCGCGTCCCAGCATCTCGGAGCCGGTCAGGGCCGTAGGGCACTGAACACCGCCAGGCCGTCGTTACGGTCGATCGACACGTCGGTCAGTCCGGCGGTGTGCAGCCATCGACGCAGGTCCTCGGCGCTGCCGGTGCTGCCGAAGTCATTGTTGCGCAGCAGGAGTCGTTGACGGCGGCTGCCCTGGGCGAGGAAGGTGCTGCCGAGCAGGCGTCCGCCGGGACGCAGGCAGCGCGCCATCTCCTCGAGCGCGGCCTGCGGGTGGGCGAGGCAGTGCAGACCGCCATAACTGAGGCACAGGGCGGCAGTCGCGTCATCGAGCGGGAGGCGGTACATGTCGCCCTCGATCAGCCGTACGTCGGTGTTGGTGTGGCTCGCCGCGCGCCGTCGCGCGCGCTCGAGCATCGCCGGCTCGATGTCGACGCCGATCCAGCGCACGTCCTGGTCGGGACGCAGGCCGCGGAGGGCCACTCCGCCTCCACAGGGAACGTCGAGGACTGTGGCGCCATCCGGTAGCTCGGCGATCGTGGAGAGACTGCGATAGAAGGGCCGCAGATCGACGCCCCACATCGCTCTGAGCACCCGCCGCGCCAGACGTGGGCGTTCGATGTAGAAGTCGTACACAGCCCCGAAAGGACCCGCGCATACGTTCCGCTCCTGCGCCATAGCGAGACGGTCAGCGCTCGCCGTCGTAGTACTCGACCCGGCCGTCCCGGCGTCGCAGCATCACGTGGTCCTCGTCGTTGCCCGGCCAGACGCCGATCTTGTCGCTGTCGGGATAGACCGCGACCGCCGGCTCGCGCGCGCTGGAGAACATCATGATTCGCGCCGTCTGCTCGGTGCGATTGCTGACCTTGTGGGCCCCGGCGGGGCCGGGCGCGAAGCAGGCGATCTCGCCCGCCGTGAGCTCCTGCTCGCCGGTCGGCGTGCGGACGAGGACAGCGCCCTCGAGCACCAGCAGCCACTCCTCCTCGTACTCGTAGTGATACGGGCACACGCTCTGGCCCGGTGGAAGCTCGAATGCCTTGACCGCCAGCGCCTCGCCGCCTACCGCCTTGTCGAGGTGAGCCATGCCAGAGCGATAGCCGTCAGCGTCGGCGTCGTCGTACTCGAACGCGCCGAGAGCGTTCGCCTTGCGCAGCTCGTTCATCGACAGATCCTACGCGCGTAGCGATGAGGCCGTGTAGCGTTGTCCGTCCGGCGCCGCGAGGCGCGCGATCACGGCCGCGACACGCCCACACGATGCCCCAGCACGCGCCCGGAGGGCAACGCGACGTACGCCTCGGAGACGTCGTTGCTGTGATCGGACTCCCTCAGCAGGTTGTCGGGGTCGGCCCTCTGCACGTAAGCGAAGCGGCCGCGCAGGCCGGTCACGTCGATCCATTGCTCGGGATACTCGTACGGATACGCGTCCGTCCAGCCGACGGAGGTTCCGAGGACGTCCCCGCGGATGTAAGGGTCCTGGTTGCACGCCGGATACACGGGCATGCTCGGCGAATTGCGCGAAGGACGGGTGTGAAACAGGTCGCGCAGGCAGTAGTCCACCTTCGGGCCCGTCCGCACGAGCTTCACCGCGCGATCGTGGGCGTCGATCGACCACAGCTGGAACGCGGCGGCGTGCTTGAACTTCCAATAGCTCGCGGCCCCGACGTTGCCGTACCCGTAGCGTTCGCCCGGCACGTACTTGTACACGAGCGTGGCCGGGGTGCGGAACAGATGGCGACGGCCGCGGCGGTCGTAGATCGCCTGATAGACGACCATCCGCCCCCGCCGGTTGCGAAAGGCGCGGATTTCAAGCGGCCCTGCCCCGCGATTGTTGAGCGCGCTGGCCGCGCGCAGCAGGACACGCCCGGGCTCGGTGCCGCGGTCGATGTGCAGGAGCGACGGTGCGGACATGACAATGTCCGGACAGCGCAAGCGCACACGACCGAGCTTGCAGGGCCTCGGCCGAGCGAGTTCCACCGAGCGGGAGGGACCGGTCGGAGCAGTGGGCTGCGTCCACGCGGCGTCAGACGCGCCGTGCCGCGCGAGGAGGGCGCTCGGCAGCGCCAACCACGTCAATCCGACCGCGACGAGGACCGCCGCTCCCGCGAGGGCGCGAGCCCGTGCTCCGGATCGGACTCTGTGCCCCCGCATCGAGATGCGCGGGATCTTCTCACAGCACGCGCAGACGCTTGGCGAGCGCCGCTCGGGCCGGCGCCAAGAGATGAGCGAAGCTACGCCGCGAACCGCTGCGCGCTGCGAGCCCTGCGTCGAGCCGCCTCGACCTCGCGATCCTTCGGCGGCGCCGAGGTGACGAGCTCGCCCAGCAGCCTGGCCGAGACCTCGGTCACCTCCTCCACGGCGCGCTCGAACGCGGCCGCGTTCGCCTGCGAGGGCTTCGTGAAGCCGCTGATCTTGCGCACGTACTGCACCGCAGCGGCGTGCACCTCATCCTCGCTCGCGGGGGGCTCGAAGTTGTAGAGCGTTCTGATGTTTCTGCACATGCCCCGACGGTATCAACGATGTGATTGCGGCCCGATACATGCGGGTAACCGCTCGACGGGCTCGACCGATTAGTTTTGATCCCCTCGCCCGTCTCTACTGCACATCCACGAACAGGAGAATCGACATGAGCGACACCATTGCCGGCGCCCGCATCAGCCAGATCGGAACCGTGATCGTCCCCGTCTCAGACCAGGACCGCGCGATCGAGTTCTACGTCGAGAAGCTCGGGTTCGAGAAGCTCAGCGACATCCCCTTCGGCAACGGCGACCGCTGGGTCGAAGTCGCGCCCGCCGGCGCTGCGACGACGCTCGCGATCGTCCCTCCCCGCGAGGGGGAGCCGGTCGGGATCGAGACCCGCGTGGGCTGGGCGACCGACGACGCCGACGCCAGTCACGCGAGCCTGCGGGCGCAGGGCGTCGACGTCGACGCCGAGGTCTCGCGCATGGGCGATCCCGTGCCGCCGATGTACTTCTTCCGCGACCCCGACGGCAACAAATTCATGGTCGTGGAGCGCAACTGACGTCGCTCGGTGGGCCGTCGCGACACGCGAGCTCAGGGACGCGCGGCGGCCCGCCGTAGGATTTGACCGATGACCGGTTCCGCAGTCGCCGACCCGCGGGTGTTTGGCGAGCTCGAGCATCACCGCCGCGAGCTGACCGCCTACTGCTACCGCATGCTCGGCTCGCCCTTCGAGGCCGAGGACGCCGTGCAGGACACCCTCCTGCGGGCCTGGCGCGCGCATGCGCGCTTCGAGGGTCGCTCCTCGCTGCGCTCGTGGCTGTACCGCATCGCCACGAACGTCTGCCTCGATATGCTCGATGCCGGCAAGCGCCGCGCGCGCCCGATGGACCTCGGTCCCGCGCGCCCCCCGGACGGGCCGATCGGCGAGATCCTGCCCGAGGTCACCTGGATCGAGCCGATCCCCGACGCTCGCGTGCTCTCCGATGAGGACCCCGCCGCGGTGGCCGAGTCCCACGAGACGATCCGCCTGGCGTTCGTCGCGGCGCTGCAGCACCTGCCCGCGCGCCAGCGCGCCGTGCTGATCCTCTGCGAGGTCCTGCACTGGCGGGCCGTGGAGGTCGCCGAGCTGCTCGACACGAGCGTCCCCGCGGTCAACTCGGCGCTGCAACGCGCGCGCGCGACGCTCGACAGCGCCGACGTCCTCGACGCGGGCCAGGGGAAGCTCAGCGAGCAAGATCGCGAGCTGCTCGCCCGCTACGTGGACGCCTTCCAGAGCTATGACATGGACGCGCTCACCGCCCTCATTCGCGAGGACGCCACCCAGTCGATGCCCCCATACGAGCTGTGGCTGCGCGGACGCGAGCACATCCTCGGCTGGTGGGTCGGCCCGGGCGCTGCCTGTCGCGGCTCGCGCGTCCTGCCGACCGCGACCGCCAACGGCTCGCCCGCGTTCGGTCAATACAAGCCCAGCGAGACCGGCTCGGGCTATGACCCCTGGGCGCTGCAGGTGCTCGAGGTCGTAAACGGGCAGATCGTGGAGCTCACGTTCTTTCTCGCCACCGACACGCTCTTTCCGCTGTTCAACCTGCCCCCGCATCTGGACGCGTAGCCCACCTGCCCCCGCATCTGGACGCGTAGCTACACGCCGTTCCGATCCGGCGCCCGGTCGCACGGTCATCCGTGCAGCACGTCCGCCAGGCCCGCGAGCGCGATCAGCCCCGTCAGCTCCGCCGAGACCCCCGCCAGTCGTATCCGGCAGCCCCGCCGGCGCGCAAGGAGCGCCAGCCGCGCGAGGGCGTCCACCGCGACCACATCGGCGCTCACACCCGCGACCTCGCACCGCAGCACCTCCACGGCGCCCCCGTCCAGCAGCGCGCAGCTCCGCGCGAGCAGTCCCGGCAGGTCCGCGCGCGCCAGCGGCGCGTCGATCGTCAGGGTCGCAATCCGCGGCGGGCTCCCCGTCGGCGTGGTGTTCTCGCTCATCGCTCTCCATATAAAGACCGACCGGCGCCCCGCAACTCATCGGCGCACCCTCCACACGAGGCGCCGGACGTCGCTACTTTCAGAGGGAAGGTTCTCGGCACACCGGCGTCTTTGCTTATCGACGACGACACGGCCCAGACCGTGACCAGCACGTTTCGAGGCCCGTCTCCAACCGCGACATCCGGAGGAATCTCCATGCAGCGAACCCACATCTTCCTGGCCGCCCTCCTGGTCGGCGCCATCGGCGTCTCGACCGCCGCCGTCGCGCAGGGCGCGTCCCCGAGCGCACACGTCGCCCGTGCCGCCAAGGTGACGCTGCGTCACACGCGCCTGGGCAACATCCTCGCCACCTCCTCGGGCTTCACGCTGTACGAGTTCACGCACGATCGCGGACCGCACAACAGCTGCGTGCACATCAGCGAATGCTCCAGCACGTGGCCCCCGTACACGACCAGCGGCCGGCCGAGCGCCGGCCCCGGCGTGCGCGCCTCGCTGCTCTCCAGCATCAAGATCCCCGGCGGCAAGACCCAGGTCACCTACGCCGGGCGCCCCCTCTACCTCTACAGCGGCGACTCCGGCCCGGGCGAAACCTCTTATGTCGGCGAATCCATGTTCGGTGGACGCTGGTACGGGCTCAACGCCTCGGGGGGCGCCGTGAAGTAGTCGCGTGCAGGCATGTCCCGCGCGCCCGTCCACACGGTCGCGCGGGCGTGAGATCGCGCGGACGCTCCGGACCCGCGCACGGCACGGGGACAGGAGTAAGGTCTGAGCATGGCGAGCGTCAGCGACGCACCCGCGGCGGTCCCGCACCTGAGCGTCGCCGAGCGGATGGCGCGCGGCAAGGCGGCGCGCGCGGAGGTGCCACGCTCCAGCCACGCCTCCTTCGAGCCGGCGCCGCATCGCGTCGACCCGGTGAAGGTGCTCGAACGCCAGGCGCAGACGCGCGTGCCGGAGCTCGTGCCGATCCGCTACGGGCGCATGCTCGTCTCGCCGTTCACCTTCTACCGCGGCGCGGCGGCGATCATGGCGGCCGACCTGGCGGCGACGCCGCGCTCGGGCCTGACCGTTCAGTGCTGTGGGGACGCGCACCTGTCGAACTTCGGCGTGTTCGCCTCGCCCGAGCGCCGGCTGATGTTCGATGTCAACGACTTCGACGAGACGCTTCCCGGGCCGTGGGAGTGGGACATCAAGCGTCTGGCCGTGAGCATGGGGATCGCCGCGCGCGATAACGACTTCTCCGTCAAGGCCCAGGATCAGGTCGTGTTGGATACCGTCGCGGAGTACCGCACCGCGATGACCGGCTTCGCCGGCATGAACAACCTCGACGTCTGGTACTCCCACCTCGACATTGAAGCGGCGCTGCGGGAATTGGGACCGCAGCTCAGGTCCGAACAGGTCAAGCGGACCGAGAAGGCGCTCGCGAAGGCGCGCACGAAGGACAGCATGTCGGCCTTCTCAAAACTGACGCACGTCGTGGACGGCGAGGCGCGGATCCTCGCCGAGCCGCCGCTGATCGTGCCGATCCACGACCTCGCTCAGGGCGAGGAACGCGAGGAGCTAGTCGAGGGCCTGCAAGAGCTGCTGCGCTCCTACCGCCAGACGCTCGAGCACGACCGGCGCGTGCTGCTGGAGGAGTTCCAGCTGACCGACATCGCGCGCAAGGTCGTCGGCGTGGGCAGCGTCGGCACGCGCGCCTGGATCGCGCTGATGCTCGGCCGGGACGGTCAGGACCCGCTGTTCCTGCAGCTGAAGGAGGCCGAGGCCTCGGTGCTCGAGGAGCACCTCGGCCCCAGCGAATTCGCAAACCACGGCGAGCGCGTCGTCACCGGACAGCGCCTGATGCAGGCCTCGAGCGACATCTTCCTCGGCTGGCTGCACGTCGCGGAGGGAATCGACGGCGGCAACCGCGACTTCTACGGTCGCCAGCTGAAGGACTGGAAGGGCTCGGCGGAAGTCGAGCGGATGAAGCCCTCCGGACTGGCCGCCTACGGGCGGCTGTGCGGCTGGACGCTCGCCCGCGCGCACGCGCGCAGCGGCGACCGCATCGCGATCGCCGCCTACCTCGGCAAGGGCTCGGTGTTCGATCGCGCGATCGTCGAGTTCTCCCGCGCCTACGCCGAGCAGAACGAGCGCGACTACCGGGCGCTGGCCAAGGCGGTCAAGTCCGGGCGGATCACGGCCCAGACGGGTCTGTAGAGCCTCTCTCAAGATCTTTCAAGAGCCATCTGCTGTCCTGGCTCCAGAATGCGCACCTCGACGCTCGGCGCCAACCGCGCGACATGTCGAGCGAACAGGCGCGGAGGATCGCGGAGCAGATCCCGGTGACGGCGCACCCGGCCGAGAGGCAGGAGGGTGCCCCAGTGAATCGGAATCGCCAGACGCGGCACCAGCATGCTGACTGCGCGGGCGGCCTCGAGCGGGTCCATGTGCCCGGGGCCGAGCTTCGGACCCCATCCCGCAACCGGCACGAGCGCGACATCGAGCCGGTATGCCCCCGAGGTTCGCGACCCCACCCTGCGACCGGGCGGTCCGGTCGTGACGTCGCCGAGAGCGGCCATCCCCTCGAACAGCGCCGTATCGCCGGCGAAGTAGATCGAGCGACTGCCACGCACGAGATAGCCCAGGGCCTCGGCGCGCCTGCCGCCGGGATGGCGGTGGCCGTCGTGGCGGGCCTCCACGGCCCTCACCTCCAGCCGCCCCACGTCCGCCGTCTCGCCCGCGCGCAGCTCGCTCACGTGCGTGAAGCCTCTGCGACCCAGCCATGGCCCCGTACCCGAGGGCGCCAGCAGCGGGGTATCTCGACCGAGCAGTCGCAGCGAGGCCAGGTCGAGATGGTCGCGATGCAGGTGCGAGAGGAGCACCGCGTCAACCATCGTGGTCAGATCCGGGTCGATTGGACCGGTCTGACGGCGCAGGTGCGCGACGCGGTCGCGCAGCAGCGGATCGGTGAGCAGGCGCACCCCGTCAAGCTCGATCAGGACGGTCGCGTGCCCCATGAACGCGATACGGTCCTCCGCGAAAGAGCCTGCGCGATGGGCGAGAGGCGCGCCATCGACCATAACCGGAAGGTAGCAACGAGATGCACTCAGCGAGTGACGACGGCGACCGCCGACGGCCTTTGAAAAATGGACGGCGGCTGCTGGGGAGGGCCCTGCGAGTGGTCATCCTGCTCCTGGTCGAGGGCCTGGTGATCCTCGCGTTGGCGGCGATCCTGCCCGGCGTCGCGACCCCCTCGCTCCAGGCCGCGGTGCTGGTGGCCGCCACGATGGCGTTGATCAACGCGCTCCTGTGGCCGCTCGTCATACGCGTTGCGCTCCCGCTGACGGTGTTCACGTTCGGGCTGGGGTCGCTCGTCTTCAGCGCCGGCACGGTCGCGCTGGGGTTCTATGTGGTCGACGGCACCTCCATCCCCATCGGCGGCGACCTGGCGATCGCGTTCGGCATGGCACTGGTGTCGATGCTGATCGCGCCATTGCTGGACGTGGACGGGGACGCTCAACATCTGCGCGTGGTCCGGCGGCGCGTGCGGCGCGGGCGCAAGCACAACCACACCGATGTCCCCGGCGTGATCCTGTTCGAGATCGACGGCCTCGGCGAGGCCGTGCTGCGCGAGGCGGTGCGCGACGGGCACGTGCCCACGATCGCGCGCTGGTGCTCGCGGGAGACACACAGGATCTTGGGCTGGGAGTGCGATCTCTCCTCTCAGACCGGCGCCAGCCAGGCGGGGCTGCTGCTGGGCAGCAACTGGGACATGCCCGCGTTTCGCTGGTATGAGAAGGAGTCCGGGCGCACGATGGTCTCCAACCATCCCGCCGACGCGGCAGAGATCGAGCGGCGCCGCTCCAGCGGCGAGGGCCTGCTCGCCGACGGGGGGACGAGCCGCGGGAACATGTTCTCGGGCGACGCGCCGCGCTGCACGGCCACGATGAGCGTCATCCGCGACCGCACGCGCTCGAAGTCGGAGGACTTCTTCGCTTACTTCGCCGATCCATACGGGTTCCTGCGCACGATCGTGCTGTCGCTCGCCGACATCTTCCATGAGCGGCTGGCGGCTCGCCGCCAGCGCCGCCGCGGCGCTGAGCACGTCGATCGAGGCGGTCTGTATCCGCTCATCCGCGCTGCGATCGCCGTGGTCATGCGCGACCTCAACGTCGCGCTGCTGATGGCTGACATCGTCGAGGGCGTGCCGGTCAGCTACGCCACGTTCGTCGGCTATGACGAGGTCGCACATCACTCGGGGATTCGTGAGCCCGACGCGTTCGCGGTGCTGGGGCGCCACGATCGCCAGCTCGAACGCCTGGAGCGGGCGGTGGCGCAATCACCGCGCCCGTATCACCTGGTCGTGCTCTCCGACCACGGTCAGACACAGGGCGCCCCGTTTCGTCAGCGTTACGGCAAGACACTCGAGCAGGTGGTCCGTGACGCGCTCGCCCACGGGGACGTGCGCGCTCCGATCGCGGTCGACGAGGCTTGGGGCGACGTCGGCGCGGTCCTGGCCGACGCGCGCCAGGACTCCTCCGTCGGGGGGCGCGCGCTGGCACGGGCCACGCGCGGCCGGGCGGTGCAAGGCACCGTCGCGCTCGGTCCCAACCGCGAGGCGTTGGCGGAGCGCGAGACCTCGGCTGACGCGCCGGAGGGGGCGGCGATCGTGCTCGTCTCCGGTGGTCTCGGTCTGATCTATCTGCCGCTGGGCTCAGAGCGACTGGCGCTCGAGCGGATCTCCGGGTCCCATCCGCGACTCATCGACACGTTGAGCGACCACCCCGGGATCGGGTTCGTGATGGTGCGCTCGCGCGAGGAAGGCGCGCTCGTGATCGGCGCGCGCGGGCGTCGGCGCCTGCGCGACGACGCGATCGAGGGCGAGGACCCGCTCGCGCCGTTCGACGACACGGCGGCCGACCATCTGCGCCGCCACGATCGCTTTCCCCACTGCCCGGACATACTCGTCAACTGCATGTACGACCCGGCGACCGAAGAGGTGGCGCCGTTCGAGGAGTTCATGGGCTCCCACGGCGGCCTCGGGGGGGCGCAGACGCGGCCGTTCGCCGTGATCCCCACCGAGTGGAGCGAGCCGCCGCTCCCGATCATTGGCGTGGAGGCGATGCACGCGCAGCTGAGCGACTGGCTCGGTCGGTCCCGGCGACCGGCGTGAAACGCAAACAGCGAGCCACGGCCACCGGCTGAGAACTCGCGGACCCAGGCCCCGGGCGTCTGGGCGACCTACGCCTCCGGCAGCGCGACCCGCAGACGCTCGGCGATCTCCATTACCTCGCTGGGAGTGTGCGGGCCGTCTCGCCGCGCGAGGCGCGCCACCCCGCGCGGGCCGGCGATGCGCACACCCTCGAGCTTGGGCTTGGAGAACAGTGGCAGCTCGCCCTCGATGAAGCACATCGCGCCGATCACGATCACGCTCTCGCCGAGCAGCTCGGCGACGACGGCGACCTGACGGCAGACCCCCTCGACCAGATGAGTGCGATCGCGCCCTGCGACGATCAGTCGCTCGCGCGATTCCGCGAACAGACCTCCCTCGCGGCGCACCTTCACTTTGCCGCGAATCCGCTTGGTGTCGATCACCGTCACACCGCCCGGGCCGACCGCCAGATGATCGATGTTCGCGCGCGACCCGGGCATGCGCCGATCGTGCACGAGCACGACCCCACGCCCGTGCAGCAACGCGTTCAGGCGTCTCGCCGTATGCTCCTCGCCCTCGGCGCCTCGGCGCCAGCTCTCCTCGTGCGCCGCCGGCCCGTTGAATGCGAGCAGCAAGCGGCCGAACCGCGGGTGCCTGGCAAGCACCCGCGCACGCCTGGCCTCGCGCCTGCGCTCATACTCGCGCCGCGCGCTGGCGCCCGGCCATCCCGATCTGTTCGTCCCCGATCCAGAATCGTTCATGCCGGAGGAATCTAGCTGATAGACGAACTCTTCGCACATTCGTCCTTGCAACTCTCAGAGCAGCTGCTGAGCGATCAGGAATACGTTCATCGCGGTGATCAGCACCGCCAGCCCGCACGCCGCGACGGTCGTCAGGCGACTGTTTACGTGCACTCCCATGACCTGCCGATTGCTGGTCAGCAGCACGAGCGGGATCAGCGCGAACGGGATCCCGAACGCCAGCACGACCTGGCTGAGCACGAGCACGTCGGTCGGGCTGAGTCCGACCGCGAGGATCGCGATGGCCGGCGCCATCGTCACCAGCCGGCGGGCGACGAGCGGGACGTTCAGGCCGACGAATCCCTTCATCACGACCTGGCCCGCATACGTCCCCACGCTCGAGGACGACGCGCCGGAGGCCAGCAGCGCGACTGCGAAGGCCAGAGCCGCGCCACCGCCGACCAGCTGTGCGAACCCGGCGTGGGCCTGCGCGATCGTGCTCACGTTCGAGTGGCCCGTGCCGTGGAACAGCTTCGCGGCGACCGCGAGCATCGCCATGTTCACGACGCCTGCCAGGCCCAGCGCGAGGATCACGTCGGTGCGCTCGAACTTCAGCACCCGCGCTCGCTCGCGCGCGTTGCGCACGGGCGTGCGCCCGTTGGTGAGCGCGGAGTGCAGGTAGATCACGTGCGGCATCACTGTCGCGCCGACGATGCCCACCGCCAGATACAGGCTGTCGCGGTTGCCCAGGTGCGGGGACAGACCGCCGAGGGACTCGCGCGCGGAGGGCCCGATCTTCAGCGCCTCGTACAGGAACCCGAGGAAGATCACTCCGAGCAGCGCCGAGATGGCCAGCTCAAACCGCCGGTAGCCGCGCGACTGCAGCTCGAGGATCGCGAACGCGATGAACCCCGTCATCACCCCCGCCACCAGCAGGGGCACGCCGAACAGCAGGTTCAGGCCGAGCGCGGCGCCGACGAACTCGGCCACGTCGGTGGCCATCGCCATGACCTCCGCCTGCACCCACATCCCCCACGACAGCGAGCGCGGGTAGCGCTTGCGAAACAGCTCGGGCAGGTTGTGGTCGGTCGCGATCCCGAGCTTCGCCGAGAGGTACTGGATCAGCATCGCCATGACGTTCGCGACGAGCACGACCCACAGCAGCAGATAGCCGAACTGCGCGCCGCCCTGCACGTTCGTGGCGAAATTACCGGGGTCCACATAGGCGATCGCCGCCACGAACGCCGGACCGAGCATCGCCAGCGACGCCTTCAGCCGTCCTTTCGCCAGCAGCGTGTCCAGATGGCTGGGACCGAGCGTGACCTCGCCGCCCACACCGGCGACCGCGGCGCCTTCGAGCGCCGGCTCGCTCCCCAACGGTGGCGGTGGCGGTGGGGGCGGACTCATGCGACGTCGACCGCCACCCTCATCGCGCGCGCCAGCTGCCCACCGATGGCCTGCTGGCGCTCACCGTCGGCGAAGCTCACCAGCAGCGGCCCGTCGAACGGCTGGCGCTCTCTCACCAGCACGCGGTCGCCCGGCGAGATGCCCTGTTCGGAGAGGTAGCGCAACATCTCCGGGTCGGTGTCGGACACGCGCACGAACACGCCGCCCTGACCTTCCTCGAGGCTGTAGAGGCTGCGACTGTCCTCGCGCTCGGGCAGCTCCAGCTCGGCGCTCGGGATCGGGTCGCCGTGGGGATCGCGCGTCGGGTCACCGAGCTTGGCCGCGATCAGACCCTCGAGCTCCTCGGAGATCACGTGCTCGAGCACCTCCGCCTCGGCGTGCACGCGATCCCATGGCATCTGCAGCGTCTCCGCGAGGAACAGCTCCAGCAGTCGATGGTGGCGGATCACCTCCAGCGCGACGCGCCGTCCCGCCTGCGTCAGCCGCACACCGCGATAGGGCACGCGCACGATCAACCCCTCGCCGTCGAGCTTCTTCAGCATCGCCGACACGGAGCCGGGCGTGATCTGCAACCGCTCGGCCAGGGCGTTCGTCGAGACCGGTCCCTCCCCGCGTGACTGCAGCGCGAATATCGCCTTGCAGTAGTCCTCCACCGCGGATGAGCGCGCGTGGGGACTCGCGTGTTCTTGGACGGCCATGAACTTAGTTTATGGCACGCCAAGACTTTTTTCAAGACGAGGCACACTGCGTGTAAGGGCGCTTTAGGAAAAGATGCCCCGCAGATGGATCGCGACTACGAGCTCCAGACTCACCGCGCCGAGGACCACCACTGGTGGTATCGAGGTCGCCGGACGGTGCTCGAGCGCGTGATCGAGCGCCTGCGGTTGCCCGCCCGCGCGCGCATCCTCGACGCCGGCTGCGGCAGCGGGCGCAACATGGTCGAGCTCGCCCGCCACGGCACGGTCACCGGGGTGGAGCTGTCTCACACCAGCGTCGCGCTCGCCCGCGCGCGCTCCTGCGGCGAGGTGATCGAAGGCTCGGTGCTCGAGATGCCCTTCGAGGCGCAGAGCTTTGACCTGGCGGTCTCTCTGGACGTGATCGAGCACCTGCAGGACGATCTGAGCGCCCTGCGCGAGCTGCGGCGCGTCGTCGCACCCGGCGGCGCCCTGCTCGTGACGGTGCCCGCCTATCAGTGGCTGTGGAGCGGGCACGACGAGATCAACCACCATCACCGCCGCTACACCCGTCGCTCGTTGCAAAGGGTCGCCGAGCGGGCCGGCTGGGAGACCGTGCGCACGACCTACTTCAACTCGCTCCTGCTCCCGGTCGCGATCGTGCTGCGCGTGCTCGAGCGCTTCTCGACCAAGACGACCGAGTCGAGCCTCGACCTGTGGGTTCCGCCGGCGCCGGTCAACTGGCTGCTGGAGCGCCCGCTGGCGCTCGAGGCCGCGGTGATCGGGCGCGGCGGACGCATCCCCGCCGGGCTTTCGCTGCTGACCCTGTTTCGTTAGGCCAGACGGCGAGGCGACCGCGTCGCTCCTCAGCCGTCTCCGCCCGCCGCCGGCGCGACCGTGGGGGTCCTGAACGTCCACGAGCGGTTCACGGCGAACGTCAGCACCGTGACGATCGCCGTCGTGGGAATCTGACCGACGAGCTCGTCCATGCCGAGGTCATGCACGAACAGGTACACCAGGCCGAGGTTCAGTCCCAGCCCGCAGGTCTGCACGATCGCCCAGCGCACCGGCGTGAGCGCGTCGCCGACGTGCCCGCGGAACGTCCAGCGCCGGTTCAGCAGGAACCCGTTGACGGCGCCCACGGCGAAGCCGATGCCCGAGGCCGCGACGTACCAGACGCCGAACACCTTCAACAGGACCGTGTATACGGCGAACGCGATCAACGTGTTCGACACGCCGACGATCCCGAACTTCAGAAACTGCACGACGACCGTCAGGTTTAGCGCGGGTATATGCCGTTCCCGTAGTCTGTGCATGGCCGCCCCTACTGTAATTGGCTTCGCCCACCGGCCCCGAAGACGACGAATGATGATGACGCCCCCCTCGGATCTCGACCAGCGCCCGCTACGCACTCCAACCCTGCTGAGCGTCGTCGCGCCCGTGTACGACGAGGAGGAGCTGATCGAGCAGTTCGTCGCTCGCGCGATCGCCGCCGTGGCCGCCCACCCCTTCGAGCTGGTGCTGGTCAACGACGGCTCGTCCGATCGCACGCCGCAGATCCTCGACCGCATCGCCGATGCCGACCCGCGCGTCAGGGTTGTGCACCTGTCCCGCAACTTTGGGCACCAGGCCGCGCTCACGGCCGGCCTGGAGCATGCCCGCGGCGACGTGGTGGCGATGATCGACGCTGACCTGCAGGACCCGCCCGAGCTGATCGTCGAGATGATCGACCGTTGGAGCACGGGGGCGGACGTCGTCTACGCGGTTCGCCGCGCCCGCGAGGGCGAGACGGCGTTCAAGCTCGCGACGGCCTCGTGGTTCTACAAGCTCTTCGACAAGCTCGCCCAGGTCGACCTCGAGCCCAACTCGGGCGACTTTCGCCTGCTCGACCGCGGCGCGCTGGACGCGCTGCTGTCGATGACCGAGCGCTCGCGCTTCCTGCGCGGCATGACCGTGTGGGTGGGGTTCTCCCAGACGGCCGTCTCCTACGAGCGCGACGCGCGCCATGCCGGCGAGACCAAGTACACGCTGCGGCGCATGCTGCGCTTCTCACTGGACGCGATCGCCTCCTTCTCGCACCTGCCGCTGCAGCTGGCGACGTACGTGGGCCTGCTCTCCGCGGGCGTCGCCTTCATCGCGATCCCCGTGGTGATCGTGCTGCGCATCTTCGACTCCTACCTGCCGGGGTTCGGGTCGATCACGATCGCGATCCTCTTGCTCGGCGGCATCCAGCTGATCGCGCTGGGCGTGATCGGCGAGTACGTGGGGCGCATCTACGACGAGGTCAAGCACCGCCCGCTGTACATCGTCCGCGAGGAGCGCAACCGGCCGGCGGGCGATGCGGTGACGGTCCCGTTAGCGCGTGCGGGACTGCCGATGCGCCACCCGGAAAAGGTCGGCTGAGCTCGGGAAGGACTGCGCTGTGGAACGTAAGTGGTGGACGCTGATCGCCGTATGCGTGGCGACGTTCATGCTGCTCCTCGACATCACGGTCGTCAACACCGCGCTGCCGAGCATTCGCAAGGACCTGCACTCGTCGTTCACCGACCTGCAGTGGGTCGTCGACGCCTACGCGCTGACCCTCGCCGCGTTCGTGCTCACCTCGGGGTCGCTCGCGGACCGGCTGGGACGCAAGCGCGTGTTTGTCATCGGTCTCGTGATCTTCACCGCGGCCTCGCTGTTCTGCGGCCTGGCCGGCACCCCGACGGTGCTGAACCTCGCGCGCGCTCTGCAGGGCGTCGGCGGCGCGGTGATGTTCGCGGTGTCGCTGGCGTTGCTCGCACAGGAGTGGCGCGGCCCCGAGCGCGCGACCGCAACCGCGATCTACGGAGCGACCATCGGTGTCGCCGTGGCGCTCGGCCCGCTCGTCGGCGGCGCCCTGACCCAGGCGATCGGCTGGCAGTCGATCTTCTTCCTGAACATCCCCGTCGGCCTCGCCGCGATCGCCGTGACGGTGCTCAAGGTGGCTGAATCGCGCGACGAGACGGCCCGCGGCGTGGACTGGGGCGGCACCGTCACGTTCTCGCTCGCGAACGCGCTGCTCGTGCTCGCGCTGCTGCGCGGGAACGCCGAGGGCTGGACGTCCGGCACGATCCTCGGCCTGATTGCCGCGGCGATCGTGCTGTTCGCGGCGTTCGTCGCGATCGAGCTGCGCGTCGCGCAGCCGATGCTCCCGCTTGACCTGTTCCGCAGCCACGCCTTTACCGGCGCGCAGATCACCGCGTTCACGCTCAGCGGCTCGATGTTCGCGCTGTTCCTGTACATCACTCTGTACATGCAGGAGATCGAGCACCTCTCGCCCCTGCAGGCGGGGCTGCGCTATCTGCCGTTCACCGTCGGCTCGTTCTTCGTCGCCGGCGGCACCGCATCGCTCGAGGGGAAGGTCGCGCCACGCTATCTGCTCGCGGCCGGCTTGGGGGTCACCGCGGCCGGTCTCGTCCTGATGAGTGGCGCCCAGCCGAACGACTCGTGGACGGTGTTGCTCCCCGGCTTCATCGTCGGCGGTCTCGGTGTCGGCCTCGTCAACCCCGTGCTCGCGAACGTCGCGCTCTCGACGGTGCCCCAGCGTATGAGCGGCGTGGCGTCGGGCATCAACGACACCTTCCGTCAGGTCGCGATCGCGTCGGGCACGGCGGGGCTCGGTGCTCTGTTCCTCGCCGTCTCCCAGCAGCGGATCCAGGATCTCCTGCCGGGCGTGAGCGGCGCTCGGGCACGCGGTCTGGCGGAAGCGGTCTCCTCTGGCACCCTCCCGTCCGGAGCCCCCGCGCCGATCGTCCGCGCCGCGCGCGAGGGCTTCACCCACGGCTTCTCGACGATCCTCCTCGTCGGCAGTGGCCTGGCGTTCGTGGGCGCCGTGCTCGCGCTGCTGCTGGTCCGCGACAGCGACCTGCGCCACGACGACGTGCCCGAGCTCGTGGCCGAGCCGGTGGCGGCTTGAGGGGCGCTTGAGGCCGCACGAGAGGCGCCGGCGCCGGCTCGCATGCTGGGGCCTTGGAAGGCTTCCGCGCCCACGATCGGTAGAACCAACCCCCCGCTTCGGCGAAGCGCTCGGTCAACCCGCCGGCCCAAGCCCGCCCACGTCCACTATGCTCGCGCCGTGAGCACCCGCGTGGTAATCCTCGGAGCCGGGTTTGGCGGCCTGGAGCTGGCCACCACGCTCTCTGAAGCCCTTGGCGAGAAGGTCGAGGTGACGCTGATCGACAGGGGCGACGCGTTCGTGTTCGGCTTCTCCAAGCTCGACGTGATGTTCGGGCGCACTTCGCCGGAGGCGGTGCGGTTGCCCTACCGCGACATCGCCAAACCGGGGGTGCGGGTCGTGAAGGAGACGATCACGGCGATCGACCCCGAGAACCGCCGCGTGAGCACGGAGGGTGGGGCTGAGTACGAGGCGGACGCGTTGGTGGTGGCGCTGGGCGCGGACTACGACATCGATGCGACGCCGGGGCTGGCACAGGGCGGTAACGAGTTCTACTCGGTCACGGGCGCGGAACGGTTGGCGCAGGTGCTGCCCACGTTCACGCGGGGACGGGCGATCGTGGGGGTGTGCGGGGCGCCGTTCAAGTGCCCGCCCGCGCCGAGCGAGGCGGCGCTGCTGCTGCACGAGTACCTGAGCGCGCAGGGCGTGCGTGAGGAGTGTGAGATCTCGTTCGTGCTGCCGCTGCCCAGCCCCGTGCCGCCCTCGCCGGAGACCTCGCGCGCGCTCGTCGCGGCGTTCGCCGAGCGCGACATCGAATTCATGCCCAGCCGGCGGGTGAGCTCGATCGACGTGGAGCGCGGCGTCGCGGTGCTCGACGACGGGGCCGAGCTCGCCTATGACCTGTTCCTCGGCGTCCCCATC
>DASXKH010000014.1:0-1935 GCA_036496915.1 Solirubrobacteraceae bacterium
ATTCGGGCGCGCCGGACGCGCAGGTGGGTGGGCCGCTCGTAGCCGATCACGTCGAGCGCCGTCAGCACCGCGGCGCGCGTTGACTCGGAGATTCCGGGGCGACCGTTCAGGACGCGGCTGACGGTGGCCTCGCTGACCCCGGCCTGCTTTGCGACGTCTGCAAGTTTGCGAGCCACGCCGCAATTCTATGACAGATCTTGCAAGGATTTGCGGAAAGGTTTGGGCAGGCTCCTACGGCAAGAGCTGGCGATGGAGCCGCCGATTGGCCAACCCAAGCGCGAACGTCCCGAGCACCGCCAGGTAGATCACTGCCTCCACCAGCCTCCAGTCGAAGATGCCGAGCGCCGGCTCCCTGACCAGCTCGATGCTCTGATAGAGCGGCAGGGCCTCCACGATCGGCCGCGCCCAGCTCGGGTACACCGACAGCGGGTAGAACGTCGTGGCGAACAGGAACATCGGCAGCATCACGAGTTGCACGAACTGGAAGTCCGGGAAGTCGCGCACGTAGGTCATGACGGCAAGGCCTGCGGCGCCGAACGCATAGCCGACGAGCAGCGCGCCGAACATCGCGACCACGATGCCCGGCGAGACGACCAGGCCGAGGACGAGCATCACCGCCACGAAGCCGATCGAGGCGAGCACGCCGCTGAGGACGGCGCTGGCGACCTCACCGATGGCGATGTCGGCGACCGAAAGCGGCGTCGGCACGATCGCGTCGTAGATCCGCTCGTTCTTGACCCGCATGAAGATCCCGAAGCTGGTCTGGTTGAAGGCCGCGTTCATCGCGGTCGTCGCCAAGATGCCGGGCGCCACGAAGGCGGCATAGGGCACCTCGACCCCGTGCACGCTCCCGACGAGCGCCCCCACCCCGAATCCGATCGACAGCAGATACAGCACGGGCTCGACGATGCTCGACAGCACCGGCGTCAATGAACGGCGATAGATCAGCGCGTTGCGCTCGACGAGAGTGCCCGTGCGCCGCAGCGTCCAGCCCACGGCGATCACGCGTGCAGCCGCCTTCTGTACGTGATCCGGGCAGCGGCGATGCCACCGACGACGAACGCGAGCAGGTACGCGCTGTGTCCGATGGCCGCGGGCAACGACGCGCTCCCCAGGCTCAGGGAGCGACACAGCTCGACGCCCTGGGCGAGCGGCAGCACCGACGCGATCAGCGCGATGCCGTGCGGCAGCTGGCTGAGCGCGAAGAAGGTGCCGGAGAGCATGTACATCGGCATGATCACGAACCGAAAGACGGTGTTGACCTTGGCGTAGCTGCGCAGCGTGACGGTCCAGGCGGCGAGCGGAGCGGCGAACGCCAGACCTGTGAGGAGCGCCGCCGGGAGCACCAGCAACGCCCCCCAACCCTTGGTCACTCCGAACACCTGCATCACGAGGATGAACGCGGCGCTCGAGGTGAGCAGCCGGAAGGCGGCGAACAGCATGTGCCCGGCCATGATCTCTTCGGGCTGGAGCGGCGTCGTGGCCGCGGCACGGTACGAGCCGGCCCAGCCGGCCGCGATCGTCACCCGGCCGCCGCACTCGACGAACGCGGTCTGCATCGCCGATGCGGCGAGCAGTCCGGGCGCGAAGAAGTCCGCATACGGCACCCCGCCCAGCGCCGGGGAATCCTGTTGGTTGACCAGGTGACCGAGGCCGACGCCGATTCCGAGCAGGAAGAGCAGCGGGTTAGCGACGCTGATCACGATCGATCCACGCCAGGTCCGGCTGTACAGCTTCAGCCAGTAGCGGAAAGCGTGCAGGGCGCGCGCGATGTCGGCCGCCATCTCAGTCGATCAGCGAGCGGCCCGTGAGTTTCAGGAACACGTCCTCCAGCGTGGCCCGTCGCACGAGCGCGGTGATCGGCTCGAGGCCGATCGCGTGCACCTCGCTGAGCGCCGTCTCGCCGTTGCCGGCATACAGCAGGACGCGGTCTGG
>DASXKH010000015.1:0-74033 GCA_036496915.1 Solirubrobacteraceae bacterium
CGCACAGATCGACGGCAGCAAACACACAACCAAATACAAACGCAACGCCCTGGAGGAGGCCACCGAAGTCGTGGATCCGCTCGGCCACAAAACGCTCGAGGAATACGACGCGACAGGCAACCTCATCAAGGCCACCGATCCAAAAGGACGTACGACGACCTACACGTACGACCCCGCAAACCGTCTCACCGAAGTCGTCTACTCCAGTGGGAGCCCTGCGACGATCAAATACGAATACAACAAAGACGGTGAGCGCACAAAGATAAACGACGGGACGGGGACCACCACCTACACCTATGACCAGCTGGATCGCATGGTCGAAAGCGAAAACGCTCACAAAGAACTGGTCAAATACGAATACAATCTGGGGAACAAGCAGACCAAGATCACCTACCCCAACGAAAAAAGCGTGACACGAGGGTTCGACAAAGACGGACGGCTGGAAAAAGTCACCGACTGGTCATCGAACGTCACCAAATTCACATACGACGCAGACTCCGATCTCGCGACGGTGGTCTTTCCCGGCGCGACCGAAGACCAGGACACGTACACCTACAACAACGCGGACCGGGTGACGGAAATCAAGATGGCCAAAGGCGCCGAAACCCTGGCGTCCCTTGCCTACACGCGAGATAACGAAAGTCAAGTCAAGACGACCACTGCCAAAGGGCTGCCAGGCGCAGAAGTCACTGAAGACACCTACGACGAAAACAGCCGTCTCACAAAATCCGGCAGCACCGAATACAAATACGACGGGGCGAACAACCCGACGACGATCGGCTCCAACACAAACACCTACAACGAAGGCGACGAGCTCGAAAAAGACACCGGTGCAACGTACTCCTACGACGAACTCGGAGAGCGCACCAAAACGACTCCCGAAAAAGGCCCAGTGACCACTTACGGATACGACCAGGCTGGGAGCCTGATCTCGGTCGAACGACCGAAAGAAGGCGAAGTGGCGAAGATCGAAGACTCCTACGCCTACAACGGCGAAGGGCTACGCGTCTCCCAGACGATCTCGGGGACGACCACGTACATGGCATGGGATATGGCCGAAGGACTCCCGCTGCTGCTCACCGACAGGACAAACAGCTACATCTATGGGCCGGGTGGCATACCGATCGAGCAAATCAACAACAGCACCGGCACCACCCTCTACCTGCACCATGACCAACAGGGGTCCACGCGTCTACTGACGGGCTCAACTGGAGCCAAAGAAGCGTCGATGACATACGATGCCTATGGCAACACCACCGGCGCCACTGGCGCTGCCACGACCTCGCTCGGCTACGACGCCCAATACACCAGTTCTGACACAGGCCTGATCTACATGCGAGCACGCACCTACGACCCGGCTACAGCGCAGTTCCTGACCGTCGATCCGATGGTGGGCAACACGCGGGCGCCCTACTACTACGCGGGCGACAATCCCGAGAACTACATGGACCGCACTGGCCTATGCAGCATCGTCCCCGGGTCGGCAGAAAACTGCTTTTCTGAAACACCAGGCGCGATCATCTCCGGGGTGGAATCCGTTGCGGAACATCCAGTCGAGGTCGGAGGTATTGGCCTCGGAGTAGTCTCACTGGGTACAGGCGCCGCAGCGGTGGCTGGGGTCAGCGGGGCGGAGGTCCTGGGTGGTAGCGTCGGACTAGGAGGCATTTCAGCACTCACGGGAGCCGGCGGGGCTGCACTTGACGGATCAGCGTGTTTCAATGGAAATAGCGTAGCGTGTGGGGGCCTGGGTCTAAACGGAGCCGGCTCGGCACTAGGACTCGGAGCTACGCTCCTTGATGCGGGTGTCATCGAGGGCTCTGACGCTCTCAAGGAAACGCTCGGATATAGTGGTCTTGGCTCGGCAGTGCTTGGGTTCGGGGCAGATATCTACGGATTCATCCACGGATTGAGCTGCGGACAGCCTTGAGTTGGCTGCTTCCTACTCCGAAGTTGGAGCCGGGCGAGCGCATGCTTTGGTGCCGAAGCGGTGGCTTTTCTCGGTCAAGGGGATGGGTCGGAGGAACGCTCTGCGTCACGTCGTCCCGAGTAATGTTCGTTCCAGCGCGGCTAGCGGCTATTTCGTTTGCTCCGCTGAAGTTGCAGCAGCTCCCGCTTGATGATCTCCAATCCGTCACGGTGCAAGACCGGGACTTCACGCCGTATACAGGAGGGATGCGGAAGCGACTATGCCTCACGTTCCGAAACGGAGATACTATGCTCGTTGCTGTGAAGGACTTGGATAGGGCTGTAAATGAATTGCAGGACGTCATCAAAAGGTCTGTGATAGCAAGTCACGAGTAACCCGCGGTTCAGGGCGTGGTGTCGTCCTCGACGAACCGAGCCAGGCTTTCCTCGCCCGACTTGATCCCCACGTGCATCCCGACGACGCGAGCCGCGACCTGCTGCATCGTGATCGTCCGCTCGTTACGAGCGCTGCCGACGAACGCGGTCAGCCACTTGAGCAGCACGATCCAGCGGTTCTTGAAGCCCGTGAGGAACGTGAGGTGGACGAACGCCCACATCAGCCAGCCGACGAACCCGCCGATCTTCAGGCCCTTGAAGCTCACGATCGCGCGAAAGCGCGAGATCGTCGCCATGCTGCCGAGGTCGCGATACACAAACGGCCTGGCCGCGGCGGCGTCGCCCTGCACGCGTCGTTTGATCGTGCGAGCCGCATGGATGCCCGACTGCATCGCGACCTCCGCGACCCCCGGGAGCCCGTTCAGGGACATCATGTCGCCGACGACGAACACCTCCGGATGCCCGGGCAAGGTGCAGTCGGGGAGCACCCGCACGTGTCCGGCGCGGTCGGTCCCGGCGCCGGTGGCCTTGACCAGCATCTCACCCAGCGGTGAGGCCTGAACGCCCGCCGACCACACCTTCGTGTGGCACGCGATGCGTTCCTCGCCGTCGGGGCCCTGGACGACGATCGCGTCCGGTTTCACGTCGGTCACGATGCTGCGCATCCGCAGCTGGACGCCCGTGCGCTCGATCTGGCTCGTGGCCTTCGCCGAGAGCGCCTCGCCGAACGTGGCCAGGGGGGCCTCGCCGCCGTCGAACAGGAGCACCTGTGCGCCGGCCGGATCGATCCTGCGGAAGTTCCCCTTCAGCGAGCGCCGCGACAGCTCGGCGATCTGTCCGGCCATCTCCACGCCCGTGGGCCCGGCGCCGATCACCGCGAACGTCAGCCACGCCCGCCGGGCCTCGGGGTCCTCCTCGATCTCGGCCATCTCGAACGCGCCGAAGATGCGCCCGCGCAGCTCCAGGGCGTCGTCCACGGTCTTCATCCCCGGCGCGAAGCGCGCGAACTCGTCGTGCCCGAAGTAGGAGCCCGTGGCGCCGGCGGCCACGATCAGGGAGTCGTACGGAACCGTGATGGCCGTCCCCAGGGGCCTGGCGGCGGTGACGGTCCGGGCTTGCAGATCGAATCCCGTGACCTCCGCGAGCTCGACACACACGTTGCGGTGCTTGCGCAGCACCTCGCGCAGCGGCGGCGCGACCGCGCCCTCGGACAGGATGCCCGTCGCCAGCTGGTAGAGCAGCGGCTGGAAGGTGTGGTGGTTGGTGCGGTCGATCAGCGTCACCCGCACCGGCGCACGACGCAGGAACTTCGCCGCGAACAGGCCGCCGAAGCCGCCGCCCACGATCACCACGCGGTGGGCGGACGCGCCGTTCATCCGCCCGGCTGTGTCCGCGGTGCCGCCGGTGCGCTCGTGCCCGCCGGTGGTGGCGCATGCGACCGCTCGGGCCGTTGTGCCTGTGGAGCCTTCAGGCGGCCACGAAAGACGTGGAACGACCAGCCCTGGTAGATCAGCACGAGCGGGAAGAAGATCACCGCCACCACGGTCATGACCGTCAACGCGTAGTGGCCGGAGGCGACGTTGTTGACGGTCAGGTTGTAGGCGGCGCTGGTGCTCGAAACCATCACGTTCGGATACAGATCGATGAAGATCGAGCCGACGGTCGCTGCGATCGCGACAGCGGAGGAGGCGAAGGCCAGACCGTCGTGATCGCTCATCGCCATGCGCGCGGCGAACATCGTGGCGATCACAGCGAGAATTTCCACGGGCTGGGGCACGTCGGGTCCTCCGGCGACGCTGCGCGTCCAGATCACCCAGCCCACCACGAACGCGATCGTCGCCCATCCCAACGGCCGTGCGATGGCGCGGGCGCGCTCGCGCACGCGATCGGTGGTCCTGAGCTTCAGAAAGGTCGCTCCGTGCAGCAGACACAGTCCGAGCAGCGTCACGCCGGTCCACAGGCCGTAGGGGGTGAGCAGGTCGAAGAAGTTGCCGGTGTACTCATGGCTTGAGTCGATCGGCAGGCCGTTCAGCAGATCCCCCAGCCCGACGCCGAGCAGCAGCGGGATCAGCAGACAGCCGATCGTCATCGCCCACCGCCAGGTTCCTCGCCAGCGCGGATCCTCGCTCTTGTCTTTGAACTCGAAGGCCACCCCGCGCGCCATCAGCGACGCGAGCACGAGCAGCAGCGCCAGATACAGGGCCGAGAACATCGTCGCGTACCAGCCGGGGAACGCCGCGAACATCCCTGCGCCGGCCACCACCAGCCACACCTCGTTGCCGTCCCACCACGGGCCGATCGTGCCCAGCGCGAGCTTGCGCTCGTCCTCGTCACGACCCACGAGCACGTGCAGCGCGCCGACGCCGAAGTCAAAGCCCTCGAGCACGAAGAACCCGACCCAGAAGATGGTGATGATCACGAACCAGATCGTGTGCAGTTGCACAATGCGTCTCCTAGCGCCCAAGTCCCCCGGCTCTGGGCCGCGGCGGATGGAGATGGGGGTGGTGTCGGAGGCGATACATCGGACGCCCGCTAATAGCTCATGGCCGGGGTCGTGGGCGGCGTGGCCGAGCTCGCCCCGTCGGGCCCGTCCTCGTCGGGGTCCAGGCCTTTGCGTGCGTAGCGGAGCATCAAGATCAGGTCGGCTGCTCCCAACCCGATGTAGATCAGCACGAAGGCGATCAGGCTGATCCAGATATCGGTGGCGGTGACCGAGGGCGAGTTGGCGTTGACGGTCTTCATCAAGCCCTGCACGATCCAGGGCTGGCGCCCGCTCTCGGTCAGCAGCCAGCCGGCGGTGTTCATCACGAATGGCGTCACCACCGCCCCCAGTCCCGCGCGCAGAAACCACTTCGAGCGCGCGAGCGTGCCCCGGTGCACGAGCCACGCGCCCCACAGCGCCAGCAGCGCGATCAGCGACCCCAGGTAGGCCATCACGCGCATCGACCAGTATTGGATGAACACGTCGGGGATGTAATTACCGGGCCCATACTTGGCTTCGCCTTCGCGCTGCAGCTGGTTCAGCCCGACGACCGCGCCGTTCCAGGTTCCGGTCGCGAGCACCGACAGCAGATGCGGGATCGCGATCAGCTGCGTCGGGGTCTTGTCATTTTTACCGCCGCCGATCTGAAACACCGAGAACGAGCACGGCCGGCAGTTTTCCCACTGCGCCTCGGACGCGGCGATCTTGGCCGGCTGGTATTTGGCCTCGATTTCACCGAGCTTGTTGCCGATGAACATCTGCAGCAAAATCGCCGGCAGCAGCACCAGCACCGACAGCCGCGCCGTGGGATAGAAGGCCTGCACTTCGCGCTGCCCCAGCAGATACCAGGCCGAGATCGCGAGCATCACCAGCGCGCCCGTCACCAGCGAGGCGAGGATCACGTGCACGTATCCCCACAGGAACGTCGGATTTGTGAACAGCGCCCAGACGTTGTTCAGCACCGGCTGCCCGTGGCCGTTCAGCACATAGCCGACCGGGTGCTGCATCCACGAGTTGGCCGCCAAGATGAACAGCGCTGAGAGCATCGCGCCGCCCGCCACCAGCCAGATGCAGGCCAGATGCACGCGCTTGGGCAGCCGATCCCAGCCGAAGATCCACAGCCCCAGGAAGGTGGACTCCAAGAAGAACGCCGCCAGGCCCTCCATCGCCAGCGGGCCGCCGAAGACGTCGCCGACGAAGCGCGAATAGGCCGACCAGTTCATCCCGAACTCGAACTCCTGCACCAGCCCGGTGACGACCCCGATCGCGACGTTGATCGTCAGCAGCACGCCGAAGAAGCGCACGATGCGCCTGTACTCGGGCCGCTGATTGCGATGCCAGCTCGTCTGCAGCAGCGCGACGAGGAAGGCCAGCCCGATCGTCACCGGCACGAACAGGAAGTGGTAGATGCTCGTCGTTGCGAACTGCCAGCGCGCAAGATCGTTGGTCATCCAACGAGCAGTCTACGCCTGACCCTCGGACGTTTCTTTGCAGTTCCGAGGGCGCATGCGCCCTCGGCCGGACGGTGCATGCACCGTCCGGGGAAACCGCGCATGCGCGGTTTCCGGGAGGGTCGCATGCGACCCTCCCCATCCGGTCAGCTTTCGTGCTCGGCCGGCTGCTTGGGCTTCTCGTCGTGCCCGCCGAACCCCTTGCGCATCGCCGACTGCACTTTGCCCGCGTACTCGTCCAGCCCGCGCGAGCCAAAGCGCGAGTACAGCGCCGCCGTGAGCACGGGCGCGGGCACGCCCTCCTCGATCGCCGCGATCGACGTCCAGCGGCCCTCGCCCGAGTCCGACACGCGGCCGGCGAACTCCTGGAGCTTGGGGGACCTGAACAGCTCCTGCGCCGTCAGGTCCAGCAGCCACGAGCCGACCACGCTGCCCCGTCGCCACACCTCGGCGACCTCGGTCGTGTCGATCTCGTACTTGTAGAACTGCGGGTTCTCCAAAGGGCTCGTCTCGGCGTCCTGCTCCTGTGAGCGCAGGCCCGCGTCGGCGGAATGGATGATCGACAGGCCCTCGGCGTAGGCGGCCATCAGCCCGTACTCGATGCCGTTGTGCACCATCTTCACGAAGTGCCCCGCGCCGTTGGGGCCACAGTGCAACCAGCCCTGCTCGGACGGGCTCGGCTCGCCGCTGCGCCCGGGCGTGCGTGGGGCGGAGTCCACCCCGGGCGCGATCGTGGCGAACAGCGGGCTCAGGCGCTGCACGACCTCGCTCTCGCCGCCGATCATCAGGCAGTAGCCGCGCTCCAGCCCCCACACGCCGCCGCTCGTGCCGCAGTCGACGTGATGGATGCCCTTGCCCTTCAGTTCCTTGGCATGGCGGATGTCGTCGTGGTAATGCGTGTTGCCGCCGTCGATGATCGTGTCGCCCGGCTCCAGCGCCTGCGCCAGCTCGGCGATCGTCTTGTCGGTGATCTCGCCGGCCGGGACCATCACCCAGGCCGTGCGCGGCTTCTCCAGCTTGGCCACGAGCTCCGCGATCGTGCCCGCGCCCTGCGCGCCGTCGGCCGCGAGCGCCGCCACCGCGTCGGCGCTGACGTCATAGCCGACGCAGCGGTGCCCGTCGCGCAGCAGTCGCCGCACGATGTTGGCGCCCATGCGCCCCAGTCCGACCATCCCCAATTGCATAGATGTGTCAGTCGCCATCGTCGGGCTCCTTCGCTAGTCGGTTTGCCAAGCCGGCGCCCAGGGGCCGGTGTCTCGATCTCGTGCTTCTCGCCGGGCCGGCCTCGGAGCGGGGCCGCGGGCCGGTACCGTGCTCTCTGCAGTGTCGCTCAATTCGCCCTCGTCCAGCGCCTCGCCCGCGATCGGGCTGCTGCTCGCCGACGTCGACGGCACGCTTGTCACGCAGGAGAAGGTCCTCACCGAGGCGGCGATCGCGGCCGTGGGCGAGCTGCACGAGGCCGGCATCCTGTTCGCGCTCACCAGCGGGCGCCCACCGCGGGGGATGTCGATGCTGATCGAGCCCCTCGACGTGCGCACTCCGATCGCCGCCTTCAACGGCGGTCTGCTCGTGGACCGCGACATGACGGTGATCGAGCAGCGCACGATCCCACCCGAGCTCGTCCCCCTGGCGATCGATTTGCTCAGGGCCCACGACCTGGACGTGTGGCTCTATCAGGGCGCCGACTGGTTCGTGCAGGACGTGGCCGGTCCGCACGTGGATCGCGAGGCCGCGACCGTGCGGTTCGCGCCGACGTTGCGCGCCGACTACGACGGCCTCGTCGAGAGCATCGCCAAGATCGTCGGCGTCGGCGACGACCACGACGCGGTCGCCCGCGCCGCGACAGACGCCCAGGAGCGCTTCGGCGATCGTGTGTCCGCGGCGCGCTCACAGCCCTACTACGTCGATGTGACGCATCCCCAGGCGAACAAGGGCAGCGTCGTCGAATACCTGGCGCGCCGGTACGACATCCCCGGCGAGCGGATCGCCACGATCGGGGACATGCCCAACGACGTGCTCATGTTCGCCCGCTCGGGCCTGTCGATCGCAATGGGCAACTCCGACCGCGAGGTCCAGCGCGCCGCGCGACGCGTGACCGCCGGCAACGATCACGACGGCTTCGCCCAGGCCGTCCGGCGCTTCGTGCTCCCGCGGGCCCCTCAGCGCAGCGAGCGGTAACGCCGGATCAGGGCGTTGGTCGAGCTGTCGTGCGCAAGCTCGGGCTCGGCCGCGCTCGTCAGCTCGGGGATTATCTCCTGCGCGAGCTTCTTCCCCAACTCGACTCCCCATTGGTCGAAAGAGTCGATCCCCCAGACGGTCCCCTGCGTGAACACGCTGTGCTCGTACAGCGCCACCAGCGTCCCCAGCGCGTAGGGCGTCAGCTTCTCCGCCAGGATCACGTTCGTTGGGCGGTTGCCCTCCATCACCTTGTGCGGGACCACCGCCTCCTCGATGCCTTCCGCGCGGATCTCCCGCGCGGTCTTGCCGAACGCGAGCGCCTGTGCCTGTGCGAACACGTTCGACATCAGGATGTCGTGGTGCTCCCCCAGTGGGTTCAGCGTCTGGCCGAACCCGATCAGATCGACTGGGATCAGCTTCGTGCCCTGATGGATCAGCTGGTAGAAGCTGTGCTGGCCGTTCGTTCCCGGCTCGCCCCAGTAGATCGCGCCCGTCTGCGTAGCGACCTTCACGCCGTCGAGCGTCACGTGCTTGCCGTTCGACTCCATCGTCAGCTGCTGCAGGTAGGCCGGCAGCCGCTTCAGATATTGCTCGTAGGGCATCACCCCGCAGGTCTGCGCGCCGAAGAAGTCGCCGTACCACACCGACAGCAGCCCCATCAACGCCGGCAGGCTCTCGCGCGGAGGCGCCGTGCGGAAGTGCTCGTCGATCGCGTGCATCCCCGCCAGCATCTCCGCGAACCGCTCCTGGCCGACCGCCAGCATCGTCGACAGCCCGATCGCCGAGTCCATCGAATACCGCCCCCCGACCCAATCCCAGAACCCGAACATGTTGTCCGTGTCGATCCCGAACTCGCTCACGCCCCGCGCGTTAGTGGAGACCGCGACGCAGTGCTTGGCGATCGCGGCCTCGTCGCCCAGAGCCCCGAGCAGCCACGCGCGCGCCGAGCGGGCGTTGGTCATCGTCTCCAGGGTCGTGAACGTCTTCGAGGAGACGATCACAAGCGTCTCGGCCGGGTCGAGGTCGCGTGTGGCCTCGACGAAGTCGGTCGCGTCGACGTTCGAGACGAACCTGAAGGTCAGCCCGCGGGCGGAGTAGTGCTTCAGCGCCTCATAAGCCATCACCGGACCGAGGTCCGACCCGCCGATGCCGATGTTCACGACGTTGCGGATCGGCCTGCCGGTGTGGCCCAGCCACTCTCCCGAACGGACCCTCTCGGCGAACGTCCCCATCCGCGCGAGCACCTCGTGCACCTGCTTGACCACGTCCACGCCGTCGACGATCAGCGACGCGCCGTCCGGCATCCGCAGCGCCACGTGCAACACCGAACGGTCCTCCGAGACGTTGATGCGCTCGCCCGCGAACATCGCCGCGGTTCGCTCCCGCAGACCCGACTGCCGCGCCAGCTCGGCGAGCAGATCAAGCGTCTCCTCGGTGATGCGGTTCTTGGAGTAGTCCAGATACAGCCCCGCCGCCTCGACGCTCATCCGCTCTCCCCGCCCGGGGTCGGCGGCGAACAGCTCGCGCAGGTGCGTGTCGCGGATCGCCCCGCAATGCGCCTCGAGCGCCGCCCACGCGGGACGCTCGCGCAGCGGTGGCACGGCTTCTACGACTACGGCGCTACTCCTCGACGGGAGCTTCGGCGCCGGAGTCGAGGACGTCCTGACCCCTGTAGGAGCCGCAGCTCGGGCACACGCGGTGAGGCAGCTTGGGCTGGTGGCACTGCGGGCACTCGTTCGACGCCGCAGGCACGATTTTGTGCTGTGCGCGGCGCTTATGAGTGCGCGAGTAGGACTGCTTCTGCTTGGGGGTCTGGCCGCCGGACATCGAGGGCACTCTATCAACGGGGCAGGTTAGTCTCATCCGATGTCCTCACGACGGCCTATCCCCGGCATCAGCGAGCTGATCCAGGCGCGCACCGGCGAGGAGCTGGCGCTGAACGATCGCTACCTCAACCCTCAGATGGGCAGGATCCTGCGCACGCTCGGCTTCGATCGGACCTGGGCGGGGGGCGAGGGCGCGCATCTGATCGATTCCACCGGCGAGCGCTACCTCGACCTGTTCGGCGGCTACGGCGTGTTCGCGATCGGGCGCTCGCACCCACAGGCGATCGCCGCGATCGAGGAGGCGATGGCGGCGCGCACCGGCAACCTGCCCCAGCTGGGCGTCACCCTGCTGAGCGGCGTGCTGGCCGAGCAGCTGCTCGCCCGCGCGCCGGGCTCGGTCGGCGCGATGGTGCCCGCGAACACCGGCACCGAGGCCGTGGAGGCGGCGATCAAGATCGCCCGCGCCGCGACCGGCCGCCCGCGCGTGCTCTACGCCGAGCACGCCTTTCACGGCCTGACGCTCGGCTCGCTCTCACTCAACGGCGATGACATGTTCCGCGACGGCTTCGGGCCGCTGCTGCCCGGCTGCGATCCCGTGCCGTGGGGCGATCTGGCTGCGCTGGGAGCCCAGCTCGCGCGCGGGGACGTGGCCGCGTTCGTGGTCGAGCCGGTGCAGGGCAAGGGCGTCAACCTTCCGTCCGACGGCTACCTGGAGGGTGCCCAGACGCTGTGCCGCGAGCACGGGTCGCTGTTCGTGTGCGACGAGGTGCAGACCGGTCTCGGGCGCACCGGGCGATTCCTCGCGCTGGAGCACTGGGATCTGCAGCCCGACCTGATCTGTCTCTCCAAGGCGCTGTCCGGGGGGATGGTGCCGATCGGCGCGGTGCTGGTCTCGCGCGCGGCCTTCGATCGCGTGTTCGACGGCATGGAGCGCGCGGTCCGCCATGGCTCGACGTTCGGCGGCAACGACCTCGCCGCGGCCGCCGCGCTGGCGACGCTGCGCGTGCTCGAGCAGGAGGATCTGATCGCCCGCTCGCAGCGCCTGGGCGCGCTGCTGCTCGAGCTGACCGCACCGCTGGTCGAACGCTACGAGGTCGTGCGCGACGTCCGCGGCCTCGGCCTGATGTGGGCGATCGAATTCGGCCCGCCCTCGGGCGCGGCGGCCCGTCGGCTGTGGGAGACGGTCGAGCGCCGCCAGCCCGGCCTGTTCTCTCAGCTGATCACAGTGCCGCTGTTTCACGAGCACCACATCTTCTGCCAGGTCGCGGGCCATCGCATGAACGTGATCAAGGCGCTCCCGCCGCTCGTGATCTCCGAGGAGGAGATCCGCCGCTTCGCCGCTGCGCTGGAGGAGACGATCGCGGCGGCCGAGCGCTACCCCTCGGCGCTCGCGCGCTTCGGTTTGCGTACAGGTATCAGGACGGCACGCTCGCACCGCTAGCCTGTCGGACCGTGCTCGTCCCCAGAGATGACATCCGCAACGTCGCGATCGTCGCGCACGTCGACCACGGCAAGACCACGCTCGTCGACGCGATGCTGTGGCAGTCGGGCGCCTTCCGCGTCGGACAGGACGTGGCCACGCGCGTGCTGGACTCTATGGACCTCGAGCGCGAGAAGGGGATCACGATCCTCGCCAAGAACACCTCGCTGCGCTACCGCGACGTCAAGCTGAACATCGTCGACACCCCCGGGCACGCCGACTTCGGCGGGGAGGTCGAGCGTGGGCTGACGATGGTGGACGGGGTGCTGCTGCTCGTGGACGCCTCCGAGGGTCCGCTGCCGCAGACGCGGTTCGTGCTGCGCAAGGCGCTCGAGGCGGGGCTGCCGGTGATCCTCGTCGTCAACAAGGTCGATCGTCCCGACGCGCGCGTGGCGGAGGTCGTGGACGAGGTGTACGAGCTGTTCCTCGACCTCGACGCCGACGAGCACCAGATCGAGTTCCCGATCGTCTACTGCAACGCCAAGGCCGGGGTTGCCTCGCTCGCGTACGACTCGAATCTGCCTGGTGGGATCAAGGTCGAGGGCGGCAACCTCGCGCCGCTGCTGGACCTGCTGCTGGAGCGCATCCCCGCGCCGACATATGACCCCGAGCACCCGCTGCAGGCGCTCGTGACGAACCTCGACGCCTCCCCCTACGTGGGCAGGCTGGCGGTCTGCCGCGTGCGCCACGGGACCATCAAGAAGGGCCAGCAGATCGCCTGGTGTCGCGCGGACGGCTCGATCCAGAAAGCGCAGGTGGCCGAGCTGTACGTCACCGACGCGCTCGACCGTGTCGACGCGCCCGCGGCGGGGCCGGGGGAGATCATCGCCGTGGCTGGCATCGCCGAGGTGACGATCGGCGAGACGCTCGCCGATCCCGGCGATCCGCGGCCGCTGCCCGTGATCACCGTGGACGAGCCCGCGATGTCGATCACGCTCGGCGTCAACACCTCGCCGCTGGCGGGCAAAGACGGGAGCAAGCTGACGGCCAGGCAGATCAAGGCCCGGCTCGACCAAGAGCTGATCGGCAACGTCTCGCTGCGCGTGCGCGAGACCGCGCGGCCGGACACGTATGAGGTGCAGGGCCGCGGTGAGCTGCAGCTGGCGGTGCTCGTGGAGATGATGCGGCGGGAAGGCTTCGAGCTCACCGTCGGGCAGCCGCACGTGGTCGAGCGCGAGATCGACGGCAAGCGCCACGAGCCGGTCGAGCGCCTGTCGGTGGACGTGCCCGAGGAGCACGTCGGGACGGTCACGCAGCTGCTGGCGGCGCGGAAAGGGCGGATGGAGCACATGACCAACCACGGCACGGGCTGGGTGCGCATGGACTACCTCGTGCCGGCGCGCGGGCTGATCGGGTTTCGCACCGAGTTTCTCACCGAAACGCGCGGCACCGGGATCATGCACCACGTGTTCGACCGCTGGGAGCCGTGGGCGGGTGAGCTGCTCACGCGCCAGAGCGGCGTGCTCGTGGCCGATCGCCGCGGCGAGACGGTCACGTTCTCGCTGTTCACGTTGCAGGAGCGCGGCTCGCTGTTTGTGGGCCCCGGCGAGGAGGTATACGAAGGGATGATCATCGGCGAGAACGCCCGCTCGGATGACCTCGACGTGAACCCGGTCAAGGAGAAGCACCTGACGAACATGCGCTCATCCACTTCCGACGTGCTCGTGCGCCTGGACGCGCACCGCAAACTGACGCTCGACGAGGCGCTCGAGTTCGTGCGCGAGGACGAGGCCGTCGAGGCGACGCCCTCCTCGGTGCGCATGCGCAAGGTCGTGCTGCCGAAGGTCGAGCGGTTGAAGGCGATGCGCAACGCGCGCAAGTGAGCGAGATCGGCCTCAACGGGCTGGTCAAGTCCTTCCCCGGCCCGGACGGCCCGATCGAGGCGGTGCGGGGGATCGACGTGCGGATCGCGGCGGGCGAGACGGTCGCACTGCTGGGCCCCAACGGCGCGGGCAAGTCGACCACGATCGACATGCTGCTCGGGCTGCTGGAGCCCGAAGCGGGCAGCGTGTCGGTGTTTGGCCGCTCGCCCGGCGAGGCGGTCGCGCAGGGCGCGGTCGGCGCGATGTTGCAGACGGGTGCGCTGATCAGGGACCTGTCCGCGCGCGAGCTGGTCACGATGATCGCCTCGCTTTACCCCGCGCCGCTCGGCGTCGAGGAGGTGCTGAAGCTGACGGGCGCGAGCGAGTTCGCCGACCAGCGCACGCAGAAGCTGTCGGGCGGGCAGACCCAGCGCGTGCGCTGCGCGATCGCGCTCGTCAGCGACCCCGAGCTGCTGGTGCTGGACGAGCCGACCGCCGCCATGGACGTGGAGGGCAGGCGCTCGTTCTGGGCGACGATGCGCGAGTTTGCCGCGCGCGGCAAGACGATCCTGTTCGCCACTCACTACCTGGAGGAGGCTGACGTCTACGCCGACCGGGCTGTGCTGATGGCCCACGGTCGGATCGTCGCCGACGGGCCGACGAACGAGATCAAGGCGATGGTCGGCACGCGCACGATCCGCGCGACGCTGCCAGACGGCGATCAGGCCACGCTGGCGGCGCTGCCTGGTGTCGGCGGGGTCGAGCGCCGCGGCGAGGCGGTCGTCCTGAGCTGCACCGACTCCGACGCGGCGATCAGGGCGCTGCTGTCCGCCTACCCCGAGGCGCGCGACATCGAGATCGTCGCCGCGGGCCTGGAGGAGGCGTTCGTGGAGCTGACGGGATGAACCCGCTCGTCTACACCCGGTATGAGCTGCTGCGGACGCTGCGCAACCGCCGCTTCTTCTTTCTGTCGCTCGCGTTTCCGCTGATCCTGTACTTCGTGATCGCGGGCTCGAGCCGCAACGTGAAGAACCTCGCCGGCACGGGCATCTCGGCGCCGCTGTACTTCATGGTCGGGCTGGCGGCGTTCGGGACGATGAGCGCGATGCTCTCGAGCGGCGCGCGGATCGCCGCCGAGCGGGCCGTGGGCTGGAACCGGCAGCTGCGCATAACGCCGCTGTCGACGCGCGACTACTTCCGGGCGAAGGTGCTGACGGCGTACATGATGGCGCTGATCAGCCTGTTCGCGCTGTACGCGGCGGGGGCGTCGCTCGGTGTCAGCCTGGCGGCGAGCGACTGGCTCGCGATGACCGGCCTGATCGTCGTCGGGCTGATCCCGTTCGCCGCGGGAGGCGTGATGCTCGGGCACATGCTCACCCCCGAGTCGATCGGCCCGGCGATGGGCGGAGGCATCGCACTGCTGGCGTTCTTCGGCGGCACCTGGTTCCCGCTCCCCACCCATGGATTCCTGCACGACCTGGGGCAGTTGCTGCCCTCCTACTGGCTCGTGCAGGCCAGCCACGTCGCGCTCGGCGGGCACGCCTGGCCGCTGAAGGGATGGGTCGTGATCGCGGTCTGGACGATCGTGCTGAGCCGGCTCGCCGCGCGCGCGTATCGGAAGGACACGGGGCGGGTTTAACAGACGAGGCCCGCGGTGAGCGGGCCTCGGGGTGCAACGCGACCGTCCCTCGTACTGTGAATGCTACCGATGTCGGCTGGTGTCGATAAGGTGCCGCCGATGAGATCGATGAGAGTTGCCCCCATCGCCCTGTTGAGCGTGGTCCTGGCGATGACTGTAACTGCCATGAGCGCGTCGGCGGCGACCGTGATCCACTTCCAGAGCGAGAGCCTGCCGGCGTTCGAGGCTCAGCTGCACAAGCGCGAAGTGCACGCGGTGACGTTCCACCCGACGCCCGCGCCGGGGCACATCCACGTCTCGATGAACGACGGCAAGCACTACACGGTCATCTACAGCGCCTCCGACCAGGCGCACCTGATCACGCTTGCGACCGCGAACGGCGCGCGCTATACGGTCGCGACGGTCAAACCGAAAGCCGCGAAGTCGACGCACCACACGCTGCGCTACATCGCCGGCGGGATCGTGATCGTCGTGATCGTGGTCGTCGTGACGGTGCTGCTGGTCGATCGCCGCCGCAAGCTGAACGAGGGCGGCGACGCGGATGCCAAGCCTGCCCCGGGGGATTCCGCTACGTAGTCAGAACCCGGTGTTCGTCTTGACGCGTTTGCGATCGGCCTCGTGCAGGCCGCCCTTGGCGTCGAGCGTGGCGCAGGCCTGCTTGATGTCCTGGCCGAGGGCGACGGTGAGCGAGTGGCTGAGCGTCTGCTTGACGAGCACGCGCATGATCTTGACGTGCTCGGCGTTGGGGGGGAGCGTGTAGGCGGGCACCATCCAGGCTCGCTCGGCAGCCAGCTGAGCGGCGACGTCGAACTCGTCGTAGTCGTGTTCGCCTGAGAGTTTGAAGGCGACGAGCGGGAGCTGCTCGTCCTGTTCGCCGCCGATCAGCTCGAAGTCGCAGTCGGCGATCTCCTTCGCGAGCGTGCGCGCGTTGTACTTCATCGTCTCCATCGCGTAGCGGTAGCCGGAGTGGCCGAGGCGGACGAAGTTGTAGTACTGCGCGAGCACCATCGCCGAGCCGGTGGAGAAGTTGAGCGTGAAGGTGGCATCGCGCTTACCTAGGTAGTTCTCGTAGAAGACGAGGTCCTCGGCGAGGTCGCTCTTCTCTCTGAAGATCAGCCAGCCGATGCCGGGGTAGACGAGCCCGAACTTGTGGCCGGAGACGTTGATCGAGCGGACCTGTTGCAGGCGGAAGTCCCATTCGGAGCCGGGGTAGAGGAACGGCCAGACGAAGCCGCCGGAGGCGGCGTCGACATGGATCGGCACGTCCAGGCCCTTGTCGTGCTTGAGGCCGACGAGCAGGTCGTTGATCCCTTGAACGTCGTCGGCGTGCCCGGTGAACGTGGTGCCGAGCACGGCGGCGACGGCGATCGTGTTCTCGTCGACATGGGGCTCCACGTCCTCGGGGCCGATCGTGTACTTGTCGGGCGCGAGCGGGACGATGCGCGGCTCGACGTCGAAGTAGCGGCAGAACTTCTCCCACACGACGTGCACGTCGCCCCCGAACACGAGGTTGGGGCGGCTGGTGTCCTTGCCGGCGGCCTCGCGGCGCTCGCGCCACTTCCACTTCAGCGACAGCGCGCCGAGCATGATCGCCTCGGACGATCCCTGCGTGCGCGCGCCGGTGGTCTCGCCGGGGGCGTTGAAGAGGTCGGCGAGCATGCGGATGCAGCGCTGCTCGATCTCGGCCGACTGCGGGTACTCGGCGTGGTCGATGAAGTTCACCTTCAGCGCAGCGTCGATCACCTGGTGGGCCTCGGGCTCCATCCAGGTGGTGACGAACGTCGCGAGGTTGCGCATGGGCAGGCCGTCGAGGATCATTTCCTCGCCGACCAGGCGCATCGCTTCCTGGGCGGACATGCCCGTCTTGGGAAGTTTGTTGTCGGGCGGGGGCTCGAGCAGGAAGCGGTTGCCGAACTTGCCCTCCAATTTCTCGATTTGCGCGAGCGTCAGCGGGGGCGGGCTCGTATCGGGCCGATCCTCGGCAGGTTGCTGCTGGTGGGGCGGCATGCGTGGCGATCATACTCGCGACCCGCGCGGGCGGGGAGAGCGCCAAGGCAAGAATAAGACTCAATCTTGATAGGGTGGGCAAGTGGCTGTGCACGGACAGCGCGAAGGGTGTCGCTCCCGCTCACGCGGGCGGGCGGTGTGGCCGGCGCGTCCACGCATGTTGGCGGTGGTGGTCTGCGCTCTGGTGGCCGCGTTCCTCGCGGGCTGCGACAAGAGCGGGCCGAGCGCGCCGGCCGGCACGGGAGGGGGCGCCGGCAGGCTGAGGGTGGTGGCCGCGGAGAACTTCTGGGGCGGCATCGCGAGCCAGCTGGGTGGGAGCAGGGTCGCTGTGAGCAGCATCATCGTCAACCCGGACACCGATCCGCACAGCTACGAGCCGACGGCGGCGGACGCGCGGACGATGGCGGGCGCACGGCTGGCGATCGTGAACGGGATCGGGTACGACAACTGGGCGCCTAAGCTGCTCGCGGCCAGCCCCGCGGAAGGCGACGGGCGAGTGGTGCTGAACGTGGGCGAGGCGGTGGGGCTGAAGGACGGCGATAACCCTCACCAGTGGTACTCGCCGGCGAGCGTGAGGCGGATCGTGGGGGAGATCGTCGCCGATTACGACAGGCTCGACCCGGCCGGCGCGGAGTACTACGCCGCACGGGAGAGGGCCTTCGAGACCAAGAGCCTCGCGCGCTACGACGAACTGCGGGCGCAGATCCGGGCGCGATACGCGGGCACGTCGGTGGGCTACAGCGAGAGCATCTTCCGACCGCTCGGCGAAGACCTCGGGCTGAGGCTGATGACCCCTTACAGCTTCGCCAAGGCGATCGCCGAGGGCGGCGAAGTGAGCGCGCAGGACAAGCGGACGGTGGACCGGCAGGCCGAACGTCGCGAAATCAAGGTGTGGGTGTTCAACAGCCAGAACGTCACGCCGGACGTGCAGCGCGTCAACGAAATCGCGCGGGCGCACGGGATTCCGATCGCGACCGTGACGGAGACGCTGGCGCCAGCGGGCGACACCTTCGAGCAGTGGCAGGTGGCGCAGCTGGAAGGGCTCGAGCGGGCGTTGCGCGCGGGGACGGGGCGGTGAGCCCGTGACGGGCATCGCCGTGGACGGCGAGCCGGCGATCGAGCTGCGCGACGCGTCGCTGCGCCTCGGCGGGCGCACGATCTGGAGCGGCGTCGATCTGCTTGTGGGAGAGGGGGAGTTCGTCGCGATTCTGGGACCGAACGGAGCGGGCAAGTCCACCCTGCTGGAGGTGTTGCTCGGCCTGCTTGAGCTCGCGCACGGCGAGGTCGCGGTGCTGGGCGGTCCGGCCGGTTCGGGCAACGAGCGCATCGGCTACCTGCCGCAGCGGCGGGTGTTCGACGCGAGCACGCGGGTGCGCGGAATCGACGTCGTACGCCTGGGTCTGGACGGGCGGCGCTGGGGGGTGCCGTTGCCGCTGGCGGGGCGGTTCAGTGCGCGGGCGCGCTCCGATCGCGAGCTGGTGGCGCAGGCGATCGAGCAAGTCGGCGCGAGCGCGTACGCGGGACGGCCGATTGGAGAGTGCTCGGGCGGAGAGCAGCAGCGGTTGCTGATCGCCCAGGCGCTCGTGCAGTCTCCGCGAATGCTGATCCTGGACGAGCCGCTCGACGGCCTCGACCTGCCCAACCAGGCGGGGGTCGCGGCGCTGGTGCAGGGCATCTGCCGCGCGCAGGGGGTGACCGTGCTGCTGGTCGCACACGACGTCAACCCGCTGCTGCCCTATGTCGATCGCGTTCTGTACCTGGCCGGGGGCCACGCGGCGATGGGAACGCCCGAGCAGGTGATCACGAGCGAGACGCTGAGCGGCCTGTATGGGGCGCCGGTGGAGGTGCTCAAGGCGCGTGACGGGCGGCTGGTCGTCGTCGGTGAGCCGGAGGCGCCCCACCAGCACGGACCGCGACATGGGCATGAGCACGGACCGCGGCACGTGTTGCGATGAATCCCCACCTCACGTGGAACCTGGCGGCGGACGTGCGCCAGCTGGTGGAATACAGGTTCATGGTCAACGCCCTTCTGGCGGCGAGCGTGGTGGCGGTGATGGCGGCGGTGGTGGGCTGGTTCATGGTGCTGCGGCGGGAGACGTTCGCGGGACACACGCTGTCGATGATGTCGTTCCCGGGCGCGGCGGCGGCGGCGCTCATGGGGCTGCCGCTCGCGGCGGGCTACTTTGCGTTCTGCACCGCCGGCGCGCTCGTCATCGCCGGCGCCTCTGGCGTGGGTGGAAGGCGCGCGCCGGCACAGGAGTCGGCCGTCATCGGGACGGTGGGGGCGCTGGCGCTGGCGCTGGGATTCCTGCTGCTGAGCGTGTATGGCGGAGTGCTGGAGAGCCTGGAGTCGCTGCTGTTCGGCTCGATCCTGGGAGTCACGCGTGGGCAGGTTCTGACCCTGGCGATCGTGGCGGTGTGCGTGCTCTCGCTGCTCGCCCTCGCGGGGCGCCCGCTGCTGTTCGCGTCCATCGACGAACCGCTCGCCCGCGCACGTCGCGTGCCTGTCGGCTCGCTGTCGGTGGCGTTCCTGCTGATGCTCGGGCTCGCGGTCGCCGCGACCGCGCAGATCACGGGCGTGCTGCTGGTGTTCGCGCTGCTCGTGGCGCCGGCCGGGATCGCGCGCGAGCTGACCCCGCGCATCGACGCCGGTCTCGCACTGAGCGTGCTGCTGGGGCTCGTGATCGCGTGGGTCGGCCTGGGATTGTCGTACTTCACCAACTACTCCCCCGGGTTCTACGTGAGCACGATCGCGCTCGTGCTCTACGCGGGCGCGCGCGTCGCGCGGAGCGTGTGATGGGGTTCTTTGACAATGCGCTGCTCGCGGGCTCCTGCATCGCGATCGCGAGCGGTCTGATCGGCTGGTTCGTGGTGCTGCGAGTACAGGTGTTCGCCGGAGACGCGCTCAGCCATGTCGCGTTCACCGGCGCCCTGGCAGCGGCCGCGGCGGGACTGGATCTGCGTCTGGGGCTGTTCGTCGCGACCGTCGCGGTGGCGCTGGGGCTGGCGGCGCTGGGCGAGCGCGCGCGCGCGGACGACGTGACGATCGGCATCGTGTTCGTGGGGACGCTCGGACTCGGCGTGCTCTGCCTGGACCTGTTCAACGCGGGCGCGGCCGGGGCGAACGGGACGATCGCCGCGCGCGCCCTGTTCGGCTCGATCTTCAGCCTGACGGCGGGCGAGGCTCAGCTCGCGGCGCTGATCGCGGCCGGGATCGTGGCTGCGCTGCTGAGCATCGGTCGGCCGCTGCTGTTCGCCTCGCTGGACGAGTCGGTCGCGGCCGCCGGCGGGGTGCCGGTGCGGGCGCTCGGGCTCGCCTTCCTGGCGCTGCTCGGCCTCGACGCCGCCGAGGCGACGCAGGCGGTCGGCGCGCTGCTGCTGCTCGGTCTGCTCGCGGCGCCGGCCGGCGCCGCTCATCGACTGACCGCGAGCCCGTACCGAGGGATGGCGTTGTCGGCCACGATCGCGCTGGTCTCGATGTGGATCGGACTGGCTTTGAGCTACTGGATCGCGGTGTTGGCACCGGGCAGCATGGTGGTCCTCGTGGCGGCGGCGTTCTACGCTCTTACTGCCCTGCTATGAGCCCCGAGTCGCACACCGATACCTGGTCTGAGCGCGCCGAGGCGACGCTGGCCGCCACTGGGCACCGTCGCGGGGGCGCCAGACGCGCGCTGCTGGAGCTGTTGGACGGGCAAGAGTGCGCGCTTACCGCGCACGAGATCGAGGAGGCGCTGCGGGCGCGGGGCAAGGGTCGGCGCGTGGTGAGCCGGGCGAGCGTGTATCGGATCCTCGACGAGCTCGAGCGGTTGCGGTTGGTGCAGCGAGTGGAGACCGGCCAGGCGATGGTGCGCTACGAGCGCGTGTGCGAGGACCACGACCACCACCATCATCTCGTGTGCGACGAGTGCGGCGTGGTGATGCCCTTCTCCGATCCCGCGCTGGAGCGCGCGATCCAGACGCTCAGCGAGCGGGTGCCGCTGGCGGTGTCCGAGCACGAGATCGTGCTGCACGGCGCCTGCCGAGAGTGTCGCGCGGCGTAGAGGCTCGCGCGGCGACGGGCCGCCCCCACAGGTAGGCGAGCACGCAGATCAGCGTGAACACGGCGACCACGAGCAGGACCGGGCCGGAATCCTCCACGAGCGCGCCGACGACGCCCGCGGCCAGGCCCCCGCAGAGCGCGGCCAGCCAGGCGGGATCGCCCGCGACGGGGGCCAGCAGCCGCTCGCGCCGGCGCGCTCCCCAGACCGCGCAGATGAGCGCGAGGAACGTGGCCACGGGCATCGCGTGGTTGTGCAGCTCGCCGAAGGCGGCGGTGTAGCGGCGGACGATCACATCGCGCAGGTCGCCGGCTGAGCGGGCGTGCAGGATGCTGCCGGTGTAGTGGCCGGAGCCGTGGGCGGTGAGCAGGTCGAGCGCGGCGAGGGCCACCAGCGCGAGGATCGGCGCGATCAGCACGACCAGGGCGCGCCTGCGCGTGAGGGCGCCCGGCAGCAGCATGACGCTCGCGACGGCGGTCCCGGCGCCGACCAGGATCACCCCGCCGACCCCGGCGCCGATCCGCGCCGAGCCCTCGACGATTGCGAGCACGACGCCCGCCCCGGCCATCGAGAGCGCGCCGCGGCGACCTCTGATCGCGGGATACAGCGCCGCGGCGACCGCCGCCAGCACGAGCACCGCGAGTCCGGACTTGAGCTCGTTGCCGATGCCGTAGAAGCGCGCGCCGAGGATCGGGTTGGGGCCGAGCAGCGAGCGCATCAGCAGCTGCGTGCCCGCGAGCGCGTCGAGGGCAAGCGCGACGATCGCCACGACCGCGGGAGCGAGTGGCGCCCGTGGCCACGGCAGCAGCAGGTCGGTGAGAGCGCCCAGCGTCAGGCAGGCGAGCGCGATCGCCATGTACTCGACCGCGGCACTCGGCTGCAGCGCCGCGGGAATCAACACGACGACGGGTGCCCACAGCACGCCGAGCGCGCCCACGCGCATCGCCCAGGCGCGCGCGCGCGGCGAGGGCACGCATACGATCAGCAACAGCGCCCAGGCGCTCAACAGCCAGCCCAGCGCGCGCAGTCGCCGGGGGCCGATCACGTGCAGGCGGGCCATCAGCGCGCGCAGGCTCGCGGAGTGCAGCGGGCCGTCGGTGTGGATCGGATCGCCGCGCATGTCCGCGGGGATCGGCTCACCGACCGGGTCCAGGCGCCGAAGGATCGTCGGGGCGAGATCGATCGCTGCGATCAGGCCGCGCTGGTTGGTCGTCTGTGAGCTGAGCACCGTCGATGACGGCGCCTGGATCGCTCCCGGCGTCGTGTCCCCGAGGCGTTCGTCCGGCGCAAGCCCGGCTGCACCGGCCCACAGCAGCTCGTGCCCGCGCGGGGCGCGCGCCCGCTGCATGACGAGCAACAGCTCGCCCGTCGCCCGGGCGGTGCTGAGGGCGTGGAGATCTTCATAGCCGGCGGCGCCGGCCGGCAGGTCGGCGACGACGAGGGGGTGAGTGCGCCTCAGCAGCACGATGCGCGCGAGCAGCGTGGTGGCCGGACCCAGCGAGACGCCGGCCACGTGTCCGCCACGGTCGGCGGCGGCGATCGCGTCGAGGTGGTCGATCCCATAGATGCCCGCATAGGCGCCACCGCCTAGGATCTGCGTCGCGAGCAGACCGGGGCGCAGCAGCTGGGGGGCTTCTTCGGCGCGCTTGCGCGCCGCCCGCCAGCCCGCGATCGCGCCTTCGGGACCGACCGTGCGCAGCGACATCGCCGGTGGGCGCGAGGTGGCGTAGGCCGAGCTCGCGACGCGCGCGCCCTGGGTGATGTCGAGCAGCATCTGCGCGGCGGTGTAGGAGCCCTGGGTCGCGGAGACGATCCCGACGGACATGCCCGGAACGCTCGCCAGGGCGCGCTCGTCGGTGGGCAGGAACGCCAGCACGACCGAGCCCCGCCGGGGCCGTGGAGTCGACGTGAGGACGCTGCGGGTCCGCGCTGTCGCTCCAGTCACGCCGGACGCGGCCCGCGCGGGTGTGGCGTGCGGCGCGGGGCCCGCGAAGCCCATCGTCGCCGCGTTCGGCGCGAGTGCGCCCGCGAGCGCGATGGTCGCGGCGCCGACGAGAGGGAGGGCGACGCTCGCCGCCGTCCCCCGCCGTATCAAGCTCAGCCTTCGGCCCCCTCGGTAGCCACGCCCGGGCGCGGGTGTGGAGTGGGGCCGGGGAGCGTCGGCGGGCCGCTGGGCGCGGCGCCATCCACGGCGTCTGGGGGCAGCTCTGTGCCCTCGACGTTCAGCTTCGGCAGTACCCTGTCCAGCCAGCCCGGGATGTGCCAGGTGCGCTCGCCGACGAGATGCAATACCGCCGGCAGCAGCAGGCAGCGCACGACGAGCGCGTCGAGGAACACGGCGCTGGCGAGGCTCAGGCCGAACTCCTTGATTACGCGATTTTCGCCGAGCATGAAGGAGAGGAAGACGCACACCATGATCGCCGCGGCCGCGGTCACGACGCGCCCGGTCAGCGCCAGTCCCTCGGCGACCGCGCGCGAGTGTTCGCGGGTATGCGTCCAGCGCTCGTGCATGCGCGAGATCAGGAAGACCTCGTAGTCCATCGACAGGCCGAACACGATCGCGAACAGCATCACCGGGATGAACGACTCGATCGGGCCCTGCTGGACGCCGAAGACGCTCCCCAGCCAGCCCCACTGGAAGATCATCACGATCACTCCGAGCGCGGCGCTGATGCTGAGCAGGTTCATGATCGCGGCCTGCAGCGGGATCACGAGCGAGCGGAACACGACCATCAGCAAGAGCGCGGAGAGCAGCACGACGACGCCGATGAACAGCGGCAGCTTGTGGCCGAGCACGGCGGCGAAGTCGACCGCGCCGGCGGTCACGCCGCCGACGTACACGGACATGCCGGTCTGGGTCTCGATCGGTGGGACCACGCTGTCGCGCAGGCGGTTGACGAGCTGGGTCGTCGCGTACGCCTGGGGGGAGGAGTGCGGGTAGACGGTGATCGTGGCCACTTCACCGCTCGGACTGAGCTTTGCCGGGGCGACCGAGACGACGCCCGCGGTGGAGGCGATCGCGCTGCGCAGCTTTTCGACCGACGCCGGCGCGGTGCCGGAGGAGGAGGAGGAGCTGGGGGAGGGGGCGCTGGGGGACGAGGTGGATGGGAGGGCCTGTTTGGTCGTTTCGCCGCTTGGGTTGGGGACCTTGGCGACGACCAGCAGCGGGCCGTTGAACCCTTCGCCGAAGCCCTGCGCCAGCAACTCATATGCGCGGTGCGTAGTCTGGTTCGCCGGATCGTTGGAGGCGTCGCTGGAACCGAGTCGCAGCGCCATCGCCGGAGCGGCGATCAGCAGCATCACCAGCGTCGAGGAGATCGCGATCGTCCACGGACGGCGCTGCACGAACGCGCTCCAGCGCAGCCACGTGTGGCCCGCTTGGAGCGTGGGCTCGTCGGTTGCGAGCGCCTGTGCGCCGGCCGTTCCCTGTGTTGGTGAGCCGTTCGCCGCAGGCGAGCCGCTCGCCGCGGCGGCCGTGCCGGCCTGTGCCTCGCGAGCTTCACGCGCGCGCGCGCGACGGCTCGGACGGGCGACGCGCGCGCCGGCGATCGTCAGCAGCGCCGGCAGCAGCGTGAGCGAGGCAAGCATCACCAGCAGCACCCCGATCGACGCCGCGATCGCGACCCCGTAGAGGAAGTCGACGCCCAGCAGCATCATCCCGAGCAGCGCGATCACGACGGTCGTCCCGGCGAACAGGACCGCGCGTCCGGCGGTGTCCATCGCGCGCACGACCGACTCGCGCGCGTCGCCGAACGTCGGCCCGGGGGTGCGGTAGGCCTCGCGGAAGCGCGTGAGGATGAAGAGCGCATAGTCGATGCCCACGCCGAGCCCGATCATCGCGGCCAGCTCGGAGGAGAAGTCGGGGGTGTCGACGACGTGCGTGAACAGCGCGATCGCGCCGAGGCCCGTGCCCAGGCCGAACAGGGCGGTGACGATCGGCAGGCCCATCGCCGTGAGCGAGCCGAACGTCAGCAGCAGCACGACGATCGCCGCCAGCAGGCCGACGGCGGTGGACAGGCCGAAGCCGGCCTGCTCGGTCGACTCGATCGCCTGTCCACCGAGCTCGACCTGCAACCCCGGCTGCGCCGCCGCGCGGGCGGTGTTGACGACGCGTTCGGCGGCCTCTTTCGGGAGGTTGTTCGCTTTTTCGTCGAACACGACCGTCGCGAACGCGATCTGGCCGTTCGCGGAGATCGCCTTGCCGGCCGACGCGCCGACGTAGGGGCTGATCACGCCCGCGACGTGCGGGAGCTTTTTGACCTGCGCGAACGTGGCGTTCATTCGCGCGCGCACGGCGGGGTCGAGGACCGTGCCGGAGGAGACCTTGTAGACGATCGTGTCGCGGTCGCCCGCCTGGGCGGGGAAGCTGTGCTGCAGCAGATCGGCGGCGCGCTGGGAGTCGGAGTTGGGCAGCGTGAAGTTGTTCGAGTAGCTAGTGCCCGCCGATTGCGCGAGCATGTTCACGCCGATCAGCAGCACGATCCAGCCGATGACTACGTACTTGCGATGGGTTGTAGACCAGCGAGCGAGCTTCAACATGGCGGTTTCTCCGGGGAGGGTCGGCGGGCGGGGAGGGATACGCTCCCTGCAAGGGTAGCCATCTCTCCCGATCCGGCGGCGCCCTTCAGTTCACGCTCGGGTCCGCGGGCATGCGCGCGAGCAGCGCATAGCCCCCGCCCATGCGGTTCAGGACCATGCTCCACAGGTTTCCCGGCACTTCGGTGAACACGTCGTCGGGGACCGCGGCATGTGCGATCCAATCGCCGTCGGCGACCTCCTCGTCGAGCTGTCCTTCGCTCCAGCCGGCATATCCCGCGAACACCCGCCGGCGCGCGGTCGCCTCGGTCAGCTCCTCGATCCCGGCGTCTGGAGCGGGAAAACCGATGCGCCCGAGCACGAGCAGTCCCGCCGGGGAGGGGTCCAGGAACTCCGCCAGGCACACGATCGCGCTGGGCTGGACCGGTCCGCCGACATACACGGGCTCCTCCTCGGCGACGGCCTGCTCGAGCTGAGGCACCGCCTCGCCGACCGTGACCGTGGAGGGGCGGTTGAGCACCACGCCCATCGCGCCCTCCTGACTGTGCACCCCGATCAGGATCACGGCCCGCTCGAAGTTGGGGTCGTGCACCGCCGGCGAGGCGAGCAGAAGCTGACCGCGAAGCGATTCCTCCATGATGTCATTCAGGCTAGCGCGCCGGAGGCCGATCGGCGCACGCGCGCGAGGGCATCGAGATCGGACGCCGGAAAGGCGCGGACGGTGGACCGCCACGGCCACGAACGCGGCGCCGATGCGCGGCGAAATGGGTAAATGCGACGAAGGGAGGCAGCTGTGAGCGCGAACGAGCTCGATGTGGTCGTGATCGGCGCCGGACCGGCGGGCGAGGTGTGCGCGGGACGGCTGGCCGCCGGCGATCTGGAGGTCGCGCTGGTCGAGCGTGAGCTGGTCGGCGGAGAATGCTCCTACTACGCGTGCATGCCCTCCAAGTCGCTGCTGCGCGCGGGTCAGGCGCTGGCGGAGGCCAGGCGCGTACCGGGCGCCGCGCAGGCGATGAACGGGGAGATCGACGTCGCCGCGGTGCTGTGCCGCCGCGACGAGGTGGTGCACGATCTGCACGACGATGCGCAGCTGCCGTGGCTGCGCGAACGGGAGATCGAGCTGGTGCGCGGACACGCGACGCTCACCGGTGAGCGTGAGGTTCTGGTCGGCGAGCGGACGCTGCGGGCGCGGCGCGCGGTCGTGCTCGCCACTGGCTCCACCGCCGCGATCCCGTCGATCCCGGGGTTGCGCGAGTGCGAGCCGTGGACCAACCGCGAGGTCACCACCGCCCACGCGGTTCCCGCCTCGTTGCTGATCCTCGGCGGTGGCGTGGTGGGTGTCGAGATGGCGTGCGCGTACGCCTCGCTCGGGGCGAGCGTGACGATCGTCGAGGGCTCCGAACGGCTGATCGCCCGCGAGGAGCCGTTCGCTTCCGAGCAGGTGCGCGAAGCGCTGGAGTCGCGGGGCGTCGAGGTCGTGCTCGGTGTCCCGGCGGCCTCGGCGCGGCGGGAGGCGGGCGGCGGGCGGACGCTCGTGCTGGAGGACGGCCGCGAGCTCGAGGGCGAGGAGTTGCTGGTCGCGGTCGGGCGCCGCCCGAACACCGGCGAGCTGGGCCTGGAAGCGCTCGGCCTGCGGCCGGGCGAGCCGATCGCCGTGCGCGACGGCATGCGCACGATCGAGCACGAGTGGCTGTATGCGATCGGGGACGTGAACGGGCGCGTGCTGTTGACGCACATGGGCAAGTACCAGGGCCGCGTGGCCGCCGCGCACATCCTCGGGCGGGCGATCCCGCTGCTGAGCGATGGCCCGCTCTCCCCGCGCGCGATCTTCGGCGAGCCCCAGATCGCGGCTGTGGGTCACACGCTCGCGAGCGCGCGGGAGGCGGGTCTGAACGCGCGCGCCGTCGACGTGCCCACGGGCGCCAACGCCGGCGCCAGCTTCGTCGGACACGAAGCACCCGGGACGTGCCGGCTCGTGCTCGACGAGGATCGGGGGACGATCGCCGGCGCGACGTTCACGGGTGCCGAGATGGCCGAGTCGCTACACGCCGCCACGATCGCGGTCGTCGGCGAGGTTTCGCTGGAGCGCATCTGGCACGCGGTCCCGTGCTTTCCCACTCGCAGCGAGGTATGGCTGAATCTGCTGGAGGCGATCGGCGCCGATATCGATATTCTGACTGCGCGGGAAGATCGTCAAGCGAACGGGAGGACGTAGAGCACCATGGCCAAGACTCCGCAGGTGGGCGAGCCGGCGCCGGACTTCGAGCTTGCCGGGACCGACGGTACCTTCAGGCTCTCAGAGCATCGTGGCGAGCGCGTCGTGCTGCTTTTCTACCCAGGAGATCGAACGATGGTCTGTACCAAACAGTTCTGCTCCTACCGTGACCGGACCGAGGATTTCAACGAGCTTGGTGCGACTGTCGTCGGGATCTCGGCTCAGGATGTTGCTTCCCATGAGGACTTCGTTACAAAGAACTCGCTCACGGTGCCGCTGCTGGCCGACATCGGCGGGACCGTCGCAAAGCAATACGGTGCATGGGGGGGAAGGCTCGGTACCAAGCGGGCGGTGATCGTGATTGACGAGGACGGGATCGTCCGTCATCGTCATGATCATCTGTTGGGGCTTGATTACCAGTCTGTGGACGACCTCAAGGCGGCGCTGGACGCACTGCCCGGCCGGGCCGCCTGAGGGGTAGCATCGCATCCAACGGCTTTCGGGAAAGGCTTTGAAAAAACGAAGCCCTATGGGTAGTCTGAGGGTATGGCTACTAAGCATGATCGTGCTCTAGCGTCGTTTCTGGTCGGTCTGGACGATGTGGCACATTCCGTTTTCGTGGTGGACACGGTCGCCCGTACGCCTGACTTCTCCGTGACCCTGCGGTGCGACGCTGAAACCAAGGAGCGCGGAACCCTCGGCTGACTCGCTCCTGCTTCTCGTCCGGAGCGCAAGCTCGGCAGTGGGGTGGGTGGGCTGTCGCGATGCTCAGCTAGCAGGCGTTTCGTTTGGGCCTACACACCTGGGCCGTCCGTCCTGAGCGGCGGTGGGTGCCCGACTCCGCCAGCCCTGGCCCTCGCATGCCGCGAATGCGAGCTGTCGCTAGCCGCCCGCCTCGGCTTCCGCAATCCGTCCCGCCTGGCCGCGCTTTTCGACCACGACATAACCGGGGTAGACCTCGACGGTCGACTCGATGGCCGGTTCCTCGTGCCCTGGGAGCACGACGAACCGGCGCGGATGGGATCGCACGCGTGAGTATTCCCCGATCGAGAGGTCGAGTACCCCGCCGCAATCCACGCGGATGCACTCGCATATGAAGGTGTCGGCCGACTCTCCGTTGCGTGGACGCTGGTACTCGATCCTGTCGTTTATGCGCCGTGCGAGGGCCTCGTTCTGCGCCATACGGCGCTTGCGTTGATCGTCCACTCCAGGATCATCCCACTCGAGCGGGGAGATCGCTATCGGTACAGATCGATGAGCTGGCGTGCCATCGACTTGCCTCGCCGCGCGGCTTGCGCATCGCCCTCGGCTGCTACGACGATCGAGCCCTCCATGAGGATGTGCCACGAGCGCGCGAACGACTCGGTGTCGCGCAGACCGGCTTCCTCGGCTAGGCGGCGTACGATCGCGCGGATCTGCTCGAGATGCCGTACGCTGGCGCCGCCTGCGGGATGGTTGGGGCCGAGTTCGAGCAGTACCTTGATGAACGAGCCCGCCTCGAAGTCGTCGCGATGGAACCACTCGTCGAGTACATCGAAGATGGCAAGTAGTCGCTCCTCGGGGTTCGAGCCGCGACGGATGGCCCCGGCTTCAATGAGGTCTTTGGTCCAGCGCTGTTCGCGGAGGTCGAGGAACGCGAGCACGAGCCTGTCCTTGGAGGGGAAGTGCCGGTAGAACGTCGCGGTCGCGACGCCCGCGCGCTCAGTCAGCTCGTTGACCCCAACCGCTTGGATGCCGCGTCGCGAGAACAGCTCGTAGGCGGCATCCAGAATCCGCTCGCGGGCGCTTACACCCGTCTCGGTCGGTTGGCGGTGGGTTTCAAGCATCCTCAGAAGGGTACCACTAGAAAGAGCGCTCTCTCTATGATAGAAAGAGTGTTCTCTCTCCTCGCTAAGGCTTGCTGAGGAGCATCCAACGTAAAGGAGGATCCTGTGGGGCTCTTGGAGTTGCTTTTGATTGTCCTAGTCATCGCAGCCGTCGCAGGCGGGATCGGCGTAAGCCCGTTGCTTTGGCTGCTGCTTGTGATAGCGCTCGTGGTCTTCCTCACGGGCGGCGGATTCGGCTATCGCAGAGGCGGGCGGGTCTAGCTATGACCCTCGGAACATCAATTTTCCTCATCGCCGTCGGCGCGATCATCCGCTACGGCCTGACATTTCACGTGTCGGGCGTATCGCGGCCAACGATCGGCCTGATCCTCATCATCGCCGGCATCGTCGGTTTGGTGCTGTCGCTGTTCTACATGGCCACCGCTCGACGGCGAGTAGTCGGCGGACCTTATGAAGAACGGCGCCTGTAGTCCGAGTGACCCCCTGCGAGCGCCGCAGGGGGTCGGCCCGTCAGGCGCCTACGCGGCTCGCCCTGCTGCTGGGCGGCGAGCTCAGCTCGAGACGCCGCGCAGACTCCGCGGCCTTTAGCTCCAGCGGCACTAGGGCCCACGGCGCCTGCCCGGGCTAGATGTCTTCGCGTCAGCCACAGGAAGCTAAACAAAGCTAGCTACAGGAGGGAAACCGTGAACACCGGAACGATCATCGGAATTGCTGTTGGCGCCGTGGTGGTGCTACTGCTCATCGCCCTCGTCGCTCGCGCCGCGAGCCGCAGGCGGGACGAACGTCGTCGTGAGCAAGCGGGTGAGCTTCGCCAGGAGGCCAGAAGCCGTTCGATCCAAGCGGAAAGCGCGCGTGCCTCGGCTGATGAGCAAGCCGCCGAAGCCAAGCGTGCTCAGGCTGAAGCTGAGGAACGCGCCGCTCAGGCGCGGCAAGGACATGCCGCCGCAGAGCGACAGGCAGTTGAGGCTGAGCATCTGACCGAGTCTGCCCGCGATCAACACGCGCAGGCACGTGCGATCGACCCAGATGCGAGCGACAGCGGCCACGACGAGGCACTGGCTATCAACGAACGCACTGACTGACCAGTTTTATTGGAAGCCACTCAGTGAGAAGGAACAAATATTGAGGAGGAACAAATGACTAAGAGTGAAACAGACCTATTCAAGAGCCTGAGGGCGCGAGGAGTCCGCAAGAAGATCGCCAAGCAAATGACCCGTGCTACGAGCGGCGCTGGTAAGCCAAAGGTCGCCACGCGCGCGATGGCGGACCTTAGCTCGGTCGTCGGGGATGTTAGTGATCGCCTTCGCCACGGACCGGAGAAGCGGAGTGCGGCAGCGAAGAAGGCCGCGCGTACGCGCAAGCGAAAGGCTCACAAGCGCAGTCAGTCTGCCAAGCGCGGCGCCCGGACTCGCGCTCGGGCGTAGAGCCGCGGGTGACCGCTACGCCAATGTTACGAGTGCGTGAATCCAGTCGTCAGCAACGGCCGGCTCGGCAGCCTCGTCAAGTCGTCTCGGCACTCCACGCCCTGTATGTCGAACTCGCACACCGCGCCGTCGGTGAGCGCGAGTCCGGGATTCTGGAAGCCGAGCTCGCTCCAGCGCGGTCGCCCGTCGTGGGCGTCGAGGGCGAGCAGCATTTCGTCGGGGTTCCCGCTCCGACCGAGACCGTTCGCCACTGCCACACCCGGGTGGCGCCATCGCCGAATACACATGTGGAAGCACCCCGGTGAGACAACGGGTGGGGTGATCGCCAAGCTCCCCAACGAACAGGTCAACAAAACGAGGATGTCGTTCACGTGGGACTACCGGCAGAAATCTGAGATTCAGGCACCCTCCGAATACGAAGAAGGCGCGACGAAAGTCTCGGCCTACCTTACGAGCGTCGTCGGTGTCGGTGGCCTCCATGTGAGAACCGGTGAGGAAGCCACGGAAACCATGACGTTCTCCAGCAACGTCGAGATCAGCGCATAAACAACAATACGAGCGTGGTCGTCAGCGTCTGAGATCGCGACCGAAACGTGGGGGATGGCGCCGCCGTCCCCCACAGCCGGTCGGGTCCGATGGCGCCGGACCAAGTTGGGGCCTATCGGAGCTACGCGGTCGTCCTGCGCCGCGCGGCGAGGAGCGCGGCGAGGCCGGCGATCAGCCCGAGCGCGCCGAGGATCAGGCCGGCGACGGCGAGACCTTTGCTCGCAGCGCTGCCGCTGGAGCTCGCCGCGGCCGGTGTCGATGCCGACGCGGACGGGCTCGCGGCCTTCTGTCCCGCTTCCGGTCCGGCCTCGTCGCCGGCGATGTCCTGAATCACTCCGCCCTTTGCGGTGACGTTGATCCTCGGGGAGGGGTGTTCGGCTGTCAGCGAGGGCGAGATCCAGTGGACCACCTGCCCGTTGCTGTAGGTCTGCACGGTCCTGAATTCGAGCGCCCTGCCGGTCGCGTCGGTCGGGATCGCCAGCGAGAGCGGGAACTGGACGAACTGTCCGTTGCCTACCTTGCCCAGCGGGCCGGTCCACGTCCAGACGATCTGTGAGACCTCGGTGTCGATCGTTTCACCGTCTTCTTTGATCGGGGTGGTGAGCTTGGCTTCGATCACGCGCGTGCTCCAGCCGGGCACGTTTTCGTAATCCACCCCGGCGAACCCCTGCGGGAACAGCGTGTCCACCTTCTTGACATAGGCGCCTTCCTGCTCGCCGGGGACGCGCACGTCGAGCGTCGCGAACGCCCCTGCGGGGATCGTGTTGGGGTGCAGGCTGATGTGGGCCTGCGCGCCCGCCGGCGCCAGCAGGGCTCCGGCGGTGAGCAGGGCGGCGAGACGCTTGGCTTTCATGCTTAGGTGTTCCTCCTGGATGGGTTCATTGGATGGGCACCTTCACCGTGCGGCTGAACTGTTCGAATTCAGACACCCGGTCGACGAATTCGATCTCCCAGGTCCCGCCGGGGCTGAGCACGGTGGAGCTGATGATGTAGTGGCCCGGTCCCGCCACGGTCGGCTTCAGCGCCAGCGGGCCGATCCCCTTGGCGGGCAGCCTGGCCGTGGCCGTGAGTTCCTTGGTGGCGGTGAACTGGGCGCCAGTCCTGGCGTCGATCAGATAGAGGTGGATCGTGTTCAGCCCGACCCTGGCCGGTTCGACGGTCATCTCGAGCTCGGCCGGACCCAGTGTCGTGTTGACGGAGAACGGCCCCGACGCCGCGTCGATCGGGGGCGCGTAGCCGATCAGCGCCGCGGTCACGCCGAACACGCACAGCATCAGCGCGAGCTCGCCGCGCATCGTGCGACGGGCCAGCGCGCCGACTCCACCAGGCGGCCGGCCGTCGCCCACCAAGCGCTCGAGTGCCGGGATGATCCGTTCGCGGTGAACCCAGCCGAGGCCGAGCAGCGTCGCCAGCAGCGCGACCTTGACGACGATCAGCGCGCCGTAGGTCGTGTGGAAGAGCCCGTGCAAGCTCCGTACGTCGATGTACGCCTGGACGACCCCGGTCGCGGCGATCGCGATCACCGCGCCCAGGGCGATCGGAGAGAAGCGCGCGAGCGTGCCGAGCAAAAGGCGGCTGCGCTCGTCGCCCTCGAGCCGGCGCGTGGCGCCCGGCAGCGCGAGCAGCAGGCACGCGATCCCTCCGACCCAGACGCTCGCGGCGAGGACGTGCAGCGCATCCGAGGGGAAGAACACGACGACGGGGCTCTCGACGCTCGCGTGGCCGGCCAGCGCCGGGGTGATCGCCAGGTAGAGAGCGCCGATCGCGAGCAGGGCGAGGATCGCGCGCGGCGCGGGTGGGGTCAGCGACAGTCCCTCCTCGCCCGGGGTGCTCGTCAACGGCGTGTCCCGGGCCGTCGCCCGTGGTGTGTCCCGGGTGCTCGCCGGGGGAGTGTCCCTCGCTGCGGGCGGCGGCGTGTCTCGGGCACTCGAGCGCAGCGTGCGGATGACATCCCGGCCGAGCACCCTGGCGAGCAGCAAAAGCGCGCCGAGCGCGAGCCAGTCGATCGCGCGCAGGCCCCACACGCGGCCAAAGCGGCTTTCCAGGGTGCTTTCGAGGATCGGGTCTTTCAGTGACGCCCACAGCGACACGCCCGCAGCGCTCGCCCCTTGCAGCAGCACGCCGAGCACGCTCACGATCACGCCCAGCACGATCGCGAGCGCGAACAGCCGCCACAGGCGCGAGGCGAACGCGCGCGAGGCCTCGACCCAGCGCGGTCGCGCGCCCGCGAGCGCCGCGAGGCCGGGAAGCCAGGCGCAGAACAGGAAGGCGAGCCCGCCGAGCATCAGCGCGATCGTCAGGTAGTTAAGCGCGCGCACGACGCCGAAGGCGACGGTGGTGGCCTCGCCGCTCCGGCTCTTGCCGATCAGCCCGGCGACCGTGAACTTCGGCGCGGCGCCCGCGTGCCCGATGTTGAACACCAGCCCGCCATAGACGATGTGCGTGTCGGCCGAGATCACGCGGTAGGTGGCGGTATAGGTGCCGTCCGGCAGATGCGGCTTCAAACCGACGCCCATCCAGCGCTCGTCGCCGTATGGGTGCGAGACGTCCAGGTCGTCTACCTCCTCGCCCCGCGCGTCATAGACGCGGACGGCGCCCAGCGTGCCGCCGACGTCCTGGTCGAACTCGAAGATCACCTCATGGGGCTGAATCTGGACGGTCGAGCCCGACGTTGGCGAGGTGCCGAGCAGCTGCGCGTGCGCCCACGCCGGCGGGGCGCTCGCGAGCGTGGCGGCGAGCGTGATGGCGAGCATCGGCAAGATGAGACGGCGGGACATCGAAGGCTCCTCGTGGCGTATCCGGGCATGGCGATCGCGGAACGGTCACGACGAGATCGACGTGACCGTTCATGACTGGGGTCTGAGGACGAGCAGCCGCCGCCCCGGGCGGGACGGAAGTGAGGTCTAGCTCGCCGCGATCGGCACGGGCGGCGGGCGCACCGCCAGGGAGCAGCCGATCAGCCGACCGCCGCGCACCACCCACGACACGACACCGGTACGCGCGGGCTCAGACGAGCGTGGGCGTGGCCATTGAGCCGGCTCCATGCCCCTTCGCAGCGCGAGCAGGGCGCGCTCGCCCGGATAGCGACGCGCGAGGAGCGGTATCGCCAGTGCGATCGCAGGGAGCAGACAGAGCAAAGCATGCAGCACGGCTGCAGACACTACTCCTCCGCTCCTCCCATCAGTGCGGCCTGGGCCGCCGTCTCGACCTGGGCGCGAACCTCCCGTCAAAACGCCACTGCGGTGACCGGCGCCGGCAGGGCTGTGGGAACCCGCGGGCTATGGGTCACCCATCCAACCCCGCGAGCGTCCTCAGCCGACCGGCGCGGTCTCCCCGGCGCGCGGGTGCTCCTCGGGAGCGCGCCGAGAGTGCAGCTCCGCGAGCTCCAGCTGCAGGTTGCGCGGGCGCTCGCTCGGGCCGGGGGAGCGTCGGGTCCAGACGCTCTCGGCATCGAGCTCCCACGAGCTCTGGTTGTCGGCAAAGGCCCGCTCCAGAGCGTCAAGCAGCTCGGCACGCAGCGCAGGAGACTCGATCGGGGTCGCGAGCTCGACGCGGTGGTCGAGATTGCGCGGCATCATGTCGGCCGAGCCGATGTAGATCGTGTGCTCGCCGGCGCGCTCGAAGGCGTATACGCGCGAATGCTCGAGCAGCCGTCCGACGATCGAGACGACGCGGACGTTCTCGGAGACGCCAGGTACGCCTGGTCGCAGGCAGCAGATCCCGCGCACGTTCAGATCGACCCGGACGCCCGCCTGGGAGGCCTCATACAGCGCCCGGATGCAGCGCCCGTCGACGAGCGCGTTCATCTTCATCATGATCCGGCCGGGCGTCTGTGGAGAATGCGAGGCGATCGTCTGCTCGATCTGGGCGAGGATGCCATCGCGCAGCTGGTTGGGCGCGATCAGCACCTTGCGGTAGTGCAGCGGGCGGCCGAAGCCGGTCAGGTAGTTGAACATGTCGGCCACGTCCGCGCCGATCTGCTCGTCGGTCGTGAACAGCCCAAAGTCCGTGTACAGGCGCGCGGTCGCCGAGTGGTAGTTGCCGGTGCCGATATGCACGTAGTTGCGCACGCCGTCGCCCTCGCGGCGCACGACCAGCACGCACTTGGCGTGCGTCTTCAGCGCGGGCTGACCGTAGACGACGTGCACGCCGGCCTCCTCCAGCGCCTTGGCCCAGTGGATGTTCATGCGCTCGTCAAAGCGCGCCTTCAGCTCGACCAGCGCGACCGCCTGCTTGCCGCGCTCGGTGGCGTCGATCAGCGCCGGCACGAGCGGCGAGTCATCGCTCGTGCGATACACGGTCTGCTTGATCGCGAGCACGTTCGGGTCGGCCACGGCCTGCTGGACGAAGCGCTCCACGGAGGTGGAGAAGGAGTCGTAGGGGTGGTGCACGAGCAGGTCGCCTTCACGCATCGCGCCGAACACGTCCGGGCGCTCGGAGTCGTGGCGCAAGAGGCGCGGGTGGGTGTTGCCGAGCAGTGGCTCCTCGCGCAGCTCGCCGTGGCCGGGCAGGCGCACGAGCTGCCACAGCGCGCCCATGTCGAGCAGCCCGTCCACCGGGTAGACCTCGTCCTCGGCGACGCCCAGCAGCTCGATCAGCTCCTCGCGCAGGCGGTGCGAGCAGCGCGTGCCGATCTCCACGCGCACGATCTCGCCGAAGCGCCGGCGGCGCAGCTCGTCCTCGACCGCCTGCAGCAGGTCGGCGGCGTCGTCGGAGACCTCCAGGTCGGCGTCGCGCGTGACGCGGAAGACGTCGCAGTCGACGATCTCCATGCCTGCGAACAGCGCGTCGAGATGGTGCGCGATCACGTCCTCCAGCGCAACCAGCGTGAGCGGACCGTCCGCGGGCTGCTCGAGCGCGACGAAGCGCGGCAGGATCTCGGTGGGGACCTTCACGCGCGCGAACACAGTCTCCTCGGTCGCCGGATCGCGCACGAGCACGGCCAGGCTGAGGGAGAGGTTGGAGATGTAAGGGAAAGGGCGCCCGGGGGCGACGGCGAGCGGTGTCAGCGCCGGGAAGATCACGCGGCGAAAATGGCGGGCCAGCTCGGCACGCTGGTCCTCGTCGAGCTCGTCCACGGCGACCACCGCGATCCCGTGCTCGGCCAGGGCGGGGCGCAGGCGCCCTTCGAAGCAGTCGCTCAGGCGCACCCCGAGCTCCTGCGCGCGCTCGCGGATCAGGGCGATCGTCTGCGAGGGCGTGCGCCCGTCCTGGCTGGGGCTCTCCACGCCCGCGTCGATCTGGTCGTGCAGGCCGGCGACGCGCACCATGTAGTACTCGTCGAGGTTCGTCGTGTAGATCGCGCAGAACTTGACCCGCTCGAGCAGCGGCGCGGACTCGTCCTCGGCGAGCTGCAGGACGCGGTCGTTGAAGTCCAGCCAGGAGAGCTCGCGGTTGATGTACAGCGCGGGATCCTCCAATGCGGGACCCTCCACGGCCGGACCGTCTGCTGCGGGGTGATCGTCGTCGAACATTGCCTGCGCTCACGCTACACCCTCGGCGGCCGCGATCTGTCGTCAAGCGCCGCCTGCAACGCGCATGTCCCTCCGTGGGTCGCCCGGACTCCGTCCCCGGCACGCCGCACGCCGAGGACGTCCTGTCAATGGCGATGGTGCAGAGCGCGCTAATCTGATGCCGGGCATGGCGCGCCAACTCTGGCTACTACGTCACGCCGAGGCCGAGCCGCACGGGACGCGCCCGGACTCGGAACGACGGCTGACCGCGCGCGGGGAGCAGCAGGCGCGCGCGGCCGGGGTCGCGATCCAGCGGCTGGCGGTCGCCTTCGACGAGGTGCTGTTCTCTCCCAAGGAGCGCGCCCGTGCGACCGCCGAGCTGGCCGCCGAGGGCTGGAGCGCCCAGCAGCGTGAGCTGTTGCGCGAGCATCCCCCGCTGGCGGGCGGGTTTCACTCCTCGCAGGCGATCGACGTGCTGGCCGGGACGCCGCCGCAGGATGGTCGCCTGCTGCTGGTCGGTCACGAGCCGGACCTCTCGCTGACGGCCGGCGGGCTGACCGGCGGGCGGATCGACCTGAAGAAGGGTGGCCTGGCGGTCGTGCGGCTAGAGGGCGCCGGCGGTGAGCTCGCGCTCCTGATGCGTCCCCGCGAGCTCGCGCTGATCGCGGGCGTTACCCCAATCGACCGGGACTGAGGCAGCGGCGTCGGCCGCGCCGGGGGCGACCGAGATGTCGATGTCGCCCTCCCGCGCGGAGCTCGCCGCGCCGGCGGCGATCGCGTCCAGCGACTCCGCGGCGAAGCGGTAGCCGATGCCGAAGTGGGTGTGGATGTAGCGCCAGCGCGGCGAAGCCCGCTCGAGCTTCTGGCGGAGCTTGCGCACGAACACGTCGACCGAGCGGTCGCCGCGCACCATCGCGTAGCCCCACAGGCGCGAGTAGATCTCCTCGCGCTCGAGCACCCGGCCCTCGGCGGCGGCGAGCAGCTCGATCAGCTCGAACTCGCGCCTGGTCAGGTCGAGGCTTGAGCCTGCGACGAACGCCTGGAAGCGGTCGGTGCGGATCTCGACCTCCCCCGCCTGCAGCGGCTTGACCTCGGCGCGGCCGCTGGCGCGACGGCGACGGCGCGCGACGCCCTGCACGCGGGCGATGACCTCCTCGGGGTGGCAGGGCTTGGTGATCCAGTCGTCGGCGCCCAGACGCAGCCCGCGCACGCGCTGGGCGACCGTCGAGGGGCCGGTGCAAACGACCACGCCGAGCTCGGGCAGCGCGCCGCACAGGCGCTCCAGCCACTCCCACGCCTGCGGGCCGAGCACCGCCAGATCGACGATCAGGGCACTCAGACGCATCGAGGCGATCGCGTCGGTGGGGACGGGTCCGGCGAGCACGCGGTGCTCCCAGGCGAGGCGGTCCAGACGCTTGCTCAGGACCTGAATGAAGCCACTGTCGCGGTCGAGCACCGCAATACGCAAGGAGCTTGCGCCCGGGGTGCTGGACGGCGCCGCCTCCTCCGTGGCGCGGATGCTTTCCGTCATCGCCGCGCAGTTTAGGGGACCGCGCGGACCGCGTGTGCAACGTCCTGCCCACGGTAACAGGATGTTCACAAGCGAAAATCGCTATTTGCGAGCCGATCGAGGCGCTCAGCGCGGCTCGGGCGCGGCATCGGGCGGCACGCCGGCCGGGTGCGACGAGTCGGAGAACTCCCTGAACAGCCCGGTGACGACGAACGCGACCTGCTCGCCGATGTCCACGGCGTTGTCGCCGATCCGCTCCAGCGCGCGGGCCACGAGGATCATGTGCATCGCCCACTCGCGCGTGTCGGGATCCTCGCCGATCTCGATGGCCATGCGAAAGATGTCGCGGTTCAGGCGGTTGATCTCGTGGTCCTGGCGCACCAGGTCCTCGGCCAGTTCGACGTCGCGCCCGGAGAAGGCCGCGCGCGACTGCACGACCTCCGAGCGCGCCTGCGCGCCCATCTTCGCCAGCGCGTCCAGGACCTCGCGGCGCACGGGCGGCTCGTGGCCGGAGAGCGGGATCAGCTTGGCGATGTTCACGCACTGATCGCCCATCCGCTCGACGCGCATGATCACGTGCAGGAGCGCGGCGACCAGGCGCAGGTCCCCAGCGACGGGCGCCTGCAGGGCCAGCAGCGAGAGGATCCCCTGGTGGACCTCCAGGTAGCGCCCGTCGAGGCGGTCGTCGTCGGCGATCACCATCTGCGCGAGCTCCACGTCCTGATGACCCAGCGCCTCCATCACGCGATCCAGCTGCTCGACGACGAGATCGAGGCCGCCGAGCGCGCGCTCCTGCAGCTCCAGCAGCTGCTGCTGGAAGTGCACACGGCCCTGGGCCGGAGGCGGGGGCGCGCCGTCGTTGGGGCCGCCGAGCGAGTCGGGGATTTCAGGCTGAGCTGCGCCCGTGCGTGGGTCATTGCCGGCAGCCCCGGTCATTGTCCCAAGCTCCTAGCCGAACTTTCCGGTGACATATTCCTCAGTCCTCGGGTCCGATGGGGTGGTGAAGATCTCGTCGGTCGGGCCGACCTCGACGAGCCGCCCGTCGAGCAGGAAGGCGGTACGGTCGGCCACGCGCGCGGCCTGCTGCATGTTGTGGGTCACGATCACGATCGTCACACGCGCCTTGAGCTGGTCGATCAGCTCCTCGATCTTGAGCGTCGCGATCGGGTCGAGCGCCGAGCAGGGCTCGTCCATCAGGATCACCTCGGGGTCGACCGCGAGCGAGCGGGCGATGCACAGCCGCTGCTGCTGTCCGCCGGAGAGGCCCGCGCCGGGCTCGTGCAGCCTGTCCTTGACCTCCTCCCACAGCCCGGCGCCGCGCAGCGCCGCTTCGACCTTCGGCTGCTGGACGGCCTTCGAGCGCGAGCGCCGTCCGTGCGCGGTCAGGCGCAGGCCGGCGGCGACGTTGTCGAACACGGACATCGTCGGGAACGGGTTGGGCTTCTGGAAGACCATCCCGATCGCGCGGCGCACGGCGACGACGTCGACCGAGGGGTCGTAGACGTCGAAGTCATCCAGCAGCACCTTGCCCTGCGCGCGGGCGCCCGGGATCTCCTCGTGCATGCGGTTGATGCAGCGCACCATCGTCGACTTGCCACAGCCCGAGGGCCCGATGATCGCCGTCACCTCGTTGGCGCGGAACTCAAGGTCCACGCCCTTGACCTGTTCGGCCTGACCGTAGAACGCGCGCAAGCCCCGCAGGCGCACGGCCAGCCCGGGCTTGCTCAGCGCGACGGGCCTGCTCGCGGCGGAAACCTCTGGGCGCGCGGGCTCGGGCGCGCGGGCTTGGCTTGGCTCAGCGAGCTCGTCGGGATCCATCGTGGCGGTCCTCGGGGTTTGAGTTGGCGTTTGGGTTTGAGTTTCGGCTGGGGTCGGGACGTCGGTGGTGTGAAGCGCGGTGGCGAGACCGTCGGTGCAGAGGCCGTCGTTGGTGTTGGGGGGAGATGCGGTCATACAAGGCGACTCCTTCGCGCGACGAGTCGGGCTATCAGGTTGAGTATGAGGATCATCGTGACCAGTGCGAGCGCGGCCCCCCACGCACGGTCTACCACGGCCGTAGTGGGAGATGTGACGTCGTTGTAGATTTGCACGGGCAGCGAGTTCATGAAGCCCCCCAGGTCGGTGGTCGTCTTGTTCGTCGCGCCGGCCGTGAACAGCAGCGGCGCCGTCTCACCGGCGGCACGGGCGATCGCGAGCAGCACGCCGGTCACCATCCCGGGCAGCGCGGTCGGCAGCACGACGCTGCCGATCACCCGCCAGCGGGGCGCGCCGAGCGCGAGCGCCGATTCGCGCAGGGCGCCCGGGACGAGCAGCAGCACGACCTCCGCGGCTCGGATCACGACCGGCAGCATCAGCAGCGCCAGCGCGATCGAGCCCTTGTAACCGGCATAGGAGCTGCCGGTGCCGATGATCAGCGCGATGTAGACGAACAGGCCGAAGATGATCGAGGGCACGCCCGTGAGCACGTCGACGAAGAAGCGCACGGTGTTCGCGAACCAGCCGCTGCGCCCGTACTCGACGAGCCACACGGCCACGCCGATGCCGAGCGGGATCGCGATCACCGAGGCGAGCGCGACGATCTCGATCGTGCCGAGGATCGCGCTCTGCACGCCGCCGATGTCGGAGTTCTTGAAGAACGTGTTGCCGGTCGGGTCGGACGTGAAGAAGCTCCAGCTCCACGAGGACAGGCCCTTGCTGAGCAGGTACCAGACGATCAGCAGCAGCGGGATCAGCGCGAGGATCGTGCCGGCGAGGACTCCGCCGCGGGCGATGCGATCGCGGCGCTTGCGCGCGGGCGTGAGCGCGTAGCGGTCCAGGCGCCGGGCCGGCGTGGCGGGCGGCGGCGTCACAGTCCGGCCGCTCCGGCGACCGTCGGTGGGACGCCCTCGGCGCGCTCGCGGACGGTGGTGCGCTTGGGCGCGCGGGAGCGCTCCGCGCGCATCACGATCAGGCGGGCGATCACGTTGACGATCAGGGTCAGCACGAACAGCAACAGGCCGGCGGCGAACAGAGCCGAGCGGTGCAGTCCCTGCGCCTCGCCGAACTCGTTGGCGATCACGGCGGCCAGCGAGTAGCCCTGACCGAACAGGTGCTGGGGCATCTGCGGCGCGTCGCCGATCATGATCGTCACCGCGATCGTCTCGCCGATCGCGCGGCCGAGCCCGAGCATCGCGCCGCCGATGATGCCGCCGCGGCAGTAGGGCAGCACGGCCAGGCGGATCATCTCCCAGCGCGTGGCGCCGAGGCCGAGCGCGGCCTCCTTGTGGTCGGAGGGGACGGTGGCCATTACCTCGCGGGAGATGGCGCTGACGATCGGCAGGATCATGATCGCGAGGATCAGCCCGGCGACGAAGATGTTGGGGATCGTGACCACGCCCCCGCCGATGAACGGGACGAAGGAGAAGGTGTCGGCGATCCACTGCTCGACCGGCACGAGCTTGGGCGCGAGGAAGAAGATGCCCCACAGCCCGTACACAACTGAGGGCACGGCCGCGAGCAGCTCGATCAGGACGGTGACGGGCGCCCGCACCCGCCCGGGGCAGAGCTCTGTGATGTAGATCGCGGTGGCGACCGCGACCGGCACGCCGATCAGCAGCGCCAACCCCGACGTGATCAGCGTTCCGAGCACCAGCGGCAGCGCGCCGAACTGTTCGGCGGAGACGTTCCAGTCGTTGTCGAAGGTGAAGCCGAGAACGCCGAACTTGGCGAACGCCGGCTGCGCTTCGCCGGCGAGGCGGAAGAAGAAGTAGACGATCAGCGCCAGGATCAGCGCCGCGAGCGCGGTCAGGCCGTAGCGCAGCGCGCGATCGGGAAAGCGCGCGAGCGGTGAGCGCGAGAGAACGCTGCGGTCACCGCTCGGGATCGATGCGGCCTCCAATGCGCTTCCTAGTTCCCAGCGACCGCCGGATGACGCTCAGCCGACAACATCAGCTTCATTTTCACCACTGCCTCCATTGTCGTCTAAGCGTATCCGGGGTCCTGGGTGCGTGACTGTCGCGGATCAGCCGCTGAGCGGCGAGCCGTTGCATTCCAGTTTCGTGACGGCTTCCTTGGACTTCGCCAGGATCGAGGACGGCAGCGCCGCGTAGTCGGCCTGAGCGAGCACGGACTGGCCCTGTGAGCCCAGACCGTAGTTCAGGAACTGCACGACGCCCTTGGCGGCCGCTTCGCCGCCGGGGATGCCGGCCTTGCACATGTCCTTGTAGACGACCACGAACGTCTGCGAGGTGATCGGGTAGGCCTGCGCGCCGACGGGGTTTGAGATCTTGATCCCGAGGTTCGCCGGCACGACCACCACCGAGGCGGCTGCGCTGGTCGAGGCCAGGCTCGGCGCGACGAAGTTGCCGGCTTTGTTCTTCACCGATGCGTAGGTGAAGTTGTGCTGCAGCGCATAGGCCTGCTCGACGTAGCCGATGGCGCCCGTGGTCTGCTGCACCGCTCCGGCGACGCCGGCGTTGCCCTTGGCGCCCGTGCCGGTCGGCCACTGCACGTCCTTGCCTTCGCCGACCTTGCTCTTGAATTCCGGTGCGACCGCCGACAGGAAGCCGGTGAAGCCGGCCGTCGTGCCGGATGAGTCCGAGCGGTGAATGACCGTGATCGGGGTGCTCGGCAGCGAGACGCCAGGGTTCAGCGCCTTGATCGCGGCGTCGTTCCAGGTTTTGATCTTGCCCAGGTAGATGTCGGCGATCGTCGTGCCTTCGAGCTTCAGGCCGGTCTGCACGCCGGGGAGGTTGTAGGAGACGGTGATCGCGCCCAGGAACATCGGGATCTGCTGGACGGGGCCGACCTTTTCAAGCGACGCGAAGTCGGCAGGCTTCAGCGGTGGGTCCGAGGCGCCGAAGTCGACGGTCTTGGCCGCGAGCGAGGTGATTCCCGCCCCCGAGCCGACCGCCTGGTAGTTGACCGTTAGGGGCGAGAGCGACGACGCCCACTGCTGGTAGACCGGTGCCGCGAACGTCGAGCCGGCGCCGGAGATCGTGCCCCCGGTGCTGCTCGATGACGACGAGCTTGAGCTTGAGGAGCTGGAGCCGCAGGCACCGAGGCCGAGCGCCAGCGCCGCGACGCCTGCGAGCGCGCCAATCTTGTTATGGATCACTGAGAGTCTCTCCCTCTACTGGGTTATGTGGTGCCGGTCGCCACGCCGCGAGCGTTTGCACGCAAGCGGAGTTCCCTGCCGGCCGATGTTGGCTTGCGTAAGTCTCACGAATCCCCCACGGCACCGATGTGAACATTTCGTAAAAGCGCGCCGGTGGGCTCTTCGGTGGCCTCGGAAACGTCCACCGTCTCGCTCGCGGCGCCGCCCCCGCTGCCGGCCTCGCGCGCGGGCTGAGGCTGGAAGCGGTAGCCGAAGCCCGGATGGGTGTGGATGAAGCGACGGTCGGGCATCGCCGTCTCGAGCTTGCCCCGCAGCTTGCTCACGTAGACGTCGACCGAGCGGTCGCCGGGTCGCAGCTCACCGCCCCAGACCTCGGCGTAGAGCGCCTCGCGCGTGACGATCGCGCCGGCGTGCCGGGCCATCGCCGCGAGCAGTTCGAACTCGCGCACCGACAGCGTCAGCGCCCGTCCCGTGGCCAGCACGAGACCCTCGCCGAGCCGGATCTCCAGTTCGCCGGCGTAGAGGGTGCTCGTGTTCTCAGCAGCGGCCGCCACGGGCACATAGCCTTGCCTGGACCGTCTCGGGGCGGGTTGCGAAGTCGTGATCGAGTCGTGAAGAACTCGTGAAGAGAGCCCGCCGCCTCGGTGGAGGTCCATAATCTCCGCGGATGAGCCTGTTCACACGCCCGATCGACACGACCCTGGCGGCCCTGCTGGAGGACGCGGGGCGCAACGTCGAGCGCTCGGCGCTGCTGCTGCGCGAGCTGCTGCGCGCCTTCCCCGAGCACGCCTCGGTGGCGCAGGAGCTGGGCGCGTGCGAGCAGGAGGGCGACCGCATCACCCACGACATCATCCACCGCATGGGCGGCGGGCGGCGGGTGCGCGCGCCGTTCGACGCGGGCGACGGCTACGCGCTGGCGACGGCGATCGACGACGTCGTCGACTACACCGAGCAGGCGGCGGCGCAGCTGGACCTGTACGGGGTCGAAGCGCCGATGGAGCAGGCGGTGGAGTTCGCCGACGTGCTCGTCGCGGCCGGCGCGGAGATCCTGGGGGCGCTGCGCTGCCTGCACAGCGGCGGCGAGCTCGGCCCGCACCTGGTGGAGATCCACCGCCTGGAGAACGAGGGCGACCGGCTCCAGCGCGATGCCGTGACCTCGCTGTTCGCGGGCGGCATCGACCCGATGGTGGTGATCCGCTGGAAGGACATCTTCGAGTCGCTGGAGGCGGCGGTGGACGCTTGCGAGACGGTCGCGCACGTGCTCGAGGGGATCACCTTGAAGCGCAGACGGCGCTGAGGAAAGCTGATGTTGTGTGGCCCAGGCCGCATGCGGCCTGGGCACAGCAATCACCCGAAGGTAGTCGCCGGAGCGCTCGCTTCCAGCCGGGCCCCGCTCGGGTCGCCCTGCAGGAACGCCTGAAACGGCAGCGACGCGCCCGCGCCGACTTCCGGCAGCACCGCTCTACCCGCCGCGACCACCTGTCCGGAGCGGCGCGCGAGCACGTACACGACGAGGTTCTGCTGGATCAAGCTCGACCCGTTGCGCACCGTGCCCGCTGCGCCGGTCGTGCCGCCTTCTTCGCTCGCGTGCACTGCGCTGACTTCGATCCGCGGCAGGGCTCCATTCACGCTGGGTGCTTCGCCCACGATCGCGCTGACGCTCGCCGGCGTGCCCGACGCGAGGATCTGATCGTCGATCCACGTCTGCGTGCCATGCGCCGCCAGCGAGCCCAGCGAGGTCAGCGCCGGTTCCAGGCCCGCAGTGTTGTTCTGGAAGAGAATCGCCCCATGCGCGTCCTTGACCGTGAGCGCGACCGGGACCGCCCGCAGCGCCCGCGTGGAGGTGTTGCGCAGGGTGATCACGGCTGCGGCGCCTTCGTGGCCGTGCACGATCGTCGCGCTCAGCACGCGCACGTCGCCGCTCGGCTTGGCGATCGTCAGGCCTTTTTCGGCCAGGCGCGTGTGATGGGCGGCCTTTTCGAGCTTCGCGCTTTTCTCGGCCGTCGTCTCGCACGCGCTGAGCGAGACCGCGAGCGCGGCCGCCGTCAACGCCGGCGCGAGCACCCTCGCGAGCGCTCTCACCTGCCCTGCACGTCTGTGCACGGCCGGCGAACACGGCACGAGGGGGAGTGGGGCGGCGGGCTCATCCGAACGCCCCGCCGACGTAATCGCGCGTGCGCTGGTTGCGCGGCGCGCCGAAGATCTGCGCGCTCGGGCCGTACTCGACGAGCTCGCCCAGGTGCATGAACGCGACGTGATCGGCCACGCGCATCGCCTGCTGCAGGTTGTGCGTCACGATCACGATCGCCACGTCCGAGCGCAGCTCCACGATCAGCCGCTCGATCGTCGCCGTCGAGATCGGGTCCAGGGCCGAGCACGGCTCGTCGAGTAGCAGCACCTCCGGCCTGACCGCCAGCCCGCGCGCGATGCACAGCCGCTGCTGCTGGCCGCCCGACAGGCGCAGCGCGGGATGGTCGAGGTCGCCCGCCACCTCCTCGTACAGCCCCGCCCGCCGCAGCGCCGCGACCACCTCCGGCTCCAGCTCGCGGCGCGAGCGGCGCCTGCGGCGCCGTCCCGGGGCGTGCTCCTCGCGCAGTGCATAGGCGACATTCTCATAGATGCTCATCGGGAACGGGTTCGGCTGCTGAAAGACCATCGAGATGCGCCGCCGCAGCGCGTTGACCTCCATCGTCTCGACCTCCTCACCGTCCAGCGCGATCCGTCCCGCGCGCGTCGCGCCGTCGGTGATCTCCGTCAAGCGGTTCAGCGAGCGCAGCAGCGTCGTCTTGCCCGAGCCCGACGCGCCGATCAGCGCCAGCACCTCGCCCTGGCGCACCGGCAGGCTCACGTCGCGCACGACCCAGCGATCGCCGTACGCGAGCCACACGCCTTCGATCGACATCCGCTCGATTGTCGCGCCGGTCGGAGCCAAGGCATTCGCGGGGGTGCCGGGGATCGCCGCGACCGCGGCCGCGTGGCCGTTCTGGGCGAGCGTCCCGGTCGCCGGGGCGCCCGCGAGGCCAGGGCCGCCCGTTTGCCCCGGGCTGTCAGCCGCGAGTCCTGTCGCCGGGTCCGGCGGAGCGCCCGCGGGCGTGAGCGGACGCGGTTCGACGATCGTGGGGGCGCCGCCTCCGGCGATCCGGCGCGCGCGGGGCGGTTGCGTGGGACTCATGCCTCGTCCTCGTTCGTGTTCTTCCAGAACGGCAGCCACGACCACGCCATCATCCGCTCGAACATGCCGCGGCGCTCGTGCGTGATGCGCGTCACCAGCGCGTTCAGCGCGATCACCATCAGCAGCAGCACGAACGCCGCCGCGTACGCCTTCTGCGCCTGGTTGCCTTCGCCCGCGGGGGAGAAATATTTGACGTAGCTCGTCAACGTGCCGCCGGTCCCGCGCAGCGTCGAGAGGCCCGGAGCCCCGCCCGCCCCTTCCAGGTGCAGCGTCGCCCCGAGCAGGATCACCACGATCGCCGTATCGCCGATGATCCGCCCCAGCCCCAAGGTCACCCCGCCCGCGATGCTGCGCCGGATCGAGGGCAGCAGCACCTTGCGGATCGTCGTGATCTTCGCCTTGCCCAGGGCGTAGGAGGCCTCGCGCACGTGACCGGGCACCTGCGCCAGCCCCTCGCGCGTGGCACCCACGACCAGCGGCAGCGCCAGCAGCGACATCATCGCGCCGGCCGTCAAGAACGAGCGCCCGAACACCGACCCCCCGGCCGAGGTCTGCGACAGGAACGCCAGGAACGGGCGCGAGAACATCAGCAGGCCGAAGATCGCCAGCACCACGCTCGGCGCGCCCGCGATCATCTCGATGCCCGATTCGACCGCCCGCGCCAGCGCCGCCGGCCGTCCGTACTCGCCCAGCCACACCGCCACCGCCACCCCCAGCGGCGCCGCGATCAGGATCCCGAGCGCCCCCAGCAGCAGCGTGCCGAGGATCGGATCCAGGAAGCCGCCCGAGGTCGCCTGCGTCGCGCCGACGCCCGGTGATGTGAACAGCAGGCTCGGGCGCACATAGGCGATGCCCTTCACCAACATGAACACCACGATCGCCCCCGCCGCCACGCACAACCCGATCCCGACCGCCCAGCACAGCACGTAGGCGGCGCGGTCGATCAGCGGCCAGCTGCCCACCGAGTCGCGCGGGCGCTCGCGCCGCAGCGCGCTCGCGGGGGGCCCCGCCAGGGCCTCAGGTGTCGCCGCGGACGCGCTCATGTCCTTATTCCGTACTTCTTCATCGGCTGCTTCACGGCCCACGCGGCCAGCGAGAGGAACGCGCAGGAAACCAGCAGCACCGCCGCCATCGCATACAGCGTCTGTTCGAGCGGCACCACCGAGATGCCGTCGATGTAGGCGATCAGCGTCGCCGCCAGCGGGCGCACGGGCTCGAACAGGAACGTGACCCCGTCCAGCGGGTTGACCGCATACGCGCGCGAGCCTGCGACCATCGAGAGCATGATCGCCTCGCCCAGCGCGCGCCCGGTCGCGAGCACCGTCGCGGCGAGGATCGCCGGGCGCACCGTGCGCAGCGACACGCGCCACATCGTGCGCCAGCGGTTCACGCCCAGCGCCGCCGAGCCCTCCGTCCACGAGCGCGGCACCGTCTCCAGCGCCGCCACGATGATCGCCACCATGATCGGCACGATCATCAGCGCCAGGATCACCACCGCCGTCGTGAGGTTAGTGCCCGTCAGCTGCACGATGTACTGCACCGAGTGCTTGCGCTGCTGGGAAATGTAGCCCTGAATCCAGGGCGCCACCACGAGGATCCCGATCAGCCCGTAGATCACCGACGGCACGGCCGCCAGCAGCTGGATCACCGGGTCGATCGTGCGCCTCACCGGGGCGGGCGCCAGCTCGACGACGTACACTGCCGCCAGCACCGACACGCCGAGCGCCACGATCACCGCCAGCCCGGTCGTCACGATCGTGTCCCAGATCAAAGGCCACGCGCGGATGTGGTAGTCGTAGTGCGCCGGGTCGGTCGGCCCGGTGATGATCGCTTTCAGCTGCTGATCGACATCGCCGCCGGGAAAGAACCACTTGATCCCGTTATGCGCGAACGACGGCCACGCCTTCAGGAAGACGGTCACCAGCATCAGCGCGATCAGCGCCAGCACGCCGACGGACAGCGAGCCGAGCATCAGCTCGGCTCGCCCATCGGGCGTTCCACGCGGTCGTCGATGCGTCCACATGGAGGATTTCCTCACGACATTTCCACTTCAGCTAAAAAGCCGTTTCCTGCGCAAGCATTGCCCATCGCCGCTCAGGACTCCTCCCGAGCCGGGCGCCGGGCGGTCGTGCGCCCGGCGCGCTGTGAACGGGTTGCGTCTGCGCCTAGTGGATCGTGATCCACTGCGAGCCGATGATCTTCTTGGTCGTCCTGTTGCCGCTCGTGATCCAGGCGATGAACTTCGCCGCGGCGCCTTTCGGCCGGCCCTTCGTGACCATCCAGAAGTTACGCACGCCCTGGTACTGGCCGGACTTGGCGTTCTGCAGCGTGCAGGGGATGCCCTGGTAGCCGACCGCGTTCACGCCGCCCGTGAACGCGAACGACACGAACCCGATCGCGTTCGGGTCGTTTTTGACCTTGCTCTGCACGAGGCCGTTCGTTTCCTCCGCATTCGCGCTCGGGGCGATCTTCAGGCTCGGCCCGAGGAAGATGTTCTGGAAGGCGTCCTGCGTACCCGAGGAGGCGATGCGGTCCACGAGGTCGATCGAGCCCGAGATTTTCGAGCCCGGCACTTCGCTCCAGTCGCGGATGTTGCCCGTGAAGATGCCCTGCACCGTCTGCTGGTTGAGGTTCGCCAGGCGATTGCTCGGATGGGTGATCATGCACACGCCGTCGCGCGCGATCTTCGTGAACACCAGCCCGTGCGGGTCCGAGCCGACGATCGGGTCGCGCGAGACGTCGCCGATGTCGACTTTGCCGGCGTTAACTTCGTTGACCCCCGCGTCGGAGGTGCCTTGGTTCACCTTCGGCGTCGACTGGTGCGTCGCCTTGTGGTAGGCGGAGGCGAGCTGGATCATCAGCGGGTAGATCGAGGTCGAGCCGCTCAGCAGCAGCGCGCGCGCGCCGGCGGCGGCGGGCGCGGCCAGCGTGAGGGCTGTAACGGCCAGCAGGATGGTCAGGGTACGGGTGGGTCGTCGTCGCACGGACAGGCTCCTTGTGTGGGCGGTTTCGGCAGGTTCGCTGTTACCAGGGTTTTGCCGTCGAGGATCCGTCCCCGGCGAGGCGCCTGCCAGTTTCCAGCCCCTCATCCGCGCAAACGTAAAGAAAATGTGTTCGCTGCTAGAAATATGCTCAGGCGCGAAAGAGGGGTTCGCCGCACGAACCGGTCCCGGTCGCGAATGGAGCGGTGCGGGCGAAATGTTCTCAACTCGTTAACAGGTCGAGGCCTCCCAGGGATCAATCTGCCGGGGTGCTCCCTCTGCATCGCGCACGCGGTCTTCCGCGTCGTGCGAGCGCTCGTGCCCGAACGGCGGCCCTCCCGGCGCTCGTCCTCCTGGGGTTCGCGACGCTCGCGCACGCCCCCGCGGCGACCGCCCTGATCTCCCCGGTCACGACGCTGGACGGCGCCAGCTCGGAAATCGTCGAGCTCGGCGGCGTCGCGATGGCCTCTGACGGCAGCGGTGGGCTCGTCTATCGCAAGCGCGTTGACGGCCGCCCCCACATCTTCGCCGCGCTCTACTCCCACGGCGTCTGGCAGGTCCCCCGGCGCGTCGACGTCGGCCAGCCCTTCGAATCCTCCTTCCCGGCGATCGGCGCCGGCGAAGGCGGCAGGCTGGTGGTGGTCTGGACAAACCACTACTCCTCCACGACCGACGGCCTCTTCTCCGCTGCCCTGGAGCCCGGCTCGACCGGCTTTCAGTCGCCTGTCCCCGTCGACCTGAACATCGGCCAGGCGATCGGCACGTATCCCTCGGTGGCGATGAACCTCGCCGGCAACGCGCTCGTCGCCTACCGCGTGATCACCGCCGTCAGCGGGCCCTCCACGCCGGAAATCCCGCCCGGCTACGTCAAGGCCGAAATCCGCATGGCCCGCTTCGACGGCGAGTTCTGGTCCTCGTTCGGGCAGCCGCTGAACCGCAACCCCGCCCAGCCGATGCTCGCGCCCACCGCCGCCAACTCCCCGCGCGTGGCGATCGACCTCACCGGGCAGGGCATCGTCGCCTGGCAGGAGCCCGACGACTCGTTCGTCAACCGCATCTACGCGCGGCGCATCTTCGGGATGACGCCCGGCAACATCCTCCAGGTCAGCCCCTCCGCCTACGCGGGGCATGCGCTGAACGGCCCCGCCGACGAGCTCGCGCTCGACACCGCCGGCTTCGGCGAGGGCGCGGTCGCGTGGCGCCAGCGGCCCGCACCCGGCTCGGGCTTCACCCGCCCGCGCGTGCTCGTCGCGGAGATCCCCTCCTCGTTCGACCCCCACGGCGCCGCCTTCGCGCCCGCGCGGATCGTCGACGGCGCCGGCGCCGAAGGTCCCGCGGGCCCGGTCGGCCCGCTCAGCCTCGGCCTCGACGGCGAGGGCGACTTCGACGTCGGCTTCGGCTCAGGCGTCTCGAGCCTCGACGCGCGCGGAACCGCAATCGGCCTCACCGTGCCGGTGCGCATGGACGACGGCGCGAGCGATATCGCCGGCGACCCGGTGGTTACGCGCGCGGACAACGGCGCGCTCGCCGCCGCCTGGAAGGTCGACGAGCACGGCGCCGGCGCTGTCGGCGTGCTCGAGCGCCGGGCGGACGGCACCCCCAACCGTCAGCTGGTCTCCGCGCCCGGCGGCGGGACCGTGCACCAGCTGCAGCTCGGCGCCTCCCACCACGGCGACGCGATCGTCGGCTTCCTGCAGGGCGATGGCGCCAACACGAAGATCGGCGCCGTCGTCGTGCGCGCTCCCCCGGGCGAGTTCGTGCTCGACACGCCCTCGGGCTGGGTCCACGCCGCGAAAGTCCCGCTGCAATGGGAAACCCCCTTGGCGGGCGCCGGCACGCTCACCTACGGCGTGCTCGTCGACGACCGCGAAGTCGCCGAAAACCTCACCACCACCGGAACGATCCTCCACGGCTCGGAGATCCCGAGCGGCGTCCACACGATCCAGGTGCAGGCGACCGACTCGCTCGGGCAGGTCGTCGACTCCGTGCCCGCCACGCTCAAGATCGACCGCACGCCCCCGCGCGTGCGCGTGCGCGTGCGCGGCAGCTCGGTCACCGTGCGCGTCAGCGACGGGGCCAAGGGGCAGGTTTCGGGCGTCAACGCGAGCTCGGTGCACGTCCGCTTCGGCGACGGCGGCCGTCACGGCAGCGCGCACGGGCGCACCCTGCTCGGTCATCGCTACGCCGCCAGGGGGTCCTACACGATCACGATCACGGCTTCTGACAAGGCCGGCAACCGGACCAAAGTGCGCCGGGCGGTGAAGGTTTCGTGAAACGGATTCTCGCCTCGAGCCAGGTCGCGGTGCTCTGCACGCTCGTCTTCGCCGCTTCGACACACGCGATCTACGGGCCGGCCGCCGGTGGGCTTGGGGCGGACATCGTCTCGGTCGATCGCGCTTCGGATGAACAGGCCGACGCGCCCACGAGCGACGCCGCGATCTCGGCCGACGGGCGGTATGTCGTGTTTCAATCGCGCGCGACGAACTTCTTCGAAAACGATGGCGTGGCGAACGGTGACCCCGAACCGCTCGATGCCTGCCGCGAGGGTGGCATCTTCCGCTATGACCGGGACACCGGCGAACTGGCGCTCGTCGCTGACGGCAGCGAGGCGGTGCTGAACAAGAATGGCGAATGCGAACCGTCGCACGTGATTCTCGGTGGCGCCGAAAGTCCCTCGATCAGCGCAGACGGGCGCTACGTCGCCTTCGATACCGCCCAGCAACTCGCGCCGCAGGACACCAATGAAAATTACGACGTCTACGTCCGCGACATGACCGTGCCGCTGTCCGCAGAACGCAAGAGCTCGGGTGCGTACACGCTCGTCTCGGCCAAGAACGGCACCGAAGAGCCGGCTGCCTACATATCCAAAGAAACCCCCCAGCCCGGTCGCGAACCCGGCGCCGAAGTGTGGCCCAACACCGCGATCTCGGCCGACGGTCGCTACGTTGCGTTCCGTACCGGCGAAGTCAGCTCGAATCTGCCGGACGACGCTGGAGTCGAAACGCCGCCGCAACAGCTGTTCGTGCGCGACCTACAGGCAAAGACGACCACGCTCGTCAGCACCCGGAAAAAGGGTGAACCCGAAGAAGGCAAGCCAGCCGGTGGCGCCATCGGCCCCACCACGATCAGCGGGGATGGCTCCACCGTTGCCTGGGTGGCAACCAATGCGCCCTCCCAAACGCGTTTCCTGTCCGGGGAGTCGCTGAACAACAGCGAGCCCTACTACCTCTGGCGGCGCTGGCAGGAACCGGCGGCCGTCACCCGCCGTGTGACCGGAATCGCCGATCCCGACGATCCCGCGTGCCCGCCGGATGGTGAAATTACGTTGAACCAGACCTCGACAGGCCCCTGCTATGGACCCTTGAGCGAGCCGGAGTCAGCCCTTGGAAGCATCGCCCTTACGTCTCTTGGCCTGAGCGATGACGGCTACACGGTCGCTTTCCTGGCCGGTGCTGCGCTGCGTCCGAACATCACGAAGACAAATGGCCTGGATCTCTTTCTCACGAGCATGCGACCCGGCGTGTCGCGCAAGGCCGGTACGCGCGAGTTGACGCTGGGTGTCAAATCCGGCAACCCGGGATCGACTCCCTCGATCGAATCGGTCGCGCTTTCCCCGGACGGCTCGACGATCGCATTCACCTCTTTGCGCGACGACTTCGTGCTGCCCGAACCGGATCCAGTGGGCGCCTTCCGTTCCTTTCCGACGGTGGGCGATCTATACGTTGTACACCTGGGTGCGAATACGCTGGAACGCGCGATTGTCAGTTACGAAGGCGGCGATCCGAACAGGTCAGTCTTGGTCAATCCGACGCTCTCCCAGGATGGCTCCACGGTCGCGTTTGTCTCGGCGGCGACCAATCTCGTATTCGGCGACGGCAATGGCTTCCCCGATGCTTTCGCAGCGACGCTCCAGGCCCCCGGCGGCACGTCCACCCCACCGGCCGGGGTCAACGCGGGCTCGGGCGGCTTCTCACTAACCGCGGTGTCATCCCCAGAACTTGGCGTGACAGTGAAGCGGGCCAAGGACGGGGGGGTCACCCTGCTAGTGGAGACACCGGGCCCAGGCAAGCTGGTCGCCAAGGCGCGGGGCTCGATTCCCAAGGCCGCCGCGGCCAGGTCGTCGCGTGCGCACAAGTCCGCCGCCCGCGCGGCGAAGGCGAAGAAGAAGCCGAAGCCTCCACCCCCAGTCCTGCTCGCGAGCGGGGCGGCGACGGCGCGCTCGGAGGGCACGACCACCTTGACGCTGCACATCTCCGCCAGGTACGTCAAGGACCTCAAGCGCGCCGTCAGGCTCAAGGCCAACGTCGCGATCGCTTTCACGCCGCCCGCGCCGGCCGAAGCGCTGTCGGACGAAGTCTCCGCGACGTTCGTCTCCGCTTCGCCGGCGAAGAAGCCTTCGCAGAAGAGCAAAGAGAAGAGGAAGAAGGGGTGATCGCGCCGATCTTGTGACCACTTTACGCAAAGTGTTGTTACCAACTTGTTATCAATCTGGAACCAAGTCGTAACTTCTCGTCACAACTTGATGCCGCGGCGTTACCGCCTTGTATATCTTCTGTGAACGGGCTTGCGCTCGGGCGACGGGGCGTGTGAGACTCGCTTCTGTTCCCGACCTCTGCTCGTGAAAGGACTCATCCTGCTCATGCGTGCAAGCTTTCCCCTGACCGCTGAACGCGGTCGTATCCGCGCCGTCGTAGCGGCGCTCTGTGCGGTGGCCGCGATGGCCGCTGTCGCAGCCGTGGCGCCGCCCGCGGCGCACGCCGCGTTTACTATCGGACGTTGCGAAGGCGCCCCCATCGAAGGCCAGGGCTCCTCTGCTCAGAAGGAAGCCCAGCTCGAATTCTGGAGCACTACCGTCTTTCACGGCGTGGAAGGCTGCGGCGCTTCGGCGCCTCACGTGGAATATAAGGGCAACGGAAGCGGCTGTGGGATCGCCTCAATCGGCGGCGCTGCGAGTTCGATCGAATGCCTTGGCTTTACGGCGGCTGAATCGAAACCCGGGTTCCGGGCTCCATCGACCCGCTACGCCGGAAGCGACGCGCCGCTGACCGTCACCCAGCAGCTTGCGGCCGACGCCGCCGGCGGGACGAAACCCGGCGTGATCCACCAGATCCCGGTTGCCTCGTTCGCGGTCGCGATCATCGTGCACTTCCCTGAAGGGTGCAAGCTCAAGGACCCGGGCTCCGGAGCTGCCTCCAACGGCACGGTGGGCAGCCTCAATGGCGATACAAGCACCGGTGGTCCCAATGATCCGCCTGGCGGAGAAACGGGGGACAAGGCGTCCGAAGAAACTCTGCGCGTTCACATCGAAGCGTCCGAGATGGAGACGATCTGGGACGGAACGTCTCAGACCTGGGGAAACATTGTTCCCGAAGCGGATCTCGAAGGCGAAGGCAAAACCGCCAAAGAATGCGCTGAAGTGCCGGTAATCCGGATTGCCCGGTTCGATGGCTCGGGTACTACATACAATTTCAAGGCATACCTTAGCCTGCTGCCCGGCGCACCTGCTGGTCTGTGGACGGAAGCGCCGGTTGCCGGTGACAACTCCACCTGGCCTGAAACCTTCAATTCTGAAAAGAAGAAGCCTGAAGCCGTCACGATTACAGAACCCGTCGGTAAAAAGACATTTGAATGCAAATCGTCCAACCACATCTGTACTGCTGCCGCCGAAGGGGGCGGTCCGCTCACCGAAGCTGTGGCTGGTGTCAACGGCTCGATCGGCTACGCGGACCTAGCGACGTCCCGCAAGCACGGCTTCTACATGGAAAAGAACAAAAAAGACCACACCTACTGGATTCCGATGCAGACCGTCAGTCCGGAAAAAGGCAACGAAGTAGGCGTGGGTTACGCTGAGCCCTCCGAAGTGGCGACTTCCAATTTGGTTGCCTCGCCCGAAGGCGCCAATTGCACGGACGCCGACTACCGCGGCTTCCCAACCGAAGGGGCAGACCCGACCCTTGGCGATTGGGAAAAATCGATCGCTACGGGTAGCACTGCCAGTGCAATCAAAAACGAACCGGTTCACGCCTATCCGATATGTGCCCTGACGTATGACTTCGCATGGGATGACGACGCGCCTGTGTACGGCGAAAGTCTGGAAGAGCAGGAAAAGGCCAGGACCGTCAAGGACTACCTGGAAGGTGTCGAGTCGACCAAGGGCCAGTTCCAGTTGGCTCTGCACGACTATGGAACGCTGCCGCTCAGCATCGTGCAGATCGCCCAAAACGGCGTGAAAGCGATCGACTGGAACAAGTCGGCGGGCTCCGGTAAAGGCAGCGAAGAAGTTGTGAAACCGCCGGAAAGTAAAACTCCGACGGTGACCACCACGACCACAACGACGGTCGTTACACCCCCCAGCAACGTCTTCTCGGTCGCAGGGACCAAGATCAAGGGCAAGAGCGTCGTGCTCTCGCTGGTCCTCCCTGGCGCCGGGAGGGTCCAGATCAAGGCGGTCGGTGGTGGTGTGACGGTGGCCAACGTCTCGGCGAGCGTGGGCGGCGGTCAGGGAACGGTGACGTTGCCGATCTCGAGCGCTGCGGTGAAGAAGCTCGCGAAGGTCAAGGGCCACAGGCTGTCGGTCAAGATCACGGTGACGTTTACGCCCACGGGCGGAGCGGCGGCGAGCAAGACGAAGACGATCACGATCACCCAGGCCGCGATCACGGCGAAGAAGAAGACGAAGAAAGGCAAGAAGAAAGGCTAGGCGTAAGCAGCTGGCCGACTCAAGGCAAGATCCAAGCACACGGCCCCGGCGCCCGGCACCGCAGTTAGGCGCCGGGTGCCGTCCGTGCTCCGGCGGATGTTTGTTGTGTCCGCAGTTACGACAACCACGACGACAAGAGCGCTCAAACACCCATGACTGACGACGACGATATCCAGCCCGAGGGCACAGAGCCCGGAGACACAAGTCCCACGCCCGCGAACGGCCGTGCTCCGGGGGAGATCGCCGGGGCGTCCAAGCCCCGCCCGTCGGCCTCTCGCCCGTCGGTGCGCTCGGGTCTTGCGCATAAACGCAATCCGGTGCTTGCCACGGCGGGAGACATCGCTGTCGGTGCGCGCCGGCTCGTGTTCCGCGACAAGCTCGCGCTGTTCCTGGCGGTCGCGTCGATCGCGCTGGCGGTGACGTTCTTCGTGCTGTTGGGGTCGATCGGCCCCTCCAGCCACGGCACGGAACTGCCGATCAGCCGCGTCGTCTCGCTGGCCGAGCACAAACAGGTCGCGACGGCGACGCTGCTCGACCACGACGATCGCGTGGAGATCGCGCTGAAGGCGCCGACGGCGGCGGGCAGCGTGCCGGCCGGGACGGCGTCCGGCGGAACCACAGCGACAGGGACGACGACTGCCGGCTCCGAACAGCTCAACACGACTTCTAAAAACGCGCCGCTGGCCACGCCCGCGAAGCTCGAATATTGGGCCGCGTACCCCGTCTCGGGCGCGCAGACGCAGGGGCTTTTGCAGACCCTCACCCGCGCGGGCGTGGTCGTGAACGTCGATCAGCAGTCGGGCAAGGCGCCGCGCGCGATCCTCGTGCAGTTCCTGCTGCCGATCCTGCTGCTCGTGTGCCTGTTCGCGCTGTTCATGCGCATCGGCGCGGACGGCGGCGCGGGCGGGATCGCGGCGTTCTCGGAGTTCACCGGCAAAGGGCGCAAGAAGGGCAAGGGCAAAACTGAAGCGATCACGTTCGCGGACGTCGCCGGCGCCGGTGAGGCCGTGGCCGAGCTGCGCGAGATTCGCGACTACCTGAACGACCCTTCGCGCTATCTGAACGTGGGCGCGGCGGCGCCGAAGGGCGTCCTGCTGGTCGGCCCTCCGGGCACCGGCAAGACATTGCTCGCGAAGGCGGTCGCGGGTGAGGCAGACGCCTCCTTCTTCTCGCTGTCGGGGTCGGATTTCGTCGAGTCGCTTGTCGGCGTCGGCGCGGCGCGCGTGCGCGATCTGTTCGCGAAGGCGCGCAAGGCGGCGCCGGCGATCATCTTCATCGACGAGTTCGACGCCGCCGGGCGCAAGCGCGGCGCCGGCATCGGGCAGGGCAACGACGAGCGCGAGCAGACGCTGAACGCGCTGCTGGTGGAGATGGACGGCTTCTCCGGCGACGGCGGCCTGGTCGTGATGGGCGCGACGAACCGACCCGACATCCTCGACCCCGCGCTGCTGCGCCCCGGGCGCTTCGACCGCCAGGTCACGATCGACGTCCCCGACGTGCACGGGCGCCTGGAGATCCTGCGCCTGCACGGCGCCAAGCGCCCGCTCGGACCCGACACCTCGCTGGAGGAGATCGCGCACCAGACGCCGGGCTTCAGCGGCGCCGAGCTGGCGAACGTGATCAACGAGGCGGCGCTGCTGAGCGTGCGCGACTCAAACCACGAGATCGACCAGGCGACGCTCGAGGAGTCGATCGATCGCGTCGTCGCCGGACCGGCTAAAAAGCACATCCTCACGCGCGAGGAGCGCTGGCTGATCTCCGTGCACGAGGCCTCGCACGCCGTCGTCACGGATGCGCTGGGGCACACGAGCTCGACGCGCAAGCTCTCGATCGTCGCGCGCGGGCGCACGCTGGGCACGGCCGCGCACATGCTCACCGACCGCGATCAGGTGATCCAGACCGAGTTCGACCTGCAGCGTCAGCTGATCGTGATCGTCGCGGGCACGGCCGGCGAGCGGATCGCGTTCGGCAGTCTCTCCACGGGCGTGAGCGACGACCTGCACGCCGCGACCTCCCTGGCGCGCAGCATGGTCACCTCGTTTGGCATGTCAACCGCGCTGGGACCGGTGACGATCGGCGAGAAGGGCGGCGAGGTCTTCCTCGGCGCATCGCTGCAGGACCTCGGCTCGGTCGGACCGTCCACGCTCGACCTGATCGACCGCGAGGTCGAGCGGCTCGTCGGCGACGCCGAAACGCGCGCCGCGTTCATCCTCGACCGCCATTGGAGCGCGGTCGAGGAGACCGCCAACGCCCTGCTGGAGCAGGAGACGCTGTCGGGCGTCGCGCTCGACGCCGTGCTTTCGACCGTGCACGAGATGACGCTCGAGGAGCTGCGCGACGTGCGCCGTCCCGCGCCCGAGCGGGACCCGGGGCGCAGACCTTGAGGCGGCCCGCCGCCGGGATGCTGATCGCCGCGGCGATCGTCTCGGCCGGCGTCGCGTCCGCCCGGGGCGAAGCGAGCTGGCGCCTGGAACAACCACCGCCGCCGGAAGGAGCACCGTTCAAGGTCCCTCTCGGACGCGTCGACGACATGGAGTTCTTCGCACCCAACGAGGGCCTGTTGAGCGTCGAGGGCAACGCCACCATCTCCGCCGGTCTGTTCTTCTACAACGGGCGCGGCTGGCATCAGCTGGCGACCGTGTGTGGCGGCGCCGGAGAAGTCTCGCGCATCGCCTGGGCGGGACCCGACGAGTTCTGGACGATCACCGAACCGAGTGAGCCACGGGTGGGCTCCGGGCTGGGACTGTGTCACTTCAAGGAAGGCGTGGTCGTCGGTTCCTACTCGACGCCGCTGCAGTCCCCGGACCCGTTCCATCCGCTCGATGCGGCCGCCTGCAACGGCCCGGACGACTGCTGGTTTGCGGGCGTCGGGAGCGAGGATCCCTCGGGGCAGCGCATCGGCGCCTTTCATCTGCATTGGAACGGGACGGCCTTGACGAGCTCCTACCAGCCCCAGGGCCGTGGTGTCAGTGGGCTGGCGTTCTTCCACGGCGCCTTCTACGAGAGCACGTTCGTCGGCGCCGAAGCGGGCAACACGACCAAGCAGGTGACGTTGGCGACGCCCGAGCCCGAACACCCGATCCTGGTGCACAAGCTGGTCGGCTCGACGTTCACCGGCGCGAGCTTTCTGCCCTTCCCCTACCCGGGCGTGCCGACCGAAGGCACCGAGCTGCTGTCGGCCAAGTCAGACGGCTCTGGCCTGTGGTTCTCCGGAGGCGGCGCCGCCTCGGGACCGGACGCACCGCGTGACGGATCGGTGCCGAGCCCGCCCGTGGCGGTGCGCTACTCCGAACCCTTCTATCAGCAAGCCCCGATCGAAACCTCGCTGTTCGGACCTGAAGATCGCTTCATCGACATCGCACCGGTCCCGGGCACCGAAGATGCCTGGGTGGCCGACCAGCCCTATGCGTCACGCGGGAGCGCCACCGCCAAGGCCAAGGTCGCGCTGATCGGGGCGGACGGAGCGAGCACTCTGGACGTCCTGCCCGTCAGCGGCCCGGCGCGGGGAAGCGCGCAGGCGATCGCCGCCACCGGCCCCGAAGAAGCCTGGATGGCAACCTCCGCCGGCTGGTTGTTCCACTACACCAACGGGGCCGTACTGCCCGAAGACACCGATGCCAACTGGACGAGCACGATCACCCAGCGCCCGAACGAGTCGATCGAACAGTTCGTGCCCGACACTCCCCCGGCGGACAACTCGCAGCTGTTCGCGCCGCCCCCGGTCGCGGTTGAACAGGCGCAGAGCCTGGAAGCACCCGTGCCGGAGGTCATCCCGGCGCTGCTGAAGGACATAAAAGTCTCCCGCCACGGCCTGACCGTGATCGTCAGCTTCAAGCTGGCGGGCCTCGCCGATGTCCAGCTGATCGCCAAGCGCCACGGCAAGACGATCGCCAAGACCGCCAAGCTGCGCCTGAAGGCCGGTAGGCACTCATTGAAGCTGAGCTTCAGCGCCAAGCGCTGGCCGACCGGTCTGAGCTTCAAGACCAAGGCGCTCGTCAAGCTCAAGCCTGTGCCCGCGACCGGATGTGAAGGCAAGTCCGGTGCCTCGGGCGGCGGGGGCGCAGGCCCCAATGCGGTCGCGACGTCATGCGAATCGGGCTCCTCCTCCAGCTCCCCGGGCGCGGGGCCGAACGCGGTCGCCACGAGCCTGCGCCGATGAGCTCCGAAGGCTTGGTTGGTCGTCGTATCGGCGCCGTCGCAGGGATGGCGCTGCTTGCGCTGCTCGGTCTCTACTGCCTGGCGCATCTGGTCGGCTCCGGCGCGCGCGCGGACACGGGTGGGAACGATCCCCAGCCCCAACCGGTGCTCGGCACCGCCTCTGGTCCGACGGTCTTGATGGGTGCCGCCACCTCGGGTGAACCGGGAGAGGCGTGGGCGTACCGCGTACTGCCACTGAACGTTCCGCCACCCGCGAACGGGAACGGACGTGCGCAGTTCGCCGCGCCGCCGGGTGGCGAATCGCCACCGGGCCAGCTGGTGTTCGAGCGTGCGACCGACGCCAATCCCGATTGGACGGTCTACGAAACCCCACTGAGCGAAGCCCAGGCCCAGCCCTATCGGGGGATGAGCCCCGATCGGCCCTCGGCGAGAATCACGCCACACGCCGGCGGCCTGCTCGCCGGACAGGACCCGACGCGGCCCTCGGGCAAGCGGATCGTGGTGCTCGCACGCGATCCGGGCGGACGCTTTCACGTGCTGCCCGAACCGTCCACGGGGGTGCTGCCCGAAGCGGGCGAAGGCGGGGATCCCGCCGCGGGAACGCTGGGCGAAGGCGAAGGCGCCGGGGCGGTCGCCGACGCAGCTATTGAAAGCGCTGGTCACACCGAAGCGTATTTCGCCGCGCTTGGCCGCAAGCAGGATACGTCTATCGCGCGCTGGAGCGGCACGCAGTGGTCACGCGAGCCCGTGGAACTGCCCAGCGGCTACACCGGCTCCTTCACGATCGTCGCGCTCGCCGGGACGACGCCACAGAACATGTGGCTGCTCGGCAAGGCGAGTCAGGAAAGCGGCCTCGGGCCGATGCTGTTCAAGCGCGTGGTCAACGGCTCGGGCGAAGGGCGCTGGGAACACGTCGAGCTCGGCTCGGCGCTGTTCGCCCAGGCTGCGACTCCGGCGCAGAACGTCTCGGACCTCGCGCCGCTCGCCAGTCCCGGTCAGTCGCTCACCGTCTCAGACCAGGGGGTGTGGATCGACGGCAACATGCAGGCGCCGGGCGGCGGCAGCAACGGTTACGACTTCACTCTTTACTACGACATCGCCCAGGCCAAGGTCACGACGAGCTGGTGCGACGCCCATAGCGGCGGCGGGGAAGCGCTGTGCGCTCATCCGCTGGGCGTGCGCTTTGGACGCCTCGCGGGCTATCGCAGCTTCGCCTTCGACGGCGCCGGCTTCGGCTCGCGGATCGTCACCAACCCGCTGCAGCCCGGCGGCGGGGACTCGACCAACATGGGTTCCTATTTGAGCCTCGAAGGCGCCACCTTCCAGCGGATGCCCGGCGCTGGGCCGAACGATGCGCCCGGTGGCGCCTTCTACACACCGAGCGATGGTTGGCTGGAAGGACTGGTGCAGATCACAGGTAATGCTCAGCCCCAGCGGCTGACGAGCTGGCCCGTGTCCGCGCGTGCGCCGTTCACGGGCGTTGCGCCTGCGCCCGGGACAACGCCGGGCGATCCCAATGCGCAGGCGCTCGCCGTCGGCGCCGGAGGGGCCGTCGCCCGCTACATCCCCGGACAGGGTTGGCAGCGTGAGTTCCTGCTCAGCTCGAGCGGCGCGGTCAGCTCGCCCACGCTACGGGCGGTCGCGTGGCCTGAGGCCAATCGTGCTTTCGCGGTCGGCGATCTCGGTGCGCTATGGGTGTGGCGCGCGGAAACCGGCCTGTGGGAGAAAGATCCGGCGGCGCCGCCGGAAGGCACTCACGCCGATCTGCTGGGGATCGCCTTCGACCCGAGTGATCCCGCGCTCGGCTATGCCGTCGGCCTCAGCGGGACGCTGTGGAGCTATGACAAGACCTGGACGCAGGACGCGCTGCCCGAACCATTCCAGAAGGAGCTCAGCGAAGGTCTCAACGGAAACCCCGAAGAAGCCCTGAAGGCGAACTTCACGTCGGTCGCCTTCGCCGGATCGGAGGCGATGGTCGTGGCGGAACACGATCTGCTCGTCAACTCCGGCTCCGGGTGGCGAATCGACCCTGAAGTCCACGCCCTGCTGGCGAGCTTGTCGAGCCGACCGCAGCTGAACGTCATCGCCGGTCTCCCGAATGGCGGGGCGGTGCTCGCCGGGCACAACGTGGTGTTGGAGCGAGATGGCGCGACCGGCCCGTGGCGCTTCTCCGAACAGCCGATCGTGGATGAGACCGCGGTTGCGGCGAGCGCCTATATGGATGGCTCGAAAGTGCGCGCCGTGCTTTCGGTGGTGCCGGACTTCATCTACCCACCACCGCTGATCCTGCCGCCGATCGACCCCAACACGCCGCCGCCGCTGATCCCGCCCAACCCCCTCCCCGGCGACGGCTACATGTTGCGCGAAACGGGCGGCGGCTGGGAGGACGAGGAGCGCGCCGCCTACGCGGGCGACAGCGAGGACAGGCCGGTCAAGGCCGATCCGATCGCCGCGTTCGATCTCGGCCCCGAAGGCTCGGGCTGGGCCGTCGGTGGATGGAGTGGGCACGCCGACGACGCCGGACGCGGGACGGACAACGGTGGCTCGGGTCAGGCGGTGCGCGAAAACGTGCAGACCGCCGGGATCTACCGTTACGCGCCCGGTGGTGGCGCACAGAGCCCGCCGAGCGCCGCAACCGCTCCCGTCTCGTTGCAGGCGAACGTCGCGACGTTCGCACTCGCCGGCCATGCCGAGTGCGCCGAACACTGTGCCGACCTTGCCGACGAGGGGATCGCCCCCGACCGCAATCTGACAAGTGCGCTGAGCGCGATCGATGGCCTTGCGGGCCAGCCCAACGGCCCGCGCGCGCTCCTCTACACCGGCGGACGCGAGACGCCGGGCGAGGGTCCGGAGTCGAGCGCCGAGGCCAACCGTTACGCCCAGCTGCTCGCCCAAGGCGGTGGGCTGGGAGTGTTCCCGGCCGTATCCGCGGGGGATTCCGAAGGCGGCGGCGCGGGCGCGTTCGGCGCGGCGTTCGCCGGCTTTCCCGCGCCGTTTGGCGAAGGCGGTCTGCCGGCGGGCGTCAGCACGTCGAACATCCCCGGCCCGAGCGGGCCCGTGCGCGCGGGAGCGCGCACGCACTACGCTTTCGACAGCACCGGCTCGGCGGGCACCGTGCGGGTGATCGTGATCGACAACTCGCGCGGCTCGCTGGCGGCGAGCGATCCTTACCAGAACCCCGCCGAACCGCAGACGCCGTGGCTGGCCGAGATGCTTGCCGACGCCCGCGCTCGTGGCATCCCCGCGATCGTCGTGGGCTCTCGCGAGCTCAACCCCGGCCTGCCGCCTGCCCTGAACGTGGCCTCCGACGCGAGCGAAGAGGCGCAGATCATGGTTGCAGGTGGCGCTTCGGCGTACCTGTACGAGCGCCCTGAGGAAAGCCGCGCCAGCCGTATCCCCGCGGGTGCAGCCGTGACGATCCCCGAGCTCGGCACCGGCGCGCTCGGCTATCGCTCGGCGATCGGCGGATCGTTCACACCGGGCCAGCCGGATGCGCTGTTCGGCGCGACCGGCTACCTGCTCGTGAACGTCAACGTCGCTCAGCGCAACCCCGCGACGAACGTTGCGCCGGTCACGGCGCGACTGATTCCGCTCGTACAGAGCCTGTCGCTGAACCCGCTCGACGGGACGCTGCTGCGGCGCAGCGCGCCAGCGTTGTTCGAGGGCCTGGCGCGGCGTCCTGTCAGCGGCGATCGCTGGGGGCCGGCGTCGGCCGACGGCAGTCCCAACCCGCCCGGCGCGAGCCCCTACAGCGAATTCCCCCAGCCCCTGTGCCTGCAATCCGACTGCGCGAGCGCGATCGAACCGGAATACACGTTCACCTCCTCCGAACCGGAAATCGCGAGCTTCGTCGCGCACGATCCCAACTCGACGAACTTGCGCAAGCCCCTGCAGGATGCCGCCGGGCATGTCATCCCCGACTCGAAATCGGGCATTCTGTGCGCATTCAACGCCGGTAACACGGTGGTCACGATCTCGGCCGGGGGACTGTCTTACTCTGTGCCGGTGACGGTCCTGGGCGGCAGCGTCGAGCAGCCCTGCGGCACCGTGCCGTTGGCCGCAAGCCGCTTTGCGAAAGCGGCGTCGACCCCTTCGGCTGGGGCTCCCTCGCCGCCTCCGCCGGCGCCCGCGCCGGCGCCCGCCCCGATCGCGCCGCCGCCACCGCCCGCGGCCGCGCCGGCTCCTCCCGCCGCCAAGCCCGCGGTCAAGCCGCCGGCGGCCGCCGCGCTGCTGTTCACGCCGCTGCTATTGCTGCCCCAGAGCGGCGTGCCGGCGATCCCGCCGCCGCCCGCGGGCGCATTCGCCCGCCCGATCCCACCGGGCGGCGCGGGCGTGCGGGTGTTCGAAGAAAAGAAAGAGGAGGAGGAGGCGACCGAGCAGTCCCAGGCGTTCGCCGCCTACCGCGCCGCGGACTACCGCGGCCTGCCGATCGGCGCCCGCGCTTACACCGCTCCCGGCGCAGGCGCCAACAGGGCGCCTGCGCCCGCCGTGTACATGCTGCTGCTGCTCGTGCTCGCGGCGGCCGGAGGAGCGACGCTGCGTCTGCGCCCCAAGCGCTGCGGACGCCCGCTCGAAACCGCCTACGCAACTATCGGTGAGCACCCGGCCAGCGCGCGCGCGGTCGGCGCTCACAACCAACCCATACAACGACGCCCCAGGAGGCAACGACAATGAGCGAGCGCTCCTTCATCTCCCGCCATGCCGGCACGGCCGCGCTGGCGATCTCGATCCTTGCGCTCGTCGCTTCGACCACGGGTCTCGCCGACGCGGCGCGGCGCGCGTTCGTCGCGGCGGTCGACGGCCATCGGGTCAGTGCGAAGCCCTATCCGAATGGGATTCTCGTACTCGGCAAGAACAAGAAGTTCGCGGCCTCGGCGATCCCCACCGTCAAGAACGCCCAGGAGCTCGGCGGTAAGAAGCTCACCGCGCTGGAACCGAGCTGCCCGGGCACGACGGTCAACATCGGCACGTGGTGTCTGATGACCTCGCCCTATCCGTTGACGAACGCGCAGGCCGGCCAGAACAACTACTTCTGGGCCAGCCAGGCGTGCGTGAGGCTGGGCGGCTACCTGCCGACCGCGGCGCAGCTGATCGGCGCCGCCGCGCGCGTCAAGCTGGAGTCCACGATCCACGACTCGCAGCTGACCGCCACGATCCAGCTCGACCCCAGCGTCGGCCTGCACGATCAGCGCGAGATGAGCGCGACGCTCGTCACGACCGCGGCCGGCTCTGACGCGGCGGGCTCCGAGGGCGTCAGCGTCGGCTCGACCGGCGACCCGCGCACCGGCGAACCGAACCCGGTGCCGCTGCCGGCGGTGCCCGCGCCCTCGACGCTGCAGTACGTGACCGTCTACTCAAACGGCACCAAAGGCGGCTTCGCGGGCTCCGAGCCGGTCTCCCAGCCGGAGAGCTTCCGCTGCGCGTTCAACGAGAAACCGGGCGCGAACTCGGCCGAAAACGGGTGATGGGGCTCGTGTTCACAGAATCGTTACGTGCGGGCGGTCGATCGCGTTGACGATTGGGCTGCGGGCGACCGGCCGCGAGCGATGGAATCGTGTCCACTGATCCGACTGCAATAACGACGGAGATCCCCGTGACGGCGGCGATGCCACCGGTTGCGGCGGCGCCGGCTGGCGCTCCGGCGCCGGCGGCAGGCGCCGGCGGACAGGCATCGGCGCCGGGAACCGAGCCGTGCCCGCACTGCGGCACCCCGCTGGCGCTGGATCAGCGCTACTGCCTGAACTGTGGCGCTCCGCGCACCTACCTGAGCGGGATGCTGCTCGATCGGCTGCGCTCGTCCGCGGGAGAGACCGCCTCGAGCCCGCCGCTTCAGCCACCCGTGCCCGGCGCTCTGATGAGCCCGCCCCAATCGGGGTCCTCGGCCTGGCAGCGCGGCAACGTGCTGACGTTGATCGCGGGCATCGGCGTGCTGCTGCTGGCGATGGGCGTCGGCGTGCTGATCGGGCGCTCGGGCGGATCATCCCCGGCGGGCGCCGCGCCGCAGGTGATCACCGTCGGTGGCGCTGCGACCGGCGCCGCGAGCACGACCCCGACACCGACCACGCCGGAAGCAAGCTCGGCGGCCAAGGCCGGAGCCGCTGCCGGCGCCGCGGCCGCGGCCAAACACAAGGCCAAAGAATCCGGTGTGGGCGCCGTTCCCAGCAAACCGGCGCCGCCGACCGTCTTGAAAAACCTGCGCACAGGCAGCGGGCAGAGCTATGAGCAGAAGTCCAAGAACTTGCCCAACGTCGTCTCGACCGGCTAGATGAGCACAACACCTCCGGGCGGGCAGGAGCCGGACACGCAGCCACAGCCGGCATCCCCGGCGACGCCGTCCGACCGGCCGTCGCCCCCGCTCTCGCCCCCGCCACGCTACGACACCACCCAGCTCGAACGCCGCCGCGAGGAGCTTGCCGCGCAGGTGGCCGAGCTGCACTGGGATCTCGGTGGGCTCGCCTATGAGATGGCCGTGCGCGACCACTTTCGCAACGACGTGCTGATGAGCCGCGCCGCGCTGCTGCAGGAGCGCGACGCCGAGCTGGCGGAGGTCGAACGCAAGCTGGGCTATGAGCGCGAGCTCGGCGCGGGGCCCGGCGGCGAGGAGGCTCGCAGGACGTGGGCGCGGGTGCTGCCGCCGGCGCAGATCTCGGTGCTCTTGTTGGCCGCGTTCCTTGGTTTCGGCGTCGCGATGGGCGCCGTCGCGAAGGGCTCGAACGCGCCCCGTCCGCGTCCCCGAGAGGTGCTGGTCGCCCAGGCTCCCGCTGCCGCGCCGACCGCGACGGGGACGGTGAAATCCTCGCCCCCGGCCTCCGAACCCGAAGCGACGCCGAGCACTGCCGCCGAAGCGGAATCCTCTGCGCCCGCGGGCGCCTCCACGTCGAGCAAAAGCGCCACCAAGCCCTCGTCTGGCTCCACGGGCTCCTCGGGCTCCTCAGAAGGCGGCGAAGGCTCCTCTGCAGGCGGTGGGGAAGGGGCCGCCCCGACCAAGCTGCCGAGCGTCAAGCACGTGTTCGTGGTGATGCTCGACGACGAGCCCTACGCGAGCGCGTTCGGGCCGGCCTCGCCCGCGCACTACCTGACGGGGACGCTCGAGCGCCAGGGCGCTCTGCTAGTGCGCTACTACGCGGTCGCGCACGAACAGCTCGCGAACGCGATCGCGCTCGTCAGCGGCCAGGGCCCGACGCCGCAGACCGCGCAGAACTGCCCGACCTACGAAGACCTGACGCCTGGGACGGCCGGCGCTGCAGGTCAGACGCTCGGGCACGGGTGCGTGTATCCGAGCGCGACGCAGACGCTCGCCGGGCAGCTCACCGCCAAGCACCTGACGTGGCGCTCATATCTGGAAGGGATGGACGAACCCGGCGCGGGCGCCGGCAGCGCGTACGGGGCCTGCGGCCACCCCGCGCTCGGCGCTTCCGACCCGACCTCGGCGCCGACCCCGCCTGCCGGGCAGGCGTACGCGACCTGGCGCAACCCGTTCGTGTATTTCCACTCGTTGATCGACTCCTCGGCTTGCGCGAGCAGCGACGTCGGCTTGGACAAGCTGAGGTCGGATCTGCAGAGCGCGAAGCGCACGCCGAGCTTCGCCTATGTCGTGCCCGACCGCTGTCACGACGGTAACCCGACGCCGTGCGCGCCGGGAGCGCCCGCGGGGATGGGCGCGGCCGATGGATGGCTGAAGAAGGTCGTCCCGGAGATCACCGCCTCGAGTGCCTACAAGGAAAACGGCCTGCTCGTCCTCACCGTCGACGAGGCGCCCTCGAGCGGCGAATTCGAGGACTCGAGCTCCTGTTGCGGGCAGCCCAAGTTCCCCAACGTGCCGGCGCCCGCCGGCGGGATCGGCCCTCCGGGCGGGGGGCAGGTGGGCGCGCTCTTGCTCTCTCCGTTCATCAAGGGCGGGGCGACCGTGCAGGACACGTATAACCACTTCTCGTTGCTGCGCACGGTCGAGGACCTGTTCAAGCTCGGCCACCTGGGGTATGCGGGCGCCAAGGAAGTGAGCTCGTTCGCGGCTTCGCTGTTCACTAAGTAAGAGCGACGACGGATCGATCGCTCACACGATGAGGGGGCGGCTATATGCTGCCGCCCCCTCATCATCGCCTATGCGCTCTGCTCGATCGGCTCGCAGAGGTGCTCCGTCTCGCGTTAGTGGATCGTGATTTTGACCGTCGCGATGTACGTCAGCCCATAGTCACCGTAGACCGCGGCCGTCGCGTAGTACGTGCCGGCTTTGGTGAACGTGTGGCTCGTGCTGGGTGCAGGCCACTTGTAGGTGGGCGCTTCGATCTGTGTGTTCAGATCTTCGACAGCGAGACTGCTCGAGTTGAGCAGGACCCAATCGAACCGGTACGGCGTCTCGCCCTTGCGTTCCACGGTGTCGGCGAGCGTCACGTTCGTGCCGACGGGAAACGAGAACGACGTGCCCGATTTCCCGTTGAGCGTCAGGCTGCCCGAGGGCTGCGGGCATGCGCCTTTGCCGCCGGGGGCGAGCTCGATGACCTGATCGTCGGTGTTCCCGTTGGGCACGTTCGGCTGGCTCAGCACGAACACGCTGCCGTTGGAGCCCGCGGCGACGGCGAGCTGCTCGGTGTCGAGGTTGCAGGGTTGTCCCTGGGCCTGTCCGCCGATGGTGGTTACCACGGCGCCTTCGGCGGTGAACAGGCGGATGCCCATGTTCGCGATGTTTTTGCTTTCGCTGTCCTGGGTCCAGAAGTACGGAAGACCGCCCCACGACGTCCCGACGCTCTGCGGGTCGGTCGCGTGGAGAAGCTGTCCGTAGCGTGTTGCGTAGAGGTTGTTGGTTAGTTGTGTGATGGGGCTGCCGGCTGTGTAGGGTTCGAGGTTGAGTTCGCCGTGTGCTCCGTTTTCGCGTCCTTCGCGGCTGTTGATCGTTTCGCGGTTGTCGATCGTTGGTGCTTGGTCCAGGTCGATCCCGCTGGTGGTGTCGGGGGCGATGAACGATGGTTTGGGTTCTTTGAAGTTGGCGCTCACGTCCACGAGGTTTGAGATCTCGCCTCGTTCCCTGTAGAGGTCGATCCCGAACGAGCCGTCAGTGGATGTGAACAGCCCGTCGCCCTGTTCTTCAGCGGGAGCGGTGCTGGTCTTGTCCGCGACCCATGATTCGCCGAGTTCCCCCGGTTTCTTGATCGTGCCCCCCTCTTCGTGTTCTTCGGTTACGACCCTCTGCAGGACCGTTGGGCCACCGATCTGGGCTTCGAACAGGCCCTTCTGAGCCTCGATCACGACATCGTGATTGGAGGGGTCCACGCTCAACGCCTCGGGGGCGAACAGGTCCAGTTCCCCGTTCGCTTCGCTGGGCTCCAATACCGATGCTCCCGCGATCAGCGCGGCATGCGTCAGCGAGTCTTCCGGATAGCCCGGCGCTTTGACCAGTTCTTTGCTGCCATTGGGGACCGTTGACCATGCCACCAGCTCCCGCGCGACCGGTTTGGAGCGCCCTTCTTCGAGGATGCCCTCCACCAGCGCATACACACGGTGCGCGGTGGAGTCCACCGCGAGCCCTATCAGCGGGTTGGCCGAGGGATAGAACCCGGCCGTATAGGTCTGCACGGGCAGCGTCACAGACCCCAGCACCACACCGGCGCTCGAGAGCTTCTGCAGCCGATAACCCAGCTTCCCCTCTTCGTTGCCCGCTTCAGGTTCATCGACCACACGGTCGAGCACATACACAGCATTGTGATCCGAAGTCGAGGAATCACTCCGATCAACCGCAAACCCAACCGGAAAATCAAACTTACCCCCAACCAACCCCGAACCATCAAAACCACCAAAACGCGACACCTCACCATACGGCGCGGCGAGCCCGGCGGGCAATCCCGCGTGGCTGAGCGTTTGACTGACGGCAGTGGGAACCGGCGCTTCAGCGAGCGCTGTCGAAGCGGTCATGAGCGAGAGCGCTGCGCCACACACCAGCGCCAGTACGCCGCGCCGTTTGACATTGGAGCGGGTGGGAGAGAAGGTGGAGAAGGGATGCGAAAGTGTAAATGAGCTTGTATATGGTTTCATGGAGCGCAACATAACGGGAGGTCGGGACCTTGTCTCGGGGCTTCACCGCTTGCTCACCATTCGGTAACAAGTGGTCATCATAAGAGAGGAGCTGAATCCTTATGTCAGCGATGAGGGCAATGGGTCGACCCAAGCTCGACCCAAGTAGGAGATTTGATCTCGGGAATGTTTCCAACTGTCCCGCGTAGCCTAAACCCCTGGAAAAGGGACAAAAAGCAGTCATACAGCAGTCTCTGGGCGCTCAGATAGGTGACCGCCATGTGAAGACGGCTTGGCGATGATGACTCGCATGCCTACGGTCGCTGGTGACCCGACAACGATTCGTCCTGCGGTCATCGGGGACGGCAAGGAGAAGATTCATATGAGAGAGAAGCTGAAAGGCATCGGCGTTCTCGCTGTGGCGTCTGTGGCGATCATGATCGCCGGAGCGCCGGCGGCCAACGCGGAAACATGTGCGGCTGTTCAGGGCGCCGGCTCGTCGCTGCAGAACATCGCACAGAAAGAAGTGTGGATGCCCGGGTTCGCCAGCGCTGTAACTTTATGCGCGGCCAATCCCTTAGTCACCTATAACTCGACCAGCAGTGGTAGGGGTAAGGCACAGTGGGGTTATGAAGGCGGTGGACTCAAATTAAAAGAATCCGGTGAAACCTCTTTCCCTGCGTTCATCGGTACGGATCTCGCGCCCGATGCGGGACAGATCACAAACATGGGTGCAGCCGGGGAACAGCCAACCCATTCCGAAGGTGTTTTGACGGTTCCCGTTGCTCAGTCGGCTATCAGCGTGATCGTATCGCTTCCGACCGACTGTAGGCCAAAAAGTCCCAGCAAAGAAGCGGAAATCGAACCTACACTACTTAAGGAAGAGTGGGAAAAAGATTTATTGACCATCTTACAGTACGTCAAAAACGTCGAATGCACGGGCTCGGACTCCGCGGCCATCTTACTGGAGGCTCGTAGCTCGAACTCCGGCACTACGGCTGGCTTCAAGCGCTACCTGGACTTAGTGGCGGCCGGCGCGGCGCCGTGGAATGAACTCACCGAAACGCCCCTCAAGGCAGAAGAACCGAACTGGCCATCAGAGGCTGAAAAAACGCATCTGGACAAGTGCTGCACCAAAGGCAGCGAAGTTGCATCGACTGTCTTAAATACTCCAAACTCGAGCGGCTATGCAGACCTGGCCGACGCCCGACATGAAGGCTTCACGACCAAATGGGTAGATCATTTAAATGCAGCCAAAGAATTATACTTAAGCGCCATCGCGCTGGTCAAGTCCAACACCGAATTCGAATCACCAGAAGAAACCAGTGGAGGGTCCAATTGTAAAAATGCCACATACAACGAAGAAACACGCGTAGTAAAGCCAGGCGCAGACTGGTCGACGGCTCAGCAGACGAACATAAAAACGAACAAAGCCTATCCGATCTGCACGCTCACGTTCGACCTGGCGTGGAACAAATACGACACCCCAGCTCTCGTCAGCCAGTACGGGACCTTAGCGGTCACGGAAGAAACCAGAAACACAGTCCGCAACTACCTCGAGTGGGTTACATCAGGCGGACAGTCGGCAACCCTCAAGAGCGACCACTACGGAGAACTACCCGCGGGAATCAAGACCAAAGACAAAGAAGCCTTCACGACATTAGGGTTATACATCAAATAAGACAATAGACCACCAGCCGATGAGGGCTGGTCTTTCCGACGTGGCTGGAGCTCGAGGCTCCAGCCACGTCTTGTCGTCTGCGCCGCCTGTCGGCCGTGGCGCCTGCCGGCTGGGACTTGGGCTGCCGATCAGAGGGAGCGAGCCAGCCGAGTGGGATTGAAATGTGAGAATCTTGTGACTTACTGGACTGCGCCTTCCTGAATTGGCGACCCTGGCTGGATGGTCGAGATGCGTTGGCTGAGGTCAGCTGGGGAACCGTACGGGCGCTAGCGTGTCGCAGCCCTTACCCCTGCGGATAGCGGCTGTCGATCGCGACGGCGATTTCCTGCGTACGCTGTCCGAGCGGACCAGACGGCTCGGCTGGACGTTGATCGTCCATCAGGGACCGGTGACCGCTATGACGCTGCTGGGAGGGCGCCCGCACGCCGTGCTGGTCGACATCGGGCTGCTCGGGCCGCGCTGGGACGATTGGCTCGCTCGTCACCCCCGACGTGTGCCGAATCTGGGAGTGCTCGTCTGCACGGGACGATCGACCGTGGACCAGCGCGTTCGCGGCCTGAACATCGGCGCTGACGACTGGATGACCAAGCCATGCCATCCCGAGGAGGTGATCGCGCGGCTGGAGGCGATCGTGCGCGCTCGCCGGCTGCGCTATGTGGGAGACGGCAACGCCCCGCTGCGGAGGGGCGAGCTGGAGCTGCGCCCCGAGCTGCACGAGGCGTTCAGCGCCGGTCGCCCCGCCAGGCTGACCAGACGCGAGTTCGAAGTGCTCCTGCACCTGGTGCGCAACTCGGGCCGGGCGGTGGAGCGCGAGCGGATCTACGGCGAGGTGTGGGGATATGCGATGGCGAGCGGAAGTCGCTCGATCGACACGCTGGTGCGCAAGATCCGCAACAAGCTCGCTCGCATCTCTCCTGGGTGGCGCTATATCCACACCCGCAAGGGGGTGGGCTATCGCTTCACGGTGAAGCGTGCTGGAGGGTCCCCGCGCAGGAAGCGCTCGAGTTAGTGTGTTTCTCACTTTTTGAGGCAAGTAAATCCCTGCAAACTCACCGAAAACGGGACCGTCAAACCGGTCTCGCTTGGGTCTTGTGTGACGAGCTCGTGAAGAAGCGTCCCGGCCGGCGACCTGAATGGATATGGTGCTGTCCAAATAATGGGAATCCGTTTTCCTGATGGGTCGGCAGGCAGCGAGCCAGGATCATCGGATGTGCGGCGTGCTTTCTGGGGACCGTGTGATCAGAATGTGAATGCACGGTGAGGGCGGTTACCATGTTGTGAAGTTCTTGGAGGGTGCGGTACGGCCTCGCTAGGGTGCCGTTTCATGCGAACTCTCCCGACTGAACAAACTCTTCTTCGCTCGTTTCATCCGCGCCAGATAGGCCGCGCGGGCCTCTTTGGCGCGCTTGTCTTGATCCTTGCCCTGCTCGCGCTCGCAGGGGCGCCTCGAATCGCAGCCGCGGCATCGGCGCCGTATGGTGAGGTGTCGCGGTTTGGTGGTTTTGATGGTTCGGGGTTGGTTGGGGGT
>DASXKH010000016.1:0-55437 GCA_036496915.1 Solirubrobacteraceae bacterium
AGCCGCTCCCATCGACGTGCTCGTGGTGGTAGAGGATCGCGTCCGCGACCGGACCGTAGCCGTCAAGACGCCCGACGAGCGTCGCCCCGTCCTGCGGGTGGCGGCGGATCACCGCCCAGTCCTCGTCGGAGAGCACCTCCGCTTTGAGGATCCGATCGGGCAGCGCGAACTTGCCGATGTCATGCAGCAGCCCGGCCGTGTGCACGAGATCCTGGTCGGCCTCCGAGCAGTCGATCTCACTGGCCAGCGCGCGCGCATAGCGCGCGACCGCCGCGGCATGGCGAGCGGTGATGCGATCGCGCAGGGCGAGCGTCTCAACCAGCGTGGTCAGCACGCCGAGCTGCAGCGAGGCCAAGTGCACCGAGCGCGCTTCCAGCTGGTCGGCGCGATCCTCCGAGCGCAGCAGCGCGATCATCAAGTACTGGAAGATGACGATCACGAGCACCGAGCCGAACAGCACCGGCAGACCCAGGTTCATGTATGCGACCGCCAGCACCGCCGTGAGCGCGCCCGCGGCGATCTGCCCGGGGAGCATCGGCACGAACAGTTCCCGTACCTGTCCGATCAGCCGGCGGTTCTCGACGAAGTAGTTGTCCAGCGCGATCACACTGAAGTTGAGCGCGTTCGTGATCATGAAGACCGCGAACACGACCAGCCCGAAGGTCACGCTGTGCGCGAGCTGGTTGGCCGGGTCGTGCACGTTGCCCACGGATACCTGCACGAGCAGGCCGCCGATCAGCGGGAACACGGCGAACGCGGCGAGGTTGTTCAGCCACGCCGACAGCGGCAGCTGCCGGCCGACCGAGATGAACATGGCCGCGGCCAGCGCGATCGCCACGGCCGGCGAGGGGCCCAGCAGGCTGATCGCCAGCACCTGCGCGACGAACCCCGCCGAGAGGTGCTGACCGCGGATCGTGAACACGAGCCGCTGGCCGCCGAGCGACAGCGCCAGCAGCAGCCCGACCAGCAACAGCGGCTGCCATTCCTGCGCGTTCGACAGCCACGCGGCCGCGCCGAGCGCGGCAGCGAGCGCAAGCGCCTCGGCCGCGCAGAAGATACGGATGGTCAGCTTCGAGTCGTTCATGGCGTGGCTCGCGGTCTTGTCGTACTTAACGGCCGATCCGGCGTGGTCCTTAAGGGGTGCTCTGCACGCTGGACGAGCGCGAATCGTGCGATTGGGGCGAATCGCGCGAGGCCCACTCCGGCTCCGCATCGCTCCCGGCCGGCGCCGCGGCGGCCGCGGTCAGGCCCCCAAGGGGCAGGCGCACGAACCCGATCGTGCTCGCCATCGCGCCCACGCCGGCGATGAGCAGGGCGGTCCGTGGCGAAGCAACGGCCGCGATGGCGCCACCGAGCGCGAAGCCGATCCCTGGAGAGATCGCGCCGATCGATTCGACCGCGCCCATCAGCTGAGCGTGCAGACGCTCGGGCGTGAGCCGCTGCACCGCACTGATCAGCGCGGCCCACTGCACTCCGTTGCCGACTCCCCCGATCAAGCCGGCCGCACACGCCGGTGCCAGCGACGGCGCGACGGCCCAACCGAGATACGCCACCCCGACGGCCAGCGTGGACGCGCTCAGCAGGAGTCCCAACGAGCGCTTGATCGAACGCGCGAACACGATGCTCCCGATCGCAGCGCCGAGGCCCCAGGCGCCCAGCAGCAGGCCGTAGCCGCCGTTTCCGGCGTGCAGCGTGGTCTTCGCGTAGGCGACCTCGATCGGCGGGGAGAACTCGAAGAACACGAGCGCCACCGCCTGAACGACCAGGAGCCTGCGCAGTGTCCGAGCGCCGGCGATGTGATCCCAGGCCGCCCTCAAGCGGGAGCGCACGGAGGCGGTCTCCGCGTCCTGCACGCGCGGCGTGAGATCGATCAGCATCGCGCCGCACACCAGGAAGGAGGCGACGTCGATCAGCAGCGCGACGGGGACGCCGAACGCGGACACCGTCGGGCCGGCGATCGCGGGGCCGAGCGTGAACGTGATCGCGAACCCGATGTTGATCGCGGCGTTCGCCCTGCGCTCTGCCTCCTGAGCGCTCGCCTCGCGGGCGTCGACGCCCGCGCCGTCCGCGGCGAAGCCCGCGGAGGTGAGTCCGCTTTCGCCACTCGCCAGGGCGATCCCGGCTTGGCCGGCATACGTCTGCGGGGGCAGATCCATTGTCGGTGAGATTGTCTGGGCGTGTCGCTCGTAGGACCATTCGCGCGCTGCCCGTGCCGCGGCGGCACGCAGCAGCGCGCTGGCGGCCAGCGCGGCCGTCCCATCCAGCGCCACGAGCACCAGCACCGCGGGCAGCGTGAAATGCCACATGACCACCGCAGCCAGGGCGGCTGTGGCGGCCGCCTCGAACAGATAGAGACGACTCAGCGCGCCCCTGTGCGCGGAGGTCTCGACCCTGGCCACGAGCACCGGCACCAGGAACGCCGGGATGACCTGACTCGCCAACAGCAGCGCCGCGACCGCCGCCGCGCTCGCGGTCTGGTCGTAGACCGCGATCGACAGCGCGATGAACCCGAACCATGTGCCCAGCCGGTTGACCGTGTACGCGGACACGATCCGCCGTACTCGGAACGAGCGCAAGGGCGAGGGAGCCGTTTGGGAGCTCGCTGTCGAGGACACTGCTGGGCCACGCTACAGACAGCTTGAGATGGCAACGAGCAGTGCAACGCCGATCCCGCTCAACCGGCCCGTTCGAGCCGAGCGCAAGCGTCCTGCGGGCGCCTGGACCCGAGCGGGCGCCGGCGCACATGGGAGTTGCCGCCCTCGAGAACGCCCAGCCGGCACGATCCCGGCGCCGGTGCCGGGATCGGGATGAGAGCCGGCAGTGCGAAACGGCGATCAGGCGCAGCCTCCCGCAACGGCGGGCAGGGGAGCGTCGACACAGATCACCGGCAACTCGGGATGGCGGCGGCCAAGGAGGCGCAGCAGCGACTCCGTGTCGGCGTCGTCGAGATCGCCGGCGAGAATCACCATACGGCTGTGGGCGGCATGCTCCAGCGCTCCCGCGACGTCATCGGCCTCAACCCACCTGGTGCGAGATGGCAGCGTCGCGCCAAGCTCCGCGCGCAGCGTCGCGCGAATGCGCTCGCTGGCTCCCGCGAGCAGCACCGGGGCGGAGTGAGGTGCGGACCGCCTGCCGCCACCGGGGACGATGCGCAGCGCCGGCCGGCGCTGCACGGACTCATCAGGACGACTCCTCAACGTCTCGGCAGGCGCTCCGGAGTGGAGCGCCCTCAGGGCCGGTCGCCGCGAGCCCTCGCGCGTGCGTGGTGAGATGATTGGACTCATCGCGACAGGACCTTCGGGATCGACATGTGAACGTCGGCCAACGCAGGCCCCATCAGGCCCGCGTCGGCATCTTCACGGGCGTCGGCGCGTCGCAGTGCGGACAGCCCGGCGAAGCCCGCGGCCGTCAGGGTCAACCATGCGGTGAGAATGCCCAGGGCGATCATCGTGCGACTCCTTTGCGGTCGTGCCGCGGCGAGTGATTACGGTGGCTGTGCGCCATGACCGACATGATGCGTCCTCGCGGGCCATTTGTCTGTAGGGCAGACAGTGCCGATCGTGTCGTCCTTTTGGTGTCGATCTGTGTCGTCCCACGCGGTCGCGCAATGTCGTCTCCTCGTGCCGTCGTGAGAGGTCTGCACGACCCGCTACGGTGTGCGCCAATGGAGGGCACGCCAGGGATGGACCGGCCGATCAGGGTGATAATCGCCGACGACCATGCGGTCGTGCGCGACGGCATCCGCATGGTGCTCGAGCGCGAGGTCGGCGAGTTCGACGTCGTCGCCGAAACCGCCGATGTGCCCTCCACGATCAGAGAAGTGCGCGAGCACAGGCCCGATCTGCTGACACTCGACCTGACGATGCCCGGGGGGTCGAGCCTCGCCGCGCTGCCCTCGTGCTTCGTCGCCCACCCGACGCTGGCCGTGGCGATCCTGACGATGCGCGAGGACCCCGAGTACGCGCGCCAGGCGCTGCGCGCGGGCGCGCGCAGCTATGTGCTCAAGGAGGCCGAGCCGGCCGAGCTGCTGCAGGCCTTCCGCCTGGCCGTCGCGGGCGGCAACTACCTACACCCGCGCCTCGGCGCGCTGATGGCCGCCGGCGAGGAGTCTTCGGCCGACGGTGTCGCGCTCTCGGAGCGCGAGCGCGAGGTCGTGCGGCTGATCGCCAACGGCTACACGAACCCTCAGATCGCCGAGCAGCTGCACGTCGCCGAGCGGACCGTCAAGACCTATCGCGCCCGCGCGATCGAGAAGCTGGGGTTCTCCTCGCGTTCGGAGATCACGGCGTACGCGCGCAAGCTGGGGCTCATCGAGTAGAACCCCGGACGGGGACCGGGCGCGCCGGGCGGGCGCCGAGGCTCATACAGTGGTGCTGCGATGAGTTTCGAGACCTCACCCGGTCTCAACTGAGAACGCCACCGATGCAGCCCGAGAAGGAGCAGAGAGCGCACATGACACAGAACGACATCGCAGCCGCCCACGAGTCGCACTCCGCGCAGGAGAGCGACCGTAACCGCTGGATCGCCCTGTACGTGCTCTGCGTGGGCGTGCTCATGATCGTGCTCGACGCGACCGTCGTGAACGTCGCCCTGCCCTCCATTCAGACCGATCTCGGCTTCTCCCAGTCGAGCCTCGCGTGGGTCGTCAACGCGTACCTGATCGCTTTCGGCAGCCTGCTGCTGCTGGCCGGCAGGCTCGGGGACCTGATCGGCCGCCGGACCGTGTTCATGGCGGGTCTCGTCGTGTTCACCGCGGCGTCGCTGACGTGCGGGCTGGCGCAGAGCCAGGAGATGCTTGTCGCCGCGCGCTTCGTGCAGGGTGTCGGCGGCGCGATGACCTCCGCGGTCGTGCTCGGCATGATCGTCACGATGTTCCCGGAGCCTCGCGAGCAGGCGAAGGCGATCGGCGTCTACGGCTTCGTCGCCTCGGCCGGAGGCTCGGTGGGACTGCTGGCGGGCGGCGTGTTGACGCAGGCGATCAACTGGCATTGGATCTTCTTCATCAACGTGCCGATCGGCATCGCCACGGGCATCGTGGCGCTGCGCCTGTTGCGCCGCGACGAGGGCATCGGCTTTGGCGCGGGCGCCGACGTGTTGGGCGCGGTGCTGATCACGAGCTCGCTGATGCTCGGCGTCTACACGATCGTCAAGCCCGCCGCCGAGGACGGCTGGGGAGCGGCGCGCACGCTCGAGCTCGGCGCCGTCTCGCTCGCGTTGCTGCTCGCGTTCGTGCTCCGCCAAGCACGCGCGCGCAACCCGCTGATCCCGCTGCGGATATTCCGCTCGCGCAACGTCTCGGGCGCCAATACGGTGCAGATGCTGATGGTCGCGGGCATGTTCGGGATGTTCTTCCTCGGCGCTCTGTATCTGCAGCGGGTGCTCGGTTACGACGCGCTGGAGATCGGCCTGGCGTTCCTACCGGCGACCGTGGTGATGGGCATCCTGTCGCTGCGCTACTCCGAACGGCTGATCATGCGCTTTGGCGCTCGCACGATGCTGTTCCCGGGATTGATCCTGATCGCATCCGGGCTGCTGCTGTTCTCGCAAGCGCCCGTGCACGGCGACTACCTCACGAACGTCCTGCCCGTGATGCTCCTGTTCGGCTTTGGCATCGGCAGCTCGTTCCCCTCGCTTATGACCCTTGCGATGTCGGGCGCGACCCCCGAGGACGCGGGCCTGGCCTCGGGCCTGGTGAACACCTCCGCGCAGGTCGGCGGCGCGCTCGGCCTGGCGGTGCTCGCCACGCTCTCGGCGACCCGCACGAGCCACCTGCTGGCCGGCGGCTCCTCCAACGCAGCTGCGCTGGTGGGTGGCTATCACCTCGCGTTCGTGATCGGGGCGGGCCTGATGGCGGTCGCGTTTCTCGTCGTCTTGACCGTCATACGCCCAGTCGCGATGCCCGCTCACCAGATGCAGGCAGAGCACGGTCCGAGCGAGGCCGAAGAACGCCGGCGGGCGCTCTCGGAGGCCGCATAGGTGGCATAGGCGCTCCTCCGCCTGCGTTAGCGCCGCGAGACTACGTCACCCCGCCAGGCTGCAGCTGGTCGAGCACGGATGGGTCGGGACGCCCGGCGAGCGGCACTGCCAGGCGCATGACGGTGCCCTTGCCCGGAGCGGGGACGAGTTCGAGCTCGCCGCCGACGAGCTCGGCGCGCTCGCGCATGCCGGACATGCCGAAGCCGCCCTCCAGACCGTCACCGCGCGGGCCGAGGCGGTCCGCCTCGGGCAGGCCCTTGCCGTCGTCGGTGACCGACGCGCGCACGATCCCGTCGCGCTCGGTCACGCTCACAACGGCGCGTTCGGCCTCGGCGTGGCGGCTGACATTGGTGAGCGCCTCCTGCACGACGCGGTAGATCGTGCTCTCCAGCTCCGGGTCCAATCGCTTCGGATCGTGCTCGGGACCGAGGTCGATCTCGGTCTCGACATCCAGGCCGTCGATCGCCTGCATGCGCCGCGCGAGCGCCTCGAGGGCGGCCGCGAGACCAAGGTCGTCCAGCGCGGCGGGCCTGAGCTCGGTGATCAGGTGGCGCAGGCCGTCGATCTCCTCACCCAGCCCCTCCAGCACGGCGTCGACAGCGCTGCTGAGGGCTTCGCTGGCCGATCCTCGATCGGTATCGAGATCGCGAGCGTTGGCGAGCTTCAGCCGCAGCGCGCCCAGTCCCTGCACGGTCTCGTCGTGGATCTCGCGCGCCCAGCGTGTGCGCTCGCGCTCGCGCGCCTCCATGCCGTAGCGCAGGCGCTCGATCTCGACCGAGCGCTCCGCCTGCAGACGCTGTGCGACGCTTGCCGCGAACGCGCTCAGCGCCTCCCTGTCGGGACCTCTGAAGCCCGCGTCCCGGCGCAGCGCGATCACGAGGCCACCGCCCTGACCTTCCATGTTGAAGGGCTCGACGAGCAGCGCGCGCGCCTCGATCCCCAGTTCGTGCAGCAGCGCCGCGTCTCCTCCACGGGGACGATCCATCGCCACCGGCTTGCCCTCCCGATAGAGCGCGCCGAGCGCGCTGCCTTCGACCGGCACGATCCGCAATCGCGGTCGGCTCTCGCCGCTGGCGGCGGCGACGCGCAGCTCGCCGCGCTCCTCGATCACCATCAGCAGCGAGCTGGCGTCGAGCAGCGCGAGGCCACGATCGGCCATCAGGCGCAGCAGCCACAACTCAGATCCCGTGAGCACCGCGCGGGATTATGGACTATGGGTCCGTCGAACCCTACGCGTCCGTCGCCACGATTCCGTTGCGTTCGCGCTGAGCCGCCGCGCGAGTGTGCGCGAGCAGCTGCGCGCAGTCGAGGTCCTCACGCCACGCGGCCAGGCCGACCGATACGCGCAGGGGACGGCGCACGCCGCCGGTCTCGATCTTGATCGCGCGCAGCCGGTCGAGCACGCGCCGAGCGACGATCTCTCCGCGCGGGCCGTCGGCACCCGGGAGCACGATCAGCAGCTCGGTGTCGCTGGGACGCCCGACGCGATCGAAGCGGCGGAGCTCGCGCAGCAACGCCGGTCCAGCGTAGGCAAGCGCCTGCTCGGGCAGCTCGCGGCCGTGGCGCGAGGCCAGATCGGCGAGGTCGTCGATTGCCACCAGCAGGCAGCTGAGCGGCGTCCCGTGGCGACCGGCCCGGTTGATCTCCTCTTCCAGGCGGTCTTGCAGCGCGTCCGCCGAGAGGCAGTCGATCCGGCCCTGCACGCCCTCATGCCCCCTCTGGGAGGGCGAGTCGATACGCGGGTGGGTGTCATTGGCAGCCATGCCTGTTTGGGGGCTCGAGTGTACGCGCGAGCCGGCCCTGTTGCGGGATCCGTCCCGCGGTCATCGCTTCGATTATGCCTGCTCGGAGCGACCGTGTCACTCCTCACACGCACATTCCCGCCGCGGTCAGACGCCGAGGGTGACCCATGACGCCGATCCTCGAGCGAATACCGTCCCCGTTCACTGCTACACATGCTGGCCTGATGCTGCTCGAGCTGAACGTCGAGAACCTGTTGCTGATCGAGCGCGCCCAGCTGCGGCTTGCCCCTGGTCTGAACGTGCTCACGGGCGAGACGGGCTCGGGCAAGACGGTGCTGGCGCATGCCCTGGATCTGCTGCTGGGCGGACGTGCCCGGCCGGGGATCGTGCGTCCGGGAGCCGGTGAGGCTTACGTCGAGGGAGTGTTCGAGTTGCCTGACGCGCTGCGCGAGGAGCTGGGAGAGCGTCTGGCGGCCGACGCGGGGGAGATCGTGCTGGCGCGGCGTATCGACGCGGATGGGCGTCGTACGCGCGCGTCTCTGAACGGCCGGTCGGCGACCGTGGGGGAGTTGCGCGACGTCGGTGCGCGACTGGTTTCCTTCTACGGGCAGCACGAGCATCGCAAGCTGACGGTCGCGGGCGCCCAGTTGCAGCTCCTCGACCGACGCTGTGGCCCCGAGCAGGCAGACCGTCTACGCGGGTGCGCCGAGGCGCACCGTCTGTGTACATCGCTGGAAGCCGAGCTGGAGGGTCTGCGCGAGCTGGCCGACGCGCGGGGGCGCGAGCTCGATCTGCTCGAGCACGAGCTCGCCGAGATCGACGAGGCGGCGCCGGACGAGGATGAGCACGCGCGGCTGCTCGCCGCCCGCGAGCGGTTGCGCCGTTTGGACGCGCTGTGCTCGGCCGCGGGGTACGGCGCGCAGGGGTTGACGCCAGACTCGGGCGAGGATCCGGGCGCCGTTTCGCTGCTTGCGGGCGTCGCGGCGCGGTTGGAGGCGGTGGCCGGTGTCGATCCTATCTTGGACGAGCTCGCCGAGCGTCTGCGCGCGGTCGTGGTGGAGTCGCAGGACCTCGCCGGCGAGCTGCGCGAGCACGGGGAACGGCTCGCGGGTGAGGACGGGTCGCTGGAGGAGGTCGAACAGCGCCTCGCGGCGACCGAGCGGCTGGTGCGCAAGCACGGCAGCTCGATCGCCGATGTGCTCGCGTACGCCGGGCGTGCCCGGGCGCGCCGCGAGGAGCTTGACGGTGCGCAGGGGGCGCTCGCACAGACCGAAGAGCGGCTGAGCAGCGCTCGCACGCAACTGGAGAAGCGCGTCGCGGAGCTGCGTCAGGCACGCCGTCTGGCCGCTCCACGTCTGGCCGAGGGCGTGCGCGAGCAATTGGCGGCGCTGGCGATGGCCGATGCGGAGCTAGAGGTGGCTCTCACCGAGCGAGAGCCCGGACCCACCGGTGGGGATGCGGTGGATCTGCTGATCGCCCCCAACCCGGGCGTGCCCGCGGGACCGCTGCGTGAGATCGCCTCCGGTGGCGAGCTCTCGCGGGTGATGCTGGCGCTCATCACCGCCTCCGTCGGTGATGAGCGCACGGGCACCCAGAGCGCGGGCGAGCGGGCGATGCTGGGGACGCTGGTGTTCGACGAGATCGACGCCGGCATCGGCGGGCATACCGCGCGGGCGGTCGGTGAGCGCTTGCGGGAGCTGGGGGAGAGCAGACAGGTGGTGTGCATCACGCATCTCCCGCAGATAGCCTCGCTGGGAGCGCGTCACTTTGCGGTCGTCAAGGACACCTCGGCCGATCCGACGCTGGCGACGGTCGTGCAGTTGGGCGAGCCACAGGTGGTCGCGGAGTTGGTGCGCATGCTGGGTGCGGATGACACCGACGTGACGGCGCGCCGTCACGCCCGGGATCTGCGCAGGGCGGCCTGAGCGGATGCGCAGGGTCGCCGGGTTGGTATACGGGATCGCCTGAAGGACAGGCAGGGAGCCGGCGATTGGGACGCTGGGTCGCCCGAGGGGGTAATCTCGCCGCCATGGCCGCTACCAGGCAGCCACCCGATGGGGCCGCTCAGCCAGCCGGCTTGGCTGCGCCGGTCGGCTCGGCTCGGCACCCGGCCCCCGATGCCGCGCCAACGCCGACGACCCTTCCCGGGATCGCGCCGTGGCGCACCGTCACCGGACCGGCCCGGATGGGCCGGCGCACGAAGCTGCTCGTCCGGCATCTGCGGCGCGGTGACGTTGCGGTGATCGATCATCTCGACATCGATCGGGTGTCGGCCGAGGAGCTGATCGCGGCGGGCGCCGCCGCCGTGCTCAACTGCCGCTCCTCGAGCAGCGGCACCTATCCGAACCTCGGTCCACAGCTGCTTGTCGAAGCCGGCATCCACCTTGTGGATCTGCCTGATGACTCGCTGTTCGAGCGGGTGGCGGACGGCGAGACGATCACTGTGTGCGACGAGCAGGTGCGCTGCGCCGGCAGCGTCCTCGCAAGCGGCGAGGTGCTGGACCTGGCGCGGGTGCGCGCGGAGACCGAGGCTCGGCGGCGCGAGGTCGGCGAGGCGCTGGAGCGGTTCGCGCGCAACACGATCGAGCACATGCGTGAGGAGCGCGAGCTGCTCGCGGGCAGGATCGACCTGCCGCGATTCGCGACGGACTTTCGCGACCGCTCGGCGCTCGTGGTCGTGCGCGGGGTCGACCACCAGCGCGACCTGCGAGCGTTGCGGCCGTTCATTCGCGACATGCGCCCGGTGCTGGTCGCGGTCGACGGTGGCGCCGAGGCGCTGCTTCAGGCGGGATTGTGCCCGGACATGATCGTCGGGGACATGGACTCGGCCGGCGAGGCGGCGCTGCGCTGTGGCGCGGAGCTGGTCGTGCACTCCTATCCCGACGGCCGTGCCCCCGGGCGCGCGCGACTGGACGCGCTGGGTGTCCCCTACAAGCTCGTCCCGGCGCCAGGCACCAGCCAGGATGTGGCGATGCTGCTCGCGGCCGAGAAGGGCGCGCGGTTGATCGTGGCGGTCGGCTCGCAGTTCAACCTCGTGGAGTTCCTGGACCGCAACCGCGAGGGCATGTCCTCGACGTTCCTGACACGCCTGCGCATCGGCGAGATCCTGGTCGACGCGAAGGGTGTTAGCCGGCTCTATCACCCGCGCCCCGGGCTGACTCCGCTGCTGGTGGTGATCGCGGCGGGCCTGATCGCGATGATCGCGGTCGTGTGGATGACGCCGGCGTTGCGGGACGTGATGGATCTGCTGTGGTTGAGGCTCCAGCTGCTGTTCTCGGCCGGCTGAGCCCCGCCCGGCGCCCGGGACTCGACCTCCCCGAACCACCCCGATCTATTCTCTCGACGAGCGATGTTCGACTACCGCTACCACGCGCTGTCCCTCGCGGCGGTACTGCTCGCGCTTGCGGTCGGCATCGTCATCGGCGTGGCGATCGGCGACTCGAACCTGGTCTCCTCGGCAAAGAACGGGATCGTCGCGAATCTGAACTCGGAAGTGAGCGGCGCGCGTAAGCAGGCCGAACAGCTGCAGGAGAAGCTCGGCGACGAGGAAGCGTTCGCGAACGGGCTGTATCCGCTGGCGGTCCACGACCTGCTGGGCGGACGCACCGTCGGGCTGGTGTTCCTGGGCGCCTCCTCGGACCATGTCGACGGGCTGGTGCGCTCGGCGGTCACCCAGGCGGGCGGGGATTTGACGGTCGTGGCGGCGGTGCGCGAGCCGCTGAACCTGCCCACGATCTCCCAGGAGGCGGTCGGCACGCACTACGCGGCGCTGGCGGGCTCGACGGCCTTGATCGAACGGTTCGGCAAGCTCATGGGACGCCAGCTTGTCAGCGGCGGGCAGGCGGTCGATCGTGAGCTGCTCAGTCGTGTGCGAGGTGGGCTGCTGAGCGCGTTCGACGGACAGCTCGGCCGTCTCGAAGGCCTGGTGGTGGTGCGCGCGGACCCAACCGGCATGAGCCCCGAACAGGCCGCGGCGAGCGCGGCGTTCGAGACTGGATTGCTGAGCGGGGTCGCTGCGGTGGGGGTGCCGGCGGTCGGGGTGGAGCTGACAGGGACCGAACCCAGCCAGATCACCTGGTACAAGAGCAAGGACGTCTCGAGCGTCGACAATCTCGACGCCCCGGCCGGGCAGGCGGCGCTGGCGTATGCGCTGGCGGGCGCACACGGCGCGTTCGGCGTGAAGCCCACCGCCGATTCGCTGCTGCCGAGCGCGGTGCCGTAGGCGTGCGCGCAGTTCCACTTGTGCTCGCGTTCGCGCTCGGCGCACTGCTGGCTGGGCCGATGTTGCGCGCTCTGCGCGCCGGGGGCCATGTCCGACCCAATTACCGTGGGCGCGATCTGCCGGTTCCGCTCGGCGTGCTGATCGTCGTGGCCGCGCTGCTTGCGATCGTGCCGCTCGTGCTGATCGAACGGCTCGGGGACATGGAGGTCTTCTATCCGCGTGCGATCCTCGTCGCGATCTACGCGCTGGGAGTCGCCTGTCTGGGCTTGATCGACGATCTGCTCGGCGACTCACATTCCGGTCAAACGGCGGCGCCCCGAGGCTGGCGAGGTCACGGCGCAGCGGCGCTGCGCGGCGAGCTGTCCACGGGAACCGTCAAGGCGGTCGGCTCGCTCGGGCTCGCACTTCTGAGCACCGACTATCTCGACCTGTCGGTCGGTCGCTGGCTGCTGGCCGCGGCCGTGCTCGTGCTGGCCACGAACGCGCTGAACCTGCTCGACCTGCGGCCCGGGCGCGCGTTCAAGGCGTTCGCGCTGATCGGGGCCGGGTTGACGATCGGCTCGCGCGACCTGCGCCCGCTGTGGACGCTGGGGCTGTTCGTCGGACCGGCGCTCCTCGCGGGAGCCTATGACCTGCGCGAGGAGGCGATGCTGGGGGACACCGGAGCGAACCTGCTGGGTGCGCTCGCCGGGCTGTGGATGGTGCTTACGCTCTCGCAAACAGGCCAGCTGATCGCGCTCGCGCTGCTTGTGACTCTGACCGTCTACGGCGAGCTGCACTCGATCTCGGAGCTCGTCTCGAGGGTGCCGCTGCTGCGGGGGCTAGACTCCTGGGGTAGGCCGTCCTAACGCCTCTATGACCTTGCCCAGCACCGACCGCCACGCGGACACCCCAGCCAAGACCCGGTTCATTTTCGTCACCGGCGGCGTTGTGTCCTCGCTCGGGAAGGGCATCGCGGCGGCCTCGATCGGACGGCTGCTGGTCGCGCGCGGGCTGACCGTGGCGATGCAGAAGTTCGACCCCTACATCAACGTCGATCCGGGCACGATGTCGCCGTATCAGCACGGCGAGGTGTTCGTCACCGAGGACGGCGCGGAGACGGATCTCGACCTCGGCCACTACGAGCGCTTCACCGACGCGAACACCAGCCGCGCCTCGAACGTGACGGCCGGAGGGGTATATGACACGGTCATCCGACGCGAGCGCCGCGGGGACTATCTCGGCGGCACTGTGCAGGTCGTTCCGCACATCACCGACGAGATCAAGCAGCGGGTCGCGCTGATCGCGGAGTCAAGCGACGTCGACGTGGTCATCACCGAGATCGGGGGAACGGTCGGGGACATCGAGTCGCTGCCGTTCCTGGAGGCGATCCGCCAGTTTCCCGTCGATGTGGGGCGACGGCGGTGCATGTACATCCACCTGACGCTCGTCCCCTACATCGGGCACGCGGGCGAGCTGAAGACCAAGCCGACGCAGCACTCGGTCAACGAGCTGCGGCGCATCGGGATCGCGCCGGACATGCTGATGTGCCGCTCGGAGGGCCCGCTCTCGAGCGAGATTCGCAAGAAGATCGCGCTGTTCGCGAGCCTGCCGATGGACGCCGTGGCGAGCGCGCGGGACGTGGATGACATCTACAAGGTGCCGCTCGTGTTCGCCGATCAGGGCGTGGACGACTTCATCCTCGACCACTTCGCGATGCAGGCGCCGGCGCCAGAGCTTCAGGATTGGCGCGAGCCGATCGAGCGCGCCGAACGGGCCGATCGCGAGGTCACGATCGCGATCGTCGGCAAGTACATCCAGCTCGCGGACGCATACCTGTCCGTGTCCGAGGCGCTGCGTCACGCCGGAGCCCTGCAGGGCGGGCGCGTGAAGATCGAGTGGGTGGACTCCGAGAGCCTTGAGGATCCCGACGGCGACGCGCCGATGCGGCTGGCGCGGGCGCAGGGCATTCTCATCCCGGGCGGGTTCGGCGGGCGCGGGATCGAGGGCAAGATCGCCGCGGCCCGGATCGCGCGCGAGCAGGGAATCCCGTACCTGGGCATCTGCCTGGGCATGCAGGTCGCGGTGGCGGAGTTCGCGCGTCATGTCGCCGGCATGGAGGGCGCGAACTCGACCGAGTTCGACCTGGAGACGCCCTATCCGGTGATCGATCTGCTGCCCGAGCAGAAGGAGGTCGCGGACCTCGGCGGCACGATGCGCCTGGGCGCGGACCCGATCAAGCTCCACGATGGCACGCGCGCGCGGGAGGTCTACGGTGAGGCCGTCGTGTACGAGCGCCACCGCCACCGCTATGAGGTCAACAACCTGCTGCGCAAGCGCCTGCAGTCGGCTGGGCTCACGGTGTCGGGCACTTCGCCGGACGATCGTCTTGTGGAGACGATCGAGCTGGCCGACCACCCGTTCTTCGTCGCCTCGCAGTTCCACCCGGAGTTCAAGTCCCGCCCCGAGCGCCCCGCGCCGCTGTTCCGCGAGTTCGTCGCCGCGGCGCTCACGCGGGTGATGCAGGACGCCGAGATTGCCGACGGTGGGACCGCGGAGATCGTCGTCCGCGCCGGCGAGGCCCCGGCTTCCGCCTCCCGGTCGTGAGCGACACCGGGCCGTCCGGCGATGTTCACCAGGGCGCGGCCGTGCCCTCGAGCGAGCCCGCCGTGTTGCGCGTGGAGGCGGTGTTCCACGACGTCGCCGCCGAGCAGGCGGACATGATCGCGGCCGAGCTGATCGCACGCGCGCACGAGCTGGCCAACCTGCCGGAGCATGGGTGCGACGTGGACGTGAACGTCCGGCGCGAGTCCTCTGACGCCGGCAGCGCCCTCGGTGTGTAGCTTGCGCCGTCCATGTTGAAGCTCCGCCGCGCCACCGTCATCGACGCCGGACCTCCGGACGGACCCGAGCAGGAGCTGACGATCGAGCTGGACGGGCGGACACGTCCGGCGATCGCCGACGTCCCCCTGCTCGGCGCGGCACAGACGGGTGATGAGGTGATCGTCAACGCGCAGGCGCTCGACCTCGGGCTGGGCTCGGGAGGCTTCGACGTCGTGCACGTCAACCTCACGCGCGGGCTGAGCGGAGACGGGGCGCCGGGGGCGCATGTGATGAAGCTCAACTACACGAGCCTCCAGCACGCGGTCCGACCGGTCGAGGACGAGCGGTTGAACCTGCCCCTGCGTCGACCCGTCGCGGTGCTCGCGCTGCACGGCCAGCTCGCGCCTGTCGTGTGGGCGCTCTCTCAAGCGATGCCCGACGCTCGCCTCGGTTACGTTCAGACCGAGGGCGGAGCGCTCCCGGGTGGTCATTCGCGCACCGTTCGTATGCTGCGCGAGCGCGGGCTGCTCGCGGGGCATCTCACGGCGGGCGCCGCGTTCGGCGGCGAGGAGGAGGCGATCACGACCGCCGGGGCATTGCATAGCGGGCTGGACACGCTCGGCTGGGACGCGGCGGTGTGCGGACCCGGACCGGGGATCGTCGGTTCGAGCTCGCCGTTGGGGCACGGCGGGCTGTCCGCGCTGGACAGCGCGCACGCGGCGCTTGCGCTCGGCTGCGAGGCGTTGATCGTCGCGCGGATGTCCTCGGGCGATCCACGCGCACGCCATCGTGGCATCTCCCACCACACGCTCACCGTGCTCGATCTGCTGCTCGCGCCCGTCACGGTCGCGCTGCCGGCGGGCATGCGCTCGCCCGTCGGCGCCGATCTGCGCGCCGGTCTCGGCGCGGTGTTCGGCGGAGCGATGCCAAGCCGGCCGGGACTGGCACTCGACGTCGCGCGCCCCGCACGCATAACGCGCCACGACTGGCGACGCGCGAGCATCGACCTGCCGGCGTATGCGTCGTCGGGGCTGCCCGCGCACACGATGGGTCGCGACGTGGCCCAAGATCCCCTGTTCTTCGGCGCCGCGCTCGCCGGTGGCGCCGCGCTGGGAGAGCTCGTCGGACAGCCGCCCGTCGAGGAGTCTGCCGGCCACGGGCACGATGGTGGCGATCCAGGGGCAGGAGCCGGCCGGGCGGACGCGAAGCTCGGTATGTGAGCACCATTGCCACGCCGACACCGGCCAGCGCGATCGAGCCGTTTGTGCTCGAGTTCCTCGCCCACCTGGAGTTGGAGCGGGGCCTGTCACGCAACACGTTGCAGGCCTATCGCTCGGACCTGCTGCAGTTCGGAGAGTTCCTGCGTCGTCGCGACATCGACCCGCTACAGGCCGGGCACGGCGATCTCGCGGCCTTTCTGGCCGAGTTGGCCGTCGACGCGACGCCGGGAGCTGCGGAGGAGGGCGATGGGGAGACGCGTAGGGCCGTGTCGGCGGCCACGTTGCGACGTAAGGCGGCCTGTCTGCGCTCGTTCTACCGTCATCTTCGCCGTGAGGGCACGATCGCGCACGACCCGACCGCAGAGCTGCGCGGGCCGCGTCGCACCCAACGCCTGCCGGCGGCGCTCACGCGCGGGGAGGTCACGCGACTGCTGGGCGAGCCCCGCGGCACTGAGCCGCTTGCCCTGCGCGATCGGGCGCTGCTGGAGCTGATGTACGCGTGTGGCCTGCGCGCATCGGAGGCGACGGGTATGGAGCTGAGCGACATCGACCTGGAGGAGGGAGTGTTGCGCGCGCGCGGTAAGGGCGCCAAGGAGCGGATCGTCCCGATCGGCGCAAGCGCGGTCGCGGCGACACGTGCCTATCTGCAGCGCGGGCGCCCGGCGCTGGTGGGCGTGCGGGTCCAGTCGCGCCTGCTCGTGAACTCCCGCGGCGGCGGGCTCACGCGCCAGGGGCTGTACAAGATCGTCCAGGGCCACGCGCGCCATGCCGGCCTGGAGCGCAAGATGAGCCCGCACACGTTGCGTCACACCTTCGCCACGCATCTGCTGGCGGGGGGATGTGACCTGCGCTCGCTGCAGGAGATGCTCGGCCATGCCGACCTGGCGACCACGCAGATCTACACCCATCTCTCGGCGGAGCGCCTGAAGGACGTCTATTTCAGCGCCCACCCTCGTGCCCGGCGCGAACGCTGACGTCTGCGAGCGCCGGGTGCAAGCAGGCTGTGTCGGGGAAGGATGCGCGGATATCGTGAGGATGATCAAGATCCGATGAGCGAGCGTACGAATCGACAGGCGATGGACGAGCAGCCGAGTCGTCGGGCGTTCGTGCTCGTGATCGACGCGTGCGGCGTCGGCTCGCTCCCGGACGCCGCCGAGTATGGCGACGAGGGCACGAACACGCTCGCGCACGTGGCCGAGGCGGTAGGCGCCATGGAGCTCCCGACGCTCGCCTCGCTCGGCCTCGGGTCGATCCTGCCGCTGGCCGGCGTTGCGCCCGCGGCAGATCCGGCGATGTACGGGCGTCTGCACGCGCTAGGTCCCGGCAAGGACTCAACGGCCGGCCACTGGGAGCTGATGGGGATCGTGCTCGATGCGCCCCTGCCGACCTATCCCGACGGTTTCCCGCCCGCCGTGATCGAGAGACTGCAGGCGGCGATGGGCCGGGAGGTCGTCTGCAACCGCCCCTACAACGGAATCGCGGCGATCGAGGATTATGGTGCCGAGCACCTGCGCACGGGCGCGCTGATCCTGTACACCTCCCAGGACTCCGTCCTGCAACTGGCGGCTCACACCGGGCGCGTGCCGATCGAGGAGCTGTATAGCGCGTGCGAAGCCGCGCGTGCGCAGATGACGGGTGAGCACGCCGTCGGCCGGGTAATCGCGCGACCGTTCACCGGCGAGCCCGGCGCGTTCGAGCGCACCGAGGGGCGACGCGACTACGCGCTTGCGCCGCCTGCCGGCGGCTACCTGCGGGAGCTCGTCGACGCCGACGTGCCGACACACGGCGTGGGCAAGATCTCCGACCTGTTCGCGGGCGTCGGGATCGGCCACTCTCACCCGGGCGCGACCAACGCGCGCGCCCTGAAGAGCGCGCGCCGGCTGTTCGAGGAGGTCGACCGGGGGCTGGTGTTCATAAACCTGATCGAGACCGACCAGGTGTACGGGCATCGCAAGGACTCGTTCGGCTTCCACGAGGCCCTGCGCACGATCGACGCCGAGGTGGGGCGTTGGCTGCCGGAGCTGCGACCGGATGACCTGCTGATCGTGACCGCCGATCATGGCGTCGACCCGGCTCATGCGGGGACCGATCACACACGCGAGTACGTCCCGCTGCTGGCCGTCACCGGGCAGATGCTCGCGCCGGGCTCCGGCCGGATCGTGGGCGGGCACGCGAGTGGTCGTCACGACGGACCGCTGGCCGACGTCGGCGCCACCGTGCTGCGCTGGTTGACCGGACGCGACGCGGCGGTCCTGCCGGGGCGGTCGTTTCTCGCATAACCACATACAACCGGGCAACCTGGAAAGTGCTTGGGCGGGGAGGCGAGCCCGAGGGTCATAAGCTGAGCGTCCATGCCCGAGCTGCCCGAGGTCGAGACGATCAGACGCCAGCTCGCGCCGCTCGTGGAGGGACGCCGGCTGAAGCGTGTGGAGATCCTCGACTCGCGCTGGACGCGCCCGCTCGCTCCCGAGGAGCTGTCCGATGCGATCGTCGGGCGGCGCATCGAGAAGCTGGGTCGCCGGGGCAAGTATCTGGTGTGGCATCTCTCCGATGACGTGCATCTGGCCCAGCACCTGCGCATGACCGGCTCGGTGCTGTGCGATCCGGACCCCGTGCCGGCGCATACTCGTGTGCGCATCGAGCTGGGTCCGCCGGGGCCACGACGGACCCCGGGCGCCGGCGATTCGTCATCGCCGCGGAAAGGGCGTCGTGGAGGGCGGCGACTGGCGATCGTCGACCCCCGCCGGTTCGGCACCGGAGAGCTGCTGCTGGGCGCACCTGCGCTGGAGGCGTTCTTCGCCGCGCGCCTGGGCCATGAGCCGTTCGACGAGCGCTTCACCGCCGAGCATCTGCGTGCGCTCACCCGCGGGCGAGCCGCCCCGATCAAGGCGCTGCTGCTCGACCAGCGGCGGATCGCGGGCGTCGGCAACATCTATGCCGACGAGGCGCTGTTCCGCGCGGCCGTGCACCCGCTGCGTCCGGCCGGACGGTTGACCCAAGCTCAGTGCGCCCGCCTGCGCGAGACGATCATCGAGGCGCTGAACGAAGGCATCGACGCTCAGGGCGCCACGATCGACGACTTCCGCCACGTCGACGGCGTGCGCGGCTCCTTCCAGGACCGCTTCCTCGTGCATCGCCGCGCCGGCGAGCCCTGTTCGCGCTGCGGAGCCACGATCGTGAAGATGGTCGTCGCCGGCCGCGGCACGTACGTGTGCGAGACCTGTCAGCCGCGGCCGAGGCGACGTGCGCGCCGGCGGGAGTGAGGCAGGCCACCGTACACGCCGGCCGGTGAAGAAGTATGCGCCTCGCTCAGGGGTCTCCTCAGAAGGCACGCTCAGAGCAGGCGAGGATCAGAGCAAGCCAGGAGTGTCCTCCAGAAAGCTCGCTCAGAGCAAGTGAGCAGTGTGTCCTCAGGCAGCCAGCAGCTCGTCCAGGCGACCGCTCTCCATGGCCTCCTGCACCTCGGCGTAGCCGCCGAGCAGCTCGCCGTCGATCAGCACCTGCGGGAACGTCATCATCCCGGTTCTGCCCGCGAGCTCCACGCGACCCTGCGGGTCCTTGGAGAGGTTGACTTCGGAGAACTCGACCCCGCGCGCCTCCAGCATGCCCTTGACGCGAGCGCAGAAGGAGCACGGCTCGGTGCTGTATACAGTGATCTGACTCATTACTTCACTAAGTATAGCTCCAGGTCGGCGGTTTCCGCCGCATCCGACGGGTGCGGCGGCGGGTGCGCCGGGCGCGATCCTAGACTCGATGGCGATGCCTGGACCCGTCAAGACGGAGGCGATCGTGTTGCGCTCGCTGCGCTACGGCGAGGCCGATCGGATTCTGCACGTCTACACTCCTCGACGCGGGCGGGTGAGCGCGATCGCCAAGGGCGTGCGTCGCGCGCGCAGCCGTTTCGGCGGACGCTTGGAGCCCTTCTTTCGGCTGCAGCTCGACCTGCACGAAGGCCGCGGCGAGCTGCTCACCGTCACGGGGGCACAGACCGTCGAGGCCTATCCGCGCCTGCGCTCCGACGCTCGCGCGCTCGACGCCGCAGCCCGCGCGTGCGACGCCGTAGGACGACTGTTCGAGACGGGCGAGCCCCACCCGAACGTGTTCAACCTGCTCTGCCGCCGCCTGTCCCTGCTGGACACCGGCGTCGGGGCGGCGAGCGGACGCTCCGACGCGCTCGCGTTCAGGTTGAAGCTGATGCTCGCCGCCGGTCTCGCCCCGCAGCTGGCAGCGTGCGCGGGGTGCGGAGAGCAGGAGCACCTGGTCGGGTTCTCCGGCGCCGCCGGCGGTGTCGTGTGCGGAGCGTGCGAGGCCTCGTCGTTCCCGCTCGATCTTGACGCCTACAGGTTCATGACCGAGGCGCTCGGCCAATCTCTGGCCGACGTCCCGAGTGCGCCCGAGCCGGCGCTCGGCCAGGTCGAGCGCGCGATCTCCGAAACGCTCGAGCATCACGCGCATATCCGCCTGATGCCGGCCGCGGCCGCCGGGATGGCCGCCTGATGGGCATCGCCACCGACCCCGACTCGGTCGCCGCTCGGTTCGCCGCGCTCACGAGCGCCCGCGAGGAAGCCTCGCTCTCGCCGCTGGCTGCCCGCTCCTATCCGGCGCGCCGCGCCCGCGCGGAGGCCGACTGCGCCCTGCGAACCCCCTTTCAGCGCGACCGCGACCGGATCGTGCACAGCAAGGCGTTTCGCCGGCTCACCCACAAGACGCAGGTGTTCGTCGCGCCCGAGGGCGACCACTACCGTACGCGGCTGACGCACACGCTCGAGGTCACCACGATCTCCCGCACGGTCGCGCGCGCGCTGGCGCTGAACGAGGACCTGACCGAGGCGATCGGGCTTGGCCACGACCTGGGTCATCCGCCGTTCGGGCACATCGGCGAGGAGGTCCTCGACCGCTGCCTGCGCGAGCGCTTCGACAGTGGGTTTCGCCACTATCAGCACTCGCTGCGCGTCGTCGACGAGCTCGAGCGCGACGGGATCGGGCTCAACCTCACCGAGGATGTGCGCGACGGGATCGCCCACCACTCCGGGCGCGCCGACCCCCCAAAGACGCTGGAGGGACGGATCGTACGCTTGATCGATCGCGTCGCCTACATCAACCACGACATCGACGACGCGCTGCGCGCCGGGCTGCTGCGCGAGGACGAGCTGCCGAGTGAGCCGATCGCGGTGCTCGGCGACAGCGGCTCCTCGCGCATCGACGCGCTCGTGCACGACCTCGTCGAGCATTCCGCGCGCGCCGGCGACATCGTGCAGGGCCAGGACGCGGGCACGGCGATGGGGGAGCTGCGCAGGTTCATGTTCGAGCGCGTCTACCTCGGACCGGCCGTGCGCGCCGAGCACGCGCGCATCGCGAGCGTCGTGCGCACCCTGTTCGAGCACTATGTCGCCCATCCAGAGCTGCTGCCGGCTCCCCGCATGCCTGCGAGCGGCGACTCGCCTGCGACGGAGGAAGACCTCGCTGAGCGCGTCACCGACTACCTGGCGGGCATGACCGACCGCTACTGCATTCGCGCATACACCGACCTCCAAGTGCCACAGGCGTTCGCCCGCTAGCGTTGGCGGGCGATGGCGCTCTACACCAGCGACTCTCGAGATCGTGTGCGCGACGCGGTCGACTTCGTCGAGCTCGTCTCCGCGCGCACCGACCTGCGCCGCGCCGGCCCCAGCAACTACGAGGGCCTGTGTCCCTTCCACGAGGAGCGCACCCCCTCGTTCGGGATCGACCCGACGCAGAAGGTCTACTACTGCTTCGGCTGCCAGGCTGGGGGAGACGTCTTCAAGTTTGTGCAAGAGACCGAGAACGTCGACTTCAAAGGCGCCCTCGAGCTGCTCGCCGACCGCTGCGGGATCGAACTCGAGCGCGAGCAGGAGGACCCCGAGGCGGCCAAGCTCCGGCGCGGACGCGAACGCTTGCTGGAGCTGCTTGCGCGCACGAGCGCCTACTACGAACGCTGCCTGTGGGACTCACCCGAGGCCGCCCGCGCCCGCGACTACCTGCTGGGGCGGGGACTGGGGGAGGAGATCCTGCGCGAGTTCCACGTCGGCTACGCCCCCAGCGCGTGGGATCGCGTGCTCACGGGATCGCTGCGCGGCGGCTTCACCGAGGCCGAGCTATATGCGACCGGTCTGGCGCAGCGCTCTCAGGAGAACGGACGGCTGTATGACCGCTTTCGCTCGCGCATCATGTTCCCGCTCGCCGACACCCGCGGGCGCGTGCTCGGGTTCGGCGCGCGCGCGCTGAGCGAGGACCAGCGCCCGAAGTACCTGAACACCTCCGACAACACCGTCTACCACAAGGGACTGCACCTCTACGGCGCGGATCTGGCGCGCGCCCACGCCGCGAAGGCGGGGCAGGCGATCCTGTGCGAGGGCTACACCGACGTCATCGCCCTGCATCAGGCCGGTTTTCGCAACACGGTCGGGCTGATGGGCACCGCGCTGACGGCCGAGCAGGTCGGAGAGCTCGCGCGGATGGCGCCTACCGTGCTCCTGGCGCTTGACGCCGACAGCGCCGGACAGGAGGCGATGCTGCGCGCCGCCGGCCTCGCCACGAAACGCAAGCTCGAGCTGCGGGTCGTGCCGCTGCCCGTCGGCACCGATCCGGCCGAGCTCGTGCAGGGCGAGGGGGCCTCCACGATCGAGCAGGCGGTGCGCGCGTCCGTCCCGTTCGTGCGCTTTCGCGTCGAGCGCGTCCTCAGCGGCGGCGACCACGGCAGCCCCGAGGGTCGCGATCGCATGCTCGACGAGCTGCGACCGATCTTCGCCACGCTCCCACCGAGCGCTCTGCGCATGGAGCTCACGCGCACCGTCTCTGAGCGCCTGCAACTGCCCGAGAGTCTCGCCGAGCAGACGCTGGCGAGTCGCGCCTCGGCGCCCGCCGCGACGAGGCCCGCCGCCGAGAGGGATGCCGGCGCTCGCGCTCCCCGGCCCGCCTCGGTGGCCTCGCGTGGCGAGAGCACCGAGCGTGCGTTCCTCGCCCAGTGCATCGCCGAGCCCGAATCCGGCGCTCGTGCACTCGGAGAACTGGATCTGGATGCTCACTTCACCAGCGATCTGCTGCGCCGCGCCGCCGGTCACCTGAGCGCGCACCTCACCGACCCCGGAGCGCAGCTTCCCGAGGACGACCCCGAGCTCTCGGGCCTGCTCGCCGAGCTCGTCGTCCAAGCCGGTCGCGAGTCACCCGCGCCGGCGATGCTCGAGTCCCAGCGTATGCAGCTCGAGCTGGCGCGCATCGACCGCGAGATCGTGCGCGCGCGGGGGCAGGAGTCGGGCGATGTGAGCGAGCTGGCGTTGCGCAGAGCCGAGGTCAAGCGCGAGTTCGATCTGGCCTATGAGCGGGCGCTGGAGGAGACTGGGTAGAGGAGGGGCTCGCCGGTTGAAGTCACGAAGTCGGCACACTTTCGGCACGGAATGGAACGTATGTTCGTAGGGTTCCGTCCGCACCGTGTAGGACAACGCAGTGCATGGATCGCACATCGCTTGAGCAGCTACTGGCTCAGGGTCTTTCGCTGGCGGAGATCGGGCGGCGGTTTGACCTGCACGAATCGACGGTTGGTTACTGGGTGGAGAAGCACGGATTGCAGGCTGTCAATCGTGACAAGTTCGCCGCAAAAGGAGGTCTAACGCGTACAGATCTGGAGCCGCTGGTCGAGCGGGGTGCCACGATCGCCGAGATCGCTGACGCGGTCGGACGCAGCAAGGCCACGGTGCGGCACTGGTTGGGTCGTCATGGGCTGCGCACGCATGGACGCGCGGGCGCAAAGAGCCGGGACGGAGCACGTGCAGCGCACGCGGCGGGCCTGGCTCTGGCGACTCTGCGGTGTGCCCATCACGGAGACCACGAGCATGTGCGGGAACCTCGCGGCTACTACCGGTGCCGGAAGTGCCGTCAGGAGGCGGTGGTACGTAGGCGGCGCAAGATGAAGGAGATTCTGGTGATGGAGGCTGGCGGATGCTGCCGGCTCTGTGGCTACTATCGATGCTCGGCGGCGCTCCAATTCCACCATCTCGATCCCGGAGCCAAGGAGTTCGGTGTGGCCCAAGGCGGCATGGCGCGAAGCATCGATCGCCTCCGAGCCGAGGCGCACAAGTGCGTGCTGTTGTGCTCTAATTGCCACGCTGAGGTGGAGAGTGGTTTCAGCTCCGTCTCCGAGGTAGTTCAGATGGGCGATCCGGGGTAGCTCAATCGGCAGAGCAGGACCCTGTTAAGGTCAAGGTTGTGGGTTCGAGTCCCACCCCCGGAGCTTGTTTTGGGCGTTGCCGGATAGTTCGTACGTGCTTTCTGGTCCTACTCTCCGTGCACAACCGCAACCTGCGCAGCGCCCGGTTCGGGCGACCTGATCGGTTTGCGGTCAGCCAACCGCTCGATCAGGGCGGCGGCGTTAGCGCCCGGGTCGTGAGCTGAGGTCCAGGCTGCGAGGTGCTCAGCGTGGGCTTGTATTGAGGGTTCACTCAGGGCCTTTTCGACGGCTAGGCGCAGCGGACGTGGCTTTACGAAGCGCCAGGGCAGGCGCACGCCCGCGCCCGCCCAGTCCACGCGCGCGGCGTTCTCGTTCATGTCTCCGATATGCGGGCATGCGACAACCGCGCAGCCGCTGGCCAGAGCGCGCGCTAGGGTGCCGTGACCGGCGTGGCAGACGACCACGTCGCACTTCGGCATCGTGCGCGCGTAGGAAACCCACTCGACCACCCTTGCGTTGGCGGGCACCCGTAGTGGCTTCGAGGGCAGGCGGCGGTTCCACGTCGCCAAGACCCTCACCGGCGCGTCCGCGAGGCCGCGCAGCGCGGCGTGCAGGAGGCGGTGGTCGGGATCCTGCGCGGTCGAGGGCGCGATCAGCACGAGCGGATCGTCGCGGGCACCGCGGCCTGGGGCCGTGGTCGGCAGCTCGACGTCCTCCGCCGGCGGCTCCCACATCAGCGGTCCCACCACGTGCGCCCACTGCGGCCATGCACGCGGATACTCCAGCTGCGGGAACGTTCCCACGAGCGCCAGTTCGTGGCTCGTGCCGCCGTGGCCATACGCGAGTGGAGCCAATCCCAGGCGGGCACGGGTCTCGTTCAGCTCGAGCCTTCCGCGCTCGACCCCGTGGCGGATCGGTCTCTGTGCGCGCCGCCACATGGCGCGGCCCGCCGCCGTGCGCGGCAACCGCGCGCCGAGCGAGTAGATCGGCGCATTCGGCTCGTTCTCTGGATATACGTGCGGGATCAACGTCGCGCGGGGGACTCCCTCCAGCTCCGCCGCGAGCGCCGGGGCGAGCGTGAGGATGTCCGCCACGACCGCATCCGGACGCAGCTCGCGCACCAGCGGCAACGTGTCTTCGGTGGCGTGCACGACCGCCTCGTAGAAGTCCAGCGGCTCACCGCCCGGGCCACCGCTCGGGAACACCGTGTACTCGGGCGCCGCCGCGAACGTCAGGCCCTCATCCTCGACGTGCTTCTGCCAGCGCCGCCACGTTTGCAACGTGACCTCGTGACCGCGTGCCCGCAGCGCCCTTCCGAGCGCAATCATCGGAAACGCGTGCCCTGGGTCGCCAAACGCGCCCAACAGGAGTCGTTTTGCGGTGCCCTCAGGCGCCAACAGCTGTGGTAAGCGGCTTGGACCGCAACCGATGACAGGGCTGGCTCACGTCTTACCCACCATAACCCGCCCCCTTACGCGCGCGCGACCGCGAGGTCAGCTTGCCGCGAGCTCGGCGACGAGCCGCAACTGTGCGAGACGATCCTCGGCGGTGAACGCGATCGGGGTGACCCCGAGCGTGCCCACGCCCGCGTCGCGATACACGGCCAGGCGCTCGCGTACCACGTGGGGCGGGCCGCACAGCGACACCTGGTCGATCAGCGCATCCGGGATCGCCGCCATCGCCTCGTCGCGCTTGCCTTCCAGGTAGTAGTCCTGCACCACCTTCGCCTCGGCCTCGAACCCGTAGCGGCAGACGAGCTGGTTGTAGAAGTTCTGCTTGCGCGAGCCCATCCCGCCGACGTACAGCGCGATGAACGGGCGCATCGCATCGCGCGCGCCCTGCAGATCGTCGGTCACGAACACGTTCACCGTCGGCGCGATGTCGAACCCCTCCAGCGATTTGCCCGAGCGCGCCGCGCCTTCCTGCAGCAGCGGGCGCAGCTCCGAGACGTGCTCGGGCGAGAACAGCGTCGGGATCCACCCGTCCGCGATCTCCCCTGCGAGCGCCGTGTTCTTCGGGCCGATCGCCGCCAGATAGATTGGGATCTGCTCCTGCACCGTGCCGATCGTCAACTTCAGCGCCTTGCCCGGGCCATCCGGCAGCGGCAGCTCCAGCGTCTCGCCGTGATACTCGACGCGCTCGCGCCTCAGCGCCATCCGCACGACCGCCACGTACTCGCGCGTGCGCTGAAGTTGTTTGCCAAACCGCTGTCCGTGCCAACCCTCCGCGACCTGCGGACCCGAGGAGCCGATCCCGCAGATCATCCGCCCGTTCGACAGCTGGTCGATCGTCGCGGCCGTCATCGCCGTCATCGCCGCGGAGCGTCCAGGCATCTGAAAGATGCCCGAGCCCAACCTGATCTTCGAGGTCTGCCCCGCCAGCCAGCCGAGCACCGTGGCCGTGTCCGACCCGTACGCCTCCGCCGCCCACACCGAGTCATAGCCGAGCCGCTCGGACTCCCGCACGATGTTCAGCTGGTCCTCGGAGGTGAGTCCGAGACCCCAGTAGCCAATGTGCACGCCAAGCTTCATCGCCACCACCCTACATGGAGTTGCATCACCGTATCTTCTCCGCCGCCGCTCGCGACGCTAGAGCGAGTCGCCCGGGCGCACGAACATCATCTCCGGCACCACGCACGCCGGCGAGACCTTCAGCAGATACCGCACCGCCTCCGCGATGTCCTGCGGGCGGATCATCTCCTCGGCCTTCACCTGCCCCTTCACGAAGTCCGTCATCGGCGTATCCACGAACGCCGGGCACAGCGCCGTCGACTTGATCCCCTCGCCGCCCAGCTCCTTATTCATCGCTTCCGTCCACCCGACCACCCCGTGCTTGCTCGCCGAATACACCGACAGCCACGCCTCGCCGCGCTTGCCGCTGATCGAGGACGTGTTCACGACCAGCGCGCTCCTGTGCTCCGCCGCCGCCTCCTTCAGCATCCCCACGCACTCGCGGTAGAACAGCACGATCGAGCGCAAATTGATGTCCAGCTGCATATCCAGCCGCTTCGTCTCGATCTCGCTCACCGGCGCCCCGATCCCCACGCCCGCGTTGTTCACGAGCACATCCAGCCGCCCGTACTTCTCGCGGTGGGACGCCACCACGCGCTGAATGTCCGCCTCGTCGGAGACGTTCGCCGCGACCGCCTGCAGGTCGTAACCCTCCTTCGACAGCTCATCCGCAGCCGCCTGCAGCTTCTCCGGCCTGCGCGCGGCGAGCGTCATCCCATAGCCCTCTTCTCCAAGGATCCGCGCGATCGCAAACCCGATCCCGCTCGACGCTCCCGTCACTATCGCCGCACGCTCTGCCATTTCGCCACTCCTCCTGTTGTCGTCTCATCGCCGCGTTCAGCGATCCGCCCGACCGGTCGGGGCGGCGGCCGTGAGCATTCCACATCTCGCTGATAGCGTCTCCAGATCGCGTCCGGACCTTCGCGGCCCAGGCGCGAGGAGGGCCCGTAGCTCAGTTGGTTAGAGCAGTCGACTCATAATCGATTGGTCCCAGGTTCGAGTCCTGGCGGGCCCATGTTGGGATCGGGCATTCTAGAGCCAGATCTCTACTGTTACCCGCGCATGGCGCCGGTCGTTAGTCACACCCTGGCTCCGCCCGCGCATCCAAGTGACGCACAAACCGCGCCCTGTGCTCCTGCCGCTCGTACCCAGCGGCCCGCCAGAACCCCATGGCCCCATCCTCATCGTCGGCGACGATCGCGGTGAGCCTGATCGCGCCGCGCTCGCGCAGGCCCCGCTCGCCCTCCCTGAGCAGGTCGGTCGCGAGTCCTCTGCGCCGATGCTCGGGCGCCACAGCGAGTCTGTAGAAGCTCCCACGCCAGCCGTCCCACGCAGCGATGAGCGACCCGGCCAGTACGCCATCGATCTCGGCGATGAGCAACGCCTGTGGGTCCGTGGCCAGCAGTCGAGTCAGCCCGTCGGGAGAGTCATCGCCGACGGTCGGCACGCTGCCCGCGGCTGCCCACAGGACGAGAACGGCCGCGATGTCGTGCACGCCGGCGTTGCGAATCGTCGGGTGGCCGTGCATGTCCACCCTCATCAACGGGCCGTCGGCGCCGGCGCGAAGAGACGCGCCTCCATCAGGCGCTATCCCTCCTTCGAGAAGTACGGATAGCCGGCCATCACCTCGGCAATGGCCAGGTCGTCGTCCCTGCCGCGTTCGCGCAGTCCACCAATAATCCCCTCGCGATCCTCGGCGGTGCGGTTCTGACTGAGCTTGCGCTTGCCTTGGAGCGCATCGATCCGGAGCGTGAAGGCGGCGATGTGGGGCAGCCTTTCGTCGACGTAGTCAGCGGCGACCGCGGCCAGCGACCATGGCTGTGAGAAACGCTCCTCGTGGACTTCGACGAGCTCAGAGAGATGGCCGAGCACGACGTCCGGATCCTCCAATCGATGCGCCCGACCGTAGGCATGGACGGCCAGGAAGTTATAGGTGGGCAGACCGCCGCTCGGGCACCAGCGCGGCGAGACGTAGGCGCGGGGCGCGCTGAAGATCGCGAGCGCCTCGTGCTCACCATCCAAATGGCGTGCGAGGGGGTCACGGGCGGAGACGTGGGCGACGAGCGTCCCAAAGCGCCCCTCGTCGCGGTGCAGGACGAACGGTATATGCGCGGCGAGTGGACCGTCGGAGCAGATCACGAGGACGCCGAAGCGGACGGACTCGATGATGTCCTGCAGGACCGGCAGCTCGCGCTCGGCGAAGTGGGGGTTGACGTACATCGGTCCTCCTGGTGTCGCTGACTCTCGCCGATCGACGTGCCGTTGAACGTTACTGTGCGAACGGCAATGCTCCGCGAGCGCTTGACAGCCCAGCTGCTGGCCGGCCCACGGGCGAAGGGCGTCGAGGCGGTGGTGGAGCGGCTGCTGGCGGTGCAGGGCCAGGATCCGCGTGGCGCGCGCCTGGCGATCAGAGCGCGCAGTGAGGGCTTGACGGCCTCTGACGTGGACCGCGCGCTGAACGAGCGTGCGCTTGTGATCACATGGTTGAACAGAGGCACGTTGCATTTGGTCCGCAGCGAGGACTACCCGTGGCTGCAGGCGTTGACGGCGCCGCGCCTGATGACGAGCAGCGCGCGGCGGCTGGCGCAGGAGGGCCTCACCCCGAGGGCCACGGAGCGCGGCGTGAAGACGATCGAGCGCACGCTCGCCAAGGAGGGCCCCTCGACTCGAGGGGAGTTGCGCGAGCGAATCGCGGCGGCCGGGGTCCGCACGGAGGGACAGGCGCTCGTGCACCTGCTGTTGGCGGCCAGCTTGCGAGGGATAGCCGTGCGCGGCCCGATGCTTGGCCGCGAGCACGCGTATGTGCTCGTCCGCGAATGGCTGCCAAAACACAGGCCGATTGATCGGGATCGCGCTCTGAGAGAGCTGGCCCGGCGCTACCTGAGGGGCCACGGTCCCGCCGGCGAGCGTGATCTGGCCAGGTGGGCGGGGCTGCCATTGCGTGACGCGCGCGCGGGGTTGAGCGCGATCGCCTCCGAGCTGATCGAGCGCGAGGACGGGCTCCTGGACCTGGCGCGCAGTGAGGCCGCGGCCGAGCTGCCGCCGCCACGGTTGCTGGGCTCGTTCGATCCGGTGCTGCATGGGTGGGTCTCGCGCGAGCCGATGCTCGCCGACAAAGAGCCGATCATCACCCTCAACGGTGTGTTCAGGCCGTTCGCGCTCGCGCGCGGTCGCGCGGTCGCCGTTTGGAGCATGCGCGCGGGCGAGATCGAGCTGCGGCCATTCGCTCGCCTGACCCGCGCCGATACGGCGGCGTTGCGAGCCGACGCGCTGGCCGTCGTGGCCTATCTGGCCGGCGAGCCGCATCCGCGTGATCGTTGACAGCCGATAGTGCGTGTTTTGCAGCTGAATACACATCTAGCTGGCCGTGTTTGAAAGAAGACACAAAGTAGACAGACATTTGTACACATCGGACTCTATTACCTGTAGTCATGTACTCGCCGACCGGCAAAGTTCCCGGGATGTCCACGCCGGCTCCAACAAATCCCGAGCTGGGTCGCGCGATCCGCCGCCTGCGGCGTGCGCGCAAACTCACGATCGAAGGCCTCGCGCACGCCTCGGACATGCATCCGACCTACCTCTCCGGAATCGAGCGGGGTCGGCGCAACCCGACCTGGAGCAAGCTGACAAGCCTGGCCGGCGGGCTCGGCATTCCCGTCATCCAGATCGTCGCGGACGCCGAAGCGGAGGCGCAGCTGACCGAGCGGATGCGCATGGCCCGCTCCGAGCTGGGCCTGTCCGAGCGCTTCGCCTGAATCATCGCGCCACCGGAGCCCTCCGGTGCGGTGAATACGCTCAACGTATGACGGGGGTGCGTGAATCGTGACGGCGCCGCGCGAGCGGCTGGCCGTGATCGACCTGGGTTCCAACTCGTTCCGGCTCGTCGTGTTCATGGCGTGGAAGGGGTGGTGGAGGCGAACCGACGAGATCTACGAGCCGGTGCGCATCGGCGAGGGACTCGCGGCGAGCGGCAGGCTGGGGGAGGAGCCGATGCGCCGCGCGCTCGCGACTCTGGACGTTTTCGACCACTTCTGCCGGGCGGCCGGTCTCAGCGCTCACTCCGTGGACGCGCTCGCGACCAGCGCGATCCGCGACGCCGAGAACGCCCCCGGCTTCCTGCAGCTGGCCCGCGAGCGCACGAGCATTCCGATTCGCGTGCTCAGCCGCGAGGAGGAGGCTCGCTACGGCTACCTGGCGGCGGTCAACTCGACGACCTTGACGGACGGCTGCGTGCTGGACCTCGGCGGCGGGTCGCTGCAGCTGGTTCGGGTCGTCGATCGAGTGGCGCATGAGCTCGGCTCCTGGCGGTTGGGCGCGGTGCGCATGACCGAGCGGTTCCTGCCCGCCAACGGACCCGCGAAGCGCAGACAGATCGAGCAGTTGCGTGAGCACGTCGCCGCCGAGCTCGCGCGGGCCGAATGGCTCGAGCGCGCCGGCTCGCGCCTGGTCGGCATCGGCGGGACCGTCCGCAATCTCGCGGCCGCGGTGCAGCGCTCTTCCGGACTGCCCTCCAACGGAGTGCAGGCGATGGTCCTCTCCAGTGAAGCGCTCGAGGAGCTCGTGGAGCGGCTGGCAGCGCTCCCGGCGTCACAGCGCAGCTCGGTGCCGGGTATCAAGCCGGCGCGCGCGGACCTGATCCTCGCGGGCGCGATCGTCGTTCAGGGCGCGCTGCTGGCGGGCGGGTTCGACGGCCTGGAAGTCACCGAGGCCGGTCTGCGCGAGGGTGTCTTCTTCGAGCGGCTGCTCACCGATCGAGACCCGCCGCTGTTCGCCGATCTGCGCCGCACGAGCGTGCTGAACCTGGCCGCCCAGTATCGACCTGACGCGGCTCACACCGATCACGTCGCGGCGCTCGCGCTGGCGATGTTCGATGAGCTTGCCCGACTGGCTCTGCACGAGGGCGACCCGGTCGAGCGGGAACTGCTGTGGGCGGCGTGCATGCTGCACGACATCGGCATGTCCGTCGACTACGACGACCACCATAAGCATTCGCGCTATCTGATCCTCAACGGAGGCCTGCCGGGCTACTCGCCGATCGAGGTCGCGATCGTCGCGCAGGCCGCCCGCTACCACCGCAAGGGCATGCCCCACCCGGGGCCCCTGACGGCGCTGTTCAGACCGGAGGACCTCGCGCGCCTGGACCGTTGCGCGGTGTTGCTGCGTCTGGCCGAGGATCTTGAGCGCTCCCGCGATCAGCTTGTGCGCGCCACGCGTTTCACGCTCGTCGGCGAGTCCGGCGGCGAATCACCCGAAGCGACGAGCGCCAATGGTGCTCGTGGGGAGATCGAGCTGCGCCTGATCGCCGACGGGGAGTCGGCGGTCCCGCGCTGGGCTGCGCGCCGCGAGAGCGAGCTGTTCGCCCGCGCGTTTCACCGTGACCTGTCGGTCGCGGCCTGAGCCTCGACGAGCGCGCCGACGCCTGCCTGTGCGTCAGTGCGATCGCAGCACACGCTCACGCCCGGCGCAGTCATACAGCAGCAGCGCGTTGTGGTTGATCGGGCGCGGCTGCCACGTCGCGGCGGGAATCACACGACAGGATTCGATCACGGCGTTGGAGCCGGCGTTGCCGCCGCGTTCGGAGTATGCGCCTCCGAGCACGACATAGCGCGCCTGCCCGCCGGCCACCAGGCGCGCGAGACCGGGTCCGTTCACGGCGGGGTCGTTGCCGCTGTAGCCGCCCATCGCGCCCGCGTCGCGGCCGAGCAGGATCATCGGCGCGGAGGTGATCGACGCCTCGGTCAGCACGGTCCAGCGCGTGCCCGGATGACCGGCGTCCACGTAGTCGAGCAGCGCCTTCGTCAGACGCAGGCCTGTGGGGCCCTCGCCGAGGGAGCCGACTGCGCCGGCGGCGCGTGGACCCGCGGCGGGGAACGTGCCCTCTACGGCAAACTGCCAGGTGGTCGCGGCGTAGGCGGCCGGCGCCAGCAGCAACAGGCCGAGCGTGAGCGCCATCGCCTGGCGCGTCCAGCGCCTGAAGGCCACGATCGCGACCACGCCGACCGCGGCGCCGAGGATCAGCACGGGCCTGAACCAGTGCATGTAGTGGTCGTAGCCGAGCAGCGTCAGCTGAGCCGCGACTGCGCCTGCGACCGCGATCGGGATGAGCGCCAGGCGTGCGCGACGGCGCGCACCGGGCGCGACGAACGCGACGGCGCCGGCGCCGGCCATCGCCGCCGTCCCGGGCCCGAGCGCTGACAGGTAGTAGGGGTGCACGATCCCCTTGGAGAGACTCAGCACGGCCGCCTCTATGAGGAACCAGCCCCCCAGCACGATCAGGCCAGCCAGGCGCGGATCGCGCCGCCCCCCGCCGCGCTCGAGCCCGCCGTCGAGCGCTTGCGTTTGCACACCGTCGGTTTCGGACTGCCCCTCGTCCCGCGCCGCGCCACCGGCGCCGGACCGCGGACCTACGCCGACCGACCACAGTGCGAGAGCGATCAGCCCGACGAGCGCGAACGGCAACATCCAGCCGGCCTGTCCACCGAGACCTTCTTCGAACAGGCGCAGCGGTCCGGTCGGCCCGCCGAAGGCGACCGGATAGCGAAGCCGACCGTTGGGCAGATACTTGGAGTGGACGACCTTCTTGGCGTGGGGGCCCGCGGGGAGAGCGGGCGCGGCTGGATGGGCGCCTTCACTGGCGCCCGGGGTCAGCGCGACGGTAGGAGCGGCGGCGCTGGAGCCACCACCGGCGCGGCCGTGCATCGCCTGGCCGCGAAGCGCTTCTTTTTCGATGTGCGCGAGCGAGCCGTGCCTGAACACAACAGGGATGCGCCCGGGACCGCCGACCTGTCCTTCGACGCGCCCGAAGCCGTTGTAGCCGAACGTGAGGTCGTACTCGGTGTTGTCGACCGAGCCGCCCACGAACGGGCGCTGAGAGGCGGGCGTCAGTTCGACGACGAGCGACCAGGAGACCGAAACGACCAGCAGCACGAGGCCGGCCGCGAGCAGTTGGGTGGCTCGGCGCGCGAGCGACCCCGGCGCGCACACCAGATAACCGAGCCCGAGCCCGGGGACGACGAGGTAGGCCGCGAGGGTCTTAGTGTTGAACGCGAGCCCCACGAGCGCCGCGCATCCCAGCAGTGTCAGCAGCCTGCCCGAGCCGATCGCGCGCAGACCGACGCCGCAGGCGAGGATCATCAGCAGGATCAGGATCGCGTCGAGGTTGTTGTCGCGCGAGACCGCCACGAACGACGGGAACACCGCCAGCGCCAGCGCGCTCATGACGCCCGCGGCGGGACCGAACCTGGGGGTGACCACCCAATAGAGCGCGGCTACCGAGAGCACGCCGGCTATCGCCTCGGGCAGCAGCAGGCTGAGCGGATGAAACCCGAACAGCGCGGCGCTGAGACCCTGCACCCAGAGACCCACCGGCGGCTTGTCGACCGTGACCATCCCACCGGGGTCGAAGGAGACGAAGAAGAAGTTATGCCACGAATGCAGCATCGAGCGCACCGCGGCCGAGTAGAAGGTGTTGGCGTAGCCGTTGCGCGAGAGGTGATTGACGTTCAGCACGGCCGAGAGCGCCAGCACGGCGGCGAGCGCGATGTGCTGGGGCAACACGCGCGCGCCTCGACGTGGAGCGGCGATCGCAGCGGGTCCCGCGTCGAGCGTCGGCGTCGCCGCGATCGTGGACGTCTGAGGAGCTGAGGTCATATTGGGAGCGTCATCGTGTGAGCGCATCCATCAGCCGGTCGAGGTCATCCTCGTTATTCCAGGCCCCGACGGACGCTCGCAGCCAGGGAGCGCCGGGAATGTTACGCACGATCACACCCTGTCGGCGCAGATGCTCGCGCTCGCGCTCGGGGTCCGGGCTCTCGAACGAAACGAGCGTCGTGTCCCCGCGCGAGGCCACCGCGCGGCCGCGCTCACCCAGCAGCTCAACCAGGCGACCGGCGAGTCCCCGAGCGCGCTCGTGCACCGCGCGCCGGCCGGCCGCCTCCAGCACGCGTGCGGCGGCCAGCGCGCACGCGAGCGTCTCGGCGCTCAGCGACATCGTCTCGAGCGCACGCGCGTCCTCGTGCAGCGAGGCGTCCACACCGGCGTTGGGATCCGCGAGGTTGGAATAGCCTCGGCGTTCGATCGCCAGCCGTGCCCGCAGATCGGCGCTGACGTACAACATCCCGGTGCCGTCGGGACCGCACATCCACTTCTGGCCGGCGCCCGCGTAGGCGTCACAGCCCAGCGCACGAACGTCAACCGGGATCGCACCGACGCCCTGGGCGCCGTCCAGCAGCACCGGAACCCGCAGCCGCGAGAGGGCCACCGGGGCCAGACGCCCGCTCATCCAACCGACGTGCGAGCAGGCCACCAGCCTCGTCTTGCGCGGGTCAACCGCGTCGGCGATATTCGGCAGCGGGACCATGCGCACGGTCACGCCTCTGACGTCCCGTGCGCCCGCTAGCGCGCCGAGCAGGCCCGGATGCTCCTCGTCGCTGGTCAGGATCTCATCGCCCGAATCGAGGTCCAGCCCGCCGATGACCTGGGCGATCCCCTCACTGGTGCACGTCGTCAGGGCCACCTCCTGCGGATCGCATCCGAGCGCGGCGGCATACGCGCCGCGCAGCTCGCCGCCCAGCTCGGTGCGCCGTTCGAAATGCGCCATCGCCCGTCCCTCACCGGCCTCACGCGCCAGCTCCTCGGCGGCGGCGCGCACCGCGGATTCGGGCAGCGGACCGTCGGTGCCGGCGTTCAGATATGCGAGCCGGCTCAGCACCGGGAACTCGTCGCGCAGGTCGTTGCGGGCCACGACGGGCGAGCATACCGGCGGCGGACCCTCAGCCGGGGCGCTCGCGCGGCCCGAGCGACCGGCTTTCGCGTGAGGCGAAAAGCGAGTATCAATTGCAAGCAGGACGACACGGTGCGTGGACGGTGGGGAAGACAGCGACCGTCCGTGCACGCACACTGGGGTGAAGGAGGGTGCGCAGAATGACTTCCGACACGGGCGCCGAGCCGTTGTGGGAACCGACCGCGCAGGACCGCGAGCGCGCGGAGATGACCCGCTTCATGCGCTGGGCCGGGGAGCGTAGCGGCCGAGCGTTCGCCGACTACAGCGAGCTGTGGCGGTGGTCGGTGTCTGAGGTCGAGGAGTTCTGGGCGGCGATCTGGGAGTACTGCGGCGTGCGCGCCTCGCATTCCCACGGGCAGGTCCTCGACTCGCGTCGGATGCCGGGCGCCCGGTGGTTTGCGGGGTCCGAGCTCAACTACGCCGAGAACATGCTGATGCGAGAGCGCGACCCTGACGCAGTGGCCGTGATGCACGCTTCGGAGCTGCGCGAGCTGGACTCGCTGACCTGGGCGCAGCTGACCGTGCAGGTCGCGGAGGTGGCCGCGGGCCTGCGTGCGTTGGGGGTCGGGCGCGGCGATCGCGTGGTCGCCTACATGCCGAACATCCCCGAGACGCTCATCGCGCTGCTGGCGGTCGCCTCGCTCGGCGCGATCTGGTCCAGCGCGGCGCCGGAGTTCGGGGCGCGCAGCGTGATCGACCGGTTCGCCCAGATCGAGCCGGTTGTGCTGCTGGCGGTGGACGGCTACCGGCATGGCGGCCGGGATTACGACCGCTCGGAGCCCCTGAGGGCGATCCTGGCGGAGCTGGGAAGCGTGAGGCACACCGTGCTGTTGCCCTACCTCTCACCCAAGGCCACAGCCGCGGATCTGCCGGGGGGCATGAGCTGGAGCGAGCTGTTGGAGCTGGGGCGCGGCGCGAGCGAGGAGAACCGCGATGGGGAGGGCGTCGGGGTGAGGATGAGGTTCGAGCAGGTGCCATTCGATCATCCCCTGTGGGTTCTGTATTCCTCGGGCACGACCGGTCTGCCGAAGGCGATCGTGCACGGTCACGGCGGCATCCTGCTGGAGCAGTTGAAGAAGAGCCGGCTGCACCTGGACCTGCGCGCCGGCGATCGCATGTTCTGGTTCACGACGACCGGCTGGATGATGTGGAACTTCCTGATCGGGGCGCTCTTTACGGATGCGGCGATCGTGCTCTATGACGGCAGTCCCGGCCATCCCGACATGGGCGCCCTGTGGAAGCTGGCGGAGCGCACCGAGATGACGTGCATGGGAGTCTCGGCGGGATGGCTCAGCGCGTGCGCGAAGGCCGAGGTGGAGCCCGCGCGCGACTACGACCTGCATGCGCTGCGCGCGATCGGCTCGACCGGCTCGCCGCTCGCACCCGAGAGCTATCGCTGGGTCAACGAGCGCGTGGGCGGCCATATCTGGCTGTTCTCGACCAGTGGCGGCACCGACGTGTGCACGGCGTTCGTGGGCGGCTGTCCGCTGTTGCCGGTTTACGAGGGTGAACTGCAGGCGCGCGCGCTCGGGTGTGCGGTGGAGGCGTGGGACGAGGGCGGCCACAGCGTGGTGGACGAGGTCGGCGAGCTCGTGCTCACACAGCCGCTGCCCTCAATGCCGCTGTACTTCTGGGGCGAGGACCCACCCGATCGCGAGGGCCGTGGCGGTGAGCGCTATCGCGAGAGCTATTTCGCGATGTATCCGGGCGTGTGGCGTCACGGCGATTGGGTGCGGATCACACCGCGTGGGGGGGCCGTCATCTATGGCCGCTCGGATTCGACCATCAACCGCCAGGGCGTGCGGATGGGCACGAGCGAGATCTATCGCGCGGCCGGCGCCGTGGAGAATGTGGTGGACGCGCTCGTGGTGGACGTGCCACGGCCCGATCGCGACGCGGAGCTGTGGATGATCCTGTTCGTCGTGCTCGGCGAGGGCGCGACGCTCGACGAGGAGCTGCGCGCCAAGATCGCGCGACGCATCCGCGAGGACTGCTCGCCGCGGCACGTGCCGAACGAGATCCTGCAGGTCGAGCAGGTGCCGCGGACGCTCTCGGGCAAGGTGCTGGAGGTGCCGATCAAGAAGATCCTGATGGGCACCCCGCCGGGCGAGGCGGCGAGCGCCGACTCGCTCGCGGACCCGAGCGCGCTGGATTACTTCGTGGAGCTGTCGAAGACCATCGGCTAGAGGCCGAGCGAACGGCCGACGATCTCCAGCATGATCTCGTTGGCGCCGCCGTATATGCGCGTGACCCGCGCGTCGGCGTAAGCACGGGCGATGGGGTAGTCGAGCATGTAGCCGTAGCCGCCGTGCAGCTGCAGGCAGCGGTCGACGACGCGCCCCTGCAGCTCGGTGCACCACCACTTGGCCGTCGCGGCGTCCTCGGGCGTGAGCTCGCCGGCGTCGAGCTCGGACGCGCAGCGATCGATGTAGGCGCGCGCGATGTCCGTTTCGGAGCGCATCCGCGCGAGCTCGAAGCGCGAGCTCTGGAAGGAGCCGATCGGCTGGCCGAAGGCCTTCCGATCGCGCACGTACTCGAGCGTCCAGCCGAGCGCCGCTTCGCAGGCCGAGACGGCCGAGGCGGCGATCGACAGGCGCTCCTGCGGGAGGTTGGAGACGAGGTAGCGAAAACCCTGCCCCTCCTCGCCGAGCAGGTTCTCCGCAGGCACGTGTACGTCGGTGAAGGACAGCTCGGCGGTGTCCTGAGCGTGCTGGCCGATCTTCTCGAGATTGCGTCCGCGCTTGAATCCCTCCGTGTCGCGCTCGATCACCAGCAGTGAGATGCCGCGGTGACGCTCGGAGGGGTCGGTCTTGACGGCAAGGATCACAAGGTCGGCGTTGATGCCGTTGGTGATGAACGTCTTGGCGCCGTTCACCACATAATGGTCTCCCTCGCGGTGCGCACGCGTGGTCATCGCCGCGAGGTCCGATCCGATCCCGGGCTCGGTCATCGCCAGCGCAGTGATCAGCTCGCCGGAGGCGATGCCTGCAAGCCAGCGCTCGCGCTGGCTTGCGGTGCAATAGGTCAGGAAGTAGGGGAGACAGATGTCGTTGTGCAGGGTGATCCCCAGGCCGAAGCCACCGACGCCGGCGAGCTGGGTCTCTTCGCCGATGACGAGGTTGAAGCGGAAGTCCTCGGCGCCGGCGCCGCCAAAGCGCTCGGGCACGGCCATGCCGAGGAAGCCGCCGCGACCGGCCAGCGCGAAGACCTCGCGGGGGACGATGCCCTCGCGCTCCCACTCGCCGTAGCGCCCCTCCCCACCGATCACCTCGCGTTGCAGGAACGTGCGGAAGCTCGCACGGAAGTCAACGTGTGAGTCCTCGAACAGGGTGCGTCTCATCGATCAAAGACCCTATCGGGGCGCGGGACTCCGTATCGCGATCTCAGCGGACGCGAGCAGGAGAGACGGGCAGGGGCGTCGAATCAGACCGCCGATGAAGCGTGTCGCGACTCCCACCGCCCCCGCGCCGCCCGTGAACGGCACGAGCGAGCATCAGAGCCTGTCTAAGTACATCCGCGCACGCTTCGACGAGTGCTCGCGCTCGCAGAAGGACGTGGCGCAGTACATCGTCGACCATCTCGACGAGGCCGCGTTCCAGACCGCCGAGGAGTTGGCGCGCCGCGCGAACACCTCCAGCTCGACGGTCGTGCGCTTCTCGCAGGCGCTCGGGTTCGAGGGCTTCCCGGAGCTGCAGGCGGCCGCGCGCGAGGAATATCGCCGCGTGCACGCCAAGGCGCCGGCCGGCGCGAGCGAGACCGGAGCCAGCTCCACACCGCTGTTCTCGCTCGATCAGAACGAGTTCGAGAGCTCGCTCACGGCCGACTACCTGAACGTGGAGGAGACCGCGCGCAAGGTCTCGCGCAGCTCGGTGGAGGCGTTGGTGGAGGCGATCGTGGGGGCCGAGAAGGTGCTCGTGGCGGGCACCGACCAGATGGCGTTCTTCGCCAGCTACCTGCGCCACCTGCTGATGCTGCTGGATCTGCGCGTGGACGTCGTCGCCAGCCCTTCACAGGAGGCGCTCAGCCGGCTGGGGCGGATCGACCAGAGCACACTCGTGATCGGGCTGTCCGCGGGACGCCCGCATCCGCTGGTGGTCCGCGCGATGAAGCTCGCGCGCCACCGCAAGGCGCGGACCGCGGCGATCACCGACGCGACGCTCTCGGAGGTCGCCAAGCTCGGGCAGATCAAGCTGTATTACTCCTCGAACTCACCCGCGTACGTGCGCTCGCACACGGCACTCTTGAGCATCATCCAAGCGCTCGCGTATGGTGTGTACTCGCAGGACAGCGCGCAGTACGACGATCGCATCAAGGCCTTCCGCTTGAAGTAGCGCCGACCAGCTCAAGCTAGACTAGGCCTCATGCGCGACGAGGCGACATTCCGGGTCAAGACCGGCCTGGCGGAGATGCTCAAGGGCGGCGTGATCATGGACGTGGTCACGCCCGCGCAGGCGACCGTCGCCGAGGAAGCCGGCGCGGCCGCGGTGATGGCGCTCGAGCGCGTGCCCGCGGACATCCGTCGCGACGGGGGCGTGGCGCGGATGTCCGATCCGGAGATGATCGCCGGCATCCAGCACGCGGTCTCGATCCCGGTGATGGCGAAGGCGCGCATCGGACACTTCATGGAGGCGCGCGTGCTGGCAGCGCTCGAGGTCGACTACATCGACGAGTCGGAGGTGCTGACGCCCGCCGACGAGGTTCACCACATCGACAAGCACCAGTTCAAGGTGCCGTTCGTGTGCGGTGCCACGAACCTCGGCGAGGCCCTGCGCAGGATCGGCGAGGGCGCGGCGATGATCCGCTCCAAGGGCGAGGCCGGGACCGGCGACATCGTCGAGGCCGTCCGGCACATGCGCGCGATCACCGGAGAAATCCGCCGCTTGACGACGCTCGGCGAAGACGAGCTGGCGAGCGCCGCCAAGGACCTCGGCACGCCCGCGGATCTCGTGCGCTCGGTTGCCGCCGACGGACGCCTGCCGGTCGTGCTGTTCTGCGCGGGCGGCATCGCCACGCCCGCGGACGCGGCGCTGATGATGGCGCTGGGCGCCGAGGGCGTGTTCGTGGGCTCGGGCATCTTCAAGTCCGAGGATCCGCCCTCTCGCGCTCGCGCGATCGTCGAGGCCACCACACACTGGCAGGACCCCGAGCGGGTCGCGGCGGCCTCGCGCGGTCTCGGGCCGGCGATGATCAGCCTGGAGAGCTCGAAGCTCGAGCACGAGGAGCTTCTAGCCCGGCGCGGCTGGTAAACGTGCCGCTGGTGGGCGTGCTCGCCCTGCAGGGCGGGTTCGAGGCGCATGGGCGTGCCCTGGGAGAGTTGGGCGCGGATGTCCGCGAGGTGCGCACGGTCGCCGATCTGGAGGACCTCGATGGGCTGGTGATTCCCGGGGGCGAGTCCACGACGATGACGCTCGGCATCGAACGCGAGGGGCTGCGCGAGCCGCTGCGCGAGCTGGCGGGCGCGGGAACGCCGGTGCTGGGATCGTGCGCCGGATTGATCATGCTCGACGCCGATCATCTCGGCCTGATGGACATGCGCGCGCAGCGCAACGCGTTCGGGCGCCAGTCGCGCTCGTTCGAGACCGACCTCGATGTGCTCGGTCTGCAAGGAGGGCCGCTGCGCGCGGTGTTCATCCGCGCGCCCTGGATCGCCGAGCACGGCCCGGCCGTGGAGATCCTCGCCGAAGTGGACGGTCATCCGGTGGCAGCGCGCCAAGGCGCGCTGCTGGCGGTCGCGTTCCACGCCGAGCTGACCGACGACGACCGCGTGCATCGCATGTTCCTGGAGACGGTCTCCACGGACTCAAGCCGGAGCTGACTGCCTCTCCGGACTCGCTCTCTCCCGAGGCGCACCCCGACGGGTGCTAGCCGGAGCCGGCGGAAGCCACCGCGCGTCGCTTGCGAGCCCGCTGCTTGGCCTTGCCGGCGTGCCCGTTGGCCTTGCCCGTGTCCGCTCCGTTCAGCAGCGGCTCCTCGAGCGCCGCGAGCACAGCGTTGACGGCGTCGCGAATCTCGCCCACGAGCCGACCCTCGTCCTCCAGCCTTTCGGCGTCGCTCCACGACCAGGACCGTACGACGTGCATGCTCGGGCGCAGATGCGCGAAGCGTCGTCCGAGCGCGCGCAGGAACGGGTCCAACCGCTCGGCGTCGGGCTCGGAGGCGTATCCACGCTCCAGCAGCCACGGCCACAGCTCGGTGCGGATCGAATTGCGGTGGTGGGCGCCGACGTGCGACCAATCATCGCCCTCCCAGCGGCGCGCGTACGTCGGTGCATCCAGCGTGCACGTCAGATACACGCGGGTACGACGGGGAGCATTGCGAAACCCCAGCAGCGGCTGGGGCTCCACGCGCCACCGCGGCGGCGCGGCCAGCTCGCACAGGCGATCGGCGTGGCCGGCCGCATACAGATGTTCGGCCTGCGGCTTCAGCTCCCCGGGCCACATGTGCAGCGTCAGGCGATCCTGCTCGTCGATGTCCAATGCGGCCCGCTGCAGCGATTGCACGCCGAGGGCGTTGTCGAGACGCACGTGCACGAGACCGACGCGCTCGGGCTCGATCGAGGTGGCCTCGCGCAGCAGCGAGCGCAGCCGCCACTTGCGCCGCGTCGGGTCGGCGCCGACGCGGCGCAGGCTGCCGAACGGCAGCAGATGCCCGAAGTCCTGATGGGCATAGGAGAGCATGTCCTGCACGAGCGCGTGCTCGGCGGGGGAGAGCACGCCGATCTCGGCCAACCGCCACCATGCCTCGAGCAGGTCGTGCCAGCGCAGCAGGCAGGTGCGCCGCTGCTGAAAGCGCACGCCCCCGAGGTTGAGCTCGGTCACGCGATGACCGTTGCGCTTGGCCCATTTGCGGCAGACCTTGCTCTCCAGGAGCACCACCAGATCGGGATCGAACCGCAGCACGCCGTCGAAGCGCTGGCCGCGGTCGGTATCGGTGACCTCGCCCGATATCTCCGGCGGCTCGAAGTCTGGCGTCAGGAACACGCTCACCAGCCGTCCCCGCTGGATCTTGCCGTTGGACGCGCTTTCCTCGGAGGGGTCGACGAGATGAGCGGCCTGCAGGTCGACCGTGCAGTCGGGCAGCCGACTCTGCGACGGCTCGTCAATCTCGTGCAGCAGCGCCTCGCGGGCGAGGGGCACGAGCCGCAGCACGATCATCGCTGCGCGTGTGAGCTGGTCCTCATGGCCACGCCCGAGATCGCGATAGGGCTCGAACACGTTCAGATGGGGGTTCGAGGTGATGCTCTCAACTCCGCCCCCCGTCACGATCCACCTCCCCGGTCCGACCTACTGTCAATCAATCGTCCCACATATAAGTCAATGATAGCTGGCGAACGCCGCTTGATCCAATATTCATAGACAGCGCCACATCGCTGCGTTTTTAACCCGGCGAGAGAGCGCGCGCGATACTGCGGGCATGAGCGTCATCGCGGTGGCAACCGACGAACGGGTGGGGATCGCCGAAGGGTTGCTCGCGGCGCTGCGCGCACGCGGACACGAGGTGACGATCCACGGGGCTCTCACCGGCGGCGAGCCGGGCGAGCGCGCGGACTGGGCGTGGGCCTCGGAGGCGGCTGCCCGCGACGTGGCGGCGGGAAACGCCGAGCAGGCGATCGTGTGCTGCTGGACCGGCACGGGCGCCTCGATCGCCGCGAACAAGGTCCGTGGCGTGCGCGCCGCGCTGTGTCTCGATGCGGCGACGGCCGCGGGAGCGCGCCGCTGGAACGACGCGAACGTGCTCGCGCTGAGCCTGCGCTCGACCTCGGAGGCCGAGCTGGGGGAGATCCTGGACGCGTGGTTTGCGACCGCGCCGAGCGAGGACGCCGGCGATCGCGCGAATGTCGCGCACCTGCAGGAGATCGAGGGCGAGGAGATGGAGCGCGGTTAGACCGCCGCGAAGCGGACAACGTCAGCCTCGCTCTCGACACGCTCGACGGCGCGCCCTTCGTCCTGCAGCAGGTCCACGTGACCGAGCACCTCCGACAGCGTCAGATAGGCCTGGGTGACGGCGACATTGCCCCACAGCTCCACCGCGATCTCATGCGCGGTCAGTGGCCGGTCGGCGATCAGGCCGTGGATGCGCTCTGCGCGGCGGCGGTGCATCGAGAGGCGCAGTTCGACCAGCGAGGAATGGTCGGCGATCGGCGGGCCATGACCGCCAAGCACCAGCGACAGATCCATCGCGCGGGTGCGTTCCAGCGAGGCGATGTAGTCGATCAGCGCGCGCGGGCGGGGTCCGGTGAAGTCCGGTCCGGCGCCCAGCGGCCGCGCGAGCAGCGGGTTGGAGGAGATGTTCGCGAGCAGATGGTCGCCCGAGAACATAATCGCCCCCTGGGCGTTCTCAGATCGGTCCTCCTCCTCCTCCTCCGCTCGGTCCTCGACGAACACCGTGTCCGACGGGCTGTGACCGGGCCGATGCAGCACGCGCAGGCTGCGATCGCGCAGGCACAACCGCTCGCCGTCGCGCAGCGGCCGCGTGACCTCCACGGCCGCGCCCCACGTGCGAAAGCTCGCCGAGACCGTGCGCAGGGCCTCGATGACGTCGTCGGGAATCCCGTGTCGCAGCATCACCCGCTGCGCGAACCGGTCGTCCAGCTCGGTATTGGTCTCGAACTCCCGCAAATAGGGCACGAGCCCGTCAAGCGCCGCCACCTCCGCGCCAGAGCGTCGCGCGAGCGTCGCGGCGAGGCCGAAGTGATCGACGTGCTGGTGAGTGATGACCAGCAGCTCGATGTCCTCGACCGCATGCCCGCGAGCGGCCAGACCCTGCTCCAGCTCTAGCAGCGAGCGCTCGGAGCTCGGTCCCGAGTCGATCAGCGTCAGCGGTGAGTCCTCTATCAGGTAGGCGTTGACGCGTCCCACCTGAAACGGCGTCGGGATGGCCAGACGATGAATGCCGGCCTCGGTCGCGCGCCCGAGCAACTCCTCCTCGTCCGGCTCGTTGGCCTGACCCTCCTCCGAAGTCACGAGCGGATGAGGGCGAGCACCTCGTCGCGGCGGCGCTCCATGTCCTCCCGCGAGTGCAGCGACTCCAGGCACAACCGCAGCAGCGGCTCGGTGTTGGATGGGCGCACGTTGAAGTGCCAGTCCTCATAGTCGATCGAGATCCCGTCCAGCCGTTCCTGGCGCGCGTCGGCGTAGCGCTCGGCGATCTCGGCCATCTTCGCGTCCTGGTCTGAGACCTCGGAGTTGATCTCGCCGGAGATGAAGTACTTGGCGCGCAGCGGCGCCAGCAGCCGCGAGAGCGAGCGACCCTCGCGGGCCAGCAGCTCGAGGATCAAAAGCGCCGGGATCGTGCCCGAGTCGGCGCAGTAGAACTCGCGGAAGTAGTAATGCCCCGAGACCTCACCACCGAACAGGGAGCCCTCGGCGCGCATGCGCGTCTTGAAGAAAGCGTGCCCGACGCGGTTGACGTGCGGAACGCCACCGGCCTCGCGCACCGTGTCGGCGACAGCGCGCGAGGCGCGCACGTCATACAGCACCGCCTCGGGGTGGGCGGGGTCCGATCCCGGCGCCTTTCCGAGCAGCGATCGCGCCAGCAGCGCCGTGAGGAAGTCACCGTCCACGAACTCGCCGGTGTCGTCGATGAAGAAGCAGCGGTCGGCGTCCCCGTCCCAGGCGATGCCCAGGTCGGCGCCGCTCTCGCGCACCTTGGCGATTATCGCCTCGCGGTTCTCCTCCAGCAGCGGGTTGGGCTCGTGGTCGGGGAACGTGCCGTCGGGCGTCCAGTAGGTCTCGATCAGCTCCAGCCCCAGGCGCCCCAGCAGCGGACCGGCCATCGGCCCCGCCATGCCGTTGCCGCCATCCACGACCACCTTCAACGGCCGGCCCTCGCGCCCTGCCGGAGCGCGCACGAGCTCGGGATCGATGAAGCGCAGCGCGTTCTCCTGAAACTCCCCATACACGTCGACGTCCTCGGCCACGCCCCCGCCCGGAGCGATCCCGAGGCCCGACTCGATCGCCACGCGGATGTCCTGGATGCCGGCGTCCCCGGACAGCGCGATCGCGCCATCGCGCACGAGCTTGGCGCCCGTATAGGCGGCGGGGTTGTGCGAGGCGGTGCACATCAAGCCACCGTCGAGCTCCCGTGAGCCGACGAGGTAATACAGCATCTCCGTGCCCACCTGACCCGCGTCGATCACGTTCGCGCCCTCCTCCAAGAGCCCGATGCGATAGCGCGCCGCCAGCTCGGGCGCGCTCAGGCGCATATCGCGCCCGAGCCCCACGCGCAGCTCGCCCACGGGCTTGCCCGCGAGCCCGGACAGCACCTGCGCGAACGCGCGCCCGATCAGCTCGGCCGCGTCGCCGTCCAGCTGCTCGCCGTACAGGCCGCGGATGTCATACGCCTTGAAGATGCCCGGGTCGAGGGACGCCATCTCGCCCGGCATCCTAGACTCCGAGCGATGTCCGGACATTCCAAGTGGGCCTCGATCAAGCACAAGAAGGCGATCGTCGACTCGCGCCGCGGTCAGCAGTTCACCAAGCTCACCCGTGCGATCACGGTCGCCGCACGCGATGGTGGCGGCGACCCTGCCGGCAATCCCACGCTCGAGCTGGCGATCCGCAAGGCCAAAGAAGCCTCGATGCCCAAGGACAACATCGAACGCGCGATCGCCAAAGGCACGGGTGCCGGCGCCGACGGCGAGGCGGCGCTCGAGACCGTGCTCTACGAGGGCTATGGACCCGGCGGCGTGGCGCTGCTCGTCGAGGCCGTCACCGACAACCGCAACCGCACCGGCGCGGACGTGCGCCATGCGTTCTCCAAGCACGGCGGCTCGCTCGGCGAGCCCGGCTCGGTCGCCTACCTGTTCGACAAGCGCGGCACGATCGCCGTCAACGCGGACAGTCACTCCGAAGACGACCTGATGGTCGCCGTCGAGGCGGGAGCGGAGGACATCACCTCTGAAGACGGCGCCTGGGAGGTGCTGACGGCGCCGGCGGACCTCGCGCAGGTGCGTGCGGCGCTCGAGCAGGCAGGGATCGCGATCGAGCGCGCCGAGCTCGAATACCGTCCCTCCACGCTCGTCCCGATCGACGAAGCGCAGGCGTCGAGCCTGATGCGGCTGATCGACGCGCTCGAGGAGAGCGACGACGTCGGCGAGGTTCACGCCAACTTCGACGTTCCCGCCGACGTGCTGGAGCGCGTTGCCGACTAGGCGCGGCGCTCGGCGATGAGCGCCACCGATCCACCGACGGCTGTGGTGAGCGGCGCCGGCAGCAACTCGATGCAAGGACCGGCTGTGGCTCACCCTCCATCACGACCACCCGTGGTCATCCTCTGCGGCGGACGCGGCACGCGCCTGCGGGAGCGAACTCGGGAGATTCCCAAGCCGCTCGTGGAGATCGGAGGCGAGCCGATCGTCGGTCACGTGATCGGGCTCTACGCCGCGCAGGGCTTCTCGCGCTTCCTGCTCGCGACCGGCTACAAGGGCGAGATGATCGAGCGCTACACCACGGCGCGCGATTGGCCCGTCGGGGTGAGCGTCGAGTGCGTCGAGACGGGTCTGGACACGCCGACCGGCGGGCGACTGAAGCTGCTGGAGGACCGTCTGGCGGGTGAGGAGACGTTCTGCGCCACCTACGCGGACGGGCTCGCCGACATCGACCTCGGGCGGCTGCTGGCCTTTCACGCCGGCCACGGCGCCCTGGCGAGCATGACGGTCGTTCGGCCCGCGCTGCAGTTCGGCGTCACCGAGCTCGCCGAGGACGATCGCGTGACGGGCTTTCGCGAGAAGCCCCGCTCCGAGCACTGGATCAACGGCGGCTTCTTCTGCCTGAGCCGTGGCGCGCTGGATCACGTGCGCCACGACAGCGCGCTGGAGCGCGAGCCGCTGGAGCGTATGGCCGCTGCGGGTCAGCTGCGCGCCTACCGCCACGACGGCTTCTGGGAGTGCATGGACACCTACAAGGACGCCGTCGCGCTGAACGACCTGTGGGCGTCCGGACAGGCGCCATGGGCAGGCGTCCGGGCCGGCGCGCAGAATCACTCGGTGTGATCGTTCTCGGCATCGACCCCGGCCTGGCCAACACCGGCTACGGCGTGGTCGCCCAGCGCCAGGGCCGCCTGGTGGCGCTCGACGGCGGCACGATCCAGACCCGCTCGGGGCTGCCGGTGCAGCGCCGGCTCACCGACATCCACGCGGCGGTGAACGCGCTGCTCGCCGAGCACGAGCCCGACGAGGTGGCGCTGGAGGAGCTCTACTTCGGCCAGAACGTGCGCACCGCCTTCGCCGTCGGACAGGCCCGGGGCGTCGTGATGCTCGCCGCCGGACAGCGTGGCCTGCCGTGCGAGAGCTACACGCCGCAGGCCGTCAAGGGCGCGGTGTGCGGCAACGGGCGCGCCAACAAGGAACAGGTCGCGCGAATGGTCCAGGCGCTGCTCGGACTCACGTCCGCACCCACACCCGACCATGCCGCCGACGCCCTGGCCGTGGCCGTGTGCCACCACAATCGCGCACCCCTTACGCGCGCGCTCGCGGGAATCGGTGCAGCCGGATGATCGGCGTGCTCCGAGGCGAGGTCGTCGTGCGCCGGCCCGATCACGTCGTGCTGTTGTGCGGTGGCGTCGGCTACCGCACGGCGGTCTCGGCGCAGACGCTCACCCACGTGCCCGCGGCGGGCGAGGAGACGATGCTGCACACCCACCTGATCGTGCGCGACGACGCGCTGACGCTGTACGGGTTCCACTCCGAACAGGAGCGAGAGCTGTTCCTGATGCTGCTGTCGGTGCAGGCGGTCGGCCCCAAGGTGGCGCTGGCGGTGCTCTCCGGAGGACCGTCGCGCGAGCTGATCGGCGCGATCGCCGCGGGCGACGCCGCACGATTTCAGACCGTTCCCGGGATCGGCAAGCGCACCGCGGAGCGCATCATCGTCGAGCTGCGCGAGAAGGTCGTCGGCGTGCAGGGGCCCGCGAGCGACGGACAGGTAATCACCGCCCGCCGCGGGGATGGACCGCGCGGGCTCGCGCGCGACGGGCTGCTGGAGCTCGGGTACGGCCCGGGCGAGGTCGAGGAGCTGTTGGCGGGCGCGCAGGACGATATGAGCGCCGAGGAGCTGATCGCGCACGCGTTGCGCGTAGCGCGAGCAGGGTGATCGTGGGATGACCGAGACGACCGCGGCCACCGAGCGCATCCAGACGCCGTATCTCGTGCCCGAGGACGAGCTCGACCGCTCGCTGCGCCCGCGACGGTTGGACGAGTTCATCGGCCAGGAGGCATTGCGCGAGCAGCTTGCCGTAGCGATCGAGGCGGCTGTCGCGAGAGGCGACGCGCTCGACCACGTGCTGCTGGCGGGACCACCGGGACTCGGTAAGACCTCCCTTGCGCAGATCGTCGCCACGGAGCTTGACGCCCCGTTTGTGCAGACCGCCGGGCCGGCCCTGGAGCGCAAGGGAGACATTGCGGCGTTTCTGACCGCCCTGGAGCCGCGCAGCGTGTTCTTCGTCGACGAGATCCATCGACTGCCACGGACACTCGAGGAGACCTTCTATCCGGCGATGGAGGACTACCGCCTGCCGATCACCGTCGGGCAGGGCGCGGGAGCGCGCGTGGTGACGCTCGAGCTGCCTCCGTTCACGCTCGTCGGAGCGACCACGCGCACCGGCCTTCTGACCACCCCGCTGCGCGATCGCTTCGGGATCCAGGCGCGATTGGAGCCCTACGCGACGGACGAGCTCGCGGCGATCGTCAGGCGCTCCGCGGGGATCCTCGCGATCGATCTTGAGGAGGACGGCGCCCTGGCGATCGCCGCCCGCTCGCGCGGCACGCCGCGCGTGGCCAACAGGCTGCTCAAGCGGGTGCGCGACTACGCCGAGGTGCGCATGTCGGGCGTGGTCACAGCCGCGGCCGCGCACGCGGCGCTGCAGATGCTCGAGGTCGACGAGCTGGGCCTGGACCGGCTGGACCGGGAGATTCTGCGCGCGATCTGCGTCAAGTTCGACGGTGGTCCGGTCGGGCTCTCGACGCTCGCCGTGGCGGTCGGCGAGGAGCAGGACACGATCGAGGACGTCTACGAGCCGTATCTGTTGATGCAGGGCCTGATCAAGCGCACTCCGCGCGGGCGCGCGGCCACACCCGCGGCCTTCGCGCACCTGGGCTTGCAAGCGCCCACGCCATCCGGATCGGCGCTGTTCTGAACCCCCGTCCTCGCCTCCCAGGCGTGTCCTCGCTATACCCGCCGCGCGGGTTGCGCGCGCTCCGATCGGACGTCGGCACGAGCTCCGGCGCACGCCCGGAAGGTACGGGGACCTCGATGCGTCCGCTCCCCTAGTCTGTGCCTATGGCCCACCCGTTCATCTGCCCCAACTGCGGTCACCGCACGACCGAGCTGGACCGCAACATCGGCTTCACACGCCAACCGAAGGGCTGCGCGAAGTGTGGATTCGCCTTCCTGTTCGAGCTGCTCGACGACTACTACCCGGCGCCGGACGCCGCCTTCTTCGTGTGCGACGCCGAGGGTCGGATCATCGGCTGCGGCAAGAACTCCTTCGCGTTCACCGGCCTGGAGGAGGAGGAGGTCATCGGCCAGCGCGTCGAGCAAGTGCTCGGCCTCAGCTTCTCGGGCGGAGACGATCCGGTCGCGACCGTGCTGGAGTGGGGAGTGCGCGCGCTGGACAAGCCCGTCGTGGTCAGCGGCGAACGCGACGTGGCCGCGAGCGCGAAGGCCGACATGTTCCCGGCGTATGACGACGACGGCGGGCTGTTGCTCGTATTGACCCCGGAGAAGTAGTCTCTTTCGAACGATGCTCGCGCCCCAGCACCCCACGACCAGCCGGCGTCGACCATGAACGACCGCCGGCGCAACATCTTCATCCTGCTGCTCGTCGCGGGGCTGTTCGCCGCCTCGATCGCGGTGATCGCGATGATGCCTACGAAACTAGGCCTGGACCTTAAGGGTGGGGTGCAGCTCGTCTACCAGGCCAAGCCGACCGCTCAGTCGAAGGTGGATCCCGAATCGCTCGAACGCTCGATCGACATCATGCGCAAACGCGTCGATCAGCTGGGTGTCGCCCAACCCGAAATCCAGCGCAGCGGCGGGCAGGAAATCGACGTGGACCTGCCCGACGTGAGCAACGCGCAGCGCGCCGAAGCCGAGGTCGGCAAGACCGCACAGCTGTACTTTTACGACTGGGAGCCGAACGTGATCGGTCCCACCGGCAAGCCAGCCGGCACCACCGAACCGACCGCCACGGGTGGCGTGAACGCGGGCTCCAGTGAATCGGGCCTCCCCCAATACCAGGCGGTGCTGCGCGCCGCCAAGCGCCCACCGATCCTACGCAAGACCGCCACGACATACGAGTCGGGTTGCACGCCCAAGCAGGCGAACGGGTGCATCTACGGCAGCTGGTATCTGATCGACACCAAGCACGAAAAGATGCTGTGCAGCGGTGGTAAGCCGATCTGCCCGCCGCAGGAAACCGAACAGGACCTGTACGCCGACGGCTACAAACCCCCGGCCGGCTCCACGCCCAAGGCGGTGCGCGTGAATCCGGGCACGATCCTGCTGCAGGCCCGCCCGGTGGAATCGCCGAAAACCGGCAAGGTCACCCAGCAGAGCCCCAACAGCTTCTACGTGCTCAACGATGACCCGGTGCTGACCGGCGCGGACATCACCAACCCACAGCAGGGCTTCGACGAAGGCGGCGGCGGCAGCGGCGCGCCGAACGTCAACTTCGGGTTCACCTCACATGGCAAGGGTGTGTTCCAGCGCGTGACCAAGGAAATCGCCCACCGCGGCCAGGAAGCCCAGCTGCCGGGGGTGAGCAAGGAAGCCGCCCAGCAGCACTTCGCGGTCGCACTGGACGGCCAGCTGATTACCGCGCCGTCGATCGACTACACCCAGTATCCGGAAGGCATCGAATCCAGCCAGGGCTCGCAGATCTCCGGCGGGTTCACGATCACCTCCGCGCAGGCGCTCGCGAACGAGCTGCAGTCGGGCGCGCTGCCGATCCGCCTGGAACTGATCTCCAACTCGCAGGTGTCCGCGACGCTCGGCAAAACGGCGCTGCATCAGGGCCTGATCGCAGGTCTCGTGGGCTTCGTCGTGGTGTGCCTGTTCCTGCTGCTGTTCTACCGCGTGCTGGGCGTGATCGCGGTCGGCGGGCTGATCGTGTACGGGGCGTACTTCTTCGCACTGATCAAGCTGATTCCGATCACGCTCACGCTCCCGGGGATCGCCGGCCTGATCCTCACGATCGGCATCGCCGCGGACGCGAACATCGTCATCTTCGAGCGCGTCAAGGAGGAGATCAGGGGCGGTAGGTCAATCGTCTCGGGGATCGCCACGGGATACACACGCGGGTTCGCGGCGATCGTCGACGCCAACGTCGTGACGTTCATGACCGCATTCATCTTGTTCGCGCTGGCCACGGCGGAAGTCAAGGGGTTCGCCTTCATGCTCGGCATCGGCACGCTGCTGACCCTCTTCACGGCGGTCCTCGCCACGCGCGCTGCGCTCGGCACGATGGGGCGCTCACGGCTGATGAGCCGTCCCTCGGCGCTGGGCGCCGGCAGGGGCAAGCGGGAGTGGACGTTCGACTTCATGGGCGCCTCGAAGTGGTTCTTCTCGCTGTCGGGCTGTATCCTGCTGGTCGGCGCGCTGGCGATCGGCGGCAAAGGCCTGAACTTCGGTATCGACTTCAAGTCCGGTACACGCATCCAGACGGCGTTCGTGAAGGCCGTCAGCTCCGCGGAAGTGAGTGCCGTGATGGCCGCCAAGGGCTATCCCAACGCGCACGTGCAGAAGTATTCGAGCAAGGGCGTGGGCGGCAGCGGCTATCAGATCTCGACCGAGAAACTGAAGCCGACGGCGGTTCACGAAGTCAAGAACGCGCTCGATACGAAGTTCGGCAGCGGACCGAGCTCGCCCGGGACGAGGAACTTCTCGAGCACCTCGATCGGTCCCACGTTCGGTCAGACGATCGCCAAGAGCGCGATCATCGCGATCATCGCCTCGCTGCTGGTGATCTCCGCCTACATCGCGCTGCGGTTCGAGTGGAAGTACGCCGTGCCGGTGCTGATCGCGTTGATGCACGATCTGCTGATCACCTCGGGGATCTATGCCCTCACCGGGCGAGAAGTGACCTCGGCAACCGTCGCGGCGCTGCTGACGATCCTCGGGTATTCGCTCTACGACACGATCATCGTGTTCGATCGTGTGCGCGAGAACGTTCCGCGAATGCCCAGGGCAGCGTTCTCGCAGATCGTCAACCGCTCGATGTCCGAGGTGCTCACGAGATCGCTGGCGACGAGCTTCTGCACGCTGCTGCCCGTGCTGGCGCTACTGCTGTTCGGCGGGAGCACGCTGAAGGACTTCGCGTTCGCCCTGATGGTCGGCATCGCCTCGGGCGCCTACTCTTCGATCTTCATCGCCTCGCCCGTGCTCACGCACTGGAAGGAGCGCGAGGGCGCTTACCGCCAGCGTCATGCGCGGATAGTGCACGAACTAGGTGCCGTGCCGGCGTACGCGACGGCGATCGGGGGGGCACCGGTCGATGTGGAGCCCGAACGCAAGAAGCGCCGCCACTCGCGTCGTGGTCTGGCCGAGGAGCCGGGCGAGCAGATCTCCCGCGACGAGTTTCGCGAACTGGTGCAGGACCTGGGTGTCGATTCGGATGCGCAGTCCGGCAAGCGCGCCCGCGCGGGGGTTACGCAGCCCGTGGCCAGACCCACAGCCGATGACGGCACGGCAGGCGCCAAGCGCGCACCCGAGCGCGACCCGGCGGCGGATCTCACGCCCGAGGACCTGGTACTCAAGGAAGCCCCCAAGCCGCGCGAGAAACGTAATCGGCGTCCACGCAACAAACGGCACGGGAGGTCGCGCTGATGGGCATGCTCGGCTGGGTGATGATGGGGCTGGCGATCTGGCACTTCACGATCTTCATGCCCGACCGCTTCTGGGGCGGTATCGTGGGCGCGTTCCTCGGCTCGCTGTTCGGTGCGATCGTCTTTGGGCTGATCGTCTACGGCGCCAAGGTCGGCGCCCTGAAGGTGCCGGGTCAGAAGGCCACCGACATCGCCGTCGTGCTCTATGCCGTCCCGGGCGCATTGATCGGAATCGCCGCGGTGTATTTCGAGGGCATCCGCCGCGAACGGGGTTCCGTCTAGACGCATCCGTAGGTTGGGGGGCGTGGGGGAGCCCCGATTCGAGATCCCGGAGTGTGAGCAAAGCGCGGTCGAGCGGTTGCGAGGAGAGCTCGGCGTCAGCGACCCGGTTGCGCAGGTGCTCGTCCGTCGCGGCATGGCCGAGCCCGCACGGGCCCGAGCCTTCATGGCGGCCGACGAGGAACACCCGTTCACCGCCTTCGCCGGCATCGACGCGGCGGTCGCGACGCTCACCCAGCATGTCCGCGGCGGGGGGAGGATCACGATCCACGGGGACTACGACGTGGACGGGGTCTGCTCCACCGCCGTGCTCGTACGCTCGCTGCGTCGGCTGAACGCGGACGTCGACTGGTATCTGCCCGATCGCGCATCCGACGGGTACGGGCTGAGCCTGGACACCGTCCGGCGACTGGCGGCTCGCGGAACACGACTGCTGGTGAGCGCCGACTGCGCGATCACCGCGGTCGAGGAGGTCGCGGCGGCGAAGGCGCTGGGGATGGACGTGGTCGTCACCGACCACCACAGCGTGCGCGCGGACGGGGCGCTGCCGGACGCGCCGATCGTGCACCCGGCAGTGTGCGGATATCCGTTCCAGGAGCTCTGCGCCACCGCCGTCGCCCACAAGCTCGCGCAGGCGCTGTTCCAAGCCGCCGGACGTGATCCGCGCGAGCTGGAAGGGGACCTCGACCTGGTCGCGCTGGCGACGATCGCCGACGTGGTGCCGCTGCTCGGCGAGAATCGCTCGCTGGTACGGCGCGGACTGCGCGAGCTGGCCGGCACCGTCAAGCCGGGGCTGCGCGCGCTGATGGCCGTCGCGCGCGTGGATCCCGCGAGGGTGAACGAGCGCTCGGTCGCCTTTGGAATGGCTCCGCGCTTGAACGCCGCCGGCCGGTTGTACAGGGCAGACGCGGGCCTCGAGCTGATCCTCAGCGAGGATCCCCTGCGCGCGGCGCAGATCGCGCAGGAGCTCGACCGGGTCAACCACGAGCGCCGCTCCGCCGAGCGCACGATCAGATTCGAGGCCGAAGCGCAGATCGCGGCGCTCGGCGATCTCGACGAGCGTCGCGCGCTGGTCCTCGCGGGCGAGGGCTGGCACGTGGGCGTGATCGGGATCGTCGCCTCGCGCCTGGCCGAAACCCACCACCGCCCGGTGGTGATGATCGCCCTGGAAGGGGATCGCGGTCGCGGTTCGGGACGCGCCGGCTGCGATGCCTTCGACCTGCTCGCCGGGCTGACCGCGTGCGCGGAGCACCTGAGTCGCTACGGCGGACATCGTGCCGCGGCCGGGCTGGAGATCGAGCGCGAGCGCGTCGAGACATTCGCGCAAGCGCTCAGCTCCCATGCGGACTCGGTGCTGAAAGGCGAGGACATGGCGCCGATGGAGCGCGTGGACGCGATCGTCGATGGCTCGGAGCTGGGGATGGCACTGGCCGAGGAGCTCGCCGGACTGGCGCCGTTCGGCCAGGCCAACCCCACGGTGTCGCTGATGATCGCCGAGGCCACGTTCGCCGACGTACGGCCGATGGGCGAAGGCAAGCACGCCCGCTTCACGGTGCAATCTCGCGCCGGACGTGCGCGAGCCGTGGCGTTCAATACCGGCGGACAGCTGGGGGTCGCCGAGGGAGAACCGGCGCAGGCGACGTTCACGCTGGAGGTCAACGAGTGGAACGGTGTGAGCGAGCCTCGGCTGGTGCTGCGTCGTGCGCGCCCCGCCGGCTCCCCTCGGATCGAGGACCGTCGTCACCCGGCACCGTCCGCGCCATCCACCGCGCCGGAGGCACCCACGCCGGCACAGGCGCCGGGAGAGCAACAGGAGCTCGTGCTGTTCGCTTGAGCTAAGAGCCCATCGGGATAGGCACTACCCGCTTCAATCCGAGAGGGCAGTCCCCTAACCTGTGACC
>DASXKH010000017.1:0-88166 GCA_036496915.1 Solirubrobacteraceae bacterium
CGCTCAGGCACTGTGGCGCGAAGCTAACCCGACCCTCTCGGTGGGCGGCATAGCGATCCCTGAGCGCCATAGCCGCCGCGACGACGAGCACTTACGCCTTCTCGCGAAGCAAGACGCCGGTTGTCGGTTCTTCGTGACCCAAGTCGTGTACGACATCAACGCGGCGAAGAACCTCGTCTCCGACTACCACTACGAGTGCAAGGCGCGAGGAATCGCTCAATCGCCGTTCGTCTTCACCTTCTCGGTATGTGGGTCGATGAAGACGCTGGACTTTCTCCGTTGGCTGGGCGTCGATGTCCCTCGGTGGATCGAGAACGACCTCAAGCACGCAGCCGACCCACTTGAGGCGTCGTATCAGCAAGCGCTCACGACGGCAACCGAGCTGATCGCCTACTGCCGCACTCTCGGCGTGCCCTTCGGAATCAACGTCGAAAGCATCTCGATCAGGCGGGTGGAAATCGAAGCCTCGGTACGACTCGCACACCAGCTTCGAACACAACTGAAGCCCTAACGTCCACGCCCGCCCCTTCTCACATCGGTGAGACGCCGCATCTACATCGCCCTGGGCGTCGGTTCGCTCGCGACAGTCGTCTACGCCCACACCAAGCACTGGGCAGTCGTGATCCCCGCCGAGGCGTGGGCCGGCGGAATCGCTTCCGCGACATGCGATAGCGAGGCATCGTGGGCGTCGATCGCCTCTCGTTGACCCACATACCGGCCTCCTACGCCCCTGGCATCCCAGCCTCAAAGACCACGACGGTGCCGCGCATCCCGGCGGCCTGTAGCCCCGCTCCCGGCCTGCTGCTTGTGGGCGGGTCGTGGCAGACTGGGTGTGTGCCGATTGAGCCTCCGCTGCTGCTCGTCGAGGACGCTGCTGCTTGGTGGGCCTGGCTGGCCGAGCACCACCAGCAGCAGCATGGTGTTTGGCTGGTACTCGCCAAGAAGGGGACCAGCCAGCCGACGAGCCTGCGCTACGAGCAGGCTCTGGAAGAGGCCCTCTGCCACGGCTGGATCGACGGGCAGCTACGCCGCCACGACGAGCGCGTCTACCACCAGCGCTTCACCCCACGCCGCGCTCGCAGCATGTGGTCAAAGCGCAACGTCGCACACATCCAGCAACTCCTCTCCGAAGGCCGGATGCACCCCGCCGGGCTCGCCGCGGTCCAAAGCGCGAAAGCCGACGGCAGATGGGACGCTGCCTACGCGGGCGCAGCAAGCATCCAGGTCCCCGCAGACCTCGCCGCCGCGCTCACCGCGACCCCGGGCGCGCAGAGAGCATTCGAGCTCCTACCCGCCCAGAGCCGGTACCGCGTCCTCTATCGGGTCACGACCGCCAGACGCAACGAGACCCGCGCCCGACACATCCAGCACTACATCGCGATACTCACCCGAGGAGAGATTCCCTGAGCAGGAGGCCGCAGGTTGAGGTCTTAGAACCCGCACCCCCGCCAATCGCCGCATTCGTACCCGGCCGCAACGTACAGCCCGCTTGCGCTCAGGAGCGAGTGTCGGCGCGGAAGATCGGCCATCCGATCTCCGTCTCCCACTCGTCCGCAACTGGCGTATCGAGGAATCCGCGCAGATAGTTCTCTCGGAGCGGGCCGTCGACGCTGATCTCATGTTTCATCACGTAGGCACCGAGCTCGCCGTAGGTGAGGTCGATATCGATCAGCGAGCCGTCATGGCGCGCGATCGCGAGCTCTGCTGCGGGGATAACGAGCTGGACTACCCGGCCGATCGGCTTGACGGGCCCCGCGGTGGGGATGAACACCGTTGCCTCACCGCGTCCGTACTGAAAAATCTCACTGGCGTAGAGGCCTCCGTTCGGCCCGGTTGGACTCAGCGCCTGTCCTTGGACCGTGGCGTGGAGCTCACCGAGCGCTCCTCGCCACCACGCCAGCGCGTCCTCTCGGTCGACGGTTTCCTGGATTCCAGCACCAGGCGTCGGGGCGACGGTTCGATGCTCGATGGGACGGGAGGCTTCGGGTCTCTCCAGCAGGTCCCGCAGCTCAGAGACGGTCGCGGCAGTTTGCGCGAGATCGTCCTCAAGGCGGTCGAGGTGATTGCCGATGAGCCGGTTACGCGCCTCAGAGTCGGTCGCCGCCAGGACCGACTTCACGTCGGGGAGCGGCATTTGCAGGCCCCAGAGTCGGCGGATAACCTGGGCGGCCTGTATTTGGTCCTCAGAGTAGTAGCGGTAGCCGTTGTCGGGGTCTACTTCGCTGGGCTCCAACAGTCCGACGTCGTGGTAGTGGCGCAGCGTCTTGACGCTCAGGTGCGACGCCCTGGCGAAGTCTCCAATCGTGACTCTCGATCCCATCCGACAAGTATCGACCCTCCCGCAGGGGGAGAGTCAAATGCGATGTTGGGCCTTGACTCTCCCCTGACCGGATGACCGAACCTTGATCCAGGCCGCCACGAGGCGACCGGAAAATCGATCAAGAGGAGAATCCGATGAGCACCACCGACACACTCACTGGCGTCGTAGCGGAGCACGTTGCGGCCGTGAACGCAGGCGACCTGGACGCGATCATGGCGACGTTCGCCGACGATGCGTATGTCAACGATGCCCGCCGGGAGTTCCGCGGGAGCGACGCGGTCCGGCGGTTCATCGAGAAGGAGATCGTCGGCGACAACATCACGATGGACGTGCGCGAGGTCCTCGAGCACTACGGTGACACGATCGTGCGCGCCGCGTATGAGGGCGACTTCGACAGGACCAACCTTCCCGACGGCGACGTGATCCTCTCGAACTACTTCGGCGTCCGCGACGGCAAAATCGTCAGCCTTGTGACGATCAACATCCGGCCCGCGGAGTACTGAGATGAGCACCCTCGATCACAATCAGGACGCAGCCACGTCCGCGTCCGGAATAACCTCCATCAGGCGATATTCGCGGCCCGGCGCGCGCTCGACTCGATCGGGCTGGACGGCGGCCGCTAGCCCGCCGAGCAGCATCCGAGCCTTGCTCGTAGATCAGGCGGTTGCTACCTCGGCTGCCGGCAGGACGCCAATATCCTGGAGAAGCTTGATCGTGTCCCAGTAGAGCGCGCTGCGACTGATGAGCCCGTCATCACCGAACACGTCCACGCCTGCACCGATGGTCTCGCTGCGACGGCCAGTGGCGGGTATGCCCAAGAGTGCACCTTCATGGGTACCGGTCGTGCGCCACTCCTGCAGAGCGGTGTTGCCATCCACATAGAGCGAGACGAGCTCGATGTGCAGGTCAGGGAACGCATCCAGGTAGTCCTGAGCCATCCCCTTTATGTCATCCCGTCCGCTTGTCTCTCGAGCATTGTCTCGCAGTACACAGTCAAGCGCATACGTTTGGGCTACGCCGGCGGCGTCGTGGCGATTCCAGGCATCGTAGGTCTCTCGCACCTTGGCTTCGATCTCATCGCGGGTCATGAGTGTGAACCTCCCACTGGTAGGGCAGATATCGCGATCGTACCGCAGGTAGCCAGCCCCGTTCCTCGACACCCGGAGCTGCTCAAGCTCGTGTTCACAGCCTCGTTATGCGAGCCCCAAGGGAAACCCCGGGGCTGTCACACACATCAATGAGACGCCGCGACCAGTGGACATCGATCTACAGGAGTTCAGCATATTGTGGGAGCGTGCCCAAACCGATCGGAGCCGCTGACTTTAAGGCTCGCCACGAGCATCTTGTATCGAATGGGCGATGAGGTGTTGTGCATCGGTCTCCTCGGGGCGTTCTCCATCAGCGCCGGCGACAGCGTCGTCGCCGAGGACGCTTGGCGGCTGCGCAAGGCGAAGACGCTGATCAAGTTGCTCGCTCTCGCCCCCAGGCACCGTCTCCATGTCGACCAGGCCGCCGAGCTGTTGTGGGCGGGGCGGGACCCGGACTCCGCCCGCAACAACCTTCATCAGGCGATCTTCGCGGCTCGGCGCGCACTCGACTCGATCGGGCTGGACGGCCGTCGCTACCTGGAGCTGCGCGAAGAACTGATCCTGCTCAGCCCTGAGGACCCGATTCGGATCGACGCGGTCGTCTTCGAAGAGCTCGCTGCCGCGGCGCGCGAGCAGGGCGAGCCAGGCGCCTATCGGTCAGCGCTCGCCGGTTTCGACGCCGAACTGCTGCCGGCGGACCGCTATGAGGACTGGAGCCGGGAGCGGCGCGATTCCCACGGTCAGCTCCGTCTTGCCCTGGAGGTAGAGCTGGCCGAGCTGCTGGAGCAGTGCTCCGAGACGCGCCCGGCGAGGGACAGCGGGCCGGGGTTGCCTTCACAGCTGACCAGCTTCGTCGGCCGCGAGCGCGAGCTGGCCGAGGCCGCGGTGCTGCTTCGCGACGCGAGGCTCCTCACCCTGACCGGGGCCGGCGGTTGCGGCAAGACAGGCTGGCGCTGGCGCTTGCGGGGCAGCGGGAGGAGGATTTCGCCGATGGGGTCTGGCCGGTCGAGCTGGCGGCGCTGGGCGAGCCCGAGCTGGTCGGCCCGGCGATCGCCCAGGCGCTGGACACCCGGCTCGCCTCCGAGCGGGCGCCGGAGATCACCCTCGCCGGGCACATCGGCGATCGCCAGCAGTTGCTGCTGCTCGACAACTGCGAGCACCTGATTGGCGGATGCCGCCGCGGAGGCGGGCGCCGATCTGCGAATGGCGAGCAAGGTGACGGGCCTGATCGAGGGATCAGGGTCGGGTGACAGGTGTGCGAGTGACACAGAACGGCTCAGAAACCACGCTAGTGGCGCGGCTGGTGGTCGGCGCCGACGGCCGCAACTCGACGATCGCGGGCCTCGTCGGGGCTCGCAAGTACAACCTCACACCGAACGAGCGGTTCGCGCAGGCACTTGCGTCGGGACGGGGAATCCCACCCATGTGAGACGGCGTAATCCCGCTCATGTGAGACAGCGGACGGCAGCGACCGCGGAGAAGGGCTACCCGTTGCATAGCGCGGTGGCGAAGCGCTCGACGATTGCTGCCGCCGGCTCCACTTCGGTAATCGCCCCGACGCTCTGGCCGGCGTACATCGCCATTGCCTCGACGTCGCCCTCCATGCCCGCGAGCGGCAGGTTGGCCGCATAACGCGGGATGCCGCCGTGTCAGGGGCCCCTGAGCCATCAGAAGACACCTAACCGCCCTCGGGCCTGCTCCAGGTTCGACTGGTGGGGCCCGGAGAGCCAGTCCGCATCCGGCCCCAGACGCGCGTCGATCGGTTCCTCTCCTCGCCGCAGCGCGTCGATATAGGCATGGTCGACGGCGAGGCGGGCCGCCACCTCGGGACCCTCGGCAACGGCGCCGTGGCCGGGGACCAGGACGTCGACGTGCCTGGCGGCCTCTCCCAGCCGGTCGAGTGCCGTCTCGTAGGCGCCCACCTGATCGGGGCGGCGAGCGTCGAGGATAGGGATCAGGACATCGGAGAGCATGTCGCCGGCGAGCAGGACGCCACGGTCCGCGAGGAGGACCGCGGCGTGACCGACGGCGTGCGCCTGATGCTCGATGATCTCGCCCGGCACGGGTCCTCCGTCCGCGGGCAGCGGGGTGACGAGCGCGATCAGCTCGAGGGGGATGCCCGACGCGCTCTCCGCCGCCATCGCCTGCGCCCGCTCTCGGGCTTCACCGGCAGCGTTGGCGCCGGCAGGTGTGGCGTAGCGCGGCACGTCCCCAAACCGGGCGTGCCAGAGCAGGTGGTCCCAGTGGGGATGGGTGGAGAACCCGGCGACCACCGGAATGCCGAGCCGGTCCAGGTCATCCGCGAGCTGGTTCAGCTCGGAACCGTCGATGCCGGGATCGACCAGGATCAACCCATCCTCCCCGCGCACCACGATGGAATTGGTCCAGACCCACTCACTCTGCCGGACCCAGACGCCATCGGCCACCCGAGTCAGCATCGGTTCACCACCGGCTCTCCGTCGCCGAGCTCCTCGTACCACGTCCGTACGCCGCCCAGATCAATGTATGCCGACATCGAACGTCCTCTCCCCTCTCTCGCTCACGCGTAGTTCAGCTGCTCATACCAGTCGCCCGGCCGTCCGTCTGGCGTCAGGTCGAACAGGTTCCAGAGTGGCTCCAGGGTGCCGACGTGGCGGGGGTCCTGTCCGGGCTCGGTCGGGGCGTAGAAGAGCTCAGAGCTCCAGAAGTGGCGGATCGCTTCGGCGTCGCGATGCAACACGGTCAGCATCGGTCTCTGTGCCCCATCTGCGGTCTCGGCGTGGTAGTCGCGGTTGAAGCTATTCGCGGCCGAGGACAAGAGCCTCAGTCGGCGCCACCCGCGCTCCTTTGCAAACGCACGAACGCGGGACAGCGGCGCCTTCGCCACGACGGCGAGATTGAGATGCTGGCTGGTGTGCTCCGCCACACCGTCGAGCTGATCGAGCAGCGCCGTGCATGACGGGCATGGGCCTTCGTGGAGCGGCAGCAGCGCAGTCTGTCCACTCGCCGGGCCCGGACTGTCGTCAGCGGGATCGCGCGGGAACATGAAGCTGTAGATCGCCAGCGAATCCTTGCCCGGCGCGAACAGCTCCGACAGCTTCACTTCGGCCGACGCACCGTTGGCTTGCATCCCCTGGAAAATGTAGTCCTCCGGCACGATCCCCCCGGGTGGAAGCTCGCGCCTCGCCACGGCGAGCGCCTCCATCGTCCGGCGCAGCTCGATCTCTCGCTCCAACAGCCGATCGCGGGCCGCCCGGTACTCCGCTGACTCTCCCGGAAACACGATGCCCATAGGTCTCCTCTCGTAGGAATCCAATCCATTGCCGTAGGGGTGCCTAGAACGGCGAGCGGCCTCCGACTAGACAGACCGGCCCAAGCCCCGAAACTCATCGTCGCCGATCGAGACGCGCCTCGACGTCGGCCGCCTCGACGTCGGCCGCCTCGACGGTCGCTGGTGCGATGGCGCGATGCCCGTCTCATATGGATGAGAAGACGTCATCGTCTCACATGAACGGGACCGGGTCGTCTCAGATCGACGGGACGCCCGCAAGAAGTCATCCCTGCCGGGGTACGGGGCGGTGATACGCCCAGGCGTTAGACTGCTCGCGGGGTGACTGCATTGGCCGACTTCCGTGGTTTGCCGGCGCCGATCGTTCAGGCGGGGATGGGCGCTGTAGCGCGTCATGAGCTCGCTGCGGCTGTGTCGGAGGGCGGCGGTCTGGGGACGATCGGGGGGGTCCGCGCACCGATCGCGGAGGAGCTCGCTGCGGCCCGCAGGCTCACCGGTCGCCCAATCGCGGTCAACCTCGTGCTGCCGTTTCTTCGGCCGGGCGATGTGGAGGCGGCGGCGGACGCGGACGTGATCGTCACCTTCTGGGGCAAGCCACGCAGGCTTGCCGGGGCCACGTGGGTTCACCAGTGCGGCTCAGTAGAGGAGGCAAGAGCCGCGGAGGCAGCTGGAGCCGACGCGGTGATAGCACAGGGCGTCGAGGCCGGCGGGCACGTTCGCGGCACGACGCCAGTGCTCGAATTGGTCGAGCGCGTTCGGGCTGCGGTCAAGGTCCCGGTGCTGGCGGCCGGAGGGATCGTTGACCGAGAGGGTGTGGGCCAGGCGCTCGATGCCGGCGCGGTCGCTGCCGTGTCGGGCACGCGCTTTCTGCTCAGCGATGAGAGCCGCGCGCATCCCGATTACAAGCGGCGCTGCTTGGAGGCGCAGGAAACGGTGCTGACCGAGCTGTTCGGGCTTGGGTGGGCCGACGCGCCGCATCGGGTGATCCCGAACGCCGCCACCCGCCGCTGGATCGCCGACGACCATCGGGGCCCTGGCTGGATCAGGCTCGTCAACCGGCTTACCGCACCACTCGTGCTGCGCGTCCCGGAAGGGCTCCAGGATCGCGGGCTTGCGATCCAGCGACCGTCACTGCCCTTTCTCGGACCGCCAATGGCCCTGGACGACGGACCGCCAAGTCTTCTGGACTCCGGGCCGCTGTACGCGGGCGCGAACGTGACCCGAATATCCGACGTCCGCCCGGCGGCGCAAATAGTCAGCGACCTGGCGCCCTAGCCAGGCTCCCGCGCACCGGCAGTTGCCTTCCGAACGCGGACGTCACGAGAGCATCTCTACCAATGAACGACCCTCACACGAGCTGGACCGCCCAGCTCATGTGATCACCCTGTACTTGAGGTGCGTGACGCCGGGCGCCTCGACCGCCCGGACCTGCTCGAGCTCGATCTCGGCTCCCCCGAGGTTGTCGAAGAGGCGAGCGCCGTTCCCGAGCAGCACCGGGGCGATGTGGAGCTCGAGCTCGTCCAGAAGCCCCGCCGCCAGATACTGCTGAATCGCCTGGGCGCCACCCCAGAGCCGGACGTCCTGACCGTCCGCGGACCCCTTCGCCTGCTCCAGCGCCCGCTCGATCCCGTCGGTGACGAAGTAGAACGTCGTGCCCCCTTCCAGCTCGACCGGCTCGCGCGGGTAATGGGTGAGGATGAAGACGTCGTTGTGGTACGGCGGGTCCTCTCCCCACCAACCCTTCCACTGCCCATCCCCCCAGCCCTCGCCACCCACAGGCCCGAACATGTTGCGGCCCATCACGCCGGCGCCGATGTTCTCGAGCGTCTCCTCCATGATCTGAGTGCTCTCGTTCACCTCGCCGCCCTGCCTGCCATGCGACTCGCGCCATGCGGCCAGCGGAAAGGCCCACTCATGCAGTCGCAGCCCACCCTCGCCGAGCGGGCTCTCCTCGCTCTGGTTCGGGCCGGCCACGAATCCGTCCGCCGAGATCGAGATGTGACACCTGAGCTTGCTCATCGCTCCTCCTCAGTAAACGGTCGGTCGGGTCTTGCTGAGCCGGGCGAGTCAGCGGACGGCGTCGGCCCAGTCGCGCAGGCGACCTGAGAACTGCGGTGTGGCTGCGCTGACCTCGACGACCTCGTCGGCCGGGACGTTCGCCCTGCGGGCGGCGGCGAGGATCGCGTCGGGCGACGGCGCCTCGTAGAGGCAATAGGTGCGTCGCCGGTCGGCGCTCAGGAACGAGAAGAGCCAGCGGACTCCCTCGTCGCTGTTGACCTCCTCGATCAGCTCGACGTCGTCGTCGGTGAGGTCGAGCTGATCGGCGAAGCCGCGCTCGATCATGTACAGGGCCATCGACCAATCGTAGCTGGGATTCCGCTCACGCCGGGGCGAGTCCGTGACGGTGGGCGTAGGACGCGGCCTCGGTGCGGTTCGCGCAGTCGGTCTTGCGCAGGATGCTCCGGATGTGGTTGGCCGCGGTGTGCTCGCTGATCGTCAGCTCCTCGCCGATCTCGCGGTTGCTGAGTCCCCTGGCGACCAGCTTCAGGATCTGTGCCTCGCGTGGGGAGAGCCCCCCGGGGAGACCGCCGTCTGGGGCGGGCACGCCGAGCAGGCGGATCTTTCCGAGCAGCCCTTCCATGCCGATCTGCTCGGCCAGGCCGGCGGCCTCACCGAGCAGGGCCTGTGCGCGGTCGCGGGCCCCTGGCCCGCGTCGGAGCAGGAAGCGCCCGTGCTCGTAGGCCGTATGAGCCACCCACGTCGATGCCCCCATGCCCCTGTTCTGCTCCATGGCCTGCTCGAAGTGCTGCTCGGCTCGTCCTGGCTCCCCCAGCGTGGCGGCGAGCATGCCCAGATAGCGATCGGCGGCTCCGTAGCAGGCGACCAGGTGACCGATCATCACGTTGGTTCCCGCGAGCGGCTCCAGCTTGGGGTAGACGATCGCCGCCATCGCCTCGTCGCCCAGCGCGGCGCAGGCGTCGGTCAGGTAGGTGAGCGTCGCCAGCCACAGCGATGCTTGGAAGCCGTCGATGCCCTCGGCCGCAAGCCTCGAGAGCTCTCGCCTCGCCTCGCTCTCCATGCCCAGCTCGGCGAGCACGGCGACGAGCCCGGGATGCCATGGCCCCTCTCGGTCGGCTTGGCCGGCGAGGATCCTGACCACCGGCGCGAGCTCTGCCAGGCGTCCCTGCTCGCGGCGCACGCCGAACATCTGAATGCCGTGGGTGCCCGATGCATCGCGACCGGTCAGTAGCCGGCCCCAATCGTGCGAGCGCCCCGCCATCGCCTCTGCGTCCGCGAGGTTTCCGTCACAGAGAGCGATCGCTGACCCGTAGTGCTCGGCTATGTGATTCATGACCGGCTGCGCGGTACGCTCGGCCATCTCACGCAGAACAACGATCTCCGCCCTGGCGGACTCGAGGTCGCCGAGGGCGACGAAGGTCGGTACGCGCCAGGCCATCGCCTCCGCGTTGGTCTCGGCGTCCTCCAGCTCCTGTGCCAGGTCCCTCGCCTCGGTCAGCATCGAGAGGATCTCCTCCAGCGGGGTCGTGCCGCGCGCCCAGTAGGAGCGAACCAGCACCTTCGCGAGCCCCGCGCGGTCCTCGTGCCGCCTAGCCAGCGCGACGGCGTTTTCACGCACGAGCGCCCCACGCTCGCGTTCCCCCTCGAAGTCGAGCGCTCGGGCCAGTCCTGCCAGTAGACCGATTCGCAGCTCGTCGCTCTCCTCATCGACCGCCGCGAGCGCCTCTTCAAGCAATTCGACCGCATCCCGTATCGCTACGACTGGGCGCCAGCTGGCGTCCTCGTAGCCGATCGCGGCTCGGGCAAGTAGCTCCGGGTCCTCCAGCGAACGGGCAATCTCGGCCGCCGACGCGAAGGACTCCAGCGCATCGGTCGCCTTGCCCGCCCGATGGCTGACCGAGCCGAGCTCGAGCAGGGCGCCTGCGCGCTCGGACTCGTCCTTGACCCCGATCTCGATCGCGGTGCGCAGCCGCATCGCGGCATCGTCGAAGGCAAGCGCGGCGCTCGCGGCCCGCGCCGCACGCAGGTTGTAGTCGATCGCCCGCTCGGCCCCACCGAACGGGGCGGCCGCGCCGAAGTGATGCGCAAGGTCCGCGAGTGAGCGGTCAGAGCCCGCACCGGCGCTCTCGAGCGCCTCCCCGACGCGCAGATGCAGCTCGGCCCGTCGCAACCGCGAGAGCCGATCGTAAAGCGCCCGCCGCACGATCTCGTGGGTGAAGCGACAGGCCAGCCTCTGAGACGGGAGCTCCTCGATCATCCCGCTGGCCATCGCCTCCTCGACGGAGGTGAGCAGCTCGGGCTCGGCAAGACCCGCGGCGCAACGAACCAACTCCAGTTCGAACTCCGGCCCGGCCACGGCAGCGAGCTCGAGCAGGTCGATGGTCCTCGGGCCCAAGCGCGATAGGCGCTGGCTGACCACCTCGCGGACGCTTTCGGGCGTGCCGAGCTCGGCCAGTGGCCGGGTCACCCTGACCTGCCCAGAGGCGACTTCGACGATCCCCGTCTCAACCGTGGCACGCCAGAGCTCGCAGACGAGGAAGGCGTTGCCCCCAGTGAGATCGTGGATCGTGGTTGCAAGCTCGCCCAGCTCGGGGTTGGGGTCGCTTCCGGCGGCACGGCTGACCAGGTCGGCGACCTCTGCCCCGGAGAGTCCCCCCAGACGCATTCGCACGACGTCGTCGGAGCGGCGCAGGTCGGCAAGCGTCTCCGAGAGCCCCCCCGGCACGTCCGCCTCGCTGTCGCGGAAGGTTGCGAGGATCAGCAGGCGGGCGTTCCAGGCAGAGCGCGCCAGGTGGCGCAGGAGCAGAAGCGTCGCCCCGTCCGCCCAATGCCCGTCCTCGAGCACAAGCAGTATCGGTCGTCTGCGGCTGACGTTTGCAAGCAGGTCAGCGACCGCCGTGTGGAGGCGGTGGCGCTCGGTATCGGGATCAGCCTCGACCGGCTCCGGTAGCTCGCCGAGAAGGGCGGGCAGATCGGGCAGCAGCCGCGTCAGCTCGCCGGCGCCGGCGCCGAGCGCGGCGCGCAGATCCGGCGCCTCGGTTACCTCCACCAGGCGTTCAAGCGCCTCGACGAAAGGCCCGTACGCCGTCCGCACGACCGCGTCGCAGGCGCCGTAGAGCACAAGCGCCCCCTCCCTTGCGATCTGGCCGGCGAACTCGCGTGCCAGGCGGCTCTTCCCGGCCCCCGGCTCGCCCGCGAGCAGCACGATGCGACGCCTCTCGCCTTCCGCTCGCGGCATCAGGGTTCGAATCTTCTCCAACTCGGCCGCGCGCCCGACGAACGGGGAAATCGAGGTCGGGCGAAGCGAACCCGGAAGATCCACGATATCTGCGTCCATGCAAAGACACTAGTCAGTCTTGACCATGCCGGCTGGTACCGACCGCGGTCGACGGCACTCGAATTGGGTCAGATCAGGTCATGACAGAGGGAATACGAGTGCCCTAAGTTCGACCAAGACGAGCACGACGACCGACTAGGAGGAACGCATGAGCACCACCAACGGTTTGATGCAGACGGCGCGCAGCGGGATGCCTGAATTCAAGGGACACCTTACGGCCCCCGAGGATCCCGGCTACGACGAGGCCCGCAAGGTGTACAACGCGATGATCGATCGACGGCCTGCTCTGATCGCAAGCTGTGCCGACGCCGGCGACGTCGCGAGCGTCGTCTCGTTCGCCGGCAAGCACGGACTTTTGCTTGCCGTGCGCGGCGGCGCCCATAACGGCGGCGGGCTGGGAACTTGCGACGACGGCCTGGTTCTCGACCTCTCGGGCCTGAAGGGGATCGAGGTGGATCCCGGTGGGCGGACGGCGAGGGTCGGCGGTGGCTGCACCTGGGGCGAAGTGGATGCCGCGACCAACGCGCACGGCCTGGCGACGCCGAGCGGAATCATCTCGACCACCGGCGTCGGCGGTCTCACGCTGGGTGGCGGCCTCGGACACCTGACCCGCAAGTGCGGCCTTACGATCGACAACCTGCTCGAGGCAGAGGTCGTGCTCGCGAGCGGCGAGACGGTCCGTGCCGCCGCGGACGAGCGCCCCGACCTCTACTGGGCGATCCGGGGCGGCGGCGGCAACTTCGGCGTCGTCACGTCCTTCCTGTTCAGGCTGCACGAGGTGGGAACGGTCGTCGGCGGGCCGACCTTCTGGCCGGTCGAGCTGGGCGCCGAGGTGCTAGCCGCCTACCGAGACTTCCTTCCGAACGCTCCGCGCGAGCTGAACGGCTTCTTCATCTTCGCTTCGGTCCCGCCGGCGCCGCCCTACCCCGACGAGCTCCATCTGCGCAAGGTCTGCGGAGTGGTCTGGTGCTACGTGGGCGGACCCGAAGACGCCGCCGGGGCGATGGCCCCGCTGCTGGAGGCCCTCCCGGAGCCCTTGCTGCATGGGGTGCAGCCGATGCCCCACCCCGCGCTCCAGAGCGCCTTCGACCCTGTATATCCCGCTGGCGACCAGTGGTACTGGCGCGCTGATTTCGTCAAGGAGATTCCCGACGCCGCCATCGAGACGCATGCCAAGTTCGGCGCCGAGATGCCGACGTGGCAGTCGACGATGCACCTGTACCCGGTCGACGGAGCCGCCCACGACGTCGGCCCGTCAGACACCCCGTGGAGCTACCGCGACGCGATCTGGAGCTCGGTATTCGCCGGCGTCGATCACGACCCAGCCAACGCGGATGTAATACGCCGCTGGTGCGTGGACTACTTCGAGGCGCTGCACCCCCACTCCGCCGGCGGCGCCTATGTGAACATGATGATGGACGAGGGCCAGGAGCGGGTGCGGGCGAGCTATCGCGAGAACTACGATCGCCTGGCGCAGATCAAGAGCACCTACGACCCGGACAACCTCTTTCGGGTCAACCAGAACATCCAGCCGCAGGCGTAAGGGGCTAACCTGATCACGATGCCCCTCTACATGGACCGCCATGATCTCCCGGACGCGACCGCTGCCGACCTCGCAGCCGCCCACATACGCGATCTCGAGGTTCAGGACAAATTCGACGTGCACTTCGTCACCTACTGGTTCGAAGAGGGGGCGGGGAGCGGCTTTTGCCTGATCGAGGGGCCGAACGCGGAGACCGTTGAAGCAGCGCATCGCGCATCGCATGGACTGCTCCCGTCGAACGTCATCGAGGTCGACCAGGCCGCCGTACGCGGCTTCTTCGGCCGGCTCAATACGCATCCCCCTGGAGAGCCCTACACAGAAAGCGCATTCCGAGCGATCCTCTTCACCGACATGGTCGACTCCACTCGCCTCACCCAGCAGTTGGGAGACCGTGCGGCGATGCAGCTTCTCCGGGTACACGACTCAGTCGTACGCGGCGTCCTGGCAGACTTCGGCGGCACCGAGGTCAAGCACACCGGCGACGGGATCATGGCTGCGTTCACCTCAGCCTTCCAGGCGGTCGCCGCGGCGAGCCAGATCCAACGGGCGCTGCAGGAGCGCGACGAACCCCCGCAAGGGCACCTGCACGTGCGCGTTGGGGTGGCGGCCGGGGAGCCCGTCACCGAGCAGGACGATCTCTTTGGCGCGGCGGTGCAGCAGGCAGCGCGGTTGTGCGCGTGGGCTCAGCCGGATTGCATCGTCGTTTCGTCCGGCGTGCATGATCTCTGTCGCGGCAAGGGCATCCGGTTCTCCGACGGCGGGCCCATCGCCGTGAAGGGCTTCGACGAGCCGATCGGGCACTTCGAGGTCCAGTGGCGCGATTGAGCGTCTCTCCGACCAGCTTCGCCTGACGCGCCTCGACGCGGCACGATCGCCCGCGCAGTAGCAGGATGCCGCGGGAAATGACGTCGTCGAGAGCTCCTGAGCTGAACAACACCCACACACGAGGAGGACACGCCATGAAGGCAATCGCGCTCGAGGACCTGCCGATCGTCATCGACGACGGCGTCCAGCTCCGTCTCCGTGACGAGGACGGCATCTCCGTCGGCTTCGTCCGCCTGCCGGCCGGCGCGGATCTGCGTCCGGCCACCAAGGGCCTTCCGGATGACCTCTGCCCCTGTCCGCACTGGGGATACATGATCAAGGGCCGCGTGCGGATGCACACGACCGACGGACATCAGGACTTCGCGGCCGGCGAAGCGTTCTACTGGGCGCCCGGCCACGCGCCGGAGGCGATCGAGGACTCCGAGTACGTCGACTTCTCCCCCACCGAGGAGCTCAGCCGAGTGATCGACCACATCACCGGAGGCGCGGCGCAGTAGGCATAAGCGACGCCTCCTGGAGCCATAGAATCGCGGCCGTGCCGTTCATCCTCACGAACATCGGAGAGGATCCGGTCGATGTCGGATCCAACTTCGACGGCGCGCCAGACCTGGAGTTCCGCCTGGTGGGTACGGCGCTCGAGCTCGAGCGGTCCGGCCTTAGCTATCAGCGCATCCCGCCCGGCTACCGGTTCCCGTACGGCCACACGCACAAGGAGCAGGAGGAGGTGTTCGTCGTCGTGGGCGGGAGCGGGCGGATGAAGCTCGACGACGAGATCATCGAGGTCAAGAAGTGGGACGCCGTGCGCGTTCCACCCGGTACATGGCGAGGGTACGAGGCCGGGCCGGAGGGCCTCGAGCTTCTCGTCTTCGGCGCGCCCCATCTCGGCGAGAACCCGCGGGAAGACGTGGAGGGTCAGCGAGACTGGTGGGTCGACTAATAGCGCTTCGAGCGCTTCGCGTCTCGGGCGGGCACACTCCCTGACCGCCCGCCGTGGTCGGAGCAGTTGCTCGCCCGCGCTCGCGGGTGGTTGGTCTGTGACGAGCCCAATCGCTCACGACACGGGTTCGATGTCGCGTCTGGCAAGGCGATGATGAGTCGGACGGCGGCATGGTCTCGTAAAGCCCGCGGCCACACAGACAGCCGCCGTGCTCGCGCGTCTGCACCTCGCTGGCGAGCACACTCGTCTCATATCGGTGAGACGCCGCAGTAGGCGGCGAGGTGCTCACCGGTGAGGGTGGAGCGAGCGGCGACGAGCTCGGAGGGAATGCCCTCGAAGACGACCCGCCCGCCGTCGTGGCCGGCGCCGGGGCCAAGGTCGATGATCCAGTCGGCGTGCGCCATGACCGCCTGGTGATGCTCAATGGCAATGACTGACTTGCCGGAGTCGACGAGCCGGTCGAGCAGGCCGAGCAGCTGCTTGACATCGGCGAGGTGCAGGCCGGTGGTCGGCTCGTCGAGGACGTAGATATCGCCCTTCTCGGCCATTTGCGTGGCCAGCTTGAGCCGTTGGCGCTCACCGCCGGACAGCGTGGGCAGCGGCTGGCCGAGACTGAGGTAGCCGAGCCCGACGTCGGCGAGCCGCTCGAGGATCTTGTGCACTGCCGGCGTCTTCGTCTTGCCGGCGCCGAAGAACTTCGTGGCCTCGACCACGGGCATTGCGAGCACCTCGCTGATGTCCTTGCCACCGAACTTGTACTCCAGCACCTCGGCCTGGAAGCGCTTTCCCTCGCACACCTCACAGGGCGCGGCGACACCGGCCATCATCGCCAGGTCTGTGTAAATGACGCCGGCGCCGTTGCAGTTGGGGCAGGCGCCCTCGGAGTTGGCGCTGAATAGCGCCGGCTTGACGCCGTTCTCCTTCGCGAAGGCCCTGCGGATCGGGTCGAGCAGTCCGGTGTACGTCGCCGGGTTGCTGCGCCGCGAGCCCCTGATCGCAGCCTGGTCGATCGAGACGACTCCGTCGCGGTGCGGGCGGGAATTGACGATCGAGCCTTCGATCAGCGAGCTCTTGCCCGAGCCTGCCACGCCGGTGACGACGACCAGGATGCCGAGCGGAATGTCAACGTCGACGCCCCGTAGATTGTGGGTGTTGGCGCCGCGCACCTCCAGTGTGCCTTCTGGGGAGCGCACTGCTTCCTTGAGGTTGGCTCGATCGTCGAGATGACGTCCGGTGATCGTGTCGCTTCTCCTCAGCCCCTCGACGGCCCCCTCGAACATCACTTCGCCGCCCTCCGTCCCGGCCTTCGGGCCGAGGTCGATGACATGGTCGGCGATCGCGATCGTCTCAGGCTTGTGCTCGACGACGAGCACGGTGTTGCCCTTGTCGCGCAGCTGCACCAGCAGCTCGTTCATCCGCTCGATGTCGTGCGGGTGAAGCCCAATCGTAGGCTCGTCGAAGACGTAGGTGACGTCTGTGAGCGAGGAGCCGAGCTGGCGGATCATCTTGACGCGCTGGGCCTCGCCGCCCGACAGCGTTCCCGAAGACCGCTCAAGCGAGAGGTAGCCGAGCCCGATGCCCACGAACGAGTCGAGCGTCGCCCTCAGCGCGTCGAGCAGCGGCGCGACCGACTTGCTCTCGAGCTTGCTCACCCATGCAGCGAGGTCGCTGATCTGCATCGCGCAGGCCTCAGCGATGTCGATCCCCCTGATCTTCGAGGAGCGAGCCTCGGCGCCGAGCCGAGTCCCGTCGCACTCGGGACAGGTGGTAAAAGTGACCGCCCGCTCCACGAAGGCGCGGATGTGGGGCTGCAGCGAGTCGATGTCCTTGGAGAGCATCGACTTCTGAATACGAGGGATCAGGCCCTCGTAGGTCAGGTTGACGCCGTCGACCTTGATCTTGGTCGGCTCCTTGTAGAGCAGGTCATTAAGTTCCTTCTTGGTGAGCTTCTCGATCGGCTTGTCCGGGTCGAAGAAGCCGCAGCCCAGGAAGATCCGCCCGTACCAGCCGTCCATGCTGTATCCGGGGATCGTGAGCGCACCTTCCCTGAGCGACCTGCTGTCGTCATACAGCTGAGTGAGGTCGATGTCGGACACCGAGCCGCGGCCCTCGCAGCGCGGGCACATGCCGCCGAGGATGCTGAAGCTGCGCTTCTCTTTCGTCGTGCGGCCGGCGCGCTCGAACGTGACGGCCCCGGCGCCCGAGATCGAGGCGACATTGAAGGAGAACGCCTGAGGTGAGCCAATGTGCGGCTTCCCGATCCGGCTGAAAAGAATGCGCAGCATCGCGCCCGCGTCGGTGGCGGTGCCGACCGTGGAGCGAGCATCGGCGCCCATCCGCTCTTGGTCGACGATGATCGCTGTCGTCAGCCCTTCGAGCACATCGACCTCGGGCCGCGCCAACGTCGGCATGAAACCCTGCACGAAGGCGCTGTAAGTCTCGTTGATCAGCCGCTGGGACTCCGCGGCGATCGTGCCGAACACCAGCGAGCTCTTGCCCGAGCCGGAGACGCCGGTGAAGGCCGTCAGCCGGCGCTTGGGAATCACGAGGCTGATGTCCTTGAGATTGTTGACGCGCGCGCCATGCACGCGAATCAGATCGTGACTGTCGGCAGCGTGCGGTGCCGACGACCGCGTGTCCTTCCTCTTGGCCATGCTCATCGTCCCTCCATCCGTTGGGCGAGGCGTGAAATCGGCAGTCGGCACCACGCCGTGCGTGTTCGTTCGATGGCATGATGACCGCTGATCGTGCGATAGGAGGACGCAATGGCGGATCCCGGAAGCGAGGGCTCACAGCCTGACCCGAGAACCAGACTCATGCAGGAAGTCGCCGACCAGATGGACGCCATCGAAGCAGACTTCGGCGACGGCTTCGCGATCGGCCGCGTCATAACCGTCGTCGAAGTCACCGGACCAGACGGCAATGTTGGGATTCGCGTTCGAGCCGGGCAGTATCCCTGGGTCTCTCTGGGGATGCTCGACTGGGCTAAAAAAAGCATCGAAGAGGCAGCGTCAAGGCCGAGCTGACCCGGACTCGGGGAATACATACGAGGCATTTCCCGCCTCCAGCTTCGAGATGGTTTGCAGGCAGGGCCGCATGCGGCCCTGCTCGGACCCGCACATGTGCGGGTCCGCCGGTAGGCGCATGCGCCTACCGGAAGCCCGGCCGCATGCGGCCGGGCTCGAGATCGCACATGTGCGATCTCGCCCTCCCCTCTCCCCCTATTCGTCAAGCGCCTCAGGCCACCAGCCGCACGATCGCCGATACGCCCACCACCACGATCAGCGCCCGCAGCACGTCCGGGTGCAGGCGCCGTCCGTAGCGCGCCCCGAGCTGCGCCCCGACGATCGAGGTCACGGCGATGATCGCCGCGGGCGCCCAGTCGACGTGCGCCGCGAACACGAAGTACAGGCCCGCCACGCCGTTGGTGAGGCCCGCGAGCACGTTCTTCAGCGCGTTCGTGCGGTGCAGGTCCTGCGTGAGCGCCACGCCGAGCACCGCCAGCAGCAGGATGCCCTGCGCAGCGCCGAAATAGCCGCCGTAGACGCCGATCGCGAAGACGGCCAGAGCCGTCGGGATCGCGCCGTGACGGTCGAGGTCGACCTCGCGCCTGGCGAGCCACGCGTTCAGGCGTGGCTGCAGCAGCGTGAGCGCCAGCGCCAGCGCGATGAACACCGGGACGATGGCCTTGAACGCGGCCGCGGGCAACACCAGCAGCAGCACCGCACCGGTGATCCCGCCCAGCACCGACATCGTCCCCAGCCGCATCGCCCGTGCTCGCTGGCCGGCGAGCTCGCGCCGGTAGCCGATCGCGCCCGACACCGACCCGGGCACCAGCCCGACCGTGTTCGAGACGTTCGCCGTCACCGGCGCGTAGCCGAACGCGAGCAGCACCGGAAAGGTGATCAGGGTGCCGCTGCCGACAATCGTGTTGATCGTCCCCGCCGCCAGCCCGGCGAGGGCGATCGTGATCACCTCGCCAAGGCTCATACGCGCCGGCCGATCCTACCCGCCGGGCGCCATCTTGCACGTGTCCACAATCCGTCCAAAGGGATTCAACCATGTCGTATCCATGCGTTAGCCTTGATTAAATGAGCGCATTTGCAGGTGGTATGAAAGCGATCGGCGAGCATCTTCCCGGTCGCGATTCACACCGCGAGCGAGCCGCCGGCGACGATTCGCCTTCCGATCGCAGGTCGCGCTTGACCATAGTTTCGTTGAGCGTTCTGCTGATGGTCATCGCCACCGGCGCCGTCGGAGCCGTGCTGCTGACTCGCGATCACAGCGTCGGCAACCTGCTGGGCTCGTCTCCTCCGGCGATCGCCGCGGCAGCGGCCGAACCGCTCACCCCCACCCGGCTCGTGGATGTACCGGCACATACGATCGGCAATGGCGCCGAGCCGCTGACGGTGACGCTGTCGGCGCCACCCGCCGCGAGCTCCCCCGCGCCGACGCTCAGGCCCGCCGTCGCGGGTACGTGGAGCATCGCGGGCAACTCCGCGGTGTTCACGCCGGCCTCGACCCTGATGCCCTGCTCGACATACACCCTGACCGTCTGGGCCAACACGATCGCCACCGGTCACTCGCGCCTGGGCAAGCGCCGCACGATCGGCCTGAACGTACCCTGCCCATCGACGGCCGCGCTGCAACAGAGCCTCGCCCGGCTGGGATACATGGGCGCGAGCTTTCACTCGCTGTATGGCGTTCGCATCGCGAACGGGCCGGAGACCCGCCGCGAGGCCGCCTTGCACGTCTTCCACCCACCCCGAGGAGTGCTCGTGCCGGACCCCTCCGACGCGCCGGCCGTGGAAACCGGCCGGCTGGATGAGACCACGCGCGGCGCGCTGACCGTCTATCAGTCACACCACGGCCTCACACCCACCGGCGAACCGAGCTATGCGACCTGGGCGTCACTGCTGGCCGCGGAGAGCGGCTACCACCGCAATCCCAGCCCCTACACGTGGGTGACGGTCTCCGAGTCGATCCCCGAGACGCTGGAGGTCCATCGCGGCCATCACGTGGCCCTGAGCACACCCGCCAACACCGGCGTGCCCGGCGCGGAAACGGCGCGGGGGATCTTCCCGATCTTCTCGCGTTTCACATCCACCACGATGACCGGCACCAATCCGGATGGCTCCCACTACAGCGATCCGGGCGTGCCATGGGTGAACTACTTCAACGGCGGCGACGCCGTCCACGGCTTTCCACGGGGCTCCTACGGCACCCCCCAGTCAAACGGCTGCGTCGAGCTTCCGATCGAAACCGCGCACACGGTGTTCGACATGCTGCAGCTGGGCGACATCGTCGTCGTGAACTGAGTCCTCTGCCCGCGCGCCGATCGCTACTCAAAGCGCCGGTCCTCGTCCCGCCCCGAGCGGGCCGACGTCGCGACGGTAAGATCCCTGCGGATTGCCGTGAAGCGAAGCACTCGTCATCGTCCGTACGGTCGTGTGCGCCATTACGCGGGATTCCTCTCGCCCGATGCCGCCGCCGCGATGCCGGTCGTGCTCGAACGCGACAACCTGAAGCGGCTGCGTCGCCTGGCCGCGACCGTCGGCGATCGCACCGGTCAGCGCATCAGGCCGACCCGTCCGCGAATGCGCGCGCTGATCGCCTCCGCCGGTGGGCGACTGTGCTGGCGCGATGTGCCGGCGCCGCCGTCGCCCGGGCCGCTCGGGGCGATCGTGCACCCGATCGCGGCGTCGACGTGCGACCTCGACTGCCCGCTCGTGCTCGGCGCGACGCAGCTCGCGCTGCCACTCCATCTCGGACACGAATGCGTCGCCGAGGTGCTCGCCGTGGGCGAGCGCGTCCGCACGGTGCGGGTCGGCGATCGGGTGGTGGTTCCGTTTCAGATCAACTGCGGCGCCTGTGAGCCGTGTCGCGACGGGCGTACCGGCAGCTGCACGGGGGTTCCCCCCATATCGATGTACGGCATGGGTGTTGCCGCCGGTCATTGGGGCGGCGCGTTCTCCGATCAGCTGTCCGTGCCGTACGCCGACGCGATGCTCGTAGCGCTCCCGGACGGCATCGATCCGATCGCCGCCGCGAGCGTCGCCGACAACGTCTGCGACGCCCATCGACACATCGCGCCCCATCTCCCGGCGCTGCTGCGCAAGGACCCCTCGGCCGAGGTCCTGATCCTCGCGGCCACCGACCGCAAGACCCTCTTCACTGCCAGCCTGCCGCTCTACACCGGCCTGATCGCCCGCGCCTACGGCGCCCGCAACATCACGCTCGCCGATGCACGGCCACGCATCCGCGAGCACGCCCGACAGCTCGGCTTTGACGCCGTGCGCCCGCGCGAGCTGCGCCGGCGCCGCCCCGCACCGCTGGTGGCGGACGTCAACACCAACCCGGGCCTGGCGCTCGCCAGCACGGCGCCAGACGGCGTCTGCTCGAGCGCGGGCGGACTGCACCGCAGCGCCGGCATCCCGATGCTGCGGATGTATGTCCGCAACGCCACCCTCCATGTCGGGCGCACGCACGCACGCGCCATCATCCCGGAGGTGCTCGGCATGATGGCCGACGGACGCCTGCACCCCGAGGCCATCCCCATGAACGTCGCGCCGCTCGACGACGCCATCGGCGTGCTGCACGAGCACTTCACCAGCGGCGAGGGTGTCAAGACGGTGCTGACGACGGCCTAGAGCACTCCGTTGCGGTCGGCCTATCGGTCCATGCTCACGGCACCGCCGGGACCACGATCAGCGGTCCGTCGGCGACCAGCAGCCGGTCGGTGTCGAAGCTGGGCTCAGACAGGCGCTCCACGTGAGTGGAACCCTCCAGGAACGCGTCGGCCGTATCCAGGAAGCCGATGCGCGGCGTGCGGTAGTGCATCGGCACGACCCAGCGTGGTGACAGGCGCTCGATGATCGCCGTGGCCTGATCGGCGCCGATCGTCGGACCGCCGCCGACGGGGACGAACAGCAGGTCGATCTCGCCGATCGCCTCGGCCTGCTCCTCGCGCAATGCCGACTGCCCGAAGTCGCCGAAGTGAGACACCCTCAGCCCGTCGAGCTCGAACACGAAGATCGTGTTGGGGCCGCGCGCGGTCCCCGCCTGCTCGTCATGCTCGGACGCGACCGCGACGACCTCGCCGATCGGCGACTCCAGGCGGCCCGCGGTCGAGCGCAGGATCGTGGGGTCGCCCCCGATCGCATCGACGCCGTTGTGATCGATGTGCTCGTGAGTCACCAGCAGCAGGTCCGCCTCGACGCCCTCGATCGGCGGATAATCGAACTGCACACCGCGACTCGCCGCCATCTCCGACATGTCCGCGAACGGGTCGATCGCCACCGTCGCGTCTGCGGCGGTGAGCAGAAAGGCGGACTGTCCGTGCCACTCAACTTGCATGCTGTTCCTCTCGGATGGGGATTGGGATGATCGCGTCTTCTCCGCGGCCCGGCGTCGGTCCGTTGCCGCGCCCCGTCTCGTTGCCCGACGGCGAACCGCCATTCCGCGTGGCCGCCCCGTTCCCCGAGCCCGCCCCCGCGTCTGCCGATGCTCCGTTCGCATCGGCCTGTGCCCGCCCGTCGCCGGCGGCGATCGGGCCCTCGGAGGCGTGATACTTGCCGCCGCGCATCAGCGACGCGCCCGCGGCGATCAGGCAGGCGACGATCGCGAACGCGAACGCCTCGTGCAAACCCGCGCGAAACGGCGCGGAGATCAGATGGGGGAAGAACGAGTGGCCGACGAGCGTCGCGCGGTTCGCCGGCGAGAGCGCGCTCAGCGCATGGGCGCCGACGAGGTGCTGGATCGGGTTGTAGCCGAGGAACGCGGCGAACAGGATCGACACGGGCGGCAGGTGCGCGACGCCGGCGGCGGTCGCGGCGAGGACGCCGTGGGCCTTCAGCCCGGCGGTCAGCGCCGCGGGCAGACTGGAGGACAGACCGAGGATCATCAGCGTGAAGAAGATCCCGATCGAGAGCACCTGGGCGGAGTTCTGGAAGGTCTGGTTCATGCCCCCACCGGCGCCCCGGTCGCCCGCCGGAAGGCTGTTCATCACGGCGGCGCGGTTGGGCGAGGCGAACATGCCCATCGAGACGCCGTTCAGGAACAGGATCGCGGCGAACAGCGGGTAGGGGAAGTCGATCGGCAGCAGCGCCAGCAGGAAGAAGCTCAGCGCCGCGCCGAGCATCCCGCCGGTCGCGAACCAGCGCGCGCCGAAGCGGTCGGAGAGATAGCCGGAGGTCGGGCCGGCAAGGAGCATGCCGACGATCAGGGGCAGCATGTAGATCCCCGCCCACAGCGGCGTTTCGGTGAAGTCGTAGCCGTGCTGGGGAAGCCAGATGCCCTGCAGCCAGATGATCAACATGAACATCAGGCCCCCGCGAGCGACCGCCGAGAGGAATGTCGAGAGCGTGCCGAACGTGAACGCCCTGATCCGAAACAGAGGCAGCCGGAACATCGGGTCCGCAACCCGCCGCTCGATCAACGCGAACGCCACGAGCGAGGTCAGGCCCGCGCCCATCAACGCGAGCACCTTCGGGCTCGTCCAGCCGGTAGCGTGGCCGCCGTAGGGGCGGATGCCGTAGGTGACCGAGACCATGATCAGGATCAGGCCGAGCGCAAACGTGAGGTTGCCCCACCAGTCCACGCGCGCGCGTTTGGGCGTGCTGCGCTCCTCGAGCTTGAGATACGCCCACACCGTCCCGAACACGCCGATCGGCACCGAGATCAGGAACACCGCGCGCCAGTCGATCGGCGCCAGCAGGCCGCCGAGCAGGAGCCCGATGAAGACGCCGCTGACGCCGACGATGTTGTTGATGCCGAGCGCCATCCCACGCTGGTTGGCGGGAAACGCGTCGGTCAGGATCGCGGCCGAGTTCGCCAGCAGAAACGCCGCCCCGACCCCTTGGACGATGCGAAAGACGATCAGGTACAGCGCCCCGGCGCGCCCGGTCATCCAGTCGATGGTCAGGAACAGCGAGGCGATCGTGTAGACGAGGAAGCCGAGGTTGTACATCTTCACCCGCCCGTACATGTCCCCGAGTCGTCCGAAGCTGACGATCAGGACGCTCGTGACGACGAGGAAGCCGAGGATCAGCCACAGCAGATAGAAGCTGTTCGACGGCACCAGCGGATCGAGGTGGATGCCCCTGAAGATGCTCGGCATCGCGATCAGCACGATCGACCCGTCGAGCACCGCCAGCAGCACGCCCAGCGTCACGTTCGACAGGGCGATCCACTTGTATTTGTCGCTCGGATCGCGTGACCGCGAGGGTACGCGCGGTGCGGTGAGGGCAGCCATCGCTCCCACGCTAGCAACCTTACGGTCACGTAAGGATTAGCTTGGGCGCCCAGGCACCCATATGACCTACTGCACTGTCAGCGTGCCTTCCATGCCGGCCTGGCGATGACCGGGAACGGAGCAGAAGAACTTGTAGGTGCCGGGTTTGAGGGTCACGGACAGCGTCTTCGAGCCGCCTTGGAACGTCGGCGTAGCGCCGACGTTCGTACCGGAGGACGATTCGATCGTGACGTTGTGCGCCAGCGAGGCCATGTTGGTGAAGTCGATCGACACCTTCCCGGCTTTCGCGGTCAGCGACGTGGTGTTGTATTTGAGTTCCCCTTCGGGGTTCGCGGCGAGGCTCAGAGTCTGACCCGCGCTCGTGCCACCGGAGGCCGGGGCGGGAGTCGAGGAGGTCGACTTCGTCGAAGTTTCCGCCGGAGCCGCGGGCGTGGAGGATCCGCTTGACGTAGAGCTGCTAGACGAGCCGCAGCCCGCGACGAGCAGCGCGGCGAACGCAACACCCAGCACGAGCGATAGGCCTCGGCCTCGGAACGTACGTGTGCTGGTCCTGTCAATGGGTGTTGCGCTGGTCATCGCATTCTCCTTCTCTCGGCGGCAGGTCCGCCAGGATCATTTCAGATTTGTGAATCAGGCCTTCGTGCGGTCCGCCGGCGCCCACTTGCTGTCAGGAGTTGTCGACCTTGACGCCGCTCGGCTTCAGCACGTACCAGTCGGCGCCAAAGCCGTGAACGCCCTGACCGTAAGCATCGCCGTCGTCCTTGTCCTTGACATAGAAGTAGAGCGGATGGCCCTTGTAGGTGACCTGCCTGGTGCCGTCCGAGCGCGTGATCGTGCCCAGGTCGGCGGTGATCGCCGCGCCGGCGGCGGTGGCCGCGGTCGCGGTCGTCACTGGGGGCCACACCTGCGCGCATGTGCCCGTACAGGCGGACGTCGATCCGTGATCGCCTTCGAACAGGTAGACCGTCAGCCGCTTGGGGCCGGCCGCGAGGATCGTGCCGTCATGACTGTGCTTGCTCACGATCAGCACCCCTGTACTCGCCGGAGTCGCGGTGGAGCCGGTCGTGCTCGCGGCCGCCGAGGTGGACTGGGTTTCCCCGTTGGCCGAGCCGCTCGTGGCGCTCGTGCTTTTCGCGGCGGCGGCGGTGGTCGTGGTCGTGCTGCTGCTGCCACAGCCGGCAAGCAGGGCGAGCGTCGAAGCGGCGGCGACAAGCGCAAAGGGTCTTCTCACGGTGGGCTCCTGATCCTCGGGATAGCGATACGGGCGTGTTCAAGCCCTCAGACCCCACGCATCGGAGAACCTTCCCGCGGTCCAGGCAATGAGCTCCCGTGTCTCGCCTAGAGCTAGAACAGGGATTCCTGCGAAGACGGGAAGTCGACGGCGGTGGATGTGCTCGATGGTGTGAGCAGCGGACGCACCCGCCTGAAGCCGGTGGGACTCGAGGCATGCCCGCGCACGAGCCCCGCCAGACGCTTGCGTTCCTCGCTTGGAGCGTAGGCGCCGCGTCGGTAGAGCCGCTCGTAGCGCTCGACGAGGTCGGGACGCTGGCTCTGAAGCCAGCCCATGAACACGTCGCGCACCTCCCCGCGCAGGTGCAGCGCCATGCCGCCGATGCTCGTGGCGCCGGCCTCCGCGGCCCGCGCCAGCAATGGCTCGACCTGATGAGGCGCATCGTTGATCCCGGGCATCAGCGGCGCGATCAGCACGCCCGTGGGAATGCCCGCGCGGTTGAGCTCGGCGACCGCCTCCAACCGCGCGCGGGGGTTTGGCGTGTGCGGCTCGGTGGCGCGCCAGGCGCGCTCGTCCAGCGTCGGGATCGACAGGCAGGCGCTGAAGCTCGCGCGCGCGGCGATCTCCAGCATCAGCGGCAGGTCGCGCAGCAGCAACGGCGACTTCGTCAGCACAGAGCAGGGGTTTGAGGCGTCACGCAACGCCTCCCAGATGCCCTCCATCAGTCGATAGCGTCCCTCGACCCATTGATACGGATCGGTGTTCGTGCCCAGCGCGACGTGTTCCCCCTTCCATGAGGGTCGCGCCAGCTCGACCCGCAGCACCTCGGGCGCGTTGACCTTGACGACGATCTCACGCTCGAAGTCGCGGCCCGCGTCGAAGTCGAGGTAACGGTGTGTCGGCCTGGCGAAGCAGTAAATGCACGCATGAGCACATCCCCTGTATGGGTTGATCGTCCAGCGGAACGGCATCCGCGAGCGGCCGGGAACGCGATTCAGGACCGAGCGGGCGCGGACCTCATAGAAGCGCGTCTCCAGCGCCTCGGGGGCGTCGAAGCGGCGCACTACCGCCTCGTCGCGATAGCCGGGCAGCCGATGCTGCTCGTCCTCGCTCAATGTCAGGTTGGACCAGCGCACGAACATATGTTCGCATACGAGACGGCGGGCTGCGCGGAGACTTCGCGGTTCGACGGCCTGGCCCGGATCGGCGGGGTTGGGAGTCAGCTGTCGTGTGGAGAGGTCGGCCGCCGCGGAGGGCGACGCGAGGTCGCTACCCCACCTGCCCGCTCGGGCGCACCAGAATCTCGTTGATGCTGACGTTGGGCGGCTGCTCGATCGCGTAGAGAATCGCGCGCGCGATGTCATCGGCGGTCATGCGCTCCACCCCCGCGAAGCGCTTGGCCATCTGCTCGAGCACCTCGGGGCGGTTGTGGCCGACGAGCTCGGTCGCCACGGCGCCGGGCTCGATCAGGGTCACACGGACGCCGAGCGGCACGACCTCCTGGCGCAGGGACTCGGAGAAGGCGCCGATGCCGAACTTCGTGAGGTTGTACACACCCGAGCCCAGGCGCGCGACCCGGCCCGCGACGGAGCTGACGTTGACGATGTGCCCCGAGCCCTGCTCGCGCATCAGCGGCAGGGCGGCGTGGGTGCAGTACAGGACGCCGAACACGTTGGCGTGGATCATGCGACGCCACTCCTCGGTGGGGGCGTCGGCGATCGGCCCGAGCAGCATCACGCCGGCGTTGTTGACGAGCACGTCCAGGCGGCCCAGCTCCGCGTGGGCGCGGCGCACGAACTCGCCCGCCCGATCCTCCTCCCCCACGTCGGCGCCGATCGCGACCGCGCGTCCGCCGTCGGCGACGATCCGCTCGGCCAGCCCCTGAATGCGATCGACGCGGCGAGCGGCGAGGGCCACGGCGGCGCCCGCGCGAGCGCATGCCAGAGCGGTCGCCTCGCCAATGCCCGAGGAGGCGCCCGTGACGGCGACGACCTGGCCGGAAAGATCGGCGGTGCTCATCGGTCGAGAGTGTAGGGCTCGCCCACGAGGCGTGGCATCTCCGGCCGCGGCGCTTCTGCGGCGAAGGCCCTGCTCGTCATCCGCCATGCGGCCTATCCTTGCCGTGCGCGATAGGACGGCCCCGATTTGGGTAGATAGACGCGACTTGGGCCGGTCTGATGGGTTGTAGGTGCTCCTGGGGCATGAGCGCGCGCGTACGGGCGCGTGGATGTCCAAAACGGGCCCAAAAAATCGGCCAGCGGGAAGAAAAGCCGACAGAAAGAGTGCTGATAGGCGCAACCGGCGAGCAGGGAGCGGCGTACACAGTGTCGAACGACACCCCGATCGGCGGTCCACAAAGAATAATTGACAACGCAACTATCGCGGCGTATAATTCCGACTGCAAGCATCGGATTAGAAGGGCCTCACATGGCAGACAACATTCGCAAAACCCCCAAAACCCCAGCAAAACCAGCTGACAGCGCCGCTCTCGCCGCGCTGGACAGCTTCATCCCCGAGTCCGTCGACCAGCTGCTCGCGCACTCGCGGCGCTACCCCCTGCTCACGCCGGCGCAGGAGATCGAACTGGCGCAGAAGATCGAGCGCGGCGATCTGCAGGCCAAGGAACTGCTGGTCAACTCCAACCTGCGCCTGGTCGCCTCCAACGCGCGGCGCTACCAGAACCAGGGCCTGCCCCTCGCGGACCTCGTGCAGGAGGGCATGCTCGGGCTGATCCGCGCCAGCGAGAAGTTCGACTGGCGCAAGGGCTTCAGGTTTAGCACCTACGCGACGCTGTGGATCAGGCAGGCGATCCAGCGCGGCTTGGAGAACTCCGGCCGCACGATCAGGCTGCCCGTGCACGTCGCCCAGCGCTCGCGCAAGGTCGGACGGGTCGAGCGAGAGCTGTCGGTCAGGCTCGGGCGCGAGCCCACGGTCGAGGAGCTGGCCGCGGAGACAGGCCTTGAGATCGAGCAGGTCGAGGAGGTGCGCCACCAGCGCGCCGCCCTGGTCAGCCTCGATCAGCAGGTCGGCGAGGACGGCGACACCGCCCTCGGAGATCTGCTGCCCGCCGACGCCGAGGTGCCCGAGGAGACCGCCTGGGAGAACGAGCGCGAGCGGATCGTCCACGAGGCGATCTCGCAGCTGCCCGACACCGAGCGCACAGTGTTGACGCTGCGGTTCGGCACCGGGCGCGAGGAGCCCCAGACGTTGACCGCGATCGGCAAACGGCTCGGGTTCTCCGCCGAGCGCGCCTCCCAGCTCGAGCAGCGTGCATTGAAGAAGCTCGCGGAGTCGCCAGAGATGGCAGCTCTCCGCGAGGCTGCCTAAGCATTCCGTCTCAGGGCTCCCGCTCGGACCACACGTCTGGCGGGAGTCCTAGACTGCTGCGTTGAAGTTCCGACTGCACGGACAGGAGCACGCCATGGCAGACACGCCCAAGTCAGCGTGGGAGCGCACCGTCGATCTGACGATCTCGGTCGGCGAACGGATTCTCGCGCCGATCGAGCGCTTCATCGCCAAGCGCTCGCTGGTCGGCGACGCGACGTTCTTCCCGCTCGATCGCTTCCCCTGGGTGGAGCACATCGAGAACAACTGGCACACGATCCGCGAAGAGGCCGAGCGCCTGCTCGAGAACCGCGATGACCTTGCCAACTTCCAGGACATCTCGAAGGACCAGATCGAGATCACCGATGACGACCGCTGGAAGACGTTCTTCCTGTACGGCTACGGCTTCGAGGCGAAGCTCGGCGTGGAGATGTGCCCGCGTACGGCGGCGCTGATGCGCGAGATCCCGGGGATGAAGACCGCGATGTTCTCGATCCTCTCCCCACGCAAGCACATCCTCGACCACCGTGGCCCCTACAAGGGCGTCCTTCGCTATCACCTCGGGCTGATAGTGCCGCGCGACGCGCAGGACTGCCGCATCCGCGTCGGCGATGACTACCGCCACTGGGAAGAGGGTCAGAGCATGGTCTTCGACGACACCTTCAACCACGAGGTCTGGAACGACACCGACGAGACGCGCGTCGTGCTGTTCGTGGACGTGCTCAGACCCCTCCCCTCCCCGTGGGCGCAGATCAACCGCGCGATCGTCAAGGCGATCGGCTACTCGCCGTTCGTGCTCGACGCCAAGCGCAACCAGGAGGCGTGGGAACGGCGCTACCGAGAGCGCGATCGGGAGCGTACAGCGGCCAGCTACTAGTCGTGGTCGGTGTGCACCGACACGTCCACGATGTCCGGGTGCCCGTCCCTGATCTCGCGCTCCAGCCGGTCCGCCAGCGCCCGCGCCTCCCCAAGCGTGCGCTCCGGCCCCAGGCACACCGTCAGCACCGCGCGCGGCCCGTGGCTGAGGTGGCGGGAGCCGAGCGCCGTGTCGGGCTCGACGTGCACGATCACGTCGCTGCCGGGCAGGTCGCGCGCGATCGCGTCCTCGATCGCGCTCGCCACGGCATGACCGTGGGCGAGGTCGGCGTCGGGCTCCACGCCGACGACCACGTCGACGAAGTGGCGGCCTCCCGATTCGCGCATGCGCAGGCGGCTGAGCGTGACGGGCTCCTCGATCCCGGCGATCGCCGCGCGCGCGGTCTGCTCGGCCGGCCCCGAGGCCGTGTCCATCAGCACCCGAATGTTGCCCCGCATCAGCCTGCCCGCCGAGAACAGCACGAGCCCGGCGACGAGCAGCGCTGCGATCGAGTCGGCCTGCGGATAGCCCGCGCGTACGAGCACGAGCCCGATCAGCACCGCGATCGAGCCGACGAGATCAAGCGTGAAGTGCAGCGCGTTTGCGCCCAGCGCGGCGCTCGCGTGCTCGTGCGCGGCGCGATGCAACGTGCGCGAGCGACCCGCGTCGATCAGGATCACGGCGCCCACGACCGCCAGCACGTACCAGCGCGCGTCCGCCGTGGGGCCATTGCCGGCGAGACGGTCGATCGCCTCGCCGGCGATCACGAAGCTCGCGAGCACGAGGATCGCACCCTCACCGAGCGCCGACAGGTGCTCGGCCTTGCCGTGACCGTAGGGGTGCTCGCGATCGGCCGGTCGCCCCGCCACGCGCACGGCGAAGAACGTCAGCAGCGCCGCGACCAGGTCGGTGGCCGAATGGATCGCCTCCGCGACCAGCCCCAGGCTGTGCGCGAGCAGACCCACCACGAGCTTGATCGCCACGAGCGCCGCCGCGGCGGCGACCGACATCAGCGCCGTGCGCTGGGCCGCCTCAGATGTTCGAGACGTCAAGGCCCGTGCCTTGAAGCAGGCTGTTCGCTTGGGAGTTGAGTGTCGTGAACTCGCCTGTGAGAATCAGCAGTCCGAGGGCGATCATGATCGCCCCGCCGACGCCGATCACGATCGGGAAGTGGCGCTTGACGACCGCCAGCGCGTTCGTCGCGCGCTCGAACGCGAGCGCGATCAAGAGGAACGGGATCGCCAGGCCCGCCGAGTAGAACGCGAGCAAGAGCGCCGCGTGCGCGGCCGAGCTGGAGACCGCCGCCTGCGTGAGGATCGCGCCCAGCGTGATGCTCGTGCACGGCGTCCACGCGATCGCGAACGCCGCCCCGGCGATCAGCGGCCCGCCGCGGCCCGCCAGACGCTGCAACGACTCCGAATGCCACTCGAAGTTCAGCCGATCGACGAACGGCGTCATCAGGAACAGGACCCCCATCGCCACGATCACTACCCCACCCACCTGTTCGAGGGTCTGTTTGTGTTCGTTCAGCGTCGAGCCGATCGCGGTCGCGCCGAGGCCCAGCAGGATGAAGATCGAGGAGAAGCTCGCGATGAACAGCAGGCTCGGGACCAGCACCCTTCGCGCTCCCGCATGCTGCATGTCAGCCGGCGCGACCCCCACCACCGTCGAGAGGTACCCGGGCACCAGCGGCAGCACGCACGGAGACATGAACGACACGAGCCCCGCCGCCAGCGCGATCGGGATGCCCACTCCGCCGGCGGCATCGGTCGCGGTCGCGATCATGCCCGCACCGCCGCGCGCAGCTCCTGCACCGCACGCTCCAGTCTCGCCACCCGCTCCTCCAGACCGCCCAGCGGCTGGGTCGGCGCCTGCGCGAGCGAGCCTCCTCCCCCATTCGGCTCGCCCATCGACGGGCCCGGTGGCGTGGGCGCGCCGGGCGCGGCGTCTCGCGGCGCCGGCGCATCGGCCCCCGGGAACTCCTCGAAGTCGGCGCTGAGCAGGTGCCCGTAGCGCTCCTCCTTCTGTCCCGGCCGGCGCTCCAGCCTGGCGACCAGCTCGCGTGCGATCAAGCGCTCGAGCGTCTCATGGACGGCGTCCAGGTCTGTGAAGGCGTGCATCCGCTCGCCACGCTGCTTGAGCTCCCCCGGCGTCTGCGTTCCGCGCAGCAGCAGGACGCACAGCACCGCGTGCTCGTCGTCCGCGAGCGGCAGCGCCTCGGCGAGCAGATGGCGGTACTTCGGCGCACGACTGCCCCGCCCGCTCGCCAGGCGCGCATATCCGCGGCGCTCCAGCCGATGCAGCGCGTCGCGCAGCGTCCCGTCGTCATAGTCCACCACCGGGTCACGGTTGGTCGACTGGTTGCACGCCAACCGCAGGCTGTTGAGCGTGAGCGGATAGATGTCGGGCGTCGTCACCTGCTTTTCGAGCATGCACCCGAGCACGCGCGTCTCCGAGGCGGACAGGTTCATCGCGTTAAGCCTACGACGCGACACGCCCGCCGCGCCGCGTACCACCGCCGCGGGGTCGCGGTCACCCTCTAAAGTCATCTAGCGTGAGCGCCCAGCCCTTCGCCCAGGGACACGGCGGTGGCGGTGGCCGCCGCTCGCAGCAACCCCCAGAGCTGCGCCCTGAGGACATCCCCGCGACGCCGGTCTCGCTGCGGCGGATCGGCGCGCTGTTCAGACCCTACCGTGCGCGCCTGAGCGGCCTCTTGACGCTCATCTTCCTCTCCGCCGGCCTCGGCGTGATCAGCCCGTTTCTGCTGCGCGAAGTGCTCGATGAGGCGATCCCCGACCACAACACGACGCAGCTGAGCCTGCTCGTCGGCGGGATGATCGCGCTGTCGGTCATCGGCGGGGTGATCGGCGTCGCGCAGACGTGGATCTCGAACCAGGTCGGCCAGCGCGTGATGCACGATCTGCGCGCCGCCGTGTACGCGCACCTGCAGCGCATGTCGCTCGCGTTCTTCACGCGCACGCGCACGGGCGAGGTGCAGTCACGGATCGCCAACGACATCGGCGGGATCGACAGCGTGGTCACCTCCACCGCCACCTCGATCGTGCAGAACGTGACGACGGTCGTCGCCGTGGTCGTGGCGATGGTGCTGCTCGACTGGCGACTGGCCGCGTTCTCGCTCTTCCTGCTGCCGTTCTTCGTATGGCTCACTCGGCGCGTGGGCAACGAGCGCCGGCGCATCCAATCGGTCCGCCAGTCGCGCCTGGCGGACATGTCCACGCTCGTCGAGGAGTCGCTGTCGGTGTCGGGCATCCTGCTCGGCAAGACGATGGGCCGCTCGCCCGAGCTGGTGCGCCGCTTCGGCGATGAGTCGGGCGAGCTCGCCGACCTCGAGGTGCGCGCGCGCATGGCCGGACGCTGGCGGATGGCCTCGGTGCAGATGAGCTTCGCGATCATGCCCGCCGCCGTCTACTGGTTCGCGGGCGAGTCGATCGCCTCCGGCAGCCAGGCGATCACGATCGGCACGCTCGTCGCCTTCACCACCCTGCAGACGCGGCTGCTGTTCCCGATCCAGTCGCTGCTCTCGGTCGGCCTCGAAGTCCAGACCTCGCTCGCCCTGTTCGGGCGCATCTTCGAGTACCTCGACCTGCCGATCGACATCGTCGAGCGCCCCGACGCGCGCGCCCTGAGCGGCGTGCGCGGCGACGTGCGACTGGAGGACGTGTGGTTTCGCTACGCCCCCGACGCGCCCTGGACGTTGGAATCGATCGCGGCGGACGTTCCCGCGGGGACGCGCACCGCGCTCGTGGGCGAGACCGGCTCGGGAAAGACCACGCTCGCCTATCTCGTCGCGCGGCTGTATGAGCCCCAGCGCGGCTGCGTCTCCATCGACGGCGTTGACATCCGCGACATGACGCTCGCCTCGCTCGCCGCCACCGTCGGCCTCGTCTCCCAGGAGACCTACCTGTTCCACGCCTCCATCCGCGAGAACCTGCGCTTCGCCTGCCCCGAGGCGAGCGACGCGCAGATCGAGGACGCCGCGCGCGCAGCACAGATCCACGAGCTGATCTCCGGATTGCCGGACGGCTATGACACGCCCGTGGGCGAGCGCGGCTACCGCTTCTCCGGCGGCGAGAAGCAGCGCATGGCGATCGCCCGCACCGTCCTGCGCAACCCGCCCGTGCTGATCCTCGACGAGGCCACCTCCGCGCTTGACACCGAGACCGAGCGCGCCGTGCAGCAGGCGCTCGATGAGCTCTCGCGCGGGCGCACGACGATCGCGATCGCCCACCGGCTGTCGACGATCCGCGACGCCGACCAGATCCTCGTGCTCGACTCCGGTCGCATCGTCGAGCGCGGCACACACGATGAGCTGCTCGAGCGCGACGGCCGCTACGCGGCGCTGTTGAGCGGTGCCGAGGTCGGCGATGACCGCATCGCGAACCGGGGCGCCGCGCTGGCCTGAGCGAGGCCACCCGCGTCGCCGGTCTGCGGTCGCCTCGCGGCTCGGTCCACCTACGCCGTCGCGTCGATGTTCAGCCGCACGTAGTCCACGACGACCGGCTCCCCCAGCTCGGCCATCACCTCGTCCATAAACGGCTCGCGCAGCGGCTCGGGCAGGTGTTGGACGTGCGGCCCGAGCACGATCGTCGCCAGAAACTCGCGCGGGTGTCCGGGCTCGGTCGGCGCGGGCGCCAGCCAGCACTCGGCCGTCGCGAACCCAGCCCCCAGCAGCCGCTCGCTGGTGTCCTCGGGGTTGGCGTAGTTCCAGGGCGGGCGGAAATCACGGAAATGCTCGGCGTAGGGCGTGCGCTTCATCACGACGCCCGCTCGGCCGCGCAGCTTCGCGATGTTGCCCTCGCCCCCACACTGCGCCACCAGTCTCCCGCCTGGACGCAGCACGCCGTGCAGCGAGCGAAACAGCGCCGCGTGGTCGGCCACCCAGTGAAACGTCGCGGTCGACAGGATCGCGTCGACCGGCTCATCCAGCTCATGCTCCAGCTCCAGCAGGTCGGCCCGGCGGATGTCCGCGCCGGCGCCCAGTCGCTCGCGAGCGGCCATGACCATCGACTCGGACACGTCCACCCCGATGACCCGTCCGCGCGGCAGGCGCCCGATCAGCGCTTCGGTGACCCGCCCCGAGCCGCAGCCCGCGTCGAGCACCGTCTCATCGCCGTTCAGCTGCAGGCGGTCGAGGACCGCCTGGCCCAGCGCCTGCATCGGAGCTGATATCCGGTCGTAGGTCTTGCCGTCCCATGAACGTACCTCTGGCATACGATCGTACGTTATCACGAACGGATGGCTCGTGGCTCAACCTCCCTCCCGCCGCCCCGCAGCGTCAGCGTCCGTCGAGCTCGACGAGGGCGCGCGAAACACGCCCTCCCTGCCACGCCAGCGGCGATTGGCCGGGCTCCTCCACGAGCAGGCTCGCCCCCGGGATCGCCTGCGCGTAGCGTTCGCCGATCGCCAGCGGATGCCCGGGGTCGGCCTCATCGCGGGAGGCGATCACGATGGTGGGCACCTCGATCGCCGCCAACTCCTCGAAGCGCTCGAACGGGCGTGAGCGCGGCACGACGCCGAGCGCGTCTGCCACCGCGTCGGGATGGTCGTGAGCGGACAGGCGCTGATGGACGACCTTTTCGACGGTCGCCCGCCACTCATCGGGCATGGGCGCGAAGTCATACGCCGCCAGAAATCCCTCCACCCCGCCCTCGCGCAATCCCCGCGCGAGCGCGTCCCACGTCGTGAGCTCACCGCCGGATCCGATCATGTGCGTGTCCGGGTCATACGCCGGCGTGATCAGTCCCAGCGCCGCCACGCGCTCGGGGCGCTCCAATGCGAAGCGGACGACCGTCTGCGCTCCCATCGAGGCGCCCGCGAGCGTCGCCCGCTCGATCTCCAGCGAGTCCATGACCGCCAGCAGATCGTGCGCCAGGCGCTCGTACCCATACGCGTCCGCATCGGGGGCCGGGTCGGAGCGACCGTGGCCGCGCGCGTCGTAGGCGATCACGCGCCGGCCCGAGCGCTCCAGCAGGCGCGAGCCCATCACGACGTAGCGACGCGTCGCCGTCAGGCCGTGGAGCAGCACGACCGGCGATCCGATCCCGGCCTGCTCGCCGGCCAGCTCGACCCCGTCGTCGGTCGTAATCCGCAGCTCGGTAGCGCCCGGGCGCGAGCCCTCAGGCATGCACCGCGGCGTGAGCGCGCACCAGCTCTGCCGAGCGATCGGGACGCTCCCAGAAGAACAGGTGACCGACGCCCTCGAAGATCTCCAGCTGGGAGTCGGGGATCAGCCCGGCGATCATGCGGCCGTTCTGCACCGGCAGCATCTGATCGAGCGTGCCGTGGATGACGAGCGTCGGCAGCGCGATCTCGGGGAGTCGCGCGGAGGTGTCGTGCTCGGTGATCGCGCGCATCTGCTCCATGATCACCTCGACCGGCACCGCGCGACGCATACCGATCTCCTTGAAGCGCGCATACGCCTCGTCATCGGCGGCGAGCTCAGGGGAGACGTTGACCTCCCAGCCCGTGCGCAACGCACGCTCGCGGTCGCCCGACATCATCCCTTCGGCGAGCTTGCGCATGACCTCTTCGGAGGTCAACGAGCTGCCCTCGCCGCCGCAGTAGGTGCAGCCGAGAGTCAGCGCGCGAATGCGCTCAGGGTGGCTCAGCGCGAGCTCCTGGGCGACCATCCCGCCCATCGAGATGCCCAGCACGTGCGCGGACTCGAGCTCAAGCGCCGCGAGCAGGCCCGCGGCGTCCTCGGCGAGCCGAGCGATCGTCACCGGCCCCTCCAGACGGCTGCTGGCGCCCACGCCGCGATGGTCGTACACGATCGTCTCGAAATCACGGCGCAGGTCGGCGAGGAAGTCGGCGTTCCAGTGGTCGAACGTGCCGCTCATCCCCATGATCATCAGCAGCGGCGGGCCCGAGCCGGCGCGCTCGTAGCTGAGCTCGATCTCCCCCACCTTTGCCTGCGGCATCCGACGATCCTATACCCGCAAGGTCAGCTGGTCCAGCGCCTCGTTCGCGACCCTGTCGCCACCGCCATCCTCATCGATGTCCGCGACCTCGGACGACGGGGGCGCGTCACCCGAGGCCAGCCCGGCGACCCGCACGCCGAGCAGGCGCACCGGGCGCGCGGGCGCGTACTGCGCGAGCAGGCGCAGGGCGATCGATGTGACCCGCTCGACGTCGTTCGTGGGCGCCTCGATCGTGTGTGCGCGCGTGGCCGTGGTGAAGTCGTCGAGGCGCACCTTGATCCCGATCGTGCGCCCGCTGCGCCCGTGCGCGACGAGGCTCGCGCACAGCTCGTCGGCCATCGTCTGCAGCGACTCGCGCAGCTGCGCGGGATCGGCGACGTCATAGTCGAACGTCCGCTCGCGCGACTCCGAGACGACCTTGCGCGCGGCGCCGACGACACCGCCGTGCTCGAACCGCGCACGGCGCCCCAGCTCGACGCCGAGGTTCGGCCCGAACCGCTGCACGAGCACGTGCTCGGGCGCCGCGGCCACCCCGCCGAGCGTCGTCAACCCCAACTCCGCCAGCCGTGCCGCCGTCTTCGGCCCGATCCCCGGCACGAGCCCCGGCGGAGACTGCGCGAAGCGCGCGCACGCCTGCTCGCGCGTGAGCACGACGAACCCGGCCGGCTTCTCCGCGTCCGAGGCGACCTTCGCGACGAGCTTGTTCGGGCCGATCCCCACCGAGCAGGTCAGCTCCGTCCGAGCGCCGATCTCCGCGATCAATCGGCGCATCGCCGCGCGCGGAGAGTAGAGCCCGGCCAGATCCAGATAGGCCTCGTCGAGGCCGACCACCTCCACCCGCTCGACATGCGCGCGCACGATCTCCATCACCTCGCGCGAGGCCTCCCGGTAGGTGATGAAATCGGGCGACAGCACGACCGCCTGCGGGCACAGCCGCCGCGCCCGCGCGGCCGGCATCGCCGAGCCGACACCGTACTTGCGAGCCTCATAGCTGGCGGTGGTCACGACCGCACGCGGCCCGCTCCCCGCCACGATCACCGGCAGCCCCCGCAGCTCCGGGCGGCGGCGCAGCTCGATCGAGACGTAGAACGCATCGGCGTCCAGGTGGGCGACCTTCAGCTCGCTGGGCTCAGCGGACATTCTGTGTCGAATCTAGCGCCGCCGGCGGCCGGATCGGGACACCAGCCGACACCCGATTGCGGCGTATAGCCAGCCCGACACAGATTGCGATGTAGACATCGTGACGGCCATCGACGTAGCGCAGTCCGAAAGACCACCTATTACCACGATTCCGAGAGGGTCGGTACGGTATGCGCATGCTCGGCCCGCCCGAGAGGGATACATGTCGTGACTATGTATTGCCGCGCCTCGAGGCGGCGGGATGGAGCGACGATCAGATCCTGAAGGAGTACCGGATCACCGACGGCCGTGTCATTGCCGTTGGTAAGAAGCACCGGCGGGGAGAGTCCCTCCGTGCCGACTACGTCTTGGAGTACCGACCGGGGGTGCCCGTTGCGGTGGTCGAGGCGAAGCGTGAATACGCAATACCCGGCAAGGGCCTTCAGCAGGCGAAGGACTACGCTCAACGACTCGACGTCCCGTTCGCCTATTCGACCAACGGCAAAGGCATCGTCGAGGACGATCGCGACACTGGCGCGGAGACCGACGAGCTCGTCGCCTTTCCCAGTCCAGAGGAGCTGTGGACGAGGTACCGTGCCTGGAAGGGCATCACCGAGGACGCGGCGGCCAACGGGATCGTCGTGCCCTTCAACCGTGTGCTGCACAACGCCGACGGCGGTGTGCAGGAGCCCCGCTACTACCAGCGGACGGCGATCAATCGCTCGGTCGCGGCAATCCTCGGGGGTAGGAAGCGGATTCTGCTCACAATGGCGACGGGCACCGGCAAGACCTTCGTGTCGATGCAGATCGCCTGGAAGCTCTGGAGAAGCGGCTGGCGCTCTGCTCGCAACCCCCGTATTCTCTACTTGGCCGATCGCAAGATCCTCATCGACCAGCCGCAGAGCGCCTACTTTGTCCCGGCCTTCGGCGAAGGTCCCGTCTGGAAGCTGAGCGGCGAGGCCAAGGCGGGGCGGGAGATCTACTTTGCGCTCTACCAGGCGCTCGCCGACGGGGGCGAGCAGCCGAACGGGATCTTTCGGCAGTTCGCTCCCGACTTCTTCGATCTGGTGATCGTCGACGAGTGCCACCGGGGCAGCGCGAACGCCGAGTCGTCGTGGCGGGCGATCCTCGAGCACTTCTCCCCAGCCACACAGCTCGGGATGACGGCCACGCCAAAGCGCGAGGAGACCGTTGACAGCTACGAGTACTTTGGCGACCCGCTCTTTGAATACAGCCTCGCCCAAGGTATCGACGACGGTTTTCTGGCGCCCTACCGGGTGCGTCGCGTGGTGCTCAGTCCCGACGCCGATGGCTGGGAACCCACCCCGGAGCAGCTGGACCGCTTCGGCAAGGAAATCCCGCCCGGCCTCTACACGACCAAGGAGTTCGAGCGGGTCGTCTCACTACTCACACGCACCGAGGAGGCCGCAAGGCACCTGACCAAATGGCTGTCCAGCACCGACCGGTGGGCCAAGACGATCGTCTTCTGCGTCGACCAGGAGCACGCCGACCAGATGCGGCGGGCGCTGCACAACGCGAACGCCGATCTGACTCGCCAATACCCGAGCTATGTCGTTCGGATCGTGAGCGAAGAGGGCAAGGTCGGCACGGGCCACCTGAGCGACTTCGCCGACACCGAGAAGGACCTGCCCGTGATCGCCACGACATCCCAGATGCTCTCGACCGGAGTCGACCTGCCGACCGTTCGCAACATCGTCCTGTTCCGACCCATCGGTTCGCTTGCACTTTTCAAGCAGATCATCGGCCGCGGCACGCGGCTCTTCCCCGATGAGGACAAGCTCTCGTTTGACATCATCGACTACGCGGGCGCAACCGGTCTCTTCAAAGATCGCAAGTTCGACGGCCCACCCGAGCGAATCGACCTCGAAGAGGTCGACGATGAGGGGAATGTGGTCGAGGAGACGGTTGTCGAGGAGCCTGAGCCTCCGTTCGGGTCGGGCGACATCGATAGCCACTCGGTTGACCCCGACGACCTCGATGTGGCGCCGCGGGCAAAGTTCTACGTAGACGACGTCGAAGTCTGGGTCACCGCCGAGGCTGTCTATCACCTCGATCCCCAGACGTCTCGACTGCGACTCGTCGAGTACCGAGATTTCGTCGCCGACACTGTTCGTTCGCTCTTCCCAGACCCCCAGAACCTCCGCTCGAAGTGGCGCAGCCGTGTGGGGCGTCACGATGTGCTCGATGCGCTCGGGCAGCACGCGATCGACACCGGGGAGCTGGCCGAGCGTACAGGCCTCGGTGACGCCGACCCGTTGGACGTGCTCGTCCATCTGGCCTGGAACCAGCCACTGACCACTCGCACCGACCGCGCGCGGCGGCTCCGCAAGGAACACGCTGACTTCTTCGCCGCTTACCAGCCTGCGGCTCGCGAGATTCTTGCCCAGCTGCTGGACAAGTACACCGAGCACGGTATCGGCCAACTGGACGACCTCGGCGTGCTCGAAGTCCCGCCGCTCTCCTCGCTAGGCTCGCCTGCTGAGATCGCGGGGCGTTTTGGCTCCCCCGGTGCCCTCCACGAGGCGGTGGGGAACCTCGCCGATCTCCTATATGCCGCTTGATACTATATGAAAACTTTAGTTTAGACTGGGCTTGAACATCAAAACTTTAGTTTCTATATAGTATGCATAAATGCCAGTGGATCGACGCGACCTACGACGAAAACTGTTCAGCCTGGCGGCCGATCAAGGCGGCTACTTCACCGCGGCCCAGGCCAAGAAGATCGGCTATTCCTACCCGGCGCAGGCACACCACGTCGGCGCCGGCAACTGGCTGCGCATCGACCGAGGTCTCTTCCGCCTCGCGGAGTGGGTACCGAACGTACACGACGATCTGATCCGCTGGACGCTTTGGTCGCGAGACCGAGCCGTCGTCTCGCACGAGAGCGCGCTCTCGGTTCATGGCGTCGGCGAGTTCGAGTCCGCTCGCGTGCACCTCACTGTGCCCCCTGGGATCTCGATACGAGAGGACCCGTCGGTCATGCTGCATCATGCAAATCTCCCCGAAGACGATGTAATCCAGCGGACCGGCTTCAAGCTCACCACCGTGATTCGCTCGCTCGTGGATATCGCTGCCCTTTCCACCGAAGAGGATCAACTCGCGCGGGCGATCCAGGAAGCGCGCGAAGACGGGCTCCTGACGATCCGCCAGTTGCGCACGCGGGCCGAGGCCCTCGACGCGAAGGCTGCGCTGTACATCGAGCGGGCGATCCAGCAGTTTGCGACATCGTGACCTACGAGACCGCCCAGGCGCTCCGTATGGCGCTCGAGCAGCGACTGCTCTCTCGATCAAAGGACACCGAGGTAGGTCTCGATCGACTACGCCGGCGGGTGATCTTCGAGCGGATCCTCAGCAGGCTACACACCGCCAAGCCCGGCCAGTGGGTGCTCAAGGGTGGGATGGCGCTTGAGGTCCGACTGCGAGACGACGCTCGGCTCACCAAAGACATCGACCTCGGTCTCCGTGACGATGTAACGGGTGCTGAGGAGCTCAGGGAACGACTCATCGAGGCTCTCGAGGTGGACGTGGATGGTGACAAGTTCACGTTCCTCCCCGGACCGGTCAAGCAGCTGATGGAGGACGACGGCGGCCGCGTCACGTGGCGGGTGAAGGTCGCCGCGGAGCTTGCGGGCAGACCCTTCGGGGGCGTCCAGGTGGACATCTCCCCTCGCGCCCATGAGCTCGGCGCGACAGACCTCATGCCATTGCCGAACTCGCTCGACTTCGCGGGGATCGCCGCTCCGCTCGTTGAGATAATCGACCTCAACCGGCACGCCGCAGAGAAGTTCCACGGGATGCTCAGGGACTTCGGCGACCGCGAGAACACACGGGTAAGGGACCTCGTCGACCTGGTGATCCTCACCGAGCACAAGCTCCTCGAACCCCCTGCGCTTGCTGCGGCCGTCCGGCTGGTATGGAGTGAGCGCGATGGCGTGAGTCCTCCAGCCACGCTCCCATCGCTTCCTCCCAGCTGGCGCGGTCGGTATGAACGGCTTGTAACCGAACATAACGTGGCGGCCAGGTCGTTTCCCGCGGCCGTGTCGACCGTGGTGGCGTTGTGGGCCGAGACGTTCCCAACCGAGGAGACCTGAGCGCCATGGCCCGACCCAAGAAGACGACTCCGCCCGTCTCCCCCCAGGCAAAGCTCGCCGCCGTCATCAAGTCGGCCCGCGACGCTATGCGTAAGGACGCCGGTCTCAACGGCGACCTCGATCGAATTCCCCAACTCGCGTGGTTGCTCTTTCTGAAGGCGTTCGACGGCCTTGAAGTCAACCGCGAGGTGACCGAGGCCAACCACCGCCCCGCCATCGAGTCGCCCTACCGCTGGCGGGATTGGGCGGCGGATGCCAACGGACCTACGGGGGAGGCCTTGCTCGAATTCGTCAACGGCAAGCTACTGCCCTACCTCCGCGGCCTCAGTGGCACGGGCAGCCACGATCCTCGCGACGTGCTCGCCGAAGTCTTCAAGGAGACCAACAACCGGATGCTCTCCGGCTACCTCCTGCGCGACGTGATCAACAAGGTCAACGAGATCAACTTCGCCTCATCCGACGACATCCACACGATGGCGCATCTGTACGAGTCGATGCTCCGCGAGATGCGCGACGCAGCGGGCGACTCGGGCGAGTTCTACACACCGCGACCGGTCATCCGCTTCATCGTCCAGCAGGTCGCTCCACAGCTGGGGGAGATCGTCCTCGACCCCGCGTGTGGCACCGGCGGCTTCCTCGTCGAGGCGCTGGATCACCTACAGCCACAGGTCAAGACCGCGCAGCAGCTGCGAAAGCTGCACACCAACCTCCGGGGCATCGAGAAGAAGCCGCTGCCCTACCTGCTTGGGATGATGAACCTCGTGCTGCACGGCGTCGGACAGCCGAACATCGTGCGTGGCAACGCCCTCGCGCGGCCAATCACCCAGATCGGCAGAAGGGACCGGGTCGACGTCATCCTCACGAACCCACCTTTTGGCGGTGAGGAGGAGAAGAGCATCCAAGCCAACTTCCCAGCAGACAAGCAGACGGCAGAGACAGCCTGGCTCTTCCTGCAGTTGGTGATCCGCCAGCTCAAGGATGGCGGACGGTGCGGCATCGTCGTGCCGAACGGCGTGCTGTTTGGCGAAGGACTGGGCGCTCGAATCAAGCAGCAGTTGCTCACCGAGTGCAACTTGCATACAGTCGTGCGGCTCCCCGATGGCGTGTTCGAGCCTTACACGGCAATTCCGTCGAACCTACTTTTCTTCGAGAAGACCGGGCGAACAAAGCAGGTCTGGTTCTATGAGATACCCCCGCCGGAGGGGCGTAAGAAGTACTCGAAGACAAAACCGATGCGTTTCGAGGAATTCGCCGACTGCCAGGCCTGGTGGAACAAGCGCAAAGAGAACGAGCGGGCATGGCGGGTGCCGATAGCCGAGATCGAGGCCTCCGGGTTCAACCTCGACATGCGAAACCCTCACGGCCTAGAGGATCTGGCACATCGTCCACCCGATGAGTTGCTCGAGGAGTTGCTCGCGACCGAGCACGAGATTCTTAGGTTGCTCAAAGAGCTAAAGACAGAGATTGGGCATGTGTGATGGGCATTAAGTTGGAGCGGGTAGGTAATGTTTTGACACTCGAGCGGATCCCGGTGGAGCCAGACCCGACTACGGAGTACGTAGCTATAGGCGCACGATCGTTTGGTCGTGGCCTATTTCACTATGAGCCCAGGACTGGAGGGCAACTTGGCAGTCTTCGCTTCTTCGAGGTACGGCCCGATCGACTTGTCATCAGCAATATCAAGGGCTGGGAGGGCGCGATAGCGGTCTCCGGCGTTGATGATCATGGCTGCCTCGCGTCAAACCGTTTTCTCTCGTATGCTCCTGTAGACGACCGAATCGATGTTGGTTGGGCACGCTGGTTCTTCCTCAGCGACCAAGGACTTCGGCTGATTCAGCGGGCTTCGCCGGGCTCTGCGGACAGGAATCGTACACTCTCGATCAAGCGCTTTGAAGCACTTGAGATCCCTCTTCCACCTATCAAGGAGCAACGCCGCGTTGCACGCAGACTTGATCTATCCTCGAGACAGGTCCAAGCTATCTCGAGGCAGTCCGCTACCACGAGAGCGGCTGTTGATCCTATGCTTAGTGGTTGGCTTGGTACTGCCATCGATCGATTTGACGAACGCCGTGAGCTTGCTGAGATAACTGTTGTGACACGTGGTCGTAGTCCACGCTATGAGGCGGAAACCGGCCTTCTCGCGATCAACCAAGCCTGTGTACGTTGGGGTGGGCTTGACCTGACACGAGCGCGAGAAGTCGAGAGAGAATGGTGGACTGCGGTGCCTGAGACTGGTCGAGTCCGCGCTGGAGATGTACTAGTCAATTCAACTGGTGAGGGTACCATCGGCCGTGTGACCGTTGCTACTGATGCGGCCTACGGAATACCGTTCGACTCCCACGTGCTCGTGATCAGATGCGACGAGAGCATATTGCTGCCAGAGTTCCTTGCGATCTACCTTCGCAGTCGCGATGGGCAAAGACAGGTAAATCAAGCCAAGGGAGCTAACACTACAAAGCAGACAGAGCTAGGCAAGACCAAGCTCGAACGCTTTATGGTGCCCGTTCCGAGTGTGAACAACCAAGCATTGCTTGTCTCTGGATTTCGCAAGATTCAAGGAAGAATGCGCCTGATCGAGGGCCGTATGGACGAGCAAACGAAACGGCTCTCAGCTGTTGTCCCGGCCATGCTCAACGAGGCATTTACTGGGCTCAGTTAGAAGAATTTTCGGGCGATCTAGTACCTGCAACCACGACATGCCCGAGAAACCGAAGACCGACGACCCTCGCCGCATCTCTCACTGCGGCTGTCGCCCGGTGATCGGCTTCGCTTGGCTCCGGGTTCCCGCTCGGATGGTTGTGGGCGATGGCGAAGGCGCGTCCATCGTGGCGGAGCACCGCGTTTAGAATCTCTCGGACCGGTACGAGCGAGCGGTCGATCGATCCCTCGGAGACGATTACGGTTCGCCGGAGCCGGTTTGCAGCGTCGCACACGAGCACGAGGACGCGCTCGCGACGCAGGCCATTCAGCTCCCTACGTGCGACTTCGGTCACATCGCTTGGACCTCGCAGTACAAGTGGCGTGTCGTCGAGACCGAGCCGTCGTCCCAACTGAAACGCGGCCACGAGCGTCGTCGCCTTCGCAACTCCAACGCCGCGCCTGGTGGCGAGCTCCTCGGGGCGCGCGCCGGCGAGCGCCGAGAGGGCGCCGTATTCGCCAAGCAACGATGTGGCCAGGTCCAGCGCGCTCGTTCCTCGACGTCCGCTGCGCAGAATGATCGCCAGCAGCTCACGCTCGCTCAGGGCTTCGGGTCCATGCTGAAGCAGCCGCTCTCGCGGGCGCTCCTGTGAGGGCAGATCAGCAAGAACTGTGGCCATCTCATCACCTTATGAGGCTACGGCGACGGAAAGTTCTGGAGCTAGCAGCCGCTCATGAAGCGTCGCTGACCTTCAGGCGATCGGCGGCGGTGTCCCCCGGGCGCTGGCGGCGAGCGCCGGGTCCCAGTCGCAGACGGTGCAGGCGTGCGTGACGGCCGAGCGGGCGAACTCGAGTGCGAACGCGTGCGGGTCTGGGGCCGAGCGGACGTCTTGCCAATCGAGAACGTACTCGCCGAGCGCGCCCTCCCAGCGCGCGGGCGCCGGAGCGAGCGTCGCCGCGGCAAAGTTCTCGGGGGCGGGATGGGCATAGGCGTAGAAGGCCGCCTGTTCGTAGCGCGCGTCGCCCGGCCACCACCCCACCGCGATCTCCTGGACGTTCATGGCGTTGCGCATGATGAAGTCCCGTGAAGGAGGCTCGGCGGGCAGGCCGGAGAAGAGGTTGACCGCCAGATCAAACGAGCCCCACCACGCGTTCACCGGCGTGCAGCGCCCGCGGTAGGGCGCGCGCAGCGCCGCCAGGACGAGCGCGGCCTGCGTGGCGGCGGCGAAGTAGGAGACGACGTGGGCGGGCTCGTAGCGCACGTGCTCGTCGTCCTCGTCCAGCGGCACGCTCCAGGTCACCTCTTGTGGCGTGGGATCGATCTCGACCGCGCCCGCCAGAGCGCGAACCGCCGCCATGACCTCGCGCGTTACCTCGCCGACCGGCCTGTTGGGAGTGAGCGCGACGCGACGCGCGCTCCCGTCGCTGTGCTCGACGAATGCCTCGTGCCTGCACAGGTCGAGGCCGGCGACGATCGCACCCGAGCCGTCGGGCGCCGGCAGCGGCAGCGTCTCCCAGCCGCGCGCGCTCAGTCGCAGCGCGGCGTGCTGCAGCTGCGGCTCGGGCACAGCCAGCGCGACCGCGAGCTTGCCCAGAAGCTGCGTGTGCGCGTGCAGCGTGTCGCAGGTCTCGTGCCACTCCTGGTAGGACAGTGCGGGCCACCGCGAGGACATGCTCATACGCTAGCGCTTCCATACACTCCGCCGATGGACTTCCGCACGATCGAGGGCGAGCAGCAACGCTATGTCGTCTCCCAGCGCGGCGAGGGTCCCGACGTGGTGCTGTTGCACGGGTTTCCCGACACGCCCTACTCGTGGTCGCAGATCGAGACGGAGCTCGTGGACGCCGGCTGGCGCGTGACGGTGCCGTGGCTGCGCGGCTACCACGAGGAGACGATCGTCCCCGGGCGGGGCTATGACCCTGAAACGCTCGGGCGCGACGGACTGGGCCTGCTCGACGCGATCGGCGTGTCCCGCGCGGTTCTCGTCGGCCACGATTGGGGCGCCCTGATCGCGTATGTCGCGGCCGCGTTGGCGCCCGAGCGCGTGCGCGCGATCGTGACGCTGGGCATCCCCCACCCCAGCCTGCTGACACGCACACCCGCCGCGCTGTGGGCGGTTCGGCACTTCTTCGCGCTGAAGCTCCCGTGGTCTGAGCGCACGTGCCGGCGCAACGACTTCGCCTACCTGGACACGCTCTACCGGCGCTGGTCGCCCGGCTGGTCCGGTCCTGAGCGCGAGGAGACGGTGCGGCGCGCCAAGCAGGCGCTGTCATCGCGGGCGACCCTGGAGGGCGCGATCGCCTACTATCGCGACCTGCCGCTCGGCGGCCAGCCCCCGGCCCTGCAACGTGTCCCACGGGTCCCCGGGCTGATCGTCGGTGGAGAGCACGACCTGGGTGAGAGCGCCATGCTCACGCGCACCGCCGAGCTCCTCGGGTCACCGAGTCGCGCGTTGATCGTCCCCGACGCCGGCCACTGGCCCCATCGTGAGAACCCGGGCGTGGTCGTGCCCGAGCTGATCGAGTTCCTGGCACAGCTCGAGCTCTAGAGGCGATTGGCCGCGTGCCAATGCAAGCGGGAGACGATGGGCTTGGTCGGCCGATGGGCTTGGTCGGCCGATCGCGAGGATGCCGCCCATAGACCCTCCCGTGAAGCCATCCGATTTGCGTCAGTCGAGGCTCTCCGGCGCGGGCTCGACCGACAGGTGCGTCGTCTCCGATGCGCGTGACCCGCGCTCGGGAGCCTGCACGTCCCGGCGGGTAATGGCCAGATAGGCGACCAGGCAGAAGATCGCACTGCCCAGCCCAATGGCGACGGTTCCACCGCCCCAGCCGAGTCCCCCGACGTTCTGGGGCTTGCCCATCCAGTCGGCGAACGACGCGCCAAGCGGTCGGGTGGCGACGTAGGCGAACCAGAAGGCAAAGATCGGATTCCAGCCGAACCATCGGTAGCCGACGGCCGGAACGGCGATCACCCCGGCGAACAGCAATCCGGAGGCGAGGTAGCCCAAGCCGAGAGTCACCGCCGTCAGATCCCCGACGGCGGTGCCCATCGCGAATGTCGCCACGACGGCGGCCCAGTAGAACGCCTCGCGGCGGGCGCTGTCGATGCTGTGGATCGACAGCGTCCTCTCGGTCCGCTGCCAGCTGTAGAAGACCGCCAGCAGGACGAGGGCGTAGAAGACGCTCGACACCGCGTAGGGGACGCCGAAGCCGACGTGGAGCACGTCGGCCGCCATCGTGCCGAACACGCCGACCATGACCACCGCCAGCCAGTACGGCCAAGCCTCGTAGCGGCGCCGGGAGAACTGCCATGACAGAGCCGCGAGGAAGCCGACGAACCCCAGGGCGACGGCCTCCACGGGCGCCATCGCGTGGACGAGATAGTCCGAGGTCGACTCGCCCATCGCGGTCGACAGCGCCTTGATCGCCCAGAAGTAGGCGGTGATCTCGGGCACCCGCAGGGCTCCCCTGAGCGTCAGTCTCCTGAGCAGAGCGCCGCTGGCCATCGCGACAGTCTTGCATTACGCAGAACCACCCGCCGCAACCCTCGGCCACGTATGGTTCGCGTGAGAGCAACCATCTACGAAGGGCCTAACCACATGGACGCCGTAAACCACCAGGTCAGACTCGCCGCCCGCCCGGAAGGGCTGCTCAAGCCGAGCGACTGGTCGCACACCGAGGAGCCCGTCCCCGAGCCGGGCGAGGGCGAGGTGCTCGTGAAGATCCTGTACCTGTCGCTGGACCCGGCGATGCGGGGCTGGGTGAACGAGGGCCGCTCTTACATCGAGCCGGTGGGCGTGGGCGATGTGATGCGCGCGCTGGCTGCGGGTCGCGTAGTGGCGTCCAATCATCCCGAGCTTGCCGTCGGCGACTATGTCACGGGCATGCTCGGCGCGCAGGAGTACGCCGTCGTCGGCGGCAAGGCGGTGGGCAAGGTCGATCCAGGGGTCGTCCCGCTGCCGACATATCTCGGCACGCTCGGCATGCCCGGCATGACCGCTTACTTCGGCCTGCTCGACATCGGCCGGCCCGCGGAGGACGAGACCGTGGTCGTCTCGGGCGCGGCCGGCGCCGTCGGCGGGGTCGTCGGGCAGCTCGCCAAGCTCAAGGGGGCGCGCGCGGTCGGGATCGCGGGGGGAGCTGAGAAGTGTCGCTACGTGGTCGAGGACCTGGGGTTTGACGCCGCGATCGATTACAAGTCCGAGAACGTCGCCGAGGGCCTGCGCGAGCATTGCCCGCAGGGGATCGACGTGTATTTCGACAACGTCGGCGGAGACATCCTCAACGCCGCGCTCACGCGTCTGGCTCGCCACGCGCGCGTGGTCATCTGCGGCGCGATCTCCCAGTACAACGCCGCCGGCGCGATGACCGGCCCGTCCAACTACATGTCACTGCTCGTCAACCATGCGTCGATGACCGGCTTCGTGGTTTCCGACTATGGCGACCGCTACGTCGACGGCGTGCATGAGATGACCGGCTGGCTCACCGACGGCAAGCTGGTTGCCCGCGAGGACATCGCCGAGGGCGGCCTCGAGCGCTTCCCCGAGACGCTGCTGCGCCTGTTCGAGGGCGGGAACATCGGCAAGCTCGTGCTGCGGGTCGCCGAGGACGAGTAAACGGCCAACGCAGACCGGTTCAGGCTCCTCAGCGCGGCGCCGACAGTCCGCGCCCGGCGAACTCGAGCATGTGCTCGAGGTGGGCTTCGAGCGTTTCGAGGTCGTGTTCGCCGGGGTAGACGGCGCTGTGGGCGTCGGCGCCGGCGGCGCGTAGCGCGGCCGCGAAGGGGGCGTTCTCGGAGGGGTCGGCGATGTAGTCGGAGGCGGCCCCGTAGACATAGGCGCGCAGGCCCAGGCGTGAGATCGTGGAACGATCGGCGCGCAGCTGGCTGTCGAGGCCGTTGAAGAAGCCGAGCCAGCTCTCGACCGCCGAGAAGGTCTGTGGGTGCTCGAGCGCGAGGTGCATCGCGCCGTAGCCGCCCATCGAGTAGCCGGCGATCGCGCGGGCGCCGCGGGTGGCGAGGGTCGGCAGCGTGCGGTCGACGAGGCTCTGCACTTCGAGGACATAGGCTTCATAGTCGGCGCCGCCGTGGTTCGACCATTCGTTGGCGCCGCGCCCGCCCTGGATCATGATCGCGATCGTCGGTGGGATCGCGTGCCGGGCGATCAACCGGTCGAGCACGCCCTGCAGGCCGATCTGCAGGAAGGATTCGTCGGTCTGTTCGTTGCCGTGCAGCAGGTAGATGACGGGATAGCGCGCGGCGGTGCTCGCGTAGCCCGGCGGCAGGTAGACCAGGAAGGAGCCTTTGCCGTGCAGCGCCGCGGAGGTGTAGCTGCTGGAGTCGATCGAGCTGCCGGCCGCGTCGCGGCTGACGAGCGCCACCCTCGGCGATGGTTGCGGGGAGACAGCGAGCGAGCGTGCGAGCGCGCTCGCCGCCGCGGCCTGGCCGGCCGTGGCGCGCAGGCCGACGAGCCGTTCGAAGTTGGCGCGACCGTCGAGCGCCAACCCGACGCACATGGCCGCGAGTGCCGCGAGCAGCAGGCTCGTGCCGTAGCGCCGTCGCAGGGCGCGTTGGGAGCGTCGGCTTGCGGCCGGGCCCAGCTCGCCCGCCGACGTCGCGGCGCGGCGCGGGAGCGTCGGGATCCACGCGGGCGGCGAGAGCTCGGCGGCCGCTTCGCCGCCGCCGCCGCTGCCGGGCCAGGCCCAGTCGCCGGTTCCGTCCAGCCATGTGTGTGCGCGCGTGCTTCTCACGTGCTGCATTGAACGGCGGGCGGGCGTCGCTGCCAAGTTCTGCACGAACGCTCCCAGGACGATCGGGCACGACCGCGCGCGCGACGCACGGCAAGCGAGCCCGTGCGATGCGCCCGCCGATGCCTCAGCGCGTGCTCCACACCTGACCGGTGTCGCCGAATCCGAGCGCGCGCTTGGTCGCTTCGGTGAGGTCGAACTCGCGCCCGGCGACGTAGGGTCCGCGGTCGATCACGCGCACGCTCACGGTGTGATCGCCGTAGCGCAGCGTGACCTCCGAGCCACACGGGAGCGTCTTGTTGGCGACGCCCATGGTGGCGCTCGTCAACTGTCCTCCGCAGGCAAGCCCGCCACCGCCGCCGTACCAGGAGGCCCCGGCGAGGCGATACACGTTCAGGCGTCCCAGGGCGCGGTGCGCGCCGGGATCGGCGGTGTCGCCGGCGAAGCGCAGCCGGACGCGCTCGCTGCCGTCGCGGTGCGGGGTGTAGCGCAGGCGAAAGCGCCCGGCGCGGGCGGTGTGGGTGCTCACGAGCGTGCGCCAGCCGCGGGCGCCGAGCGCCTGCAGCGCGATAGTGCGGCCGGCGAGCCCGGGGCGCAGGACACCGGCGATCGTGCGCGTGTGGTCGATGAGCACGTTCAGGTCGGGCCGGCGCACGGCGAGTGAGACGTGCACGGGCGCGGCGCTCAGACCGGCGAGCGGGGCGATGCCGGGCGAGGAGCCGCCGGTGGCGGTTTCGACGAGAGCTGCGAGCGGCGGCGTTGCTGGCGCAGCGGACTGCGCTGACGTCGCGGGGACGTACATCGAGGGAAGAACCTCCTGGGTGTCCGCCTACGGGGTTAGCTGTCGGGCTCACGAGCGGGCGAGGCGCGCAACGAGCGCGCATTGCCCGGGCGTTACGACCGCAGCAGCGGCCGATTCGCCCCATCCAGACCGGCCTTGGTGAGGCGATCCGGCAGTGGGTCCCCCGCTCGCGCCCATCCACGGGCACGACTCGGCAGGGTCGAACACATTCGAGGCTAGACGGTTCTCGAGGCGGTTCTGTGTGTTATGGGTCACACACGATTGGGGACGAATGTGTCTCAACCATGCGGTATGCACGCACGATGGGTGGATTGTTCGGGGTGAGCCACAGCCAGTCCTTGCATCGGTTTGCAGCCGGCGCCGCTCACCGCAGCGGTCGTTGTTACGGAGGCTTTCGGTGGCGGCACGACGCGCGCGTTGACGCGGACGCCCGGAGCAGCGACAATCACGCGATGGCCAACCCCGATCGCCTGTCCGCGCTCGACACCGCGTTTTTGCACCTCGAGGACGACTCGACCGCGCACATGCACGTCGCGTCGGTGATGGTGTTCGAGGGGCTCGCGCCGACGCCGCAGGAGCTGATCGACCATGTGCTCAGCCGCCTGCACCTGGTGCCGCGCTACCGCCAGCGCCTGGCGTACGTGCCGCTGGGACAGGGACGGCCGCTGTGGACGGACGACCCGCATTTCAACCCGCGCTATCACATCCGTCACACCGCGCTGCCGCGTCCCGCCGATGAGAAGGCGCTGAAGCAGCTCGCGGGGCGGCTGTTCTCCCAGCGCCTGGATCGCTCCAAGCCGCTGTGGGAGATCTGGCTCGTGCAGCGGATGGCGGGCAAGCGGTTCGCGCTGATCGCCAAGACTCATCATGCGCTCGTGGACGGGATCTCGGGCGTGGACATCACGACCGTCCTGTTCGACACCTCCCCCGAGCCGGCCGGCACGTCACGCCCGCCGGCGCCGTGGACGGCCAAGCCGCTGCCCGGGTCGGCGAAGCTGCTGGGCGAGGCGCTGCTGGAGCGCGCGACCGTCCCTGCGGAGATGGGCCGCGGCACGCGCGCGCTGCTGCGCGCGCCCCGCAGGGCCGTGGCGCAGGTGAAGGACAATGTCGCGAATATCGGCGCGACCACGCTCGCGGGCATCAGCTCGCCGGCTCCGCCGAGCCCCTTCAACGTCGACATCGGCCCGCACCGCCGTTACACGTGGGTGGACACCGAGCTTCCAGTGTTCAAGGCGATCAAGGACTCGCTGGGCGGCACGCTCAACGATGTCGTGCTCGCCTCGGTCAGCCTTGCGCTCGGGCGCTATCTGCGCGGGCAGGGCCTCGACACCGAGGGCCTCGTGCTGAAGGCGATGGTCCCCGTGTCGGTTCGCGCCGACTCCCAGCGCGGGGCGCTCGGCAACCAGGTCGCCGCGATGTGGGCGCCGCTGCCGGTCGGCGTCGAGGACCCCCGCGACTGCCTGGCGCAGATCCGCGACGCGATGGAGGACCTCAAGGAGTCCGGGCAGGCCGTGGGCGCGCAGGTGCTCACCAACCTGGCGGGCTTCGCGCCGCCCACGATCCTCAGCCAGGCCGCGCGCCTGCAGGCCCGCCAGCGCTACTTCAATCTGGTCGTCACGAACGTACCCGGCCCACAGTTCCCGCTGTATCTGCTCGGACGGCGCCTGCGCGGGCTGTATCCGGTCGTGCCGCTCGCCCGCCGCCAGGCGCTGGGGATCGCGGTCATGAGCTATGACGGCCGGCTCGGGTTCGGTCTGCTCGCCGACTACGATGCCGTGCCCGAGCTCGAGTCGATCGCGCGCGATCTCGATCGAGCGATCGCCTCGCTGGCCCGCACCGCGGGCGTGCGGCCGCCGGGCAGGCGCACCGCGAAGCGGGCTGGCTCCCCCAAGACGGCTGCAGCCAACGGCTCGCCCGCGCGCGGCAAGCGCGCTTCGAGCAAGAGCCCGGCGGGCAAGCGCGCGGGCACCGTCTGATCGCGCGGCGACCATCGCCGAGTGCGATTCCGAGCGCGGATACGATCCCGTGACGTTGCGCCTCGCCCTCTGTCAGATCAACGCCACCGTCGGCGACATCGCCGGCAATGCTCAGCGCATCCTCGACGGCCTGAGCTCGGCACGCGCCGCGGGCGCCGAGCTCGTGCTGTTTGGAGAGCTGGCGCTCACCGGCTACCCCCCTGAGGATCTGCTCCTGCGCGAGCACTTCCTCACCGACGCCCGCGCGGCGCTGGAGGACCTGGCGCGCGAGGCGCCCGGCACGAGCCCGATCGCGATCGTCGGCTTTCCCGAGCTGGCCGACGGTCGCGTCTACAACGCCGCCGCGGTGCTGGGCGACGGGGCAGTGCGGTCGGTCTATCGCAAGCTCCATCTGCCCAACTACGGCGTGTTCGACGAGCGCCGCTACTTCACGCCGGGCACCGCGGGAGCGACGATCGACCTCGCCGGCCACCGCATCGGCCTGACCGTGTGCGAGGACCTGTGGCAGCCGGGCGCGCCCGCGAGCGAGGAGTCCGCGGCCGGCGCGAGCCTGCTGGTCAACATCTCCGCCTCGCCCTATCACGCCGGCAAGGGCGGCGAACGGGAGCGGCTGTTCGCCCATCGCGCGGTGGAGTCCGGCGCCTACGTCGCGTTCTGCGCGCTCGTCGGCGGCCAGGACGAGCTCGTGTTCGACGGCCATTCCTTCGTGCTCGACCCGACCGGGGCCACGGTCGCGCGGGCCGCCCAGTTCGCCGAGGATCTGCTCGTCTGCGACCTCGACCTGCCGCCGGCCGGCGCGGCGCCGTCCGACACTGCGCCGGCATCGTCCGCCTCCCCGGCGAGCACCAGCGCCGCTGAGCATCCGAGCCCCGTACGGCCACAGCTCGCGCCGGTCGAGGCCGAGGTGTACGCGGCGCTCGAGCTCGGGTTGCGCGACTACGTCCAGAAGAACGGGTTCGCGCGCGTGGTGCTGGGGCTCTCGGGGGGGATCGACTCCGCGCTCGTGGCCTGCCTCGCCACCGACGCCCTCGGCCCTGAGCGTGTGAGCGTGGCGATCATGCCCTCTCCCTACTCCTCCACGGCCACCCAGTCCGACGCCCACGCGCTGGCGGCGGCGCTCGAGGTCCAGGCGCACGAGCTGGCGATCGAGGCGGCGATGGCCGCCTATACCGACACCCTGCACGCCGACTTCGACGGGTTGCCGCAGGATCTGACCGAGGAGAACCTGCAGGCGCGCATCCGCGGCAACCTGCTGATGGCGCTCTCGAACAAGTTCGGGTGGCTCGTGCTGACGACCGGCAACAAGTCGGAGATGTCGGTCGGCTACACCACGCTCTATGGAGATCTGGCCGGCGGGTTCGCGGTGATCAAGGACATCCCCAAGACGCTCGTCTATCGCCTGTGCGAGTGGCGCAACTCGCCCGCCGGCGCCACCGCCGGCGACGGGTCGCCGCCGCGCGCCCGCGCGCCGATCCCGGCCTCGATCATCACGCGCCCCCCCACCGCCGAGCTGCGCCACGACCAGCGCGACGAGGACTCGCTGCCGCCGTATGAGCTGCTCGACCGCATCCTGCAGGGCTACATCGAGCTCGACCACGGCCGTGAGCGGCTGATCGCCGACGGTCTGCCGCCCGCCGAGGTGGACCGCACGATTCGCCTGGTCGACCTCGCCGAGTACAAGCGCCGCCAGGCGCCGCCCGGGATCAAGGTCACCACGCGCGCGTTCGGACGGGATCGGCGCATGCCCATCACCAACCGCTACAAGGGCTGAGCAACATGCTCCGTGGGCGCATCCGAATGTCCGCGGCGCCCGCCGCCGTGCTGTGCGCGTTGTGCCTCGGCGCGTGCGGGAACACGATCCAGGATCAGCCGATCCCCCATAACTCGCTCGAGAGCATGCTGCTTGCGCCCTACCCCGTCTACTGGCTCGGCGGCTCATTCGAGGGCATGCGGATCACCGAAGCCTCGCACGATCCGAGCGGAGCGTTCACGGTCCAGTACGGCGACTGCCTGGAAGGCGGCCAGTCCACGTGCGTGCCGGCGCTGAAGGTGATCACCTCCCCCGACAACGGCTTCATCCCCGGCGAAGGTCCCGGGACCGCGCGCGCGTCGATCTCACTGCGGGGCGTACCCGGCTACGTGGCCGCCCGGGGCAGGGCGATCTCGATCTCCACCGGCGGAGTGGTGCTGGACGTCTACGCCCACACACCGGCGCTCGCGCGCGCGGCGGCGCAGACGGCCGTCCCGATCAACGCGCCCGGAGCGCCCGGCGAGCCGCTGGCCGCGCCGCTCTCCAACACGGGCTTCGGCGAACGGCCGCTGCCCTCGCAGACGCCCAGTCCGCTGCGCGCCGTGCGCTGATCCTCCCGGTGAATCGCCTCGAGCCCGGCGCCTGAAGCGCGCGGCGGGCTCAGCCGGCGGCGGCGGGCTGCGGGCGCACGGCGATCGTCATGCGCGTGACCGCGCACGTGCGGCCCTCGTCGTCGCTGAAGGTCACGTCCCACACCCACGTCGTGCGGCCGCGGTGCAGCCGCAGCGCGCGAGCGTGCACGGTTCCGGTGAGGATCGGGCGCAGGAAGCTCGTGCTGTTGGACATGCCCGTGGCGATCGCGCCTTCGCCCATCACGGCCGCGGCGGTCGCCAGCGAGGCCATCGACTCGGCGAGCGACGCGTACAGCCCGCCGTGGACCAGCCCCATCGGCTGCTTGACCTCCTCGCGCACGGCGACCTGGGCGCGCACCTCGGTGTCGGAGAACGCCACGAACTCCAGCCCGTAGTGAGCGTCGAACCCCGTCACGGACGCGTTCAGCCACTCGATGCTGGGAAGAGGAGGCGTTGCCATCGCGGCGCCACGATAGCCTACGCCCCGCATGCCTCGTCTAGAAGACCTTCCGCCCGATCTGCGCGCGACGCTGTCGCTGCTCGTCGATCGCGGCAAGAGCTACGCCCAGGTCGCCGAGCTGCTCGGCATCCCCGAGCAGGCCGTCCGCAACCGCGCGCACGCCGCGCTCGACGCGCTCGCGGGCGCCCCCGGCGAGACCCCCGCCCCGTATGTCGCTCCTCCCACCTCCCCATCCCACGAATCGGGGCGTGGCGGCGGACACACCGCCCGCCGGGCCGCTTCGAGCGTCTCGGACGCCGCCGCGGGACTGCCGGTGTCACGGCGCGGGGGCGCGCTGCTGCTCGCCGGGATCGTCGTCGTGGTGATCGTCGTGGTGGCCCTGCTGAGCAGCGGCGGTGGTGGCGGCGGCGGCTCGGGTGCGAGCACCGGCACGGGCGCGTCGGCGAATACGAGCACCGGCTCTCACACCTCGTCGAGCTCGGCGAGAACCGGCGCGACCGGCTCCACGACGGGCTCCAAAGCCAAGGTCACCAACCAGATCACGCTCACCTCGCCCGATCCCTCCAGCAAATCGATCGGCATCGCCGAGATCCTCGCCGAAGGGACCCAGCACGCGATCTACGTGGCCGCCGAACACATACCGCCGTCACACGGGTTCTTCTACGTTCTCTGGCTCTACAACTCGCCCTCGAGCGCGCAGGCGATCGGCAAGACGACGGTCAGCTCGACCGCCCGCATGCAGGCCGGCGCGCTGCTGCCGGCGAACGCCGGCGAATATCACCAGCTGCTGCTCACCCGCGAGACCGCCGAACGGCCCTCCCAACCGGGGCCGACGGTCCTCTCGGGCGCGTTCAGCCTCAACAAATAGACCTTCGTCGAAAGACCCCTCGTCGAAAGCGCTCCCGCAACGCCGAGGGCAATCGAAAGCGGCGCCGACAGCAACCAGACGCAGCGTCTGGCACTGGCTTACCCAGCTCAACCGGCTGAGGGCAACAGCTTCCCCGGGTTCATGATCCCGGCCGGGTCGAGCTCGGCCTTCAACGCCCCGAGCGCCGCCACGCCGCGCTCGCCGATCTCGCGCGCAAGCCACGGCGCATGGTCGCGCCCGAGGGCATGATGGTGGGTGATCGTGCCGCCGCCGACGACGATCGCCTCGCTCGCCGCGCGCTTGACCGCACGCCACTGCTCGATCTCCGAGCCCTCGCGCTGACGGGCGATCAGCGTGTAGTAGAGCGAGGCGCCGGTCTCGTACAGGTGCGAGACGTGGCACATCACGATCCCGGGCGTCCCCTCGGTCGCCAGCGCGCGCTCGATCGCCTCCGTCACCGTGCCGTGCAGGCGCTGCACGTTCGACCAGCGCGTGGCCGTCTCGAGCGTCTCGACCATCACGCCATGGCTCAGCAGATCGTCGCGCAGGTACGGCGCCTGGAAGCGCCCCGCAAGCCACGCCCGCCCCGGCGAGCCTCCGAGCGCGACCCCGCCGTTGTGTCGCGCCAGCCCGATCGCCCGCGCGCGCCTGCGCTTGACCTCGTCCTCCTCGCCCTCGAACCCGAGGATCGCGATGCACCGCTGCGTCTGTCGGCCGCTCTTCGATCGGTCGCCGCGCCCGCGCGCGCTGAGATATGCGCGCCCCAGCCGCCCCTTCATCCCGCCGCCGGCCGCGAGCGCCATCGACATGCGCGTCTCGGCCTCATCGGACAGCCGCGCCACCTCGGGCGTGGCGTGCTCCTGGGCCATCGCCCGCAGCGCCTGCACGCCCGCGGCGAAGCTCTCGAACATGACGCCCTCATAGCGGCGCTCCGTGGGCGCGCGACGCACCCGCAGCGAGACCTCGTCGATCACGCCCAGGGTCCCCTCCGAGCCCACGATCAGCTCGCGCATGCCGGGCCCGGCCGCGCTCGCGGGCATCGGGGCGAGCGCGAGGTCTCCCGTGGGCGTGGCCATGCGCAGGCCGAGCACCATCTTGGCGATCGAGCCGTAGCCGCTGGAGGCCTGCCCCGCCGAGCGGCTCGCCGCGCACCCCCCGAGCGTCACGTACTCGAACGACTGCGGCCAGTGCCCGAGCGTCAGCCCCTCCGCCGCGAGCGCGCGCTCCAGATCCGGTCCGCGCATGCCCGCGCCGACAGTCACGATCCGCGACTCCCGGTCGAGCTCTGAGATCCGCGCCATCCGGCGCGTGTCCAGCGCGATCACGGCGCCGTGCCCACCCGCAAGCGGCTCCACGCCGCCCACGACGCTCGTTCCCCCGCCGAACGGCACGACCGCCAGAGCGCGGCTCGCGCACAGCTCGAGCACGGCCCGCAGCTGCTCGTGGCCGTCCGGCAGCACGACCGCGTCGGGCGCCCCCGCGGGCGTGCCCGCGCGCATGCGCACGAGATCCACATAGCCCTTGCCGGCGGCGTGCGCCACGCGCTCGAGGCGATCGTCCCTGACCGCGCCGGCGCCGACGATCGCGACCAGGGCCACTCTCGCGTCCTGCCCCAGACGCGTCGGCGGCAGCCTCACGGCGTCGAGCGCGACCGGTGGCCGTGGCGTCGGCGCGATCCCGACTCTCTCGCGCAGCAGCTCCAGCGTGGGCGGGCTCAGCGCGGGACCATGCTGCGGGTCGCCCCATCCCCACCAGCGCATGCGCGGCGGCTCGCTCATTGGGCATCCTCCGTAAGCGCCATCACCTGTCGTGAGTTCGTAGGGCAAGCTGGCCGAAACGGGGATGCGAGCGGAGCGAGTGTCTCCCGGCTTCGGTAAGGACGCAGGGAGCGTGGCGTACTATGTACGTGAGCGACTGAGGGCGCCGATCCAGCGCAGCCATACGCACTCACGACCCGCCGATCCGCTCGAGGCCGTCCAGCGCCTCGTCGATCGTCTTGGTCGCCGCCCGGCGGACCATGTAGGCGCCGAAGCGCGAAAAGAACCCGTTCAGCGCCTGGCGCAGCTCGATCGTCACCTCGGTGCTCGCTCCCCTGCCGGGCTCACCGGTGAGATCCTTCAGGCGCACCTCGGTCTCGGCGCTCTTCAGCAACCGCGCGAACGGGCTGCCCTCCAGGCGCTGCTCCCAGCACAGCCGCCGCTCGCGCTCGTCGCAGACGGCCAGCGTGAAGTCGGCGCGCACGTATTTGCCGGCGCCCGTGATCAGCACCTCGGTGAACTCGGTGTCGGTCACGTCCTCCACGCGGTTCACCCGCGGCCACCAGCGCGGCAGATGGTGGGGGTCGCGGATCGTCTCCCACAGCTCTCCCGCCGGGGCGTCGATCGTGCGGGTGCTGCTCGCGGTCGGCATCGATCCGGCGTCCCGTCGTTCCTCAGGAGGACTCGTAGGAGATCAGCGCGTGCGCATCGTAAGGCTCAAGGCGCGTGCGACCGTGCAGGAACTCGAGCTCGATCAAAAAGCCGCAGCCCGCGACCTCGCCGCCAAGGCTCTCGACGAGCTCGCACAGCGCCCGCGCGGTGCCGCCCGTGGCGAGCAGGTCGTCGTGCACGAGCACTCTCCGGCCCGCGCCGAGCGCGTCGGTGTGCAGCTCCAGCTCACCCGACCCGTACTCCAGCAGGTACTCGGCGCTGACCGTCTCATACGGCAGCTTGCCCGGCTTGCGCGCCAGCACGAACCCGGCGCCGAGCTCCAGCGCGAGCGCGGGGCCGAGCAGGAACCCGCGCGCCTCCGCGGCGATCACGCAATCGACGTTCAGCGGACGCGCATAGTCCGCGAGACCGCGCACGGCGGCTTTCAGCGCGCGCGGGTCGGCCAGCAGCGGCGTGATGTCCTTGAACCCAACGCCCTCCTGCGGGAAGTCCGGGATCTCCCGCACGAGCTCCCGCAGACGCTCGGCGTCGGTGTGCGCGACGCTCATCATCGGGCGTCAGCGGACGATCTTGCGCAGATCGCGCACGAGTAGAAGATGCTTCAGGTGCGTGGCCACGGCCGCCAGGTTCTCCAGCGCCTCGACGGCCTCCTTGCGCCGCTGCGGGTTGCGCGAGCGCAGCGCCGGAGCCAGGATCTGTTGCAGCAGCGTCGCCTCGCGATCGGCCGAGGAGCGGAACACGCGCAGGTTGCGCCCCCCCACTCCGTAGCGCGCCAGCTCGGCCACCGCGCCGATGATCTCGCGTTCGGTCTCGTCGAAGTAGCGCACGCCCCCACGCAGCTCTCCCTTGATCACGCCGTACTCCTCCAGCTCACCCACGAGCTTGCCGTCGGCGTTGGTCTCCTCCAGCACGTCCTCCAGCGAGTACAGCGCCCCGGTCGCCTCGCGCACGCTCACGCTCGTGCGCCACGGTCGCATCCCCTCGCGCCCGCCTCGCTTGCCCGGCGTGGGCGTGGCGCTCGCGGCGCCATCCCCGGCACGTCCGGTCGCGAGCTCCTGACGGATCACTCGCAACGGCAGGAACTCGTCTCGCTGCATCCGCAGGATCGTGCGCAGACGTGCCACGTCCCCCTGGGTATAGAGGCGATAGCCGCCGGGGGTGCGTCGCGGCGTGAGCAGCTTCTGATCCTCCAGATAGCGGATCTTGGAGATCGAGATGTCCGGGAACTCCTGCGCGAGCGCCTTGCACACGGTGCCGATCGTGATCGACTTCTGCCGCGGCGCCCCGGCCGCGCCCTCGGTCTGCTCCAGCTCGGCGTTCAGCCGCTCGACGTCCGTCTGGGGTGCCTGGGTCTGGGTGGTGGCCATCGACAGTGCCCCTAGCGCGCGTGGAAGGTGAGCTTGTACTTGCCGATCTGCACCTCGTCGCCCTCCTCCAGGCGCTGGGACTCGATCCGCTCGCGGTTGACATAGGTCCCGTTCAGCGAGCCGCAGTCGTCCAGGTGCCACTGGCCCGCGCGCTCGATCAGCAGCGCGTGATCGCGCGAGACGGTCACGTCGTCGAGGAACACGTCGGAGTCCGGGCGCCGGCCGATGCTCATGCGCTCGCCCGCGATCGGAAAGCTCTCGCCGACGCGCCCTCCGCCGCTGCGAATCACGAGCGCCGGACCGTGGGCTCTGACGTCCTCCAGCTCGATCGGCACGAGCTCGCCCGCCTCGTCGATCCGATACGTGGCGGTGACCGGCTCGCCGGTGCCTTCCGCGCGCGGCAGCAGTGCGCCGCAGCGCTGGCAGTAGTTGGCGCCCTCGACGTTGACGAACCCGCACTCGGTGCAGTGCAGAGCCATTTTGACGCTCCCTCGCCCGCCCCGTTTACTCGACGTCGGTGGGGACGGTCGTCTGGCGGCTGGCGAGGATGTCGGTCAGCTGCTGCACGTCATCCCCAGTGATCACCGGGGCGTCGCCGCCGTCGTGCTTGTGGCGCAGCCTGTTCACCAGCTCCGCGCGCAGGATGTCGATCTTGCCGTGCAGGATGCGCCGCTTGTAGGAGATCTCGGTCTCTTCGTCGGTCAGCTCTTTGATGAGGCTCTTCAGCTCGCCGTCGTCCAGCGAGCCGAGGTCTGGGAACGTGTCCATGAGTTCGATCTCTCCTATCCGGCTTTACCGATTCGGGCCTGCTCGATGCGCAGGCGACATCCACACTTGCCCTCAGACTGTACCGTAAACCTGAGCTTGAGGTTAGGGTTCGTGCGCGCGCGAGCGCGCTAAGGTCGCGAGGACGCTCGCAGCTGTGCCAGTCCCGAGCGCGCGTACATCGCGGTCGCGATCAGCGCGAGCGCCAGGCCGATGTACAGCAGCACCTCGCCCAGGGTCTGTAGGCCCGCCATCGCGAAGAAGAACGAGCCCATCACCGGAGCGACGCCGATCCGCCCCGGCCAGTTGATGCGCAGCTCCACCCCGTGCGTCTGCGCGTAGCGCCCCAGCACGAGCATCGTCAGCTCCCGCGCGATCAGCACCGCGAGCGCCCAGCGAGGCAGCAGCTGAAAGTGCCAGCACACGACCACACCCGAGATCACCAGCAGCCGGTCTGTGATCGGGTCCATCAGCGCTCCCAGCCGGCTGTACTGCCGTGTTACGCGTGCGGCGATCCCGTCGGCGTAATCGCCCCAGCCGATGATCGCGAACAGCGCCGCCGGCGCCACGCCCGTGCCGTCTGTGCTCGAGAACGCGACGATCAGGAACACCGGGATCAGCGCCAGCCTGAGGAACCCGATCGCGTTCGGGATCGTCCACGGGCGCAGCGGCTGCCCCGCGAGCGTCTGCGATGGCGGTGGACCGGAGCGGTCCAGGCCGACCAGTCGGCGCAGGGTCAGAGTGGGGCCGCTCCGGGGCTCGTGCGACGCCGGAGCGTCGCCGGGCTCCGGCGAAGTTCCTGCCCGGCCGCCCGGAAGTCGATCTAGAGGAGGCTCCGCCACAGCTCGTCCACCGCCCGGAGGAGCCCGTCGGGCTCGCCCTCCAGCGGTATCCCCGGAGCCTGGACGCGGGCGCGACGGACCTGGACCTCGATCTCGCCGGACTCCAGGGTTCGCCGTCCGACGGTCAGCCGCAGCGGGCACCCCAGCAGCTCGGCCTCGGCGAACTTCTCGCCCGGACCGAGATCGCGGTCGTCATACAGCGTGTCGATCCCACCCTCGCTCAGCGTCCGGTAGAGAGCGTCGGCGGCGTCGCGCTCGGGCGTGCCTGGCTTGCCGAGCCCCACCAGGTGGACCTGAAACGGCGCCAACGCACGTGGCCAGGAGATCCCGTGCTCGTCGGCGTACTGCTCGACCGCGGCCGCGACGATCCGCGCCGGGCCGATGCCGTAGGAGGCCATCCACACCGGCCGCTCCTCACCCTGCTCATCCAGGTAGGTGGCGCCGAGCGGGACCGAGTAGCGCGTGCCGAGCTTGAAGATGTTGCCGATCTCGATCGCCGGCTCGAGCGTTAGCCGCACGCCGTCTTTGAAGTAGTCCTCGCCGATCTTCTCCACGTCGGGGCTGTTGGTCGCGACCTCGACGTTGGCCGCGTAGCCATCGGCGAGCACGACCTCGTCCTCGCCGGCCGGACACGGCGCCATGTACTCGTGCGCGCCCAGGCCGCCCATCATGCCCACGTCGCCCTCCACGCGATACCAGCGCAGGCCGGTGCGCTGCATCATGCGGTCATACGCGCCCACGTGCAGGGCGTAGCGCTCCTCCATCCTCGCCTGGTCGCGGTCGAAGCTGTAGGAGTCCTTCATCACGAACTCCCGTGTCCGTAGCACGCCCGCGCGCGGGCGCGGCTCGTCGCGCTCCTTGACCTGGAAGTGGTAGAGGATCTGCGGCAGATCGCGGTAGGAGCGGATCGTCTGCGCGGCATGGAACGTGACCGCCTCCTCATGGGTCATCGCGAGCACGAGCTCCGAGCCCTTGCGATCGCTGAGCTTGAACAGCTCGTCGATCTCGATGCGCCCGGTCTTGCGCCAGGGCTCGGCCGGCTGCAGCACCGGCATCAGCATCTCCTGTCCGCCGATCGCGTCCATCTCCTCGCGCACGATCTGGACGACGTTCTGGTGCACGCGCCAGCCCGCCGGCAGCCACGTCCACATGCCGGCGCCCATCTGGCGGATCAACCCCGCCCTGACCATCAGCTTGTGCGAGATCGCCTCCGCGTCGGCGGGCGCCTGCTTCTCGGTCGGGAGCATGTATTGCGAGAGACGGGGCATCGGACGGCAGAGCCTAAGGGTTGCCCTCTGTTCATGCCCGCACACATGACCGTCCGGGCGGTCGGCCTGGGCGGCGCCCTTTGATAGAACAGCTTGCAAACCAGGATCATTCGACCAGACCCGACAAGGAGCTCTCATGGCCTACTCCGTTCCGCCGCTCCCCTACGCCTACGACGCGCTCGAGCCGCACATCGACAAGGCGACGATGGAATTCCATCACGACAAGCACCATCAGGCTTACGTCGACAAGGCGAACGCCGCGCTGGAGGGCACCGAGTGGGCCGAGAAGCCCGTCGAGCAGGTCTTGCAGAACCTCGACAGCCTCGGTGACAAGAAAGGGCCCGTCAAAAACAATGGCGGCGGCCACTACAACCACTCGCTGTTCTGGCAGAGCATGAGCCCGGGCGGCGGCGGCGCCCCTTCGGGCGAGTTGGCCGCGGCGATCGACTCGACCTTCGGCTCCCTCTCGGACTTCCAGGCGAAGCTGAAGGAAACCGGCGTCAACCAGTTCGGCTCGGGCTGGTCCTGGCTCGTGCACGACGGCTCGGGCCTTGCGATCGTTCCCAGCGCCAACCAGGACTCGCCGATCTCCGACGGCAAGACACCGCTGCTCGGCGTGGACGTGTGGGAGCACGCCTACTACCTGAAGTACCAGAACAAGCGCCCCGACTACATCGACGCGTTCTGGAACGTCGTCAATTGGGACAAGGTCGCCGAGCGGTTCGCCGCGGCAAGCTGAGCGACAAAGGATCCGGCGGGGCGCGCTAGCTGCGGATGAAGCGGCGCCCCGCCACTGGCGAGACGGCCTCATCCAGCTGCGTCGCCGGCTCGAGCATCGACTCGAGCACCTCGGCGGCGCCGGCATCGTTCTCGGCGGCGGCGGCTTCCAGCGCGGCGATGCGCTCGGGAGTCATCGCGGTGGCGTCCTCGTTCTCCTCGAGCCATCTGCGGGCCTCGGCCGCGGCGGTCTCGTCGCGCTGCACGGTCTTGCCGGCGGCGTAGTAGCGGTCGATCTCCTTGAACAGCTCGTCCACCAACTGCTCGGTGGGGACCTTCTTCAGGGGCTCGCCCTTGGAGTAGATCATGCCCATGTCTTTCGCGCCGGTGATGCCGAAGTCGGCGTGGCGTGCCTCGCCGATGCCGTTGACCGCGCAGCCCAGCACGGAGACCTCGATCGGGTCCTCGTAGGCTTCCAGGCGCTGCTCGACTTCCACGACGACGCGATCCATGTCGAACTGCAGGCGTCCGCAGGTCGGACAGGCGATCAGGTCCGGGCCGCGCTCGCGCAGCTTCAGCGCCTTGAGGATCTCCCAGGCGACCTTCACCTCCTCCTCGGCGTGGAAGGTCGAGAGCGAGATGCGGATCGTGTCGCCGATCCCGTCCGCGAGCAATGTGCCCAGGCCGACGGCCGACTTCAGCGAGCCCGACCACTTCGTGCCGGCCTCGGTCACGCCCAGGTGCAATGGGTAGGGGATCCGCTGCGAGAGCATCCTGTTGGAGGCGATCGTGTTCGGGACCGAGGTCGACTTCATCGAGACCTTGAAGTTCTCGAACTCCAGGCGCTCCATCAGCGTCACCGTCTCGATCGCGGCGGTCACGAGCGCCTCGACGGGATTGTCGTACTCGAGCTGGCGCAGGTGCTTGGGCAGCGAGCCCGAGTTCACGCCCACGCGCAGCGGCGTGCCGTGCTGCTTGGCCAGCGCGATCACCTCGGCGACCTTCTCCGGGCCGCCGATGTTGCCGGGGTTCAGGCGCACGCAGTGTGCACCGGCTTCGATCGCCTTCAGGGCGAGCGTGTGGTTGAAGTGGATGTCCGCGATGATCGGGATCGGCGACCGCGCGACGATCGTCTTCAGCGCCTCCGCGTCCTGCTCGCGCGGGACCGCCACGCGCACGATGTCCGCGCCGGCCTCGGCGACCGTGTAGATCTGATCCATCGTCGGACCGATGTTGGCGGTCTCGGTCTTGGTCATCGTCTGCACCGCCACCGGCGCGCCGCCGCCGATCGGCACCGCTCCCACGTGTATCTGCCGCTCTGAGGCCATGGGCACATTCTACGTAGGGTGGGAGCCCGCACCCGAATAACCTGCCGACGATGACAGGATCGCGCCCACATGACGTCTATGCCACCGCGCACGGCCCGCTCGCCCGGCTGGCATCGCCGTTCGCGGCCCGTGCCCGCGCCGCTCGACACGAGCGGTTCTTCTCGTTGACGAATCTGACCGAGGGCGCACGCGTACTGGATCTCGGCTGCGGAGCCCTCGGCCTGCGCGCGCTCGAGCCCGAGCTGGACATCACCGGGGTGGATCTCGCCGCGCGCCCGGATTACCCGGGACCGTTCGTCCGCGCGGACGCAGCCGCCGGGCTGCCGTTCGCCGACGGGGAGTTCGACCTCGTGTACTGCTCGTCGGTGATCGAGCACGTGCCGCGGCCACGCCGTGACATGTTCGCCGCGGAGGTGCGACGGGTAGGACGCGGCTGGTTCGTGCAAACCCCGGCCTACTCGTTCCCGCTGGAGCCCCATTCACTGCTGCCGTTCGCACATTGGCTCCCGGTGTCGTTGCGCCGCCCCTACTGGAGGCTGGGCGCGGCCGGGGAGTGGGAGGAGATCGAGCTCTTGCGCCGCACGGAGATGGAGTCGCTGTTCGGGCCGGCGCTGCCCGAGCGCGCCGGGGGGCTGGTCAAGAGCTGGATCTGCGTGCGGGCGCCGTCTTGATGCGCCGCGCACGGGCGGACGGCCGCCTTGATGCTAGCCGCCGAGGCGACCGATGTCGTTGCTCACGCCGTTGATCACCAGGAACAGCAGCAGGACGATCCCGACCGAGCTGTACCGGTACATCGCCATCAACGAGATGCGCCTGCCGCGCACCTTCTCCGCCACCGACCACAGCACGTGGCCGCCATCGAGCGGCAGGAACGGGAACAGGTTGATTACCGCCAGAACCAGCGATATGTAACCGAGGAAGACGAGCGCGAGGGCCGGTCCTGCGACGACCGTTGCGTGCGCCGTCTGCGTGATGCCGACGATGCTGCTGACTTCGTGGCGCGTCTTCGAGCTCGTCAGCGCTTTGAAGAACCCCGTCAGCGTGCCCGTCGTCGCGTGCCACATCACCGCCGCCGCGCCACCCGCAGCGCCGAGCGCCCCATAGGACTTGGCCGCCACCCCGAACTGCACGCCGATCAACATGCGCTTGTCCGCCCTGCTGTAGCGCGGGTAAATCGAGATGTGCAGTGTCTTCATGCCGCGACGCACCGTCAGAACGGCGGCTGTGCCGGCACGACAGCCGTTCACGGCCACGCCCGCACAGCGGTGCGCGTCGATCCGGCTGCGCGCGCCTTCGTCGTCGACGTGCGCGCCGTCGACCGCGACGATCCGGTCGCCCGGGCGCAGCACGTTCGCCGCCGGCGCCCTGCTCTGGACCGCCCGCACCTCAGACGTCGTCTGCACCGCTCCCGTCGAGGGGTCCAGGTTGTAGAGCGCTGTCGCACCCGTGAGGCTGCCCGACAAGAGGATCGCCCAGAACAGCACGAACGCGATCGCGATGTTCACGCCCGGCCCCGCCAGGATCACCGCGATCCGCTTCCACGGCGCCTGGTTGTAGTAGGCACGACGCGTCGCCTCCGGATCCAGATCCTCCAGCTCTTCCGGGTTCATCCCCGTGATCTTCACGTAGCCACCCGCGGGGATCGCACCGATCGCGTACTCCGTCTCGCCGCGTTTGATCCGCGCGATCGTCGGCGGGAAGAACAGCGAGAAGCGCTCCACGCGCATACCGACCAGCTTCGCCACCGTGAAGTGCCCCAGCTCGTGCAGCACGATCAGCGCCACGATGCCGAGGATCGTCAGGACCCAGCTCATGCGATCAGTTTGGCAGGCGCGTTGGCGGTTGCCCGCCGGTTGCGTCGAGCTCGCCCTACCCCAGAGCCGTGACCGCCTCGCCGGCGACCCCCCGGGCCGCTCGATCGGCCTCGTACAGAGACTCGAACGCGCGGACCGGTTCAACGGGCAGCTCGGAGAGGGTGCGCTCGATCGTCTCGGCGATGGCGGTGAAGGGCAGGCGCCCGTCGAGGAAGGCGTGGACTGCGATCTCGTTGGCGGCGTTGAGAATGCACGGGGCGGTGCCGCCGGCGAGGGCGGCCTCGCGCGCGAGACGCAGGCAGGGGAAGGCGGCGAGATCGACGGGCTCGAAGGTGAGCGAGCCGACCGCCGCGAGGTCGAGCGGCTCGATCGGCAGTCCGACGGACTCGCCGGAGTGCAGCGCATAGGAGATCGCAACGCGCATGTCACGGGGGCCGAGATGGGCGAGCATTGCCCCGTCCGCGAGCTGGATCAGGCCGTGGATGAGCGACTGGGGATGTACGAGCACGTCGATCCGCTCGTAGGGGACGCCAAAGAGGTGGTGGGCCTCCATCAGCTCGAGTCCCTTGTTCATCATGGTGGCGGAGTCGATCGTGATCTTGCCGCCCATCGCCCAGGTCGGGTGGGCGAGCGCCTGCTCGACGGTGACTCCCTCCAGTTGCGCGCGCTCGCGTCCCCGGAAGGGCCCGCCGCTGGCGGTGATCGTAAGGCGCTCCACGGCGCCGGGGGGCTGTCCGGCGAGCAGCTGGTGCAGGGCGGTGTGCTCGGAGTCGACCGGCACGATCCGCGCGCCGGTCGCTTCGGAGAGCGCGCTCACGAGCTCTCCTCCGACCACGAGTGACTCCTTGTTGGCGAGGGCCAGGTCGATTCCCTCGCCGAGCGTGGCAACGGTCGGCCCGAGCCCGGCCGAGCCCACGAGCGCGTTCAGGACGAGATCGGCGCCGGAGTCGACGACCAGCCTGACCAGGCCCTCCGCTCCTCCCAGCACTTCCCCGTCGGTCCACGCCTCTGAGGCCCTTGCGGCGGCGTGCGCATCGGCCAGGGCGATCCGCTGCACGCCGTGGGCTCGGGCCTGCTCGACCAGCGCCTCCCAGGAATGCTCGGCGGAGAGGCCGACGAGCTCGAACTGCTCGCTCTCGCGGGCGCAGACGTCGAGCGCCTGTGTCCCGATCGAGCCGGTGGAGCCGAGGATGAGCAGGCGCTTGGCTCGCGAGCCGGAGTCCGAATCGACGGAGCGCGGTACGGGCTCAGTGGGCATACGCAAACCAAACGTAATACCCGACAACGGCCGCAAACAGGACTGCGTCCAGGCGGTCTAGCGCACCCCCGTGCGCACCGAAGACGCCGCCGGAGTCCTTGACGCCGGCCTCGCGCTTGACGAAGGACTCGAACAGGTCGCCGAGGGGGGCGACGAGCGCGACGGCGAGACCGAGGACCAGCGCGTGCGTGCCGGGCAGCCAGTCCTGGTAGCGCCCGGCGAGCCAGACCCCGGCGATCGTGAAGGCCATGCCGGCGAGCAGCCCCTCCACGGTCTTGTTCGGGGAGATGTGGGGTGCGAGCGGTCGGTGTCCGAACATGCGCCCGCCGAGATAGGCGCCGGTGTCGCCGAGGAAGGTGCCGACGAGCACGTCGATCACGATCCCCTCGCCGTGGGGCAGGCCGCGCAACAGGACCGCGTGAGCGAGCGCGAAGCCGATCCAGTAGATCCCCAACAGGGTGATCGCCAATCCGGCGACGCTCGGCCTGGGCTGCAGGAGCGTGAAGGCGAAGAGCACGGGCAGCGCCGCCACGGCGACGAGCAGGATCTGGAACTGGCCCCCGTACTCGGCCGCCAGGAGCAGTCCGGCGAGCGCGAGGAAGCCGGCGAGGCGGGCGGGGTGCGTGCGCGCGTACATCGAGTAGAGCTCGTGCATGCACAGGCACCCGAGCACGAACAGGCCAAGCGTGAAGATCGAGCCGCCCTCGATCACGAGGAACAGCGCCAGCGCGATCGCCGGCAGCGCGACGAGCGCACGGGCGCCGAGATCCGAGCGGGGAGCTTTGCCGAAGGGGACGCGCATGCGCAGCGCAGAGACCTTCGTGGAGCCCCGCTCGCGCGCGCCGCGAGACGCTCGCGCCATCACCGCCCACCGAACCTGCGCCGGCGCGCGGAGAACTCGGCGAGAGACTCCTCGAGCGCCTGGCGCGTGAAGTCCGGCCAGAGCTCGTCGCGGAAGATGAGCTCGGAGTAGGCGGACTGCCACAGCAGGTAATTGGACAGGCGCCGCTCACCGCTGGTGCGGATGATCAGGTCGGGATCGTGCATCTCGGGCGCATAGAGCAGGCGGCGAAAGTCCTCCTCCCCACCGCCCTGAAAGGCGCGCGCGGCGTCGAGGATCTCGGCGCGCCCGCCGTAGTTGAAGGCGACGAACAGCGTGATCCGCTCGTTGGCATCGGTCAGGGACTCGGCCCAGTCCATGCGCTGCACGAGATCCTCGGAGACGCCCTCGCGCCGGCCGATGAAGCGCATGCGTACGCCCTCGGCGTGCAGCTCGGGCGTCTCACCGGCGATGCGCCGGGCGAACATGGCCATCAGGCCCTGCACCTCCTCGGCGGGGCGCGACCAGTTCTCGGTGGAGAAGGAATAGACGGTCAGCTCGCGCACACCCAGGTCGACCGCGTCGCGCAGGCGTGCCTTGACGGTGTCCGCGCCGGCGTCGTGGCCGTCGTTGACCGGCAGTCCCCGCGCGCGCGCCCAGCGGCCGTTGCCGTCGGTGATGATCGCGACATATCTGGCGCCCACCCCGCCCGTCGTCTCGCTCGCCGGGGCGTCGGCCATCAGACTTCGAGGATCTCCTGCTCCTTGGTGCTCAAGACCCCGTCCAGCTCGCCGATGCGCGCGTCGGTGAGCTTCTGCAACTCCACCTCCGCGCGGTGCTCGTCATCGGAGGAGGCTTCGCCTTCAGACTTGAGCTCGCGCAGGTGCTGCATGGTGTCGCGACGAACGTTGCGGATCGCCACGCGCCCCTCCTCGGCGAGGTTGCGCACCACCTTGACCAGCTCATGACGGCGCTCCTCGGTGAGCTCGGGCACCGCCAGGCGGACGAGGTTGCCGTCATTGGAGGGATTCAGACCGACGTCGGACTCGTTGATCGCCTTCTCGATCATCTTGATCGAGGACTTGTCGTAGGGCTGGACGGTGATCAGACGCGCTTCGGGCGCGGAGATCGTCGCCAGCTGGTTCAGGGGGGTCATGGCGCCGTAGTAATCGACGACGACCCGGTCGAGCAGCGACGGGCTCGCTCGGCCGGTGCGCACGGTGGAGAACTCGTGCTGGGCCGACTCGACGGACTTGGCCATCCGCTCGCGCGCGTCTTCGAGCAGCACATCGATCATCTCAGCCGCCATCGTCGCCTCCCTCGTTCGCGGTCGGTGTGGACACGAGCGTGCCCACGCGCTCTCCCGAGATTATGCGCGCGATGCTCGTGTCATCGTCCATGTTGAACACGTTCAGCGGCATGCCGTTCTCCATGCACAGCGCGAGCGCTGTCGAGTCCATCACCCGCAGCCGCCGCTCGATCGCCTCCATGTGGGTGATCTCGGGGATGAACCTCGCCTGTGGATCGGTCGCGGGATCGGCCGTGAAGACGCCCTCCACCCCGTTCTTGGCCATCAGGATCATCTCCGCGTGGATCTCGGCCGCGCGCAGGGCGGCGGCGGTGTCGGTCGTGAAGAACGGGTTGCCGGTCCCGCCTGCGAAGATGACCACACGCCTCTTCTCCAGATGGCGCATCGCGCGGCGGCGGATGTAGGGCTCGGCGACCTCGGCCACGCCCAGAGCCGACACGACACGGGTGTCGGTGCCGATCTTCTCCAGGGCGTCCTGCAGGGGCAGCGCGTTGAGCACGGTCGCGAGCATGCCCATGTAGTCGGCGGTGGCCCTGTCCATCCCGGCGGCGGCGCCCTGCATGCCGCGATAGATGTTGCCGGCGCCGACGACGATCGCCACCTCCACATCGCGATCGCGCACGGCGCTGACCTGCTGAGCGACGGCGGCGACGCGCGCGGGATCGGTGCCGAACTCCAAGCGGCCCATGAGAGCCTCGCCGGAGAGCTTCAGCAGGATGCGTCGGAACGCTGGGTCGGCCATAGCGGCAGAGCCTACCCGCCGAACCGCCTCACTGACCTACCGCAAAGCGGGTGAATCGCCGTATGACGACGTTCTCGCCGGTGGTGGCGGTGAGCTCGTCGCGCAGCTGCTGGACGGTCTTGTTGTCGAACTTGGGGTTGTGCATCTCCTGCTCGAGCAGGACGATCGTCTGATACCAGGAGTCGAGCTTGCCGGTGACGATCCGCTCGCGCACGTTCTCGGGCTTGTCGGCGGCCTCCTGCTCGTAGATGCGCGCCTCGGCGTCGCGCTCGGCCTCGGGGACGTCCTCGCGGCTGACGTAGCGGACGGTGGATGTGGCGGCGATCTGCATGGCGACGTCGCGCGCGAAGGTGACGAAGTCGTCGTTGGTGGCGACGAAGTCGGTGTTGCAGTCGACCTCGATCAGCACGCCGACCGTCGCGCCGGCGGGGATGTATGCCTGGACGGTGCCCTCGGTGGCGACGCGCTCGCCGAGGTCCTGGATCTTCTTGCCCTGCTTCAGGCGCAGGATCTCGATCGCCCGCTCGAGGTCGCCCTCGGCCTCGGCGAGGGCCTTCTTGCAGTCCATCATCCCCGCGCCGGTGCGATCGCGCAGAGCCTTGACGTCAGTCGCCGAGATCTCGACCGTGCTCATGACGCACCGGCCTCCTCGGTGGCTGCGACCTCGGTGGTCTCGGTGCTCGCCGCCTGCGCCGCGGGTGTGAGCGCCTCCTGAGACTCGGGCTCGGGATCGACAGGCACAGCGGGCTTTGGATCGTCCGGCACCGCGGGCTTCGGGTCGACGGGCACGGCCAGCTCGGGATCGACCGGCACAGCAGGTCTTGGGTCGACAGGCACAGCAGGTCTCGGGGCGACCGGCACGGCGGGCTGAGCCGGAGCGGGCGCCGCGGGAGAGGAAGGGGCAGCCTCGGTGGCCTGAGCCTGTGCGGCGGCGGCCGCCGTCTGACGCTCGGCGGCCTCGCGCTTGACCTGTTCCTCGGCCTCCCGCTTGGCCTGTTCCTCGGCTTCGCGACGCGCGCGGGCCTCGGCCTCGATGCGAGCCCGCTCCTCGGCTTCCTGGCGGGCGCGCTCCTCCTCGGCGCGGAAGACGGAGTGGCCCTCGGCGACGACCTGGCCGATCGCCTGGGTGATGAGCGCGCAGGAGCGGATCGCGTCGTCGTTGCCGGGGATCACGAAGTCGATGCCGTCGGGATCGCAGTTGGTGTCGACGAGGCCGATGATCGGGATGCGCAGCCGCTGGGCCTCTTTGACGGCGATGACCTCGGTTTTGAGGTCGATCACGAACATGGCGTTGGGCACGCGCTGCATGTTCTTGACGCCGCCGAGGTTCGCGCGCAGCTTGGCGAGATCGGCCTGCGCGGCCATGCGCTCGCGGGTCGGAAGCAGCGCGAGCTGGCCCTCGGCCTCGAAGCGTTCGAGGTCGTGCAGTCGGCGGATGCGCTGGTTGATCGTCTGGAAGTTGGTGAGCAGCCCGCCGAGCCAGCGATGGTTGACGTAGGGCATGCCGGCGGACTCGGCGACGTCGCGGATCGTGTCGCGGGCCTGCTTCTTGGTGCCGACGAACAGGACGGTGCCGCCGCGATGGGCGAGCGTGCCGGCGAACTCCTGGGCCGCGCTGAGCAGCGAGGAGGTCTTGAGCAGATCGATGATGTAGATGCCGCCGCGCTCGCCATGGATGAAGCGGCGCATCTTGGGGTTCCAGCGACGCGTCTGGTGGCCGAAGTGAACGCCGGCCTCCAACAGCTCCGCTATGCCTACCTGAGCCTGAGCCACGAGTGGTGCTCCCTTGTATGTGGTTGTGAATGTGTTGCCGCGCGGTCGTTGCGGACCCGGAGATGGCTGAGTGAGGCTTGGTGGTCGCCGTCCGGGCAGGGCCGCGATCGAGTGCTCCGCGCGGGTGGAAGGTTGAAATGAACCCGTCAGGATAGCCGACCACCGGCTCCGCCGGCGGTGCCCGCCTGCTCCAATGCGCCCTGCAGGTCTCTTGGCAACGGCGAGAGCACATCGATCGGCGCGTCGGTAAACGGATGCGCGAAAGACAGGCGCGTGGCGTGCAGGAACTGGCGCCCGAGCCCGAGCGTGCCCACAGCGTGGGCGCCGGCCGGCGGGCCGTACTCGGGATCGCCCGCGACGGGATGGCCGATCGCCTGCAGATGGACGCGAATCTGATGGGTGCGGCCCGTGTCCAGGTGCAGGCGCAGGAGCGTGAATGGGCCGAGCGTGCGCTCGATCTCGAAGTGAGTGCGGGCCTCCCGCGGGTGGGCGCCGTCGACGGCCATGCGGGTGCGCATTCGCGGATCGCGACCGATCGGGGCCTCGATCGTGCCAGTGCGGGCGGGCGGGCGACCGTGGACAAGCGCGAGGTACTCGCGCACGATGCGACGCTCGGCGAGCGCGCGCTGCAGGCGACGGTGAGCCTCATCGGAACGCGCGACGACGAGCAGGCCGGAGGTGTCACGATCGAGACGGTGGACGATGCCGGCGCGCTCCGGGTCGGGACCGCCGGCGGCGGTGGGCCCCAGCAGCTGGGCGAGCGTGCCGGTGCGATGGCCGCGCGCGGGGTGCACCACCAGACCTGCCGGCTTGTCGATCACGAGCAGGTGCTCGTCTTCGTAGGCGATCGCGAATGCCTCGGTCATGAGATGGGTGGGCAAGACGTGAGCCGGTCTTTGCATCGATTGCGGTCCAAGCCGCTTACCGCAGTGGTGGGCGTTAGGAAGGTCGACCGCACCGGCCCGATTATCCACCCGGGTGGACGCGCTCGTGCGATGCGCTGCGGGGAGACTCGATCGCGAACAGCAGCAGGGCGACGCCGAGGACGATCGAGGCGTCGGCGAGATTGAACGGGGGCCAGCCCAGCGGCAGTTGGATGAAATCGAGGACCGAGCCCGTGCGGATGCGATCGAGGAGGTTGCCGAGAGCGCCGCCCAGGAGCAGGCCGGTCGCCAGCCAGATGAGCGGGCGTGAGGAGTGGGTGGCGAAGTAGACGAGCAGGCCCAGCAGGGCGAGGCCTACGAGAATAGCCACGAGGGTGCCGTGTCCTGCCTCCAGACCGAAGGCGACGCCATGATTGCGTGTGTGCACGAGGTGGACGCCCGGGACGACGGCGATGCGTTCGCCGGGGACGATCGAGCGCGAGACCAGGCGCTTGGCGATCTGGTCGAGGACCAACACCGCCACGAGCACGAGCGCGGCGCGGGCGCATGGACTCGCGAGGGCTCTCCTCGTCGCGGACGTCGTGGCTGCGTGCACTGGGCTCAGCCGTGGATGATGCCCTGAACCACGATCGAGTTGAAGATCCCGAGAGCGAGGATCGCGACGATCGGGCTGAGGTCGAAGCCTCCGAAGCTGGGGAGCAGGCGGCGGAAGATGCGCAGGAAGGGTTCGCAGATGTCGCGCAGGAAGCCGAGGATCGCGTCGGTCGTGCGCGAGTAGGGCGGGCGCAGGCCGGCGGCGAACAGGAGCTGGACGACGATGTGGAGGATGATCAGGAGGGTGTAGACGTAGATGAGCGTCGACAGGTAGTCGGCGATCTGGGTGCGCGCCGTGAGCAGGATCATCGCTGCCCCAGGACCGCGTCGAGAGCGTCGCTGAAGGCGGCGCGCAGACCCGCGCGCTCCAGGGCGTCGAGGCCACGGGCGGTGACACCACCGGGCGAGGCGACCTCGCGGCGGATCGCGTGGGTGTCGTTCTCGCGCCGGCGCAGCAGCTCGGCTGTGCCGGCGAGCGTCTGCACGACGAGCTCGGCGCCCTGGGCGGCGGGGATTCCGTGGCGCACGCCCGCGTCGATCTGCGCCTCGGCGACGAGGGCGATGTAGGCGGGCGCACAGGACATGAGGCCCATGGCGACATCGACGAGCGCGTCGGGAAGCACCACGAGCGTGCCGAGCTCTGCGAACAGGTCGTGGACCTGCGCGTCGAGGGTGGCGTCCTGGGACGGGCCGTCCGCTTGTACGACGGCGCCCTGGCGCACCTCGACGGGGAGAGACGGGATGAAGCGGTAGACGGGCTTGCCGGGGTATGCGTCCTTCAACGCCTGCAAGGGCGTCGCGGCGAGGATCGAGGCTACGGCCTTCGCGTGCGGCGCGACGTCAGCAGCGACATCGTCGAGCTGGGCGGGCTTATGACAAAGGACGACGAGATCGGCGCGCTGAGCGACCTCGGCGTTGCTGGCGAGCGCCTCGCCTCCCACCTCCGCGGCCAGCGCCTGAGCGCGCTCGGGCAACGGGTCCGCACAGAGCACGGGGCGGTTCCAGCCGCGCGCGAGCGCGGCTGCCATGTTCCCTGAGCCGATCAGTCCAACGTTCATGAGAGGGCAGGCTACAGGCCTGTCAGCTCTGATTAAAGAAGCCCTTCTCGATCAACCGCGCGCGCTCCTCGGCGGAGATCTCGACGTTGCGGGGAGTGAGCATGAAGACCTTGTCGGCGATCCGCTGCATGCCGCCATCGAGGGCGTAGGTGAGACCGGAGGCGAAGTCGATCAGGCGCTTGGAGAGCTCGGTGTCCGAGGACTGCAGGTTGAGGATCACAGGGACCGAGTCCTTGAAGCGGTCGGCGATCTGCTGAGCGTCGTTGAAGGACTTGGGCACGACCAGGTGGACGCGCACGTCGCCGTTGCCGGCGCCGGTGCGCACGGAGCGCAGCGCGGTGGCCGAGCGCGCACGGGGCTCGTCGTCGTCGGCGAAGATGTCGTCGAACTCGTCGCGGCGGCGGCGCAGGCGGCGGACGTTGGGGCGCTCGCGGTAGCTGTCCTCGACCTCAGATGCGGGGCCCGCTCCCCTGGGCTCGTCGTCGTAGTCGTCGTGATACTCCTCGGCGAGGCCGAAGTAGACGAGGGCACGATGCCAGGAGTCTCGAAAAGCCATAGGTACAGGTGCGGAGTTCGCGCGGGGGGCGAGAATCCCTGCTAATGCTAGCCATCGGGCGCTCCCGGCGGAGACGCTAAGAGTACAAGCTCGTGCCTATGCGCACAATTGTGGCTCCCTCTTGCACCGCGACGAGGTAATCCTGGGAGGTCCCCATCGACAGCCGGGGCAGATCGCGCGCGGCCGCCAGCTCGCGCGTGGCGGCGAACCAGCGACGGCTGTCCTCCGGGTCTGAGGCGAGCGGGGGCATGCACATCAGGCCGGCGACGGGCACGGGCGCGTGCTCCAGATAGGAGTCGAGCTCAGCGGGTGCGATGCCGGACTTGCCGGGCTCACGGGCGACGTTGACCTCGATCAGGATCTCGAGCTCGGGACGGGCGAGCGCGCGGTGGCGGTCGAGCTCGCGCAGCGCGGAGGTGGATGCGACGGAGTGGATCAGGCGCACGTGCGGCAGGATCGTGCGGACTCGCCGCGATTGCAGGGCGCCGATGAAGTCCCATCGAAACAGCTCGCCGTAGACGGTGGCACGAGTGGCGAGATCCTGCGCGCGGTTCTCTCCCACGAGCTCGACCCCGGCGGTGGCGAGCATGGGGAGATCCTCGCTGAGCACGTACTTGGTGGCGGCAAGGACCTCGACCCCGCTCGGGTCCGTGCCGGCCTGACGCGCGGCCTCGGACATCCGCTCGCGCATCGCCGCGAGGCGGGCGCGGACGAGCGCGGGATCGGTGACGCGGATCGGCTCAACCATGGCGCGCCTGCACGGTGCGCCATGATTCCGACGGGCGCTCGCGCGGTGGGTCGAGCGCGCTCATGCGAGCCATGCGATGCCCGCCTGACGTCCGGCGTCTGTGGATTCGCGCCGGTGGGAGAAGAACCTGGCGTCGCAGATCGTGCACGCCGCGACATCGCGCACATCGAGGACCCCGGCGGCCCGCAGGCGACTGTGGGCGAGGGCGCGCAGGTCGATCGGCGCCGCGCTCTGGTGGAGGCTGCCGGGAACGATCTCCGCGGCGGGGACGGTGGCGAAGGCGGCGTGGACCTCGGGACCGACCTCGTAACAGCACGGCCCGGCGCCGGGGCCGACGATCGCGGCGATGTGGCCGTCGGCGCCGAGTGCGCGCAGCGCCTGGACGCCCTCCTCGAGGACGCCCGCCGCGAGCCCGCGCCATCCGGCGTGGACCATCGCCACGGCGCCGTGGCCGCCGAGCGCGACCGGCAGGCAGTCGGCGGCGAGCGCCATCACGCCGATGCCCCAGACGCTGGTGGCGTGGCCGTCGGCCTCGATCGGTGACCGAGCGGCGTCGAGGTCGGGCGCCGGCACGTCCGCGTGGCTATGGATCTGCCGGACGGTCGTGCCGTGCACCTGGTAGCCCCGCGCCAGGCGGCGCAGCCCGAGCTGAGTGCGCAGGCGCTCGCGTGCGTGTTGGCCGTGCTCATGATCGAGACCGCTGACTGAGGACATGTTGCCGTGGGCGCGGGCAGTGAACAGCGCGTGACCGCCGCCGGGGAGATCGAACGGCAGCCAGCTGGGTGCGTGGGGGGCGCCGGCGAAGCTCATACGCGCGCCTCCAGCGCGGCCGCAAGCTCGGCGTCGCGACCGTCGGCCAGGTCTCCGTCGAGCTTGCGATCGAGCGCCGCGTCGAGCCTGTGCCCGACCTCGGGGCCCTGCGCGACACCGGCGGCGAGCAGGTCCTCGCCGGTGATCGACAGGTCGATGTTTCGCAGCTCGGTGAGCCAGCGCCGGGCCGGTCCGGCGGATGACCTGCTCACGCCGCCGGCGAGCGCGATGCCCTCGGGCGGAATACCTTCGACTGCCGCGCGTAGCCGGGACGGTCGTACGGCGGCGGGCAGCGCCTCGGTAAGACGAGCCACGGCCGTGGCGGCCGCGACGATGCGGTCTCGATCGGGTGCGATGAACTCCAGGCGATCCAGCAGCGCGACGGTCTCCGTGCGGGCGTCGTCCGCGCGGAGCGTCAGCGGCAACGTCAGTGCGGCCATCGTCAACAGGCCGGGGCGACCGTCGTCGGGGAGCAGCGCGAGCGAGCGTTCGATACAGCCGCGATCGAAGCGCAGGCGCGAGTGCAGCGCGCTCAGCAGGCCCAGCTTGTCGATCTCGGCGAGAGCGGCGATCGCGTCGGGTTCGCTCAGCGCCAGCCGCAGCTCGGCGCCGATACGCGCGCCGGAGATCGTCTCCAGCGCGCCCGCAATCAGCGCGCGGGAGGCCAGCTCGGAGGTGTGGGGCTCGATCTGAAACCCCAGTCGCGCGGCGTAGCGCGCGAGGCGCAGCAGGCGCGTTGGATCGTCAATGAAGCTCGCGTCGTGCAGGACGCGCAGTCGCCCGGCTCGCAAATCCTCGAGCGCGCCGAGCGGTGCGCGCACCTCTCCGGGGCGCGTACTGCCAAGCGTAACGGCTATCGCGTTGACGGTGAAATCTCGCCGCAGCAGGTCTTCGTCGAGCCCCGCCGGCTGCACCTCGGGCAGCGCTCCGGGCGCGGGGTAGCGCTCCTGTCTGGCGCCGGCCACGTCCACCCGGGCGCCGTCCCAGGCGAGGAGCGCGGTGCCGAAGCGCTCGTGCTCGTCGATCTTGGTGGGGCAGGGCAGACGCGCGGCGAGCTCGCGGGCGAGGAGGAGGGCGGCTGGACCGGGGGAAGAGGCCCTCTCCACGACGACGTCGAGCTCGCGCGGAGTGCGACCGAGCATCAGGTCGCGCACGGCGCCTCCGACGAGGGCGATGTCGGTGCGTCCGCGGGCGAGGTCGATCAGCTCACGTCCGCCCGGCAGCTCGCGCAGGCGCATCAGCACCTGATGTCCGTCAAATGTTGGCTCCCTCACCCTTGTCTACTCCAACCCGACTGTCCCAACCGTCGTCAACCTTGTCGCACGGGTACACCGGCGGCAATGAGGTGGGCCTTGGCCTCGGCGATCGTGAACCGGCCATAGTGGAAGATGGACGCGCACAGCGCCGCGTCCGCGCCCGCGTGCAGGGCCTCGGTCAGGTGCTCGAGCTCACCGGCGCCACCCGAGGCGATCACGGGCACGCCGACGGCGGCGCTGACAGCGGAGGTAAGCGCCAGGTCATAGCCGTCGGAGGTGCCGTCGCGGTCGATGCTCGTCAGCAGGATCTCCCCCGCTCCGCGCTGCACCGCCTCACGGGTCCAGTCGAGCACGTCGCGTCCGGTCGGTGTGCGCCCGCCGGCAAGGTACGCCTCCCAGCGTGGACCGCCGTTGGGGACGTACTTGGCGTCGACGGCGAGCACGACGCACTGCGAGCCGAACACGCGCGCCATCTCGTCGATCAGCTCCGGCTGCTTGAGGGCGGCGCTGTTGATCGAGACCTTGTCGGCACCGGCGTCCAGCACCACCTGGGCGTCTTGAATCGAGCGGATGCCGCCACCGATGGTGAATGGCACGAACACCTCGTCCGCGGTCCGCCGCGCGAGCTGGGCGATCGTCTCGCGGCGCTCGTGCGTGGCCGTGATGTCCAGGAACACGAGCTCGTCGGCGCCCTCACGGTCATAGTGCGCAGCCAGCTCCACCGGGTCGCCGGCGTCGCGGATGTCCACGAATTCGACGCCCTTGACCACGCGACCGGCATCGACGTCGAGGCAGGTGATCACGCGCTTGAGGTGCACCCGCCCAGCCTAGATGGTCGGTGGAACTCGCCACCGGGAACAGCTCTACAGCCCCAGGACCTCCATGGCCTGCGCGACCGTGAAGCGCCGCTCGTACAGCGCCTTGCCAACGATCACGCCCTCGAGACTGCTCTGCTCCAGTCCGGCCAGCCCCTGAAGGTCCGCCAGTTCTCCGATGCCGCCGGAGTAGATCACGCTCCCCCCCTGCGCGGCCTGAGCCACGCTGCGCACTTCCTCAAGGTCGGGGCCTTGCAGCATGCCGTCGCGGTCGACGTTCGTGAACACGAGCCGCCTGGCCCCGCGCCGTGCGAGGCTGTCGATCACGGCCTCGGTCGTGATCTCGCTCGTCTCCGTCCAGCCGGCCGTGGTCACGTGGCCGCCGCGCACGTCCACCGACACCAGCACGCGCTCCGGGCCGTGCTCTCCAAGCGCCCGCTCGAGCAGACCCGGCTGCTTGAACGCGGCCGTGCCCAGGATCACACGCGCGGCGCCCGCCGCGAGCGCATCGCTGACGGCCCCCGCCGATCGCAGTCCGCCGCCGTACTGGACAGGCGTCTCCAGCTCCTCGGCGATGCGCCGCAGGTGATGCAGGTTGACCGGCGCGCCGGACTTCGCGCCGTCGAGATCGACCACGTGCAGATATCGCGCGCCCCCCTCGGCCCAGCCGCGCGCCGCCGCGAGCGGATCCTCGGCGTAGACCTTGCTCGCGTCGAATTTCCCCCTTGTCAACCGCACCGCGTTGCCGTCGAGGATGTCGATCGCGGGATAGAGGTTCATGCGGGGACGGCCGCGCGGCCGCACAGGCGCGTGAAGTTCGCGAGCAGCGCCAGCCCGTGCGTGGAGGACTTCTCGGGGTGCGACTGGGTTCCGTAGACGTTGCCCTGTCCGACGACCGCCGCGAAGGGCTCGCCGTAGTCGGCGCTGGCCAGCACCGCGTCCTCATCGGCGGGATGGGGCGCGAAGCTGTGGACGTGGTACAGGTAGCTCGGATCGGGCAGGCCGTCGGCCAGTGGCGTGTCGCGGCGCCAGTGAACCTCGCTCCAGCCGATGTGCGGCAGCTTCAAACCGGGCGCGCTCAGCCGGCGCACGGTACCCGCGAGCAGCCCCAGCCCCTCCGCGCCGTCGTGCTCGTCGGAGTGCTCGAACAGCAGCTGCATTCCCAGACACAGCCCCAGCAACGGGACGCCGGAGCGCGCCCTGTCGGTCAGGAGCTCGTCGAGTCTGAGCTCACGGATCGCGCTCATCCCGGCGGGAAAGGCGCCGACGCCGGGCAGCACCAGACCGTCCATGGCGCACAGCACCTCGGGGTCGCTGCTGGCGTGTACGCGCGCGCCGACGTGCTCGAGCGCCTTTTCGGCCGAGCGGCGGTTGCCCATGCCGTAGTCGACCAATCCTATGCGCGCAGGCTCCCGACTCCGATCGCTCACGTGGTCAAGGTGCCCTTCGTGCTGGGGACTCCCGTCTCCGTGGGATCGATCGTGACCGCCTGGCGCAGCGCCCGCGCGAACGCCTTGAAGGCCGCCTCGATCATGTGGTGGGCGTTCGTGCCGACTTCGACGCGCAGGTGCAACGTCAGCTTCGCCGCGTTGGCGAGCGCGCGGAAGAACTCCTCGGTCAGCTCGTGCTCGAATCCACCGGTCGCACCGGGGGGCAGGTGCGCTTCGAAGACCACGAGCGGACGCCCCGAGATGTCGATCGCGCAGCCGGCGCGAGCCTCATCCATCGGGATTGTCGCCTGCCCGTAGCGGACGATCCCGGCGCGATCGCCCAGGGCGCGGTCGAGCGCCTGGCCGAGCACGATCGCGGTGTCCTCGACGGTGTGATGCGAGCCAGTCTGCAGATCGCCGCTGACCTTCACGTCCAGGCCCAGTCGCCCGTGCCTGGCGAGCAGGTCGAGCATGTGGTCGAGAAAGCCCACTCCGGTCGCGCGCGTACCTGCGCCCGACCCTTCCAGCGTCAGGGACAGGGATATGTCCGTCTCGCCGGTCTGGCGCTCGATCGTGGCTGTGCGTGTTGGTTGGCTGTCGGTCATTGATCTCGGTAACCGTCGGATGAGCGCGTTGCTCGCGTACTCCAGCGTTCCATCAGATTACGCATCGTCCGCGACGGTACTCTCGGACACAGGGTTCTGCGCGCGGGCCTGCATCGACTCGGCGTGCACCTGAAAGCCCTCCGCACGGGCGATCGGCGTCCCGGCAGCGGCGAGCTTGCGCACCGTCTCGCCACCCAGCGGACCGAGCCGAACCTCGCTCATGCGCCGACGAAATTGCCGTGGGGAGAGCGTCGAGTGAAAGCGAGCCGAGCCGTCCGTCGGCAGCACGTGGTTGGTCCCGGCGACATAGTCGCCGAAGGCCGTCCCGGCGCTGGCGCCGACGAACAGGCAGCCGGCACAGCGCACCATCCGTGCGAGCGCCTCGGGCTCTGAGCCGATCAGCTGCAGGTGCTCGGGCGCGATCGCGTTGGCGAGCTCGATCGCCGCACGCGCATCGGGGACGTGCACCAGGGCGCAGGCCGCGTCGGCGACGGTGGGATGCTCGACCACGAGCCGCTCCAATGTCTCTGCGAGCGCGTCGAGGACCGAGGCGGACGACGAGATCGCGATGACGAGGCTGCCCTCGCCGTGCTCTCCCTGCGCGAGCATGTCCAGCGCCGTCAACTCCACCTCGCGGGCGCCCACATCTTCGCCGAGCACGACCAGCAGATCGCTCGGACCGGCGAACCCGTCGATCCCGACAGTCCCCGACAGCAGCCGCTTGGCCTCCTGCACGTACAGGTTCCCCGGTCCCACGATCACATCGACGCGTCCTACCGTCTCGGTTCCGTGGGCGAGCGCGGCGATCGCCTGGGCGCCGCCCATCCGGTATACGCGCTCGACCCCACACAGACGGCACGCGCCGAGGATCACCGGGTCGACGCGCCCGTCACGCCCCGGTGGAGCGCACACCGCGACGTCGACCACGCCCGCGGCGCGAGCGGTAACGATTCCCATGACGACCGTGCTCGGATATGGCGCGCGACCCCCCGGCACGTACACCGCGGCGGCCTGCACGGGCACCTCGCGCAGCAGGACCGTCTGTCCCTGTGGGAGCTCGACCACGGCGTCCTCGCCCACGCCGGCCTGGGCCACGAGGGCGACGTTGGCGATCGCGACCTGCAGTCCCGCCACGAGCTCGAGGTCCAGCAGCTTGAGCGCCTCGTCCAGCTCCTCCTGGGACACGAGCAGCTCGACGGGCGGGACCCCGTCGGTGTCAAAGCGCGCGGTGTAGTCGAGCACGGCCGCGTCGCCACGCGCGCGCACGGCCGCGATGATCTCGCGGACGGCGCCTTCGACGCTCTCCCCCGCGGGCACCAGCGACCGCAGGTGGGCGGCGACCTGCGGCAAGCCGCCGAGGTCGTCGAGCTCAGCGATGCTCAGCCGCTGCAAGCGCATCGGCTCACGAGACCCGGCGCGCTGGGACACGCTCGCGCAGCCGCGCCAGCAGCTGATCTATCTGGGCCGCCTTGAGCTTGTAGGCGACCGGGTTGGCGATCAGGCGAGCGGTGCATTCCACGATCTCTTCGCGCACCACCAGTCCGTTCTCGCGCAGCGTCGTTCCGGTTGCGGTGAGGTCGACGATCGCCTCCGCCAGCCCCGTCAGCGGGGCCAGCTCGACGGAGCCTTTGACCTCGACGATCTCTCCCTGGCGGCCGGTCTCCTGGAGGTGGCGGGCGGCGATGCGCGGGTACTTGGTCGCCACGCTCATCGCGCCCAACCGGCGCAGCGCCTCGGCGGCGGGGTCCTCGCCGCGATCGTTGACGCGGTCGACGGTGGCGAACACCATCGTGCAGCGCCCGTAGCCGAGGTCGAGCAGCTCATAGATCTGCCGGCGCCCACGCTCACGCGCACCGTGATCGGAGGCCCGCCCACCCCGCTCCAGCAGCACGTCCTTGCCGGTGATCCCAAGGTCGGCCGCGCCATCCTCGACGTAGGTCGGGACGTCCGAGGGTCGCATCGTGATCACGCCGATGTCCTCGAACAGCAGCTTGCGGTCGTTGCCGCGCAGCTCGCTCGTGTCCAGCCCGAGCGAGGCGAGCAGCTCGACGGTGCCCCCGAACAGGGCGCCGCGCGGCACTGCGATCGTCAGGTCATCGAGCAGGTCCGTCATCGAGATTCCCCGTTCATCGCCATCATCGCGGCGCCACCACCACGCCAGTTCCGCGCTCCTCGCCGGTGAGCGCGATATGCAGCCGTTCGACGTCCAGCGCGAAGCCGACCGCGGGGCGTCCCGCGCCGAAGCTGCCCAGCAGATCGTCATAGCGCCCGCCACCACCGAGCGGAACACCGAGCGTCGGGTCATAGACCTCGAACACCGCACCGGTGTAGTAGCCGATGCTGCGCACGAGGCCGAGATCGAAGATCACCCGCGCGGCGACCCGCTCGTCCAGCAGCTCGCTCACCTGGCGCATTCCCGCGACCGCGTCCGCGGCCGGACCGGGCGGCTCGACCAGCACCTCGGGTCCGCCCCGGCGCTGGGAGAGGCTGAGCAACAGCGCGGACGCCTCCGCGGAGGTGCCGATCCCCTCCAGGCGCTGCTCGAGCTCGACGAAATCGCGGCTCGCCAGCGCCTCCAACAGGCCCGCTCGGACATCTGGAGCGATCTGCAGACGGTCCATCAACGTCGCGAACAGCGAGGCGTCACCGAGCCCCACGCGGTAATCCTTAAGACCGGTCGCGTCCAGCGCGTCACACAGAACCGTCAACGCCTCGGCGGTGCCGTCGGGGGCGGAGGAGCCGATCAGCTCGATTCCGGCCTGCAGCAGCTCGCGCGGCTGGCTCCATTGGGGGCGGGCGCCGCGATAGCAATGTGCGAAGTAACAGAACCGCAACGGTTCGCTGACTCCCGGATAGCGCGTGGCGACGAGTCGTGCGATCGGCACGGTCATATCCGAGCGCAGCACGAGCGTGGCGCCGCTCTCGTCGAACACCCGGTGCACGGGTCCCGTTTCGTCGATGCCGGCGTGGGCGAGCACCGACTCGTACTCGAGCGCCGGCGTGTGCACCTCGCCATAGCCGTGTCGCTCGAACACGCCACGCAACGCGTCGGTGATCGCGCGCAGCTCGCGCGTCTCGTCTGGCAGCACGTCGCGCGTGCCGCTGGGGATCGGATGCATCATGAGATCGGTCTCGCCATGGCGGGTTCGCAGGAGGATATCCGGGGGTCTGGCGGCCGGCGCGGGGGGCGACAGAACGTTCGTTCTCGCCAGAGGAGACCAGGCGTCGCTCGCGCGCGTCGGCGCGGGACTCAGGCGTGAACGACGGGCTCCGTGGCGACGCGCTCGATCCGCGCGCCTAGCTCGCGCAGGCGCTCGTCGATGCGCTCGTACCCGCGATCGATCTGGCGGATGTTGCCGATCTCGCTGCGTCCCCGCGCGCACAGCGCCGCCAGCAGCATCGCCATTCCGGCGCGAATGTCCGGTGACTCGACGCGCTCCCCGCGCAGCCTGCGCGGGCCGGTGACGATCGCGCGGTGGGGATCGCACATGACGATGTCCGCGCCCATCAGGATCAACTTGTCGGTGAAGATCAGCCGGTTCTCGAACATCCACTCGTGCACGAGGATCGACCCCTCCGCCTGCGTGGCCAGGGCAACCGCGATCGAGGTGAGGTCGGCCGGAAAGGCCGGCCACGGTCCGTCCTGGATCTTGCTCTTGTACTCCCCCACGTCAGCCTGCACGACGAGCTTCTGCCCACCCGGCACCAGCACGTCGGCGCCATCGAGCTCGGTGCGCAGGCCCAGGCGCTCGAACACGAGGCGGATCATGCGCAGGTCGCCGGGAACCGTGTCCTTGATGCGCAGTTCCCCGCCGGTGACGCCCGCCAGGGCGATGAAGCTGCCGATCTCGATGTGATCGGGGGCGACGTCGTGCTCGCAGCCGTGCAACCGCTCGGCGCCGTTGACCGTCAGCAGGTTCGAGCCGATGCCCTGGATGTCCGCGCCCATCTTCACGAGCATGCGCGCGAGATCCTGCACGTGCGGCTCGCATGCGGCATTGCCGATCACGGTCGCCCCGGGCGTGAGCGCGGCTGCCATCAGCGCGTTCTCGGTAGCCATCACCGAGGGCTCGTCCATGAACACGTCCGTCGGGCGCAAGCCGCGGGGCGCGCTCAGCACGATCTCGCGGGCGCACACGGCCGTGGCGCCCATCGCACGAAACGCGTCCAGATGCGGGTCCAGCCGGCGGCGTCCGATCACATCGCCGCCGGGGGGCGGCATGACCGCGCGGCGAAAGCGCGCGAGCAGCGGTCCGGCCAGCAGAAACGACGCCCTGATCAGCTCCGCCAGCTCTGGGTCGATCTCCACCTCGTGAACCGAGCTGGCGCACAGCGTGACTTCGTTGGGCCCGCGCCAGGCCACCGCGACCCCGATCGCCTCGAGGATGCGCAGCATCGCGTCGACGTCCCTGATGCGCGGGACGTTACGAACGACAACCTCCTCCTCGGTCAGGATCGCCGACGCGAGGATCGGCAGCGCGCTGTTCTTGTTCCCGGCCGGGACCATCGTGCCGGAGAGCGGTAGGCCGCCTTCGATTACGAACTTCTCCATGGGCTGAACGCGCGCTCGCCGGCCCAGGATCGGACCGCCCGAGGAGCGTATGCCTAGCGTAACAGCCATCTCCAGCGGTGTTCGCTCTTCACGTGAATCGCCCTGCCATGACCCACCATGACCCCCCGATCGACCCTAAAACGCAACTTTCCTTGCAGCATATCTTCTCGTGTTCGGCTCTAGAATGCGGGTTTAGGAGATCGTGCACAGATACGTACGTATGTTCGTGCAGGTTCGTCCGCTCACGTGCCTATCTTTACGAACACATGTTCCCCCGTAGCACTCCATCCCCGCTCACGCGCCGAGCGCACAATGCGCTCTCCCTGGCCCGCTCGTTCCTGTTGCTCGAGGACGACTACGACATCGACTGGGAGGTCGACCAGAACGAGCCCGGCCGGGACCGATCGAGGATCGACGGTATCTACGATCGGCCAGCGCGTGAGCGGGCGCCCGTGCACCATCCTCATCGCACGGCGCTGCGCCGTCGATCGACGCGAGCACGCGCTGGACAGCCGGCGCAGGCGCCACAGGCGTGTCTGTGCCCCGTCGAGCACTCCTCGACCGCGGCGGTCAGACACACGGCGTCAATAAGAACGGGCCGCCCGCGGGCGGCCCGTAAGTAAAAACCGGCGGCGTCCTACTCTCCCAGGCCCTTGCGAGCCAAGTACCATCGGCGCTGAGGGGCTTAACTACTCTGTTCGGAATGGGAAGAGGTGTTTCCCCCTCGCAATAGCCACCGGAAAAAGGCGAGAGACCGAGGAGTCCTCCTCGGTCCTTCAAAACTGCACAGCGCCACAGCGAGTATCACTTCGCCCCCTGCATTGGGAGCGAATCAAAAAAATCCGTCAAGCCCTCGACCAATTAGTACCGGTCTCCTTCGGACGTTGCCGTCCTTCCAGATCCGGCCTATCAACCTGGTGGTCTACCAGGGGTCTTACTCCCTCTAGGGGATGGGAGAGCTCATCTCGAGGCCGGCTTCCCGCTTAGATGCCTTCAGCGGTTATCCGATCCACACGTAGCTAGCCTGCAATGCCCTTGGCAGGACAACAGATACACCAGAGGTGCGTTCATCCCGGTCCTCTCGTACTAGGGACAAATCCTCTCAACTCTCCAACGCCCACGGCAGATAGGGACCGAACTGTCTCACGACGTTCTGAACCCAGCTCGCGTACCGCTTTAATGGGCGAACAGCCCAACCCTTGGGAGCAACTCCACCCCCAGGATGCGACGAGCCGACATCGAGGTGCCAAACCGGGCCGTCGATGTGGACTCTTGGGCCCGATAAGCCTGTTATCCCCGGAGTACCTTTTATCCGTTGAGCGACGGCACTTCCACTTGCTACCGCCGGATCACTAAGACCTGCTTTCGCACCTGCTCGAC